>CAKPDH010000001.1 GCA_934148845.1 uncultured Bacilli bacterium
ACAGGAGATACATTAGCTGATACAGGTTTTAATGTAGTATTTGGTAGTGTTAAGATGAATTATGCAACAACAAAGGTGAGTAGTAGTACTCCAGTAGATGATCAAGTATGTTTTTATACATCATCAAATGATGATAGCACATTAAGTATAGCTGGATATAATTCAGAGTGTGGTACTGATGTAGTAATACCAAGTAGCCTTCCACTAACTAGTATAGAAAGTTTAGATACAGAAGCTTGTATTAATAAACTTGTAGCAACAGGAGATTTCGATTCAACAGAAGAAGCAGCAGAAGTTTGTAAAATTGATAGTGAGTCATTGCTTATAGCATTAGGTAGATATAATCTATCAGACGTTGTAAAAGTTTCTAAAAGTAGTGATAATTATTCAGTATCTAGTATAGGTCTTGGTGCATTTATGAGTAAAAATTTATCGAGTGTGATTATACCAAATGGTATTAAAACAATAGATCAGTTTGCTTTTTACCAAAATAACCTAACAAGTGTAGAGATCCCAGATAGTGTAACTAGTATAGGTGATGATGCCTTTGAAAGTAATAAACTTTCAAGCATAAAGATTTCAAACAACCTAACAAGCATAGGAGTAGGAATATTTGCTTATAATAAATTAACAAGTGTGACTATCCCAGATAATGTAATAAGTATAGATAATTATGCATTTAATTGGAATAATATAACAAATGTAGTTATAGGAAGTGGGATAACAAGCATAGGCAATGAAGCTTTTGGAGACAATTCATACGATATTTATGGACCAAACAAGATAGAAAGCGTAACTATAAATACAACAAAAGACAAAGTAACAGTAAATGCTTATGCGTTTAACTGGGTATCTGGTAAAAGCAATGAAGATATAAAATGGGCTGAATAGTATAAAAATGTTCATTTCGTGCATTAAAAATGACATTTCAGACATTAAATATTGATTTTTTGTTATAAATATATATTATAAAACACTGAATTTGTTGAAATTCTGTGTTTTTTTATGATAAAATGATTATGTAATCAAAGGAAGTAGTGAAAATGGAAAAGTTTAAAGATTTAAGACAAAAAATTGCTAATTTAAGCGAAGAAGAAAAAATGAAAAGGGATGTATATTTAAGAGATTTAGCAACAGGTAAATTACAAGGTCCACCTGTTGGTTATCCAAGTATAGATAAGCCTTGGTTAAAATCATATGATGAAGAATCAATAAGTGAGATAATCCCAGAAGTAAGTGTATATGAATATTTTATGGAAAAAACAAGTTCTATAGGCAAATTAAATGCTTTAAGTTATTTTGGAAATAAAATATCATATAGTAAATTACAAAGTAAAATTGATAAGTATGCTAGAATATTAAAAGCAAAAGGATTAAAAAATGGAGATGTAGTAAGTTTAGTTGTTCCAAATTTACCAGAAACTACATATTTGTTCTTTGCACTAAACAAAATAGGTGTGACTGCAAATATGATTGATCCTAGAATTAATAAAGATCAAATAGAGAAATTTATTTTAGATTCAAAATCAAAAATGGTATTTTTTATTGATAAATGTATGCCAAAGCTTACTGGTGTAGCTCCATATTTTGCTAAGGAAGATTTAGTATCAATATCAGCATTTGACTCTTTAATACCGGTTTTAAAATTTGTAAAAAAATCAACTGAAAAGAAGGATAAAGCATTATTTGAATGTACAAATATAAATCAATTTAATAAATGTAAAAAGGCAAGTAATGCAATAAATAGTTATAATGAAATAGCTCTTATTGTATATACAACAGGTACAACAGGTACTCCAAAAGGAGCTAAAGTAACAAATCGTAATATTGTTTCTATGGCAATATCACAACGTAACTCTATACCTTTTATGAAAAGTGGTCAAAAATTCTTGGGCATAATGCCACCATTTATAGCATATGGCGCCATATGGGGAATGATTATTCCTATGATAGCAGGTTTGGAATTAGAAGTTATACCTAAATTTGAATCATCAAAATTTGCTGAGTTAATATTAAAGCATAAACCAAATTATATAATGGGTGTACCAAGTCATTTTGAGGAATTAATTAAAAATAAACTATTAGAAAATGCAAATTTGGATTTCTTATTGTGTCCTATTGTAGGTGGAAATGCAATGACACCTGCATCTGAAGTTAGAGTAAATGAGTTTTTAAAAAGTCATGGATGTCCTTCTTGTATTAAGAAAGGATATGGTATGACTGAGGTATCATCGTCTATAGCGTTCCCTAATACTTGCAAAGTAAATAAAATCGGTAGTGTAGGTATACCTATGTCAAAAAACAATATAAAAATTGTAGATAAAAATTTAGAAGAAGTACCAGTTGGTGTAAGAGGAGAAATATTGCTACAAGGCCCAATAATGATAAAAGGATATCTTAATAATAAAGAACAAGAAAAGACTACTTTTGTTAAAGATTCTTATGGAGATAGTTGGGTTAAATCTGGAGATTTAGGACATATGGATAGTGATGGATGTTTATTTTTGACTGGAAGAAGTAAAAGAACACTTGTAAGAGCTGACGGTCATAATGTTTTTCCAGGTGAAATGGAGAATGTAATTTCACAACACGAATCTGTGGATTCTTGCTGTGTTGTTGGAATTAAATCTATAGAATATGAAAACGGTGATGTACCAGTTGCTTGTGTTGTACTTAAAGATAAATATAAAGGTTACGAAAAAGAAATGGAAGAAAAACTAAAAGAATTTAGTTTAAAATATTTACAACAAAGAGATGTTGCCTTAATGTATGTATTTTTAGATAAAATTCCACTATTACCTGACGGTAAAGTTGATTTTAGATCTCTTCAAGCTGATGTTCAAAAACTAGCTATAGATAAACCTAATGAAAAAGTATATAAATTAGTTAAATAGAGTGTAGATTTAGTGTAAAGAGTTTGTCGTTAAAAGTTGAAAAATAAAATTTTATAATTGAAATGTATCATTTAGATCAGATATAAAAAAGTATAATTTATAGTACACTTCCGAAAGGAGGTGTTTTTATTGATTTTAAAATTGTCAAAAATAGATGGTGAATAGCGAACGTAAATTGTAATTAGATATCTATAAGGTAAATATCTAAACATATAAAAGGATCAAAATATTTTTTGTAATCCTAAAAAATATTTATTGTAGCCTAAACTTGAAAATGCATAAAATATGTGATAAAATCGAATTATAGATGGAGGTGGCGTATGGCAAAAGTGCTATATAATGGTGAGTATATAGAGTTAAAAGATGAATTAGAGCCTGGTTGTAAAGAATTAGATATGTTAACAAATGAACAAAATAATTTAGAAGACACTATAGAATTATCATCAATTAACTTAGAAGATACTATGAAAATTAATGTTGATGACTTAGAAAACACCCAAGAATTAGATTTGAGTGATATGAATGAATGATAGACAAAGAAAAATTGACGATTTTTTAAAGTTTTTTAGAGACATTTGTAAACAAAATCCAGATTATGAATTAAATCATAACAACGTTTATAGTGAATTAATTAATTTAGGTTTACCAGATGATGAGAAGAAAAAACTAATAGAAGATAGTTTTAATAAATGGATTACTCACTTTGAAAATGATCCTATATGCAACGTTTTTGTTAGTGCTTATTGGCAATATTTTTGCCAATTTATTTCAGCAGATAAGCAGGCATATAATGCAGATGAACATTTAAAAGTTTATGTTCCTTTAGATTCTGAACATGTAGAGCGAGGAGCTATTGAAATATTTGAGTTTTTATCCGATAATAATATTTCTCATTTGTCTAAGATAGGTAAATATATTCGCTTTGATAATGTAGTTATTCGTTTAATTAATCCTGAAGATCTTAAAAAATTATTAAATTTTATTGATAATAATAAGTATATTCAGGAAGGCTTATTACCTGCAAATCCATTTCTGTTTAGCTTAAATGGTATTCCTTTGGCATCAGATGGTGGATTATCATTTAATTCTACAATTGCTGATCTAATCAAGCTTTATATTAACGATAAGGCAAAAAATAACATTTTAGATACTGTAGGTGTTGAAGATTTTTATGATTTCGTAGAAAATTATTATAAAAATGCATTTAGTAGTGCTCAAGGTCTAAAAAAACTAGCGAAAGATTTCGATCATAGTTGTATTCCAAGAGGACTTGTTAATTACAAGAATGTCTTTGAATTATTCTTAAAATCAAGTAGAAGTGATTTTACTTTAGATGATTATATTGCACATTACAGAGAATGTAGCAATAGTGAAATTGAAGAAGATAAAAGAGAAAAAGTTTCAAATATACTTATGGGTATTCCACAAGATGGAGTTATAAAAAATGGATTACGTGAGTCAAAAAAATCATCAGATTATATTACTGAGAGTGACGTAATTTTACAAATTTTTAATATATTACAAGCAATGTCTTCTGAACAAGGATATAATTTTGCTTTTGCAAACTTAGCAAATTTTATTATGACTGGTAATCCAATGTTATTAACAAGAAATTTTGGACTTCGTGAACGAATTGTTAATTCATCTTTCAGATCAGATGTTTTAAATATATTGCAAAAACGTAAAATGACAATATCTGATTATTTGAATTTTATTTCTAACAGTGATGAAAATAATAAAGAACTATATTTTGAACAAGCCATTTTAGAAACATATAGAAAGTATGAAGACAAATTTCAAAGAAATGAATCTAATTTTAATGGTATTGATTTTGTAGCTTATTCCATCCTTAAGCTTATAAAAACTGGTAATTATAGAGGATTTACTAGAGATAATAACGCGAGAAAAAATCTACAAGATAATGTTTCCTTAAATGATGTATTAGAAATTATTGCGAATAGTGTAGGGAAAGAGAACTTTTACCAAATTTCACAAGATGAATTTATTAACACTTTGAAACAATATGTATTAGAAATTATAAAAAAAAGATTTTCAAAAAAAATATAATAGATAGTTATAAATCTAATGTAAAATTATAAATACAAATATATAGTTAAAAATCAATAAAATAATGTTAGAGAGCTAATTTGGCTCTCTTTTCATATGGATAATAATTATTTACATAATTATAAAATAAATTTTAAAATTTAATAATAAATAATAATTAATATATAAGTGATTTGTTGCTTGAGTTTTTCTAATAAATAGAGTAATAATACCTTATGTTGTTAAAAGAATTTTCTCATCTTAAATTACAAATAAATTACTTAAGAGGTATTATATAATATTATAATACTTTGAGATTCAATCCAATTTTCTACATTCTTTTATTGTATAAAAAAAATAATTAGTGTATAATTAATTTAAGGTAGGGTGTTTTAAATGTTTAATAATAATTTTTTTAGTGTAGCAAGCTTATTATACAGTATTCTTCTTTTAGTAACATTTTTTTCTAAATCTAGAATAAATACTAAAGAAACAAGAATATATAGAAGCTTAATTATAATTAATTTTTTTAATATAGTATTTGCCATTTTATCGGCTATTACTATTAGTAAATATGATTTAATTCCTGATTTAAATAACATTATATCTAAGACACTTTTAGTGTGTTATGACTTATGGATAATAATATTCACATATTATGTTTATACTGTTGCTTATAATGTTAAAGATAGTAAATCACTGAAACGCACAATAGGTGTATTAATAGCTATTACAATTGCCACTATTTATTTTTTAAGGTTAGATTATTTTTATAAAGATGGCGTTGTTTATTCATATGGACCTTCAGCGAATTTTGTTTATGGTCTTGTTGGTATATGTATAGTATTTTGGATTATTGTCTTGTTATTAGATCATAAGAATATTAAGAATAAAAGATATTATCCTGTATTTTTATTAATATTATTACTTACTATATCTATAATTATTCAAAAATTTAACCCAGGAATATTATTAATTACTTATACTGAAACATTTGTAACTTTTCTAATGTATTTTACAATAGAAAATCCAGATATGAAATTAATAAATGAATTAGAACTGGCGAGAGATAGTGCAGAAAAAGCAAATAAGGCAAAAAGTGATTTTTTAAGTAGTATGTCACATGAGATAAGAACCCCATTAAATGCAATAGTAGGATTTAGTAGTTGTATAGAAGAGGCAGAAACCATAAAAGAAGCAAAAGAAGATGCAAAGGATATAATAATGGCATCAAATAATTTACTAGAAATAGTAAATGGAATATTAGATATAAGTAAAATAGAAGCAGATAAAATGGAAATAGTAAATACAAATTATGACATAGTAGAACTACTTAATAATTTAGTAAAATTAATAATACCAAGAATAAAAGAAAAGCCAATAGAACTAAGATGTAATTTTGCAGAGGATTTACCAAATGTATTATATGGAGATGAAGGGAAAGTAAAACAAATAATAACAAATCTACTCACAAATGCAGCAAAATATACAAAAGAGGGATATATAGACTTTAATGTAAGTTGTATAAATAAAGATAATAAATGTGATTTAAAGATATCAGTTATAGATACAGGAAGAGGAATAAAAAAAGAACAAATAGATAAATTATTTGATAAATTTCAAAGACTAGAAGAAGATTTAAATACAACAACAGAAGGAACAGGACTAGGGCTAGCTATTACAAAAAGATTAGTAAATATGATGGGAGGAAAAATAGTAGTAGACTCTAAGTATGGAGAAGGAAGTACGTTTACAGTATTTATAAGACAAGATATAAGTAACAAAAAAATAGAAAAAGAAGAAATAAAAGAATTAAAATTAAATTTAGAAGATAAAAAGATATTAGTAGTAGATGATAATATATTAAATCTAAAAGTATCAAAAAGATTATTTAAAGAATATAATGCAGAAATAACGACATGTGAAAGTGGATATGAATGTATAGAAAAAGTAAAAGAAAATAAATATGATATAATATTTATGGATATAATGATGCCAAAATTAAGTGGAGTAGAAACACTAAAGAAACTAAAAGAAATGGAATCCTTTAATACACCAGTAGTAGCGCTTACAGCGGATGCGATGAGTGGAGTATCAAATAAATATATAGAAGTAGGATTTAATGATTATCTAAGTAAACCGATAGAAAAGAAAGAATTAAATAAAGTATTAGTAAAATACTTTAAAATATCTAAAAAAGAAGATGAAAGTAATTTTTTAATAAAAGAGGATAAACATAATATAGAATATTTAAAAGAAAATAAAATAGAAGTAGAAAAATCAATAGAGTTACTAGGGGATATAGAAACATATAATGAAATAGTAAAGACATTTATAGAAGAAAATAAAAAAAGAATACCAAGAATAAAAGAAAATAGAATAAAAGGTAATTTAAAGGAATATTCTATAGATGTACATGCATTAAAGAGTGATAGTAAATATCTAGGATTAACTAAATTAGCAGAGATATCATATAACCATGAAATAAAAAGTAAAGAAAATGATAAAGAATATATAGATGAACATTTTAATGAATTAATGAACGAATATGATAGAATTATTAATATTTTAAATAAATATATAGGAGAAGCTTATAATTTATAGCTTCTTTTTATATACATTTCGTGCATAAAAATTGATATTTCGTACAATTTTTAACAAAAATAGAAAAAATTTTGAATATATATGTATGCTTTGCAAAAAGTCTATATTTTATTGTAAAAATATAAGTGATAAAGAATTAAAAGAGAATATTAATACAGATTCATCTTTAATAGCAACTTTAACTCATACAAGTGGAATAGTATATAACTTTGAGACATTTTCGCAAGTTAATACTTAAGACATTATCATAAAATTACTACAACCATGTAATAAAATGTTTGACATTATTTAATAAATATGATATGATTTTAGACGTGTAGGACCTCATTCTACAACCACACAGAAAAGGTTTAAAAACTTAGTTACCTTAATGGTGAGTCTTAGTAATTTTATAAGGAGGTATTTATGAAAGCAGTTATAGAAACTGGTGGTAAACAATACTATGTTGAAGAAGGAAGTATTCTTTATGTTGAAAAACTAGATGCTTTAGCTGGATCAAAAGTAGAATTTGATAAAGTTTTAATGGCAGATGGAAAACTTGGAATGCCTTATTTAACAGGTGCTGTTGTAGAAGGTGAAGTTGTAAAAAACGGTAAAGGTAAAAAGATTATAGTTTATAAGTATAATCAAAAGAAAAATTACCGTAGAAAACAAGGTCATCGTCAACCATATACAAAAGTTGAAATTAAAAAAATTGTGGTAAAATAATGATTAAAATTAATATAAAAAAGGATACTATAACTATTGAAGGGCACTCAGGATATAAAGATAGTGGATCTGATATAGTTTGTGCATCTGTATCAAGCATTTGTATAACTACAGTAAATGCGTTATTAAGCATTGATGAGGACTGTTTGGTATACAGTGAAAGTGATGGCTATTTAAAGATTAATGTATTAAAACATGATAAGATTATAGATATATTAATAGATAATATGATTAATTTATTAAAAGAGTTAGAACTTAAATATAATAAATATATAGAAATTAGATAGGGAGGTGCCATCTATGAAATTGATGACATTAAATATCCAATTATTCGCACATAAAAAAGGTCAAGGTTCTACTAGAAATGGTAGAGATTCAGCTGGTAGAAGATTAGGAGCTAAAGCTTCTGATGGTGAATACGTAACTGGAGGATCTATAATATATAGACAAAGAGGAACTAGAATTTATCCAGGTGTTAATGCTGGTATTGGTTCAGATGATACAGTTTATGCTAAAGTAAGTGGATATGTAAAATATGAACGTTTAGGAAAAGATAAAAAACAAGTTAGTATATATGAGAATAGAGGATAGTTTGTTCTCTTTTTTCTTTATTTTATATTATTTTTTTGATATAATTGTAATGGTGATAAAATGATAAAGAACATAAATCATGTTAATGTTAATTATACTGATAGTCTTTATGGAAAAAAAGAGATTGTTTTACTCCATGGATGGGGTCAAAATATAGAAATGATGGAACCTATTGGAAATAAACTTAAGAAGAATAATAGAGTAATAATTGTAGATTTACCTGGCTTTGGTTTAAGTGAAGAACCAAAAAGTGTGTGGACACTTTCAGATTATGTTAGCTGCATAAAAACATTGCTTGACAGTTTAAATGTTAGAAATCCTATATTGATAGGTCATTCTTTTGGTGGCAAAATTAGTATACTTTATGCTAGTAAATATAAAGTAGATAAATTAATATTATTAGCAAGTCCTTATAAGGCTGAAATAAAAAAATTAAGTACTAAGACAAAGATATTAAAGTCTTTAAAAAATGTACCAATATTAAATAAGTTAGAAGGCTTTGCAAAAAAACATATAGGATCTACTGATTATAGAAATGCAAGTCCTATTATGAGAAAAATAATGGTAGATCATGTTAATACTGATTTAACGTGTAATTTATCAAAGATAAAATGCCCTACTTTACTTATTTGGGGTACTTTGGATAAGGAAGTTCCAATAAGTCAAGCATACGAATTAGAAAAATTAATAGATGATGCTGGAGTTGTTGTATATGATGGATGTACTCATTATGCATATTTAGAAAGACTTGGACAAACTATTAGTGTTATAAAAAATTTTATAGGAGATGAGTAAGATGACTTTATTTTTAATATCGTTAATACCTTATTTTTTAGTTGTAGTCTATAAGACGAAAAAATCATTACAAATGTTACAACAAAATTATTATGATGATGATAATAGATATTTTAAATGGATAATTTCAAATATTTCTAAAATATCTTTTGATATAAGCATATTGTTTGTTTTAATTATATTAACTTTATTTTTTGAAATAGGTATAGAGATAGGCGCATTTATAATTCTTTATGGAGTTATATATATGATATATACTAAAGATAAGAAAGTTGATAAAAAACCTTTAGTAGTGACAGCTAGAGTAAAACGTTTAATATTTACTATGATGCTTGTTTATATAATATTAATATTACCTGTAATTATTAATTTTAATTATGATATTTTAGTATATGAATATGTTATTTTAGGACTTGTTTGTTATTTAAATTGTTTTGTTATAATGACTATAAATAGATTAAATAAACCTATAGAATATTTAGTATATTTATGGTATAAGCGTAAAGCTATGAAAAAATTAAAGTGTATGAATATACCTGTTTTAGGTATTACTGGAAGTTATGGTAAGACAAGTTGTAAAAATATAGTTAATTCTATACTTAATGTTAAGATTAATTCTTTTGCAACACCTAAGAGTTTTAATACTCCTTATGGATTAATTAATTCTATAAATAATTATTTAGATAAATTTAATGATGTTTTTATAGCAGAGATGGGTGCTTTTAAAATAGGTGAAATAAAGAAAAATTGTAAATTAGTTCATCCTAAATATGGTATAATTACAACTATTGGAGAGGCTCATTTAGAAACATTTGGTTCAAAAGAAAATATTATGAAAGGTAAATTTGAACTTATAGAATCACTTCCAAGTGATGGAATTGCTATATTAAATATGGATGATCCATATCAAGTAAAATATAAGCTTAAAAATAAATGTAAAGTTATATGGATAGGAATAGATAACAAAGATGCAGATATATATGCTACTGATATTAGTTTATCTAGTAAGGGTACTAGTTTTTCTTGTGTATTTAAAGGTGATAGTAAAAAATATGAATTTACAACTAAATTATTAGGTAAACATAATGTGTATAATATACTTGAAGGTATTGCTTTAGGTAAAGTTTTTAATCTTAGTTATGATGAATTAATTAGAGGAGTAAGTTCTATAAAACCTATTGAACATCGTTTAGAATTAAAAAAATATGGTAATATTAATATAATAGATGATGCTTATAATTCTAATCCAGTGGGTTCTAAAATGGCGCTTGAAGTTTTAAGTCTTATGAATGGTCTTAAAATAGTTGTTACTCCAGGAATGGTTGAACTAGGTAAAAAACAATATGAATTAAATTATAAATTTGGAGAATATATAAGTAAGTCATGTGACTATGTTATTTTAATAGGTAAAAAGCAAACATTGCCTATATATGATGGACTTATTAAAAATAACTATGATAATAAAAAGATATTTGTACTTAATGATGTTAGGGAAGCTTTTCCACTTATTAATAGATTAGCTTCTAATGATACTTATGTACTTTTAGAAAATGATTTGCCAGATTTATTTAGTGAATAGGAGATGTAATTATGAAAATAAAATTAGGAGTTATATTTGGTGGAGAAACAGTAGAACATGAGGTTAGTATAATAACTGCAGTTCAAGCAATGGAACATATTAATAAGGATAAATATGATATAGTTCCAATTTATATAAGTAAGGAAAGAATTTGGTATACAGGTAAGATGCTTCTAGATATAGATGTGTATAAAGATTTTAATGATTTAAAGAAGTATGCTAAGCCAGTAGTTCTTACAAAAACTAAAGATGGTTATGTATTACAATCAACTAAAGGAATATTTAGAAGAGTTATAGATACTATAGATGTTGCTTTTCCAATTGTTCATGGTAATAATGCAGAAGATGGTACCTTACAAGGATATTTAGATAGTGTAGGAATACCATATGTTGGAAGTAGAGTACTTGGAAGTGCATTAGGTCAAGATAAAGTTGTTATGAAACAAATATTTAAAGATATGGATCTTCCAATTGTAGATTACATTTGGTTTTTTGATACTGATTATGCAGATGATTGTGAAAAAATATTCGATGATGTAAAAAAGATGGGATATCCTGTTGTTGTAAAACCAGCAACACTAGGTAGTAGCGTTGGTATTAGCTATGTAAAAGGTGAAGAAAATCTAGCTTTAGCAATAGAAGAAGCTATGAAATATGATGTTAAAGTTGTTATAGAAAAAGCTGTAAATAATTTAGTAGAAGTAAACTGTAGTGTACTTGGAAATTATACTCATCAAGAAACTAGTGTAATAGAGGAAGTAACAAGTGATGATGACTTTTTAACTTATAAAGATAAATATATAGGATCAGGTAAAGGAAAACTGAAAGGTCCTAATAAAGGAATTGTAAATACATCAAGAATAATTCCGGCTCGTATAAGTAAAGAACTTGAAAATAATATAAAAAACACATCTAAAGTTGCTTTTAAAGCACTTAATTTAAGTGGAATATGTAGAATAGATTATTTAATAGATAAGAAGACAAATAAATACTATATAAATGAACCAAACACTATTCCAGGAAGTTTAGCATTTTATTTATGGGAACCAGCTGGTAAAAGCTATGAAGAATTACTTGATGAAGCAATTACGCTTGCTATAAAAGATTATAAAAATAGATCTAGAAAAATATATTCTTTTGAAAGTAATATATTAAGTAATTATGGAATTAAAGGAGCTAAAGGAAAATTAAAATAGCTCTTTTTTCTTTTATATACATGTGGTATACTAAATATGGTGATGATATGAAGAATAAGAAAACTATATTTAAACTTATAACAATAATATTATTAGTTATAATTCTTACAACATGCTTTATTTATTTTTATAATAGGAATGAACAATACAAACGTGATAAAGAAAAATTAATAAATGATATAAATAATAGCTATTCAAAATATGTTAAAACTACTAAGGAAACAAGTTTATATGATTGTAATAGAAAAATTATTGGTAATATAAATAAAGATGTTAGAATAGAATTAATTGATAGAAAAATAACTGATATAAATGATGGATACTATGAATTAAAACAATTTAAAGATCATTATATATATTATAAAGATTTTGAAAAAACAGATTCACTAAAAGAACATGATGACTATTACAAAAATTATGTGGTATTTAATCTTAATGTAAAAACAAATAAATATACAAAATTTTATGATGAGAATTTTAAATACTTATATAAAGTAAATGCTGAATATAGTATGCCAATTTATATAAAAGAAGATGATTTTTATGGAGTAGAGTATGATAATCATTTAGTATATATAAAAAAATCAGATGATATAGATGTAATAGAAAATCATAATACTGATGTTAGTAATGCTAAAAGTATACCTGTTTTACTTTATCATTTCTTTCATACTCATAATGATTATGAAAATCTTAGAACAGTTATATCAATTAGAATTGATAAGTTTGAAAATCAAATTAAATATTTAAGTGATAATGATTATATGGCCTTAAGATTAAGTGATTTAGAAAAGTATATAGATGGCAAAGTACAAATAAAAGAAGACAGTGTTGTACTTACAATAGATGATGGTAATAGTACTACTTATTCATTAGCGCAACCAATATTAGAAAAATATAAGATAAATGCAACTTCTTTTATAGTTACTTCTTGGGATAATAATCCTTTAAGCCATAGATCGGAATATTTAGAAGTTCATTCACATACGCATAATATGCATATTACAGGTAAATGTAGTGGTGGACAAGGTGGATTATTTAAATGTATTAGTTATGAAGATGGTATTGCAGATTTAAAAAAGACAAGGGAAGCATTATATAATACTACATATTTAGCGTATCCATTTGGTGAATATACATCATCATCTATACAAATGTTAAAAGATGCTGGATTCACTATGGCGTTTACTACTGTATATGGTAACGCAACAGTTGGTATGGATAAATATTTAATACCTAGAAAATATGTATACAATGAATATAGCTTAAATACTTTTAAAAATATGATTAAATAAAGGAGATATATGAAGAAAAGAAAATTAAATAAATTTGGAAAATTTATAATAATATTATTAATTTTATTATTAATAGGTATAATCACTTGTATATTTAAAGATAATATATTTAAAAGTAAAGATACAAAAAAAGATAATTTTGAATCAAATAAAAAAAATAATGAGATAAAAAAAGAAGAAAAACTAAATATAATAGATATTAATTCAAATAGTAGACCATATGCAGTTATGATTAATAATATAAAAACAGTATGGGGATATCAATGTGGTCTTCAAGATGCTTATATAGTTTATGAAATAATAGTAGAAGGTGGCTATACAAGACTGATGGCAATATTTAAAGATAAAAATTTAGATAGAATAGGATCAGTAAGATCTTCTAGACATTATTTTTTAGATTATGCTTTAGAAAATGATGCTATTTACGTACATTTTGGATGGAGTCCACAGGCAGAAAAAGATATAAAAACATTAGGTGTAAATAACATAAATTTTATGCGTTATAACGGATATATAAGAGATAGGTCATTAGGTCTTGCAAGTGAACATACCGCATTTACATCAACAGATAAAATTAATACTGGAATAGATTATTATAAATATAGAAAAACTACTGATACAAAGCCTTTACTTAATTATAGTGCTTCTAGTATTGATTTATCTAAATTAGATGGTAATATAGTTGCAAATAAAGTATATTTAGAATATTCTGGTAGTAGATCTACATCATATATATATGACGATATAAATAAGGTATATAAAAGATATCAAAATGATATAGAACACACTGATTATCAAACTAAGATGCAGTATACAGCTAAGAATATTATAACGTATAAATTAAACAATTATACTATAAGTGGTGATAACAAGGGGAGACAAACATTAGAAAATATAGGATCAGGGGATGGTTATTATATATCAGAAGGATATGCTGTACCTATAAAATGGGAAAAATCTAGTAGAGAAAAAAAGACTGTATATAAATATTTAGATGGTACTGAAATAAAAGTAAATGATGGCAATACATATATACAAATTCAACCATTAAATAAACAAATTACTATTGAATAAGCCTTGTTTTTAAAGGAAATTTATTAAATCTACAAAAATCAGTGCTAAAAACATTATAATTTTTTTAAAAGTGTGATATAATGTAGTAGTACTCGAGGAGAAGATTTACGTATGAAAAGATACAAAAGGGATGAAAAATACCTATTAATTATAGATGATATATTAAAAAATGACGAATTTAAAAAGATGGAAAATATAAAACATCATAATACAACTAGATTAAATCATTCATTAAAAGTTTCTTATTTTTCATATAAAGTAGCAAAATTATTAAAATTAGATTATAAGGAAGTAGCTAGAGCGGGCCTTCTTCATGATTTTTATAGTGAAGAGATAAGCAAATGTAGTAAAATTAAAGATAAAGTATTATTATTTTCTACACAACATCCAAATAAAGCTGTGATAAATGCTAAAAACAACTTTGAATTATCAGAAAAAGAAATAAATATAATAGAAACTCATATGTTTCCTATTAGTTATAAAGTTCCTAAGTATGCTGAAAGTTGGATTGTAAGTATTGTTGATAAGGTAACAAGTACTGGTGAATTCTCAGCAAAGTTTGGATACAGAGTAGCCTATATATTTAATCTATATTTAATATTTATATTTAATACATTAAAATAGGCTTATTTAAATAAGCCTTTATTTGTCTCCGTAGCTCAGTAGGATAGAGCGGCTCCCTCCTAAGGAGTAGGTCGTTGGTTCGATTCCAATCGGGGACACCAGATTTGATTGATAACTCGAATTTTTTTGAGATAATATAAAGATTACTTTCAATTTAATTTGAAAGTAATTTTATTTTAACAAATTAGAAACACACTACACTATTGATATAACAATTAGTGTGTGTAAAAAAATTTGTCCTTTTAAATTTATGATAAAATTTAAATATTTAATAAAAACATGTTTATAATAAATAATTAAATAGAGATATTTAAGAATATTAAAGGTTTAAAATCATTATACCAACAAATAAATAATGATAAATTATTAATAAAAAAATAAGATAATTATGTCAAAATATAATTATTTAAAAATTAATTAAATTGTGTTATAATTACTATAGGTGATTTTATGACAATAATAGATGTAATAGAGAAAAAAAGACTATCAAAAGAATTAACGAAAGAAGAGATTGAATTTGCAGTTAATGGATATTTAGATGGTAGTGTAAAAGATTATCAAATGAGTTCTTTACTTATGGCAATAGTTATAAATGGAATGACTGATAATGAGGTAATAAATTTAACCGATGTTATGATTAAAAGCGGAGATTTAATTGATTTAAGCAAGGTAGATGGAATAATTGTTGATAAGCATTCAACAGGTGGTGTTGGAGATAAAGTAACACTTGTTTTAGGACCTCTTTTAGCCTCTTTAGGAATTAAAATAGCTAAAATGAGTGGCAGAGGATTAGGACATACTGGTGGTACTATAGATAAATTGGAATCAATAACTGGTTTTAATACTAAGATAAGTGAAGAAGAGTTTATTAAGCAAGTAAATGATATCAATATAGCTTTAGTAGGACAAACTGGTAATTTAGTGCCTGCAGATAAAAAAATATATGCATTAAGAGATGTTACTGGAACAGTTTCTTCTATTCCATTAATAGCTTCTAGTATAATGTCTAAAAAAATAGCTAGTGGTGCAGATATATTAATGATAGATGTTAAAGTTGGTAATGGTGCCTTAATGAAGAGTTTAGATGAGGCAAAAGAATTAGCTAATTTAATGGTAAAGATCGGAAAATTTTATAAAAAACCTACTATATGTTTACTTACTAATATGGATGAGCCATTAGGATATGCGATAGGAAATTCTTTGGAAGTTTTAGAGGCTATTGATGCATTAAAAGGTAATGGTCCTTCTGATTTATTAGAGGTTGTTATAACACTTTCATCTATTATTATAGGAGCAGTAAATAAGATATCAAATGAAGAAGCAAAACAATTATTATTTAAGCAATTAAATAATGGTAACGCATATAAAAAATTTGAATCTTTAGTGAAAGCTCAAGGTGGAGATATAAACTCTATAAAAGTATCTAGTAAAGTTTTTTCAATTAAAAGTAGTAAAGAAGGGTATATAAATAAAATAGATGCTTATCATTTAGGTGAGATTGCAAAAAAAATAGGTGCAGGAAGAAATACTTTAGATGATAAAATTGATTATGAGGTAGGTCTCGTTTTAAATAAAAAAGTAGGAGATAAGGTTTCACTTGATGAAGAACTTATAAAAGTATATCTAAAAGATAAGGACGTTAGTATAAGTGAAGTTTTAGAGTGCTTTACTATAGAGCCGGAATTAAAAAAGGTTCCTAAATTGATTTTAGATATTATTAAATAATGTAAAATAATGTCAAATTTAAGTAAATCTATTGAATTAGATTTAAAAATATAATATTCTATATATAGCAAAGGAGGATTTTATGATATATCCATCTATAGATAAATTATTACAAAATGTTGGCTCAAAATTTTTACTTGTTAATATAGTATCAAAAAGAGCTCAAGAAATGGAAGAAAAAGACTATTATCAATTGAATGAATATAAATCAACTAAAAATATTGGTAAAGCTTTAGAAGAAGTATCTAAAGGATTAATACATATTAAAGAGATAAGTGAAGATTAATGAATCAAATAAAAAAATATTTAAAAAGGTTATATGATATAATTAGCACCTCTAGTATGTCCTATCTTCCTGGTAATTTAGCTTTTTATTTAGTTTTATCTATTTTTCCAATACTTACTTTAATTGGTGTAATTACATCTAAATTTTCAATAAATATAGATTCTTTAATTAATTTAATAAATACAACTTTACCTAGTGATGTTGCAAATGTACTTGATTCATTTATAACAGGTAAAGGATTTGATACTAATATTGGAATATTTATGATACTTGGATTTTTTCTAGCTTCAAATGGTGCGAATGCTATTATACTTTCTAGTAACAATTTATATGGATTTCCTAATTCTGATTATATTAAAAGAAGAATTAAGTCTATAGTAATAATTGTTATAATAATATTATTATTTATGTTTATGCTTGGCTTTTTAGCATTTGGTAATCACTTATTAAGTTTAATATTAAGTCAAGTTAAAAATAAAGAATTAGTTAAGTTAATATATAAATTATTTGTTATATTAAAATGGCCATTTGCAGTATTTGTTATATTCTTTAACGTTAAACTAATATATACAATAACTCCAGATTGGAAAATTATGAGTAAACATACTAACAAAGGAGCTATTTTTACTACTATTAGTTGGATAGTTGTTATACAAATATATTCTTATTGGGTAACTCATTTTTCTAATTATGATATATTTTATGGCAGTTTATCAAATATAGTTATATTAATGCTTATGACATATATTATTTCTTATATACTTGTTATAGGTATAGCAATTAATGTAAAAAGTTATGAATATAAAATAGAAGATTGATAATAATATAAATGTACTTAATTACCGAGTACATGACTACCAAAAGGGTAATACTATTAACTTCGGTTAATAGTTTTTTTTTTTAATATATATTTTTTTCATCAAAACTACACAAAACAATGTATAATAATACTTAGAGGTGGAGTATGAAAGTTTTAATAGTAGATGATGAACAAGGAATTAGAGAGGTAATAAAAGAATATTGTCTAAATGAATCATATAAGGTAGAAGAGGCATCAAATGGATATGAAGCATTAGAAAAATTAGATAATATTAAAAATATTGATATAATAATACTTGATATCATGATGCCAAAGATGGATGGTTATACAACATTAACTGAAATAAGAAAGAAGTATAATATACCAGTTATTATGTTATCAGCACGTGGTGATGAATACGATAAGCTTCAAAGTTTTAATATGGGTGTTGATGATTATGTTACTAAGCCATTTAGTCCTAAGGAGTTAATCGCACGTATAAAAGCAGTACTTAATAGAAAAAATAGTAATAAAGATTATTATATTTATAAAACATTAAAGATTGATTATTTAGGACATACTGTATATATAAATAATAATGAAATTAAACTTACTCCTAAAGAATATGAATTATTATGCTTTTTTGTTCAAAATAAGGGTATAGCGCTTTCAAGAGAAACTCTTTTAAGCAAAATATGGGGATATGATTTTTTTGGCGCTGATAGAAACATAGATACACATATAAAAACATTAAGAAATAATTTAGGAGAATATAGAGATCTTATAGTAACTGTTAGAGGTATGGGATATAAATATGAAGAAAAATAGCCTTAAAAATAAAGTATGGATTTATTTACTTTTATTTGCTTTAACAATTATAGGTGGGTTATGGATATTACAAGTACTTTTATTAAATAGTTATTATGAATGGAGTAAAAAATCTGAAATTAAAACTATAGCAAGTACTGTTATAGAGTCATATGATAAGGATAGTTATAATGATATATTAGATAATTTAGCTTTTAAACAAGATGTATGTATTGAAGTTACTGATAAAGATAATATTTCTTATTCTACTGATAGTGCATCAAGAGGGTGCTTTAATAGTAATAATTCAAATATTAATAAATATAAATTAAATTTTATGCTAAGTGATGAAGATGAAATTTTATATAGAGTTATTAATCCTAAATTTAAAAATAAAACATTAATATATGGGTTTAAGATAAGTGATGATGTGTATGGATTTATATCAGCTTCTTTAGAACCAATAGGATCTACAGTAAGTGTTTTAAAAAGTCAATTATTTTTTGTTACACTTATAATTCTTATAATAGCTTTTCTAATTTCTTATACAATTTCTAAAAAAATATCAGATCCAATATTAAAGATAACTAATACTTGTAAAGATATGTCTAGTGGAAATTATAATGTAAAGTTTAATTCAGATACTGATATAGAAGAAATAAATGAACTTGAAGATACATTAAATAATGCCGCACTAGAGTTATCTAAAACTGAAAATATTAGAAGAGAAATACTTGCTAATATATCCCATGATTTAAAAACTCCATTAACGCTTATAAAGGCTAATGCTGAAATGGTTAGAGATCTAACATATAATAAGAAAGAAAAAAGAGATAAAAATTTAAATACAATAATAAGTGAAGTTGATAGATTAAATTTATTAGTTGAGGATATACTTGATTTATCTAGAATGCAAGCAAAGGCTTTAGAACTTAATATAGAGGATTTTGACTTAGATGAAGTTATAAGATCTATTATAAATAAGTTTAATATTTTAATAGAAAGAGAAAACTATAAAATTAATTATCAAGGATTTAAAGTAAATGTATGTGCTGATAAGAAAAAAATAGAACAAGCTATTTATAACTTAATTAATAATGCAATAAACTATACAGGCGAAGATAAAAATATATATGTTAAATTAACTGATTTTAATGATTGCGTTAAAATAGAAATAATAGATACAGGTAAAGGAATAGACAATGAAGATATTAAGTATATATGGGATAAATATTATAAAGTAGATAAAAAATATAAAAGAGTCACATATGGTACTGGTCTTGGACTTTCAATAGTAAAAAATATATTTATTATGCATAAATTTAAATATGGAGTAGAAACTTGTAAAAATAAGGGTTCAAAATTTTACTTTTATATCAAAAAATCTGAAATTAAAAAAATAGAAGAGATAAAAAAATGAAATTTTTATCTCTTTTTAAAATATGAAACGTTGAAAAAATAAGGGTTTTTAAAATACTTGATTATATAAAATGTAAATTTTAAAAAAATAAGTTTAGAAAAAAATAAAAAAAGTTGACTATTTATTTTTAAAATGCTATACTGAAATTGTATTAAAGATAGGAGAATTTGTATGATAGAAGTAGATGAAAAATTAGACCTTATTGTTATAAAACGTAATGGTAAAAAAGTTGATTTTGATGGTTCAAAAATTGCCTTAGCAATAAAAAAAGGCTTTGATAGTGTTAATGAACAAGATGAAGAAACAGGAAAATATAAGTATGATACTAAAGATATAACTAAGATATATAATGATGTTATAAAAAGTATAGAAAAAAACTATAAAGAAAAAATTAAAATAGAAGAAATACAAGATTTAATAGAAGCTTCATTAGAAAAAAAAGGCTATAAAGAAGTTCATGATTCATTTTCTGATTATAGAGAAAGACGTGCTCATTCAAGAGAAATGTTTGTGGATGATAAAAGGATGCATAAGTTTTTAAAAACAATAGAAGGTTTAGGATTAAAATCTGCATCTGAAGATGATACAAAAAGAGAAAATGCTAATGTAGATGGTGATACAGCTATGGGAACTATGCTTCAATATGGAAGTACAGTATCTAAAGAGTTTGCAAAGGCATATTTAATTAAGAAAAAATTTGCAGATGCTCATGACGATGGAGATATACATATACATGATATGGATTTCCTTGCTATGGGTACAACTACTTGTATGCAAATAGAACTAGATAGATTATTTAAAAAAGGTTTTTCAACAGGACATGGGTATCTTCGTCCACCAAAAGATATAACATCATATAGTGCACTTGCTGCAATAGCTATTCAAGCAAATCAAAATGATCAACATGGCGGTCAAAGTATTCCAGCATTTGATTTTTATATGGCACCAGGAGTACTTATAACATTTAAAAAACAATTAAAACAACAAATTGCTGACTTTTTAGATCTTGAGGGATTACTTAGTCATATAAGTATGGATAGAGTAGCTCGTGAAATTGATAAACTTGAAAGTATTAATTTTAGTGTTGAAATATTTGAACCAATATATAAATCATCAGATCAAATAAAAAGATTATTTACTAAAGCTATAGATAAGGCATATGCAAAAACAAATAGAATTACATATCAAGCTATGGAAGCATTTATTCATAATTTAAATACAATGCATTCTAGGGCTGGAGCACAAGTACCATTTTCATCTATTAATTTTGGTACTGATATTTCTCCTGAGGGAAGAATGGTTTCAATTAATTTCTTAAAGGCAACAGATGCTGGACTTGGAAAGGGTGAAACACCAATATTTCCAGTATCAATATTTAAGGTAAAAGAAGGAATTAATTATAATGTATCTGATCCAAATTATGATATATTTAGACAAGCTTGTGAAGTTTCTGCAAAAAGATTATTTCCAAATTTCTCATTCTTAGATGCACCATTTAATTTAGAATTTTATAAAAGCGGCGATTATAGAACAGAAGTTGGATATATGGGTTGCAGAACTAGAGTTATGAGTGATGTTACTGATCTTTCGAATCAAACAACAGGTGGAAGAGGTAACTTATCATTTACTTCAATAAATTTACCAAGAATAGGTATAAAGCATGGAATATGTATGCATGATAGAGAGTCTGCTGATATGGAAGGCTTTTATGAGGAACTTTCAAAGACTATGGAACTTGTTCGTGATCAATTGCTTGAAAGATTCGAAATTCAATGTAATAAAAGATGTTATAATTTCCCATTTTTAATTGAACAGGGTGTATGGACAAACGGAGACACATTAAAACCAACCGATAGAATGAGAAAAATATTAAAGCATGGAAGTTTAACAATAGGCTTTATAGGTCTTGCTGAAACGCTTAAAGCACTTATTGGATATCATCATGGTGAGAGCGAAGAAGCACAAAAATTAGGGTATGAAATAATAAAATTTATGAGAAATAAAACTGATGAATTCTCACGTGAATATAATTTGAATTTTACTTTAATAGCAACCCCAGCAGAAGGATTATCAGGAAGATTTGTAAATATTGATAAAGCAATGTTCGGACGCATTAAAGGTATTACTGATAGAGATTATTATACAAATTCATTCCATGTTCCAGTATATTATAATACCTCTATAAAACATAAGTTGGAAGTTGAAGCTCCATATCATGCTTTAACAAACGGTGGACATATATCATATATTGAATTTGATGGCAATACTGCTATGAATGTTGATGCTTTTATGAGCGTTATTAGAATGATGAAAGAACTTGGAATTGGGTATGGTGCTATTAATCATCCAGTAGATAGAGATCCTGTATGTGGATATGTTGGAGTTATTGGTGATGTTTGTCCAGGATGCGGACGTAGAGAATTTGATGCTATACCATTAGAAGAGCTAAAAAATAGAAATTGTGGATGTTAGGAGGAATAAAATGGAAAAGATGGTAGGAGAAGGCGTAGGCTTCGAAAGAATTAGAAGAGTAACTGGTTATTTAAGTGGAGATGTAAAACGCTTTAATAACGGAAAACGTGCAGAAGAAAAAGACCGTGTAAAACATACTGGAATAAAAGAAGTACTATCTAGTTGTAAAACAAAAGATGAAAATTAGACTTGCAGCTGATCTTCAACCTGACAGTATAGTGGATGGAATAGGAATAAGAACAGTTATATGGACTCAGGGATGTTCACATAATTGTAAATACTGCCATAACCCATCAACACATGATTTTAAAGGTGGAGAATTAGTCGATGTTGAAGATGTTATTATGAAAATATCTAGTATAAAAGGACAGGATGGAATTACTTTTTCTGGTGGTGACCCTATGTTTCAACCTGCGCAATGTGCGTTTATAGCACGTATATCAAAAAAATTAGGTTTAAATATATGGGCTTATACAGGTTTTACATATGAACAGTTAATTAATAGTAAAAATAAAGACATAATGGATTTTTTAAATAATATTGATGTATTAATAGATGGTAAATTTGAAATAGATAAAAAAAGTTTAGATTTAGAATTTAGAGGATCTAGTAATCAAAGAATAATTGATGTAAAAAAGTCTTTAGAAGAAAATAAAGTTATTTTATATAATTTAAAAAGTAAAAAAGAAGACTTAAGAGAAGCTATTTATATATAGTTTCTTTTAATTTGACAAAATAAAAAAATAAAGTATAATATCTACTTGGTGATTGAAATGTTTGGAGAAAAAGATATGTATGGAACATATACTATAAAAGTAGATAAAGGAAATAGGATTTGTATTCCAGCAAAAACTAAGGCAGAACCTGGAGAAGAATTTGTATTATCTGAAAGTAAGCTTATTGAAGGTGGAATAGATATACGTTCTATAGAAAATTTTAGCAAAGTATATATGAATTTTTTAGATGCAGAAATGAAAGCAGATAATGAAGAACAAATAAAAAAGATAAGAAAAGAAAAAGTTGAACTTTTAAGATCTGTAAGAAAAGTAGTTACAGCAGATGAAAATAGAAGAATTGTAGTAAGTGGTATATTTGAATCAGGAAATATTGATTTTCTTTGCTCTAAAGATTATGCAATATTAACAAAAAGTAAAGTTAAGAAATAATTAGTTTTATTTCTTTTAATTATGTGCTAAAATTATTATTGAAAAGGGTTGATTATATGATTAAAAATAGAAAAGATGTACTTTTTTTTGGGATAATATTTTTTATTATAGATCAAAGTTTAAAATTAATTGTTAGTAAAAATATTATATTAGATAGTGGCTTTGAAATAATTAAGGATGTATTAAATATACATTTAGTGTATAATACAGGTGCAGCGTTTAGTATACTTAGTGGAAATAGATTACTTTTAATTGCTATTTCTGTTTTAGCATTAATATTTTTTATTGTATTTTTATTTAATCAAAATAATGTTAAAGACTTAGAAGTATTTACATATTCTATGTTACTTGGAGGAATATTAGGTAATTTATTTGATAGAATATTTAGAGGATATGTGATAGATTTTATTAGTTTTAAAATATTTGGATATTCATTTCCAATATTTAATTTTGCAGATATATGCATAGTTTTATCTTTAATAATATTAATTATAGAAAATTTAAAAGGAGATTTATGGAAAGAATAGAAGTATTAGAGTCTAATATTCGTATAGATATATATTTAAGTCAAAGACTTGAATATAGTAGAAGCAAAATAGCTAAAATGATTAAAGATGGTTTGATTTTAGTAAATGGCAAGAAAGTTAAAAATAGTTATATTTTAAATGTAAATGATAAACTAGAAATAGAAGAAGATGAAGTAATAGAATCAGATATAGAACCCGAAGATATTAAACTTGATATTATTTATTCAGATGATGATGTTTTAGTTGTAAATAAGCCTAATGGTATGGTAGTTCATCCAGCTGTTGGTAATAATCATGGAACACTCGTAAATGCACTTTTATATCATTCGAAAAATTTAAGCACAGTAAATGGCTCTTTTAGGCCTGGTATTGTTCATAGAATAGATGCATATACAACAGGGCTTCTTGTAGTTGCTAAAAATAATATAGCGCATGAAAAATTAGCTAAAGAGTTAAGCCTAAAAAAGACTAAGAGAAAATATATAGCCTTGGTATGGGGTGTTATAAAAGAGGATACTGCTACTATAGATGCACCAATAGGAAGAGATCCACTAGATAGAAAAAAAATGGCAGTAACAAATATCAATAGTAGAGAAGCTATAACACATTTAAAAGTATTAAAAAGATTTAAGGATGCAACTTTAGTAGAATTACAACTTGAAACAGGAAGAACGCATCAAATAAGAGTACATATGAATTATATAGGACATCCTATTGTTAATGATCCTGTATATGGTAAAAGAAAGCTTATTGATACAACAGGGCAATGTTTACATGCAAAAACAATTGGATTTACGCATCCAACGTTAAATAAGTATATGGAATTTTCTTGTGATATTCCTGATTGCTTCAAAAATATTTTAAAAAAATTCGAAGAAGAGTAATCTCTTCTTTTAATATGGTCTATAATATCCTGGATAAGGATAATAGTAATTATTTGGATAATAATAATTGTTAGAATAATATGGCTTATTATAGCCCCCACCATAAAAGAAAGGTGCAACAAGCCCACCAGTTACGCCACCTAGTAAAAATGGTCCTAAAAATCCACCTGCAATTCTTGAATCATTTGAATTAAAATTACTTGGAATTTGATTATAGTTATACATAATAATCTCCTTTCATGATATAATATGTAAGGAAGGAAAATAGGTGATAAAGTGGACTTAAGAATAAAACAATTAAGTGATACTATTGTAAATTATTCTATAAAAGTAAAGAAAAATGATAGAGTATTAATACAATATGAAAGTGTATCTTGTAATCCATTAGTTAAATGTTTAATTAATGATATTTACAAAAATGGTGGTATACCATTTACAAAGTTAATAGATTCAGAACTATCTTCATTAATACTTATGGGCGCAAATAGTAATACTATAGATGAAATGGTAAAATTAAAAGAATATGAAGTAAATAATTTTGATTGTTATATTAGAATTTGCTATACAGAAAATGAGTATGAAGATTCAAAAATTAACAAGGATATAAGAAGAGAATTAGGTAAAAAAAGCGAAAAATTAGATGATATTAGAATTAATAAAAGAAGGTGGGTATTATTAAATTATCCATCACAAATAGATGCATATAAGGCTAAAATGAGATATGATGATTTTTATAATTATGCTCTTGATGTTATGAATGTAAATTACAAGTCTTTATCTGAATATATAGAACCATTAAAAGCTTTAATGGAAAAAACAGATAAAGTAAGAATACTTGGTCCAAATACGGATTTAAAATTTAGTATTAAAGGAATGCCTGCAATACCTTGTTGTGGTACTTGCAATATACCAGATGGTGAACTTTACACAGCCCCAGTAAAGGATTCTGTAAATGGTATTATTACATATAATACTAAAAGTCCATATAATGGTAATGTGTTTAATAATATAAGTTTGGAATTTAAGAATGGAAAAATAATTAAAGCAACCACAACAGAACATAATGAATTATTAAATGAAATATTTGATACAGATGAAGGAGCTAGATATGTAGGTGAGTTTTCTTTAGGATTTAATCCTAAAATAACAAGTCCGATGGGTGATATATTATATGATGAAAAAATAATGGGAAGTATTCATTTTACACCTGGTAGATGCTATGAGGATTGTAATAATGGTAATGTATCTAGTATTCATTGGGATTTAGTTCTTATTCAAACGTTAGAGTATGGCGGTGGAGAAATATATTTTGATGATGTTTTAATAAGAAAAGATGGAAAGTTTGTATTAGAAGAGTTAAAAAATTTAAATTAGGAAATAAATAATAACTAAAACATATAATTTTATAGGTGATTTATGAAAAAGATATTTCAAATGATTGGCCTAGTTGTATTAACATGTTTTAGTTTTTTTATTACAGAAAAAACTACTAATGTAGTAAATAATATGGATTCTATTATGATAGAAATAAAATCAAATAAAGATAAGTATAGAATAGAGTATGTGGATGCTAGTATTTCTAATAATAAAATAATACCTGGAATAATGGGTAGAGAAGTAAATATTAATAAAAGTTATAAAAATATGAAACAAAACGGATATTATAGTGATAAATTATATGTATATAATTATACTAAACCTAAAATAAGTTTAGATTCAAATAAAGATAAATATATAATAAAAGGAAATCCTAAAAAGAGAATGGTAAGCTTAATATTTAAAGTAGACTCAAATACTTTTATAGATGACATAATATCTATATTAGATAATTATAATATAAAAGCAACATTTTTTATTAGTTATGATTATTTGATTAATAATGATGATAGGGTCATTAATATAATAAAGGATGGACATAATGTGTCTCCACTTTTAGATGATTATAGTATTTCTAATTATGAATGGATGAATATGGTAATAAAAAAGGTTAATAAAGAAAAGCATGGATTTTGTTATAATGTTAATTATAATGATAGTAATTTAAATGAATGTGCACTTAAAAATAACTATACTATTGTTCCTGTAGAAATAAGTGAAAAAAATCCTTTTTCAGATGTTAAAGACAAGATAGAACCTGGATCACTTCTTTCATTTAATATTAATTCTTCACTAAAAAAAGAATTGTCTACTATAATAATATATATTAGATCGAAAGGATATAATATAGCTAATTTAGAAGAAAATGTTATAGAATAAAAGATTGGAACTATTTAACTAAAGTTCCAATCTTTTCACCACTTATAGCTTTTAACAAGTTACCTTTTTTATTAACATTAAATACTAATATCGGAATATTATTGTCCATACATAATGAAGTAGCAGTAGAATCCATAACATTTAATTTATTATTTAAAACATCTAAGTATGATATTTCTGAGTACATAGTAGCATTTTCATTTAGCTTAGGATCACTTGTATATATTCCATCTACATTTGTAGCTTTTAAAATTATATCAGCATTAATCTCGGCTGCTCTTAGGGCTGCTGCTGTATCAGTTGAGAAAAAAGGCTTACCAGTCCCACAACCAAAAATAACTATTCTATCTTTTTCTAAATGCCTTATGGCTCTATTTCTAATATAAAATTCTGCAATTTCTCGCATTTCAATTCCTGTTTGTACTCTTGACTCTATATTTAATTGTGTAAATCCAGAATTAAGAGCTAAAGCATTCATTGTAGTAGCAAGCATACCAATGTGATCTGAAATACAAGAATCCATATTTTTATGAGTTCTTCCTCTCCAAATATTTCCACCGCCAACAACGATTGCAATTTCGACGCCTAATTTTTTGCATTCTTTGATTTCTTCACATATTTTTAAAACTGAATCAAAATCAATACCTTTATTATCAAGTGAAAGTACTTCACCACTTAATTTAAGTAAAACTCTTTTATATTTCATAAATACCTCCAATTTTATTTTATCAAAAAAAGTTATTTCAAACAATATCTAACTAAATTAAGACGTAAAATATAAAAAATAATTTAATAATATTGACATAATTATTAAGTTGTGTTAGTATTTAATTAGACACAGACGGTGTTTTTATTTTAAATAAATAGAAGGTGTATATATGAAAAGTATTGCAAGATTCTTTGTAAGTGTAAAAAAAGAAATGAAAAAAGTTAGATGGCCTAAAAAGAAAGAAATGATTACATTTTCTTTCGCAACTATATTAATTATTGGATTCTTTATGGTATATTTTTCTTGTATAGATGGTATACTTAGTGCGATTGTGAAGGTGTTTAGTTAATGGAAAAAGAATGGTATGTTGTTAATACTTATTCAGGTCATGAGAATAAGGTAAAAGAAAAACTAGAAATGAGAGCCTCATCCATGGGAATGGAAGACTATATCTTTCGTGTAGTTGTACCGTCACAAAAAGAAATAGTTGTAAAAAATGGCAAAGAAACAGAAAAAGATTCTAAAATGTTCCCAGGATATATTTTAGTTGAAATGATTATGACTGATGAAGCTTGGTTTGTTGTTCGTAATACTCCAGGTGTTACTGGATTTATAGGTTCAAGTGGTAAAGGAGCAAAACCATTCCCACTTACAAAAATGGAAGTTGATAAAATCCTTGGAAATATGGGAATGAGCAGAATTGATGTAGTTAATGAAATTAACGAAGGAGATACTGTTAAGGTAATAAGTGGTGCTTTTGCAAATATGTTTGGTAAAGTTAAACAAATTGATATGGCTAATCAAAAGATAGAAGTAGCGCTTGATTTATTTGGACAAGAAACTATTGTTGAAGTATTATTTAATGAAATAGAAAAAGCATAATTAATAATATAGTAAAGAAAGACTATCATAAATTGTCTTTTTTTTGTATAATTAATATGGTGAATTTATGAAATTAAAGAATATAATTAAGTTTATAGTAATATTTATATTAATTATGCTTATTTTAATAATATCTTATAATATTTATGAGAATTATAAAATAAAACATGCAAAGATACTAGTGGAACTTAATTCAGAATTAACTATACCATATAAAAGTGATGTGAAAGTATCGGATTTTATTAAAAGTATAAATGGAAAATATGATGATTTTAAAATTGATACTAGTAGTCTTGGAGTTAAAGAAATAAATCTTTCATACATTAATGATGATTCTATAAAAGTATCATATAAATTTAATATTGAGGTTAAAGATGTAACCCCACCGTTTATAATGCTTTCAGATAATTATAGTGTTTATGTAAATAGTCCAGATACTCTTATAGATGATATATTATGTGGTGATGATTTAACAGATGAGCCAAAATGTATAATAGAAGGATATTATGACCTAAATACTATTAGTAGTTATCCATTATCTTTTATTGCGACTGATAATTATAATAATAAAACAGTAAAAAAATTTAATCTATTAGTAAAGCAAAAAGAAAATAAAAAAACTTATAATAATACTTATACTGATTTTAATGATGTATATAAAATACATAAAACTGATAAAACTAAGATAGGACTTGATATATCCAAATATCAGGGTAATATAGATTTTAATAAAATTAAATCTTTAGGAGTGTCTTTTGTTATGATTAGAGTTGGTACTAGAGATATTAATAATAATTTTGTATTAGATCCTAAATTTAAACAAAATATAGAAGGAGCTTTATCTGCCTCGTTAGATGTTGGTATATATTTTTATTCATATGCAAGCAACTTAGAAGAGGCAAGAGAAGATGCAAGATGGGTTATAAAAAATATAGAAGGTTATAAGATAACATTACCTGTTGCATTTGACTGGGAAGATTTTAAATCGTTTAATAGTTATAAAGTAAGTTTTAATAAACTAACAAATATAGCTTATGCATATTTAGATGAGCTTAAAACAAACGGATATGATGCTATGCTTTATGGTAGCAAGTATTATTTAGAATATATATGGCAAAATGATAAATATGATACTTGGCTTGCTCATTATATAGATAAAACTACATATAAAGGAAAATATAAAATGTGGCAAATGTGTTCTAATGGTAAAATAGATGGAATAGATGGTTATGTAGACATAGATATTTTATATGAAAATTAAGGAGAATAAAATGAAAAAATTAAAAATGATATTTATTACTATAGTACTTTTGTTAGCTTTTAACGTAAACACTGTGTTTGGCGTAGAAAATAATAAAAAGGAAATAATTTCAGAACAGGATATTAGGCAAGTTATATCTATAGAAGATAATTATAGTACGAAGATGGATAAAAAAACATTAATTATAAAAATATCTTTAACGGTATTAGTTATATTAATAGTAACAATTATACTTATTTTTCTAAATAAGAAAAAAAATAAAAAAGTGTTTACAAAATAAAAAAAATATGTTATATTTATAAGGCTATATGTTTATATAGTTTTTTGTGGGAGCTAATTGCTAGATTATTCTAGGAAGCGGAGCATTTGGACCACAACGAAAAGCGAAAATTAATAGGAGGTGTTTTTCGTGGCACAATTAGTAAAAGAAATTAAATTACAAATTCCAGCAGGAAAAGCAACACCAGCTCCTCCAGTAGGAACTGTATTAGGTCCAGCAGGAATTAATTTACAAGAATTCTGTACAAAATATAATGATGCAACTAAAGATAGAATTGGAGATATATTACCAGTAGTAATTTCTATATATGATGATAGAAGTTTTACATTCGTAATTAAAACTCCACCAACAGCATTCTTAATAAAGAAGATCTGTAATGTTAAAAAAGGTTCAACAAAAGGATCTAAGGAAATTGTCGGTACAATGAGTCAAGCTCAATTAAAAGAAATAGCTGAAATTAAATTACCAGATTTAAATTGCTATTCAATAGAAGAAGCTATGAGTATTGTAAAAGGTACTGCCGAGAATATGGGCGTTAAGGTAGAAGAATAATTATATAATTAAATTGATATAATATTGACAAGAATTCCGCTTTTCATAGTCAATAAATTATCAAAAAATAAATAAAGGAGGTAATTATGAAAAGAGGAAAGAAATATTTAGAGGCTGCTAGTAAGGTAGAAAAAGGTAAAGCTTATTCTATAACTGATGCAGTAAAATTATTAAAAGATACTAAAGTAGCTAACTTTGATGAATCAGTAGAATTAGTATTAAGATTAAATCTAGATACTAAAAAAGCTGATCAACAATTAAGAGGAGCTACAGTTCTTCCAAATGGTATTGGAAAAACTAAGAAGGTTTTAGTAATTGCAAGAGGAGCAAAAGCTACTGAAGCGAAAGAGGCTCAAGCTGATTATGTTGGCGATGTTGATATGATAGATAAAATATCAAACGAAGGTTGGTTTGATTTTGATACTATGATAGCTACTCCAGATATGATGCCTGCTTTAGGTAAAATTGGACGTATTTTAGGACCTAAAGGTTTAATGCCAAATCCAAAGACTGGTACAGTTACTATGGATGTTGCTAAAGCTGTAAGTGATGTTAAAAAAGGTCGTGTTGAGTATAGAACTGATTCTTTTGGAAACGTTGCAGTATTAGTTGGTAAAGTGTCTTTTGATGAAGATAAATTAGTAGAAAACATAAGTTCTTTTGTATCATTGATTAATAAGACTAAACCTAGTGCAGTAAAAGGAAAATATATTTTAAATATAGCAATTTCAACTACAATGGGTCCTGGTATTAAAGTTGATGCAAATAGTTTTGAAAATTAGTATTTACAAACATAATAAACTGTGATATAATCAGTTTGTTGGAAAGATAGTACCGTAGACAGTAGGGGAGAAATCTTAATAATCCTACCGAGGAACTTGTTTATAAAGTTCAATTCCCTACGGTTAGTAGGGAATTTTTTAATCGGTCTAAAAGATTAGGAGGTGTTTTATGGCAAATCCAAAAATATTAGCTGGTAAGCAATCAATTATTGATGAAATAACTAATAATGTTAAAGAATCTAGTTCATTTATATTTTTAGATAATAATGGTCTAACTGTAAGTGAAACTATGGAACTTAGAAGAAAACTTAGAGAGTCTGATTCAGAGCTTAAAATCTATAAGAATACTTTAGTAGCACGTGCTTTAAAAGAATTAAATATAGATGTAGAAAGCGAACTTAATGGGCCAAAGGTTGTTGCTTTTGGTAAAGACATCATTGAACCAATTAAAATAGTTAATGATTTTTCTAAAAAACACGATAAACTTGTTATGAAGATTGGTATCGTAGATGGTAAGGTAACAGAATTAGATGAACTAAAGAAATTAGCAACTATTCCATCAAGAGAAGGTTTACTTACAATGTTTGCAAGTGGATTACTTGCTATTCCAAAAGACTTTGCAATTTGCTTAGATTTACATAGTAAAAATTTAGAAGGTTAATTATATATTGAAAGGAGAGATAAATTATGGCAAAATTAAGTGCAAAAGAAATTATTGATTCACTAAAAGAAATGACTCTTTTAGAGATTAAAGAAGTAGTAGATTTAATGAAAGAAGAATTTGGTGTTGATCCAAGTGCTGTAGCTGTAGCTGCACCAGTAGCAAGCGATGCTAAAGAAGAAGGACCAAGTACTGTTGATGTAGTACTTGCAAGTGCTGGTGGAAACAAAATCGCAGTTATTAAATTAATTAAAGAAATAACTGGATTAGGTTTAGGAGATTCTAAAGCTATAGCTGATAACGGTGGAGTTATTAAAGAAAAAGTTTCTGCAAGTGATGCTGAAGAAATGAAAGCTAAATTTGAAGAAGCTGGCGCTACTATTGAATTAAAATAATTAATTTATAATGGTCTAAGCCTGTACTTTTATAGTATGGGCTTTCGACGTATCTTGATTATAATTAATTAGTAAGGAAAGTGATAAAATGTCTTACTATTTTTCGGAAAATCCAGATGTAAAAAGCAAAGAGGTTACAACAAAGGCAGAAGTTTGTGGTAGCCTTTATGTGTTTAAAACAGATAATAATGTTTTCTCAAAAAAGGGACTAGATTATGGTACAAGAATATTGCTTGAATCTTTAAATTATGAAGAAATCAAAGGTAATATATTAGATTTTGGATGTGGATATGGACCTATCGGTATAGTTGTAAGTTCGAAAACAAATTCTGATGTAGATATGGTTGATATAAATTTAAGAGCCCTTTTACTAGCACGTAAAAATGCAATGTTGAATAAAGTAAGTGTAAATATATTTAAAAGTAATGTATATGAAAATGTGGACAAGAAATATGATTATATTATTACAAATCCACCTATTAGAGTGGGTAAAAAAATACTTTATGAAATACTTATAGGAGCTAAGGATTATCTAAATGAAAAAGGTAAGCTTATCTTTGTTATAAACAAGGATCAAGGTGCTAAAAGTACAATGAGGGATTTAGGCGAATTTTATAATGTTAAAATATTAAATAAAAGTGGAGGATTTTTCATTATAAGCTGTGAAAAATATTGACTTATTGAATGAATTCGTGTAAAATTATAAATTGGCGGCATATATTATTCTGCTTAATATGTGTTTACTAGAAAATATAGTTTATGGGGTGAAAGAGTGGCTTATACAGTTAAAAAATTCGGTGATTACCGTGAGAGAAGAAGTTATGCAAAAACTAAAAATGCAATTGAATTAAACAATTTGTTGGAAATTCAAAAAAAGTCATATGATTGGTTTATGACTGAAGGTATAAAAGAAGTATTCGATGATATCTTTCCAGTTGAAAGCTTTACTGGAAATTTGACATTAGAATTTGGAGATTATTCTTTTGAAGAGCCAAGATACTCAATTAAAGGTTGCAAAGACAGATATGCAACATATGCTGCACCTATAAAGGTACAAGCAAGACTTTTTAATCAAGAGTCAGGAGAGGTTAAAGAGCAAGATATATATTTAGGCGATATGCCTATAATGACTGAAAGTGGTACATTTATAATCAATGGAGCAGAACGTGTTATTGTATCACAATTGGTTCGTTCACCAAGTGTTTATTTTTCACGTGAAATAGACAAGAAAAACGGAAAACATATTATTACATCTCAAATAATACCTACAAGAGGTACATGGCTTGAATTTGAGACAGATGCTAGAGATGCAATATATTGTAGAATTGATAGAACTCGTAAAGTTCCAGTAACTACTTTACTTAGAGCTTTAGGACTTTCTAGTGACGCAGATATAATTGATTTATTTGGTGAAGATGATTATTTAATGCGTACAATAGAAAAAGATGCAAATAAAAATACAGATGAGTCTTTAATAGATATACATTCTAAATTAAGACCTGGTGAACCTAGTACTTTAGATAGTGCTAAAAATCAGTTAATATCTAGATTTTTTGATGCATTTAGATATGATTTAGCTCGTGTTGGACGTTATAAGTTTAATAGAAAACTAAATGTAATTGACAGATTATATGATTGCGTACTTGCTGAGGATATTAAAGTAGATGGAGAACTTAAGTTTGAAAAAGGTACTTTAGTAACTAAGGAAGTATTAGAACAATTAAAACCTATTATGGAATCAGGATATGGAGTTCGTGAAGTTTTAATTAATGATGAATTAGATGCTTATAATAAGGTACAAATCGTTAAAGTATATTCTAAAAAAAATAAAGAAAAAGTAATAAAAATTATAGGTAATGATCAAAATATTGATGTAAAAAGACTTACAATTTCAGATGTATATGCATCAGTGTCTTATTATTTAAATTTACATGAGGGTGTTGGATCTTATGATGAAATAGATCATTTATCTAATCGTCGTGTAAGACAAGTAGGAGAACTTTTACAAAATCAATTTAGAGTCGGTGTATCTAGAATTGAAAGAGTAATTAGAGATAGAATGAGTACTCAAGAATTAGATGAGGTAACACCAAAGACTTTAATTAATATAAGACCTTTGACTGCAGCAATAAAAGAATTCTTTGGATCAAGTCAATTATCACAATTTATGGATCAAACGAATCCAGTTGCAGAGTTAGCTAATAAACGTCGTTTAAGTTCTCTTGGGCCTGGTGGACTTTCAAGGGATCGTGCTGGAATGGAAGTTCGTGACGTTAATCCGTCACATTATGGAAGACTTTGTCCAATTGAGTCTCCAGAAGGACCAAATATAGGACTTATTACATCGCTTGCAAGTTATGCAAGAGTAGATGATTATGGATTTATAATGACTCCATATAGAAAAGTAGAAAATGGTCATTTAACATCCAAAATAAAGTATATGACTGCAGATGAAGAATTAGATTATCATATATCTCAAGCTACTGTTAAATTAGATGAAAACGATAACTTTGTTGATTCAAGAGTACCAGTTCGTTTCCGTGGCGAAAATATTATGATAAATAGTAAAGATGTTGATTATATAGACGTATCAAGTCAACAAGTTGTATCTATAACAACAGCTGGAATTCCATTCCTTGAACACGATGATGGTAAACGTGCTTTAATGGGTGCTAACATGCAACGTCAAGCTATTCCATTATTAAAATGTGAAGCTCCAATTGTAGGTACTGGTATTGAGGCTATAAGTGCAAGAGACAGTGGAGCCGTAATAATGGCTAAAGCAGATGGTATAGTAGATTATGCAGATTCAGAAAAAATATTAGTAAGAACTGTTGGTGGTGTAGATACATACTATTTAAATGGTTATGAAAGAAGTAATGCTGGTACTTGTTATCATCAAAGACCAATTGTACATGTAAATGATACTGTTAAAAAAGGTCAAGTTATTGCTGATGGACCAAGTACTGATTTAGGAGAAATGGCATTAGGTAGAAATGTTACAGTAGCATTTATGAACTTTAACGGATATAACTATGAGGATGCTGTTATTCTAAATGAAAGATTAGTTAGAGATGATGTTTATACATCAATTCATATTCAAGATTATCAAATTGAATGTAGAGATACAAAATTAGGACCTGAAGAATTTACAAGAGATATTCCAAATGTTTCAGAAGAGGCTCGTAAAAATCTAGATGAAAATGGATTAATCAGAATTGGTACTGAGGTACATGATGATGATATTTTAGTTGGTAAAGTTACTCCAAAAGGTATGGCAGAGCTTACTAGTGAAGAAAAACTATTACATGCTATATTTGGAGAAAAAACACGTGAGGTAAGAGATACATCACTTCGTGTTCCACATGGTGGTGAAGGTATAGTACATGATATTAAGGTGTTTACTAAGGAAGACACAGATGAGCTTCCAGCAGGAGTATCTAAAATAATTCGTGTATATATAGCTCAAAAACGTAAAATAACAGTTGGAGATAAAATGGCAGGACGTCATGGTAATAAAGGTGTTATTTCATTAATATTACCTTCAGAAGATATGCCATATCTAGCAGATGGTACCCCAGTTGACATACTACTTAATCCACTTGGAGTTCCAAGTCGTATGAACATTGGACAAATTCTAGAAATGCATTTAGGTATTGCAGCTAAAAAACTTGGTATCCACGTAGCAACTCCAGTATTTAGTGGTGCAAATAGAGAAGAAATAATAGATGCATTAAAAGAAGCTGGAATTGATGAGGATGGAAAAACAATACTTTACGATGGACGTACTGGTGAACCATTTGATAACCGTATAAGTGTAGGTGTTATGTATATGATTAAACTACACCACATGGTTGATGATAAACTACACGCAAGATCTACTGGACCATACAGTTTAGTAACACAACAACCTCTTGGAGGTAAAGCTCAATTTGGTGGTCAAAGATTTGGAGAAATGGAAGTTTGGGCATTATATGCTTATGGTGCTGCACATGTCTTACAAGAAATGATGACTATTAAATCAGATGATGTTACAGGACGTGTTAAAGTTTATGAAGCTTTGGTAAAAGGACTTCCAATACCAAAATCAGGAATTCCAGAAAGCTTTAGAGTTTTAATTAAAGAATTCCAAGCATTAGGACTTGATATAACAGTTTTAAATGAACAAGGAAACTTTGTAGAGCTTAAAGACTTAGAAGAAGCAGATAAAGATGAAGGAATAGTATCAGAAAATACTGATAAAGTTAAATCAAAATTAGTAACTGAAGAATCTACTGAAGAATCATTAGAAGAATTTGAAGATAAATTAGATGATGATTATGAAGAAAATGATAAAATAGAGTATGAAGATGAAAGCTTTGATGATGATGATATAGAAGATGATACTTACGATATGGATGAAATAGATAATATAGATATTGATGATATTGAGGAAGGGGACGATGAATAATGGATGTTAATAGTTTTGAAGGATTAAAAATTTCAATCGCCTCACCTGAGAAAATTCGTTCATGGTCATATGGTGAAGTAAAAAAAGCTGAAACAATTAATTATCGTACATTGAAACCTGAAAGAGACGGATTATATTGTGAAAAAATATTTGGTCCAACTAAAGATTTTGAATGTGCTTGTGGTAAATATAAAAGATTAAGATATAAAAATATAATATGTGATAGATGTGGAGTTGAGGTAACTCGTTCTAAAGTACGTCGTGAGCGTATGGGACATATTGAGTTAGCAACTCCAGTATCCCATATTTGGTTTTTCAAAGGTGTTCCATCAAGAATGGGATTGGTTCTTGATATGTCACCAAGAGATCTAGAAGAAGTATTATACTTTGTAAGTTATGTAGTTCTAGATCCAGGAGATGCACCTCTTGAGAAGAAACAAACTATTTCTGATAAAGATTATCGCGCCTATTATGAAAAATATGGAAATAGTTTTAGAGTTGGTATGGGAGCAGAAGCAATTAAAGAATTGCTTGAGCAAGTAGACCTTGATAAAGAAGTAAATGAATTAAAAGAAGAAATTGAAAACATAAAAGATTCACAAAGCCAAAAAAGAATTCGTTTAATAAAACGCTTAGATGTACTTAATGCATTTAAGGAATCTGGTAATCGTCCTGAATGGATGATACTAACTGCTTTACCTGTTATACCTCCTGAACTTAGACCAATGATTCAACTTGATGGTGGTAGATTTGCTACTTCAGATTTAAATGATTTATATAGACGTGTTATTAACCGTAATAATCGTCTAAAGAAATTAATGGAATTAGGAGCGCCATCAATAATAATACAAAATGAAAAACGTATGCTACAAGAAGCTGTAGATGCTTTATTTGATAATGGTAGACGTGGTAGAAATATAACTGGTGCTGGTAATAGACCATTAAAATCACTAGCTAGTATGCTAAAAGGAAAACAAGGACGTTTCCGTCAAAATTTACTTGGAAAACGTGTAGATTATTCTGGACGTAGTGTTATCGTTGTTGGACCAAGTCTAAAAATGTATCAATGTGGTATACCAAAAGAAATGGCTTTAGAGTTATTTAAACCACATGTTATAAATGGATTAGTTCAAAAAGAAATAGCAAGTAATATAAAAGTAGCAAAACGTATGATTGAAAACCAAGATCCTAAAGTATGGGATGTAGTTGAAGAAAAAATTAAGGAGCATCCTGTAATGTTAAACCGTGCTCCAACACTTCATAGACTTGGTATTCAAGCATTTGAACCAAAATTAATTGAGGGAAGGTCAATACGTCTTCATCCCCTTGTATGTACTGCATTTAATGCGGATTTCGATGGAGACCAAATGGCAGTCCATGTACCTATTACAACAGAGGCTCAAGCAGAAGCAAGAATTCTTATGTTAGGTGCAAATAATATCTTAAAACCATCAGATGGTAAGCCAATCGTAACACCAGGACAGGATATGGTTTTAGGAAACTTCTATATAACAATAGAAAAAGCAGGATTACCTGGTGAAGGTAGAGTATTTAAAGATGCAAACGAAGCATTAATGAGCTATGAAAGACGTGAAATCACTCTCCATACTAGAATTGCTCTTCCAGTAAGCTCATTTAGACATAAAATATTCTTAGATAAATATAAAGATAAATATTTAGTGACTACTCCAGGAAAACTTTTATTTAATGAAATATTCCCAGATACATTCCAATATATAGCTGAGGGAACTAGCGAGAATATTGAATCTTGTACTCCTGAAAAATATTTTATTTCGAGAGGAGAAGACATTAAAGAAGCAATTAAAAAAATGCCTTTAACTGATGCATTTAATAAAGGAGTATTATCTAAATTAATTGCTCAAATATATAAACGTTATCAAACTACTGAAACTTCAGTAATGCTAGATAAGTTAAAAGACTTAGGATTTAAGTATTCAACATTATCTGGAATAAGTATAGCTATAAGCGATATTAAGGAATCTAAGAAAAAACCAGAGATAATAGCTAATAGTCAAGCTTTAGTAGATCAAGTAAATAAACAATTTAAGCGTGGTTTAATAACAGAAGATGAAAGATATCAAAAAGTTGTATCTATATGGACAGATACTAAAAAACAAATTACTTCTGAACTTGAATCTATGGTAAAAGAAGATAAAGATAATCCAATTTGTATTATGATGACTTCTAAGGCTCGTGGAGATATGGGTTCTTATACACAATTAGTTGGTATGAGAGGATTGTTCTCTAAGCCAAATGGTCAATCAGAAGAAATCCCAGTTATATCATCATTTAGTGAGGGTATTACAGTTTCTGAATTCTTCTTATCAACACATGGTACTCGTAAAGGTGCAGTTGATACAGCCTTAAAGACAGCAGATGCAGGATACTTAACTCGTCGTTTAGTTGATGTATCTCAAGATATAATCGTAAGGGAAATTGATTGTGGTACTGAAGCTGGAACTTTAGCAGAAGCATTTATTAATGATGCAGATGGTACTGTTATTGAATCATTACACGATCGTATTGTTGGTAGATTTACAAATAAAAAAATATTACATCCAGAAACAAAAGAAGTTATTTGTGATAGAAATGAATATATTACTGAACAATTAGCTGATAAAATAATTGCAGCAGGAATTACAAAAGTTCCTATTAGAACAGTTTTAACTTGTAGGACAGAACACGGTGTTTGTCAAAAATGTTATGGTAGAAACCTTGCAACTGGTCAAATAGTTGAAGAGGGCGAAGCTGTTGGTATTATGGCTGCTCAATCAATAGGAGAACCAGGTACACAGTTAACCATGAGAACATTTAATACAGGTGGAGTTGCTGGAGATGATATTACTCAAGGTTTACCTCGTGTTCAAGAATTATTTGAAGCACGTAACCCTAAAGGTAAAGCAACAATTGCTGAAATTAATGGTGTAATAACTAAAATAGAAGAAGAAAACGGAAAATATATTGTATATATTAAAAATGATGTTGAAACACGTAAGCATGTAACTAATTACAGTGTTAAATTAAGTGTAGTAGAAGGCGAAGAAGTTAAAGCTGGTCAAAAATTAACACATGGAGCTATTAGTCCTAAAGAATTACTAGTTGTAACAGACCCAATTTCTACACAACAATATATTCTTTCTGAAACGCAAAAAGTATATAGAAGTCAAGGTGTTGATATTTCAGATAAACACGTTGAAATAATCGCAAAACGTATGATTTCTAAGATCAAAATAATAAATTCTGGTGATTCATTATTCTTACCAGGTACAATGGTTAATATAAATAAATTTACTGATGTAAATAAAGAGTTAATTCTTGAAGGTAAGAGACCATCAACAGGTAGACCAGTACTTCTTGGTATTACAAAAGCGTCTCTAGAAACTGATTCATTCTTATCAGCAGCTTCATTCCAAGAGACAACTCGTATCTTAACTGATGCTGCAATTCATGGAAAAGTTGATAAGCTTGAAGGATTAAAAGAAAACGTTATATTAGGTAAATTAATACCTGCAGGAACAGGTGCTAAAAGATATAGAAAAGCAACTTATGATTTAGAGCTTGAAGGATTAAAAGAAGAGCCACTTGAAGCACTTGAACAAGAATTATTAGATTAATTATAATAAAGAAATAAGGCTAACTTGCCTTATTTCTTTTATATTTATAATTTTTGTGTTAAAATTAATATAGAGGTGTAGTATTATGAAGAAAGTTTTAATAAATTACTTAATAAATTTTATATTAATATTCTTAATGGAGATATTATTTAAGGTATTAATAATTAATGTTTATAAAATTAAAAGTTTTATTGCTATAATGTTATATAGCTTATTTATTTCATCCATTATAACTATTTTAACTAATATGTTTAGTAAAAAAGCAAATAATATACTTAGATATATAATATATATAATAATATACATGCTATTTGCTATACAGATTGTATTTAAAAATACATTTAAAGTGTTTTTTAGCTTATCGCTCCTTGGATTATCTGATCAAGTATTAAATTTTAAAAAAGATGTATTAAAAGCTATTACTAATAATTTATTATATTTAATTATAATATTAATACCTATAATAATAGTATTAGTATTAAATAAAAAAATAGATTTAAATATATATATTAAAAAATTTAAATCTATATTAATATTATTGGGTTTAGGTTTAATATCTATAGTATCATTAATAATATTTATAAATATAAATAATAAAGAATATATATCGTATTATTCATTATATTATAAAATTGATGAGAGAGATTTAAATATACAAAATTTTGGAGTATTAAATTCATATTATATAGATTTTAAAAGAACAATATTTGGCTTTAATGAAATAGTTTTAGATTACAAAGATAAAGCTGATAATGATAATTCACTTAAAGATAAAGTGATAAAAAATGCAGATATAAAGTATGAATATAATACGAGTGATTTAAACCTTGAATCACTTAATTCTACATTAAGTAAAAATGTATATAATTATATTAATAATAATACTGGTACATTAAAAAATAAATATACAGGAATGTTTAAAGATAAGAATTTAATATTTATTGTAGCTGAATCATTTAATGAAATTGCAATAAGTGAAGAATTAACTCCAACTCTATACAAATTAACAAATAACGGATTTATATTTAATAATTATTATACACCTAATTATTTAAGTACAATAGGAGGGGAATTTCAAGCTTTAACAGGTTTAATTCCAGATAAATCTATATTATATAAATGGAGAAGCGGTAATAATTATTTTGAATATGGAATAGCTAATGTTTTTAAAAATATGGGATATAAAACATATGCTTATCACAATAATTCAGGATACTTTCAAGATAGAAATAAATATTTAAAAAGTTTAGGATTTGATAATTTTAAAGCTTGTTATTTAGGTTTAGATAATCTAATAAACTGTAAAAAATGGCCACAAAGTGATGTAGAAATGATCGATGCAACAGTTAGTGATTATATAAATGATGATAAATTTATGACATATTATATGACTGTATCTGGACACTTTGGATATTCTTTTAGTGGAAATTCTATGGCTAGAAAAAATAAAGATAAGGTTATTAATTTAAATTATTCAGAGCCAGTAAAAGCATACATAGCAACACAAATAGAATTAGATAATAGTCTTAAATTATTAATAGATAAATTAGAGGCTGCTAATATTCTTGATGACACTGTTATTGTTTTATTAGCTGATCATTATCCTTATGCACTAAGTATATCTGAAATAAATGAAATATCTAAATATGAAAGAGATTCAAATTTTGAAGTAAATCACAACAAATTAATAATATGGAATAATAAAATGGATAAAGTACAAATAGATAAAGTAAGCGCCTCACCTGATGTATTACCTACGGTTTATAATTTATTTGGCGTTAATTATGATTCAAGACTTTTTGCTGGTACTGATATTTTAAGTACTAGTGAAGGCTTAGCTATTTTTGGTAATAGATCTTGGATTACAAATAAGGGAAGATATAATTCTACAACAAATACATATCTAGGTCTAGATGTAAATGCAGATTCTGATTATATTAATAAAATTAATAGTATAGTAGCAAGTAAAATTAACTTTAGTAGAGAGGTAATAGAAAATAATTCTTATAGGATTATTTTCAATAAATAAATTTTATGAAAAAAATTTTAATAATTGTTTTTATAACATTATGTATATCATTAGGTTTAATATATAACAAAAATATAGATAAAAACACTAATAAAAATAATATAGATAAAGTGGATAGTATAGATAGTATAGATGCTAATGTATTAAATAAACTTTTAAATATAATAAATCTTAATGATAAAGAAGGAATAAATAATTACAGTAATTATGATTTATTATTATTACTTAAAGATAATAATGGTAAAATATCTGACTTTTCATCAGATATAAAAAGAAAAATAATATTTTTATATGCATATAAGACTGAATTATTAGGACAATTAGAAGGAGAAGATTATTCTTATTGTAAAAATAATTTAAATTTTTGTTATACAATAAATAAGGCAGATGTGCTCCAAATAGCTAGTTTATATAATATTGATAATGTTTCTAGCTTATACAGTATAGAAGAAGAATATAATGATAATTATCTATATCAAATTGAAGAAAATAAAGTAATGGGTAAATATGAATATAAAATAGATTCATATTATGATTCTAATAAAACTGATATAATATTAAATATATCTTTAATAATAAAAGATATAGATGATATTAATATAAAAGTGGGAGATTCTTATAAACTTAAATTATTATATAAAATAAAAAATAATGAATATTATTTAGATACCGTAGAAGAAATGTAAGAGATTTAATTTAATTGCTTTAAAAATATAATTGTAAAGAATAAAACTTGTCTTAGATAAAAAAATAATATCAATTTAAAACAACTTTCAAAGGAAAATCAAAAGAATTTTCTAGTAGTTATGTTAAATATAAAATAGCATAAAACAACAACTTTTTTGGTTGTTGTTTTGTTAATATAACTTATAATAAAAAGATTGCTAACAAATATTTCAAGTTTATTATCCCTTTTTGTATTTTATTCCTTGATATGAATTTCTTCTTTTTAATTCTTTATCTATATCATTTAATATAGTTACTTTTTTTATCAACCAGTTTGGTTCTATTAAATCATCTACTTTAGGATCTCCAGTAATTCTATTAACTACAATATCTTCCCTTAAATATTCTAATTGATCGCATACTATGTTGATATAATCATCTCTAGATAAAATATCAAAATGTTCCTTATTATAAAGTTTTTCAAGCTCGGTATCTTTAAGAATCGATAGCATATGTATTTTTATTCCTTGTATATCTAAATGACTTAAATATTTAACTGTATCAATCATCATATCCTTAGTTTCATATGGTAATCCATTTATTATATGTACTACTACATTAATGTTTTTTTCTCTTAATTTTTTTACCATGTTATAAAAACAATCAAGTGTATGACATCTATTTATAAGTTTAGATGTTTTTTCATGTATTGTTTGAAGTCCAAGTTCAATAGTTAAGTATGTTTTTTTTGATAACTCTTCTAAATAAAGTAAACATTCATCGGTAATTGAATCTGGCCTAGTTGCAATATTTAATCCAACAACATTATCAAGAGATAGTATTTTTTCATATTTTTCTTTTAATACGTTTACTTTAGCATATGTATTTGTATTTGCTTGAAAATATCCAATATATTTAGCTTTTGGCCATTTTTTTAACATCATTTCTTTAACTTTATTAAATTGTGTTACTAAGTCATCTAAGACATTCCCACCATATTCACCACTACCACTTTTAGAACAATAAATACATCCTTTAGTTCCTACTTTACCATCTTTATTAGGACAAGTAAATCCAGCATTTAGACTTACTTTAAAAACTTTAGAATTAAATTTATGCTTATAAAAATAATCAAGAGTATAATATCTTTTATTTGAATCACTATATTTAAACATAAAATCACCAAAAATATTATACATTAATTATATAAATTTATAAAGATTTATATATAAATTTAAATATAGCTTTTTATGTCAGAATTTGTTAAAATAATAGTGGTGGTATAGAAAATATGAATATCAAAAAAATAGTATTATTTTTGTTTATAATAGTTATATCTCTATGTATTACCAGCTGTAGGGGAAACAATTTAACTAAAGAAGATAAACAAAGTAAAACTACAATATTAACAAGTGATATTGTATCTAAAATAAATAAAGAATATATAGACGAAGATTTTATTAATTGGATTATAAAAAATTATAATGTGGATATAAATTATTTTAATGATTATCTAAGCAAAAATGAGTATGATGATTTGATTTTTCATAAACTTACAGGATATTCCTTAAGAGTACTAACTGATAATTATAATAATTTATATGAAAATAAGAATAACATAGCATTTATAGATGATACAAATGAAATTCTATTTGTTGGAGATGTATCTTTAGCTGATAATTGGTTTATAATGAAAGAATATGATAAAACTAAAAATATTGAGAGTATATTATCACGCGATATTATATCAATGATGAATAGTTCATTTACTGTTGTAAATAATGAATTTACTATAAGTAATAGAGGTACAAAAATGCCAAACAAAATGTATACATTTAGAGCTTCAAAAGATAGACTTAAACTGTATGAAGAAATGGGAGTTAATTTAGTGACACTAGCTAATAATCATGTATATGATTATGGTATAGATGCATTTAATGATACGCTTGATTATTTAGAAGAATATAATATTCCTTATATAGGTGCTGGAAGAAATTTAGAAGAAGCAAAAAAAATATATTATTTTATAATTAACGGATATAAGGTTGCTTTTGTAAATGCAACACGTGCTGAAAAAAATATATTAACTCCAGGTGCTAGTGATAATAGTGGTGGGGTACTTAGATGTTATGATACTACTATATTTAAAGAAGTAATAAAAGAGGCAAAAGAAAATAGTGATTATGTAATAGCTTTAGTTCACTATGGAAAAGAGTCATCCCATAAGTTAGAAGATGTTCAAACAAAATCTTCTTATGAATATATAGATTCTGGAGCTGATGTTATAGTAGGAACACATGCACATGTGCTTCAAGGCATAGAATTTTATAAAAACAAACCAATAATATATAATTTAGGAAATTTTATGTTTAATTGTGAAAAGGTCGATACTGGAATATTTAAAATAGTATTAAATGATGATGGTACTATGGATTATTATTTTATTCCAGCACTTCAAGAAAACAATCATACTAAACTAGTAAGTGGTAGTGATAAAATTCGTATAATTAATGATATGAATGCATTTAGCGTTAATGCATATATAGATAAAAATAATAAGATAGGAGAAAAATAATATGAAAGCACTCACAATAAAACAGCCTTGGGCCTCTTTAATAATAGAAGGTTATAAGGAATATGAATTTAGAAGTTGGAAGACAAATTATAGAGGAAGAATATATATACATGCTGGTCTTGGTATTGATTTAGATATGCTTGAAAGATTTGAATTATATAATTTAAAATATCCTTCAGGAATTATAGGTGAAGCAACTCTTGTAGACTGTATTGAAGTTACAGAAGAATTTAATAATGAATTATTAAAGATTAATCCAATTGTATATAGAAAAAGTAATTATAAACAAACCTATGCATGGAAACTTATAGATATAAAAAAGTATGATGTTTTGATACCTATTAAAGGAAAGTTAGGACTTTGGAATTATGATAATTAGATATGCAGAAGAAAAAGATATACCTAAATTAAATTATTTATTTGAATCATTGATAAAATATGAAGGTGAAAACTATATAGAGAATATTAATATGAATGTTAAGATAACTTTTTACTTCAATAGACATTTAAGTTGTAACGACGTTGTTTTAGTAGCTGTTATAAATAATATTATAGTAGGGTATATACATTCAATTATTGATTATGATAATAAAATAAAATTAAAGTTAGAGGCTAGTATTAATTCACTATATGTTATAAAGTCTTATAGAAATAATAAGATAGGAACAAAGTTAGTAAGAGAAATGGAACAAGCTTTAAAATTAAAAAATGTTAAATATATTAATGTTTCAAATATTAAAAGCAATAATATAGCGAGAACGTTTTATTATAAATTAGGATATAATGTAATAAACGAAACAAGAATAAAAAAAATATAAGGGTGATAATGTGTCTAATAAAGTAAGAAAAGCAATAGTTATAAGTTTATACATAATATCTATTATAATACTTATATTTTGTATTAAAGTAAGACTTACACCAAATATATATCTTGATACACAAGTAAGGTTAATATTACTTTTTATCTTTTGTATACTTGTTTATACAAATGGATATATATTAGTATATAAACTTAATTATAGTAAAAAAATACTAAAATATAATTTAATTTTATATTTTCTTATATATATTATAACAATATGTACTTTAACCCTTTTTGATGAAATATATGGAAGAAATGGTTTGTCTGTTGTTATGTGGAATAAAGATACATTTAAGTATTATATGAAATATTCTTTTAATATTGTTCCATTTAAAACAATTAAACTATTTACAAATGGATATATAAATGGATACGTAAGTTTAAAAAATTTTTCTATAAATATAATAGGTAATTTATGCGCTTTTATGCCATTTGGCATGTTTTTACCTTTAATATTTAAAAATATTAATAAATATTATAAATTTTTTATAGTAATGTGTTTTATAGTTTTGTGTATAGAAATATTACAGTTTATAACTATGTCTGGATCTTGTGATATAGATGATTTAATATTGAATGTATTTGGCGCAAGTATTATATATTTTATTTGTAAAATAAAATGTATAAATAAATTAATTAGGAAAGTGTTTTTATATGAAGAATAAAAAATTATATTTAATTATATTTTTAGGTATCATTTTTTCTATTATATCTTTTTTAGTTCTTAATAAAAAAGATATGTATATAGATAATTATATATATCAAATTATATCAGGTTGTAAATGTGATACATTAACTTATATAATTAAATTTATTACATATTTAGGTAGTGCTGTAGTAGTAATAAGTATAAATTTATTAATTTTAATTGTATTAAAGAATAAAAAATATGGTTTGTTTTTAGCTCTCGATTTAATATGTATAACAATATTTCAACTTGTTTTAAAAAATATATTTTGTAGAACTAGACCTGTTGGTATAGGTTTAATAGAGGAAGATGGATATAGTTTTCCATCAGGACATACCTTGACTTCAGTATCTTTTTATGGACTTTTAATATATTATATATATAATTCAAATATAAATAAAAAATATAAAAAAATTTTAATTACATTATTAGTATCAACAATATTTTTAGTTGGCTTTAGTCGTATATATTTGGGTGTACATTATTTTACTGATGTTATTGGGGCTATTAGTTTTTCAATTATATATATAACTATATACATAAATATAATAAAAAAGTATATTTAAATATATATGCATTTTTTAAAAAAGTGTATAATTAGTATAGATAGTAGGTGATGTGTAGGATAATAAATTTTAATATATTAAATAATGTAAGGAGGAAATATGGAAGAAAAAAAGAATAATAAAAAAATAAATAAAGTTTTAGTAACAGTTATATTAATTTTATTATTAGCTATTATAGCTTTTAGCGTATATTTATATTTAAATAATAAAAAAGATACAAAAGTAGTTGATTGTAATAAAGAAAAGTATAAATCTGAATATAAAATGAGTGGTAATGGACTTGAAAATTTTGATTTATATTTCTTAAAACTAGAGAATAATAATAAAAATATGATATATAGTCCATTATCAATTAAGTATGCATTATCAATGTTAAATGAAGGTGCAGCTTCAGATACAAAATTAGAGTTATCAAGTATATTGGGTAATTATAAAGGCAATAAATATATAAATAATGCTAACATGTCTTTTGCAAATGCATTATTTGTTAGAGATACATTTAAGGAATCAATAAACAAAGAGTATATAGATAAAATAATGAGTAAATATAATGCAGAGGTTATATACGATTCATTTGCAAATGCTGATAATATAAATAATTGGATAAAAGAAAAGACTTTAAATTTAATACCTTCACTTATGGATAATTCTATTGAAAAATTGAATTTTGCTCTTATAAATGCTCTTGGAATAAATATGGAATGGAATGAAAAATTTTTTGAAGAATACCGTAATTCTTTCTTATATGGATATGTGTATGAAAACGCTTCAGTATATTCTATGGATGAAGTTTTAGCAAAAGAATTTGAAAATATAGCTTATGATATAGCAGGGCTTGAAGTTGCGGCAATATTTAATAATTATGATATAGTAAATGAATTAGGTGAAGATAAAATAAGAGCAACTGTTGGTGCAAAATTTAGAGAATATCTAAATGATCCAGAAACTGATGAGTTCTTTTTAAATGAATATTTAAATGGTGATAAAAGTGAAGAAAATATTAATAAAGTTATAAATGACTATTTAGATAAATATATAAATGATATTAATAAAAATTACAAGACTATGGGAAAATCTACTGACTTTTCTATATATGTAGATGATTCTGTAAAAGTATTTGCTAAAGATTTAAAGGAATATAACGGTACTAAATTACAATATATAGGTATTATGCCTAGAACTGAAAGTCTAAATTCATACATAAAAAATATAGATAAAGAAAATTTAGAAAAATTAGTTAGTAATTTAAAAGAATTAAAAAATGAAAGTTTTAAAGATAAAGTAGTTACAAAAATTACAGGATACATACCAAGATTTAAATTTGAATATGATTTAAATTTAATGGAAGATTTAAAATCACTAGGTGTTAAAAGTGTATTTGATTCATCTAAGGCTAATTTAAGCGGTATTGGCAAAACTGGAATTTTTATAAATGATGTTAAACATAAATCAAATATAGAATTTACACAAGATGGAATAAAGGCATCAGCAGCTACAATTGTAGGAGGAAACGGATCAGCATCAGGATTATTTTATTATAGTTTTGATGTACCAATAGAAGAAATTGATATTACTTTTGATAGACCATATATGTTTATGATAAGAAATAAAAATACAGGTGAAATATGGTTTATGGGAAGCGTATATGAACCACTTAAATGGACAAGTGATTTAGCAAATCATTAAAAAGTACAAAAAATGTACTTTTTTTGTTATAATATTATTTGCAACCAAAATTCAACAAAAAACAACTAAAAATTGGTAGCTCGCAACCAGTTTATTTGGTTATAATTTGTTTGAAAGGAGAATTTATGAACTTATCTGAAAATTTAAAAAAAATAAGAAAAGATAACAATTTATCACAAGAACAACTTGCAGAAAAATTAGGAGTATCAAGGCAATCTGTATCAAAATGGGAATCTAATTTAGCATATCCAGAAATGGACAAAGTTTTACAACTTTGTAAAATATTTAATTTAAAAATAGATGAATTATTAAATCAAGATATAAAAGAAGTAAAAAGCAAAAAAGAAAAAAAGAATAAGATTAATATATATATGGATGACTTTTTATTGTTTATAACAAAAACACTTGATATGTTTACTAGTATGAAATTTAAGGAAAAAATAAAATGTATATTTGAACAACTTCTAATAATAATTATTTTATTTCTACTATTTTTATTTATAGGTGTTATTGGAAATATATTTGTACAAAGAGTTATAGGTATATTACCTTTTTATTCATATCATATATATTCTTTAATAGATATGCTTTATAGTATATTTGCTTTAATATTTGGTGGTGTTATATTTGTACATATATTTAAAACTAGATATTTAGATTATTATGTTATTATAAAGGATTCTAAAAATAGTATAGATGAAAATAAAACTTTAGATGAAAGTAAAAAAATAATTAATAAAAGCGAGGAAAAAATTATAATAAGAGATCCTAACGATTCTAGTTATGGCTTTATAAAAGGATTACTTAAATGTGTATATGTATTAGTAAAGGTTTTTGTATTTTTAGTAGCACTGTTTTTTATATTTACTTTAATATTCTTATTAATTATGTTTGTTATGTCGTTTTTAATTATTAAATCAGGACTTACTTTTATAGGAATTATTATGGCTTTAATATCTTGTATAACTATTAATTTAATAATATTATATGTAATATATAATTTTATCTTTGATCATGTAATAACAAATAAAAATAAAATTGCTTTAATATTTATATCTTGTGTATTAATAATTGGTCTAGGCTTAGGTTTTATAATTACTAGTATTAAAGATTTTAATTTTGTAAGTGATGTAGATTCTAAATATTATATATCTGATATAAATCACATTGATATGAATGATAATTTAATTATATATAATGAAGTTACATATATGGAAAAAAATATTAAAGATATAGAAATAGTATCAAGGCATTCTAAGTATTATAATTTAAATATTATAACTGATAGAAATTATGTTAATTTAATTTTAGATAGTAATTTTAATTTTTTAAGTAGCCTTAATGATTTTATAAATAATTTAAATGATAAAAAAGTAGTTGATTATGGTATTTCAAAAATATATGTATATGCAAGAGCTGAAAATATAGAAAAGTTAAAGAAAAACAGAGATAATTATTTAAAGCAAAATAGTTATAATTTTTAAAAAGAAGTAATTAATATTACTTTTTTTGTTTCTTTATAATTTTCATAAAATAATATTATTAATATTATATAGTGGAGGTAGATATGATAGAAAAATTAAAGTCTAGAAAATTTTGGGTAGCACTTCTTACTAACATAATATCAATAACTGTAGTATTTAAACAATATGGAGGAACAGTTGGAATAATATCTGGAATAATAGGTACAGTTGCATCATCAGTTTGTTATATGATTGCTGAATGTAAGGTTGATGTGGCGCGTGCGAATGCAACTTATCTTGAAGTCTCTAAACTCATACAGGAGTTAAAGAAAGGAGATAAATAGATGGAAAAGGCAGTATTATTAATGGATTATCTAAATGTAACTCAAAGAGGAGATAATAATTTTTCACATAAAGGTGATAAATCAATAGATCTAGCAGGAAAAGATTCAGGCATTGATAGTTTAAGAGCTCCATTTACAGGCACAATAAAAAAAATATCAGTTGATAATACAGTTTGGCTTGAAAGTAATGATGTAGTACTTTATGCAGATGGAACTAAAGATTATATGACTATTATGACAATTCATGATAATAATATAAGTGATTTATATGTAGGAAAAGTAATAAGGCAAGGTGAAGTTTATTATAGTGAAGGTAGCACGGGATATGCAACAGGTAATCATATACATTTATCAGTAGGAAAAGGTAAATTTACTGGTTCAGGGTGGCATAAAAATGCATATGGAACTTATATAATTAATAATCAGTATGAAGTATATAAAGCACTTTTTATTTTAAACACAATGATTATAAAAAATAATGGGGGATATAATTTTAAAATTACTAAAGATTTAAAAGAAACTACTACTGATACTACTAATAATAATATTTATACAGTAGTAAAAGGAGATAATTTAACTAAAATAGCTAAAAAATTTAATACATCAGTATCTGAAATAGTACAATTAAATAATATAAGAAATAAAAATCTTATATATGTAGGTCAAAAGTTAAAAATAAAAGAAAACATTACATACTTTAAAAAATATACTGGTAGTTCTGTATCAATAGTAGATGCCTTAAAGTCTATTAATGAAAAGTATACATTTGAATACAGAGAAAAAATAGCAAATAAAAATAATATAAATAATTATGTTGGAACGTCTACTCAAAATAAATTAATATTAAATTTACTAAAAAAAGGTTCATTAATTAAACCTTAAATTAGTAAATAATATCTGGAAGTAATTGATTTAAATATTCAATTACTTTTTCTTTGCTATTAGCTTTAGGATTTTTTAAATAATCAATACCTACATTTATAACAGCTCCTATATAAAAACTTGATATAAAATCTACAGGTATATTTAAACTTTTTTCTTTGCTTAAATTTTCTTTTATTGAAGCATTTAATGTATTATAAATCATATCCATAACAATACTATTTTTATTATTATTTATAATCGCACTATATACATAAATATTTTCATCAATATGATTAAGTAATATTTCTATCATTTTAATATAATATTCTTTAGTATTTTTAATGTTTTCATTTTCTTTTAATAAACTTTCAAGTTCTATTTTAAGATCAGATATAAGTGAGTATAATAGTTCATACTTATCATTGAAATGTGCATAGAAAGTTGATCTATTTATAAGTGCATTTTCACATATATCAGATACTTTTATTTCTTCAAAAGTTTTATTACCCATTAAATTTAACAAACTATTATATAAATTTTTCTTAGTTTTTACTACTCTTAAGTCTATCTTTTTCATCAAATCACCTTAATACTAATTATACTCAAAAAAAGACTTTTGTAAATATAAACAACAAAAGTTGCTTATATAACGGTACATTTCACAAAAAATGTTGGATATTATACAAAATAAAAAAAGTGTTAGTTAAATTTTAAAAAATATGGAATAAAATATTCACGTAAATGGAGGTATTTTATGAGTAAAATTAGAAATTTTATAACTAATCATAGTTTACTTATATTAATTATATCTATTTTGCTTTTAATTCCAGCAACAATTGGATATATTAATACTAAAATAAATTATGATATATTAGTATATTTACCTGATAATATTGATACAATAAAGGGCGAAAATATACTAACTAATGACTTTAAAGTCGGATCTTATGCATTTGTTATTCTTGAAAATATGAGTGGTAGTGATGCATTAAAGATTGAAAATAAAATTAAGAAAATAGATGGTATAAATGAAGTTTTAAGCATATACGATATACTTGGAACAACAATACCAGAATCTATGCTACCTAGTTCAATAAAAGATAAATTATATAAAGATAATACTACAATATTATTTACTACTATAGCTTCATCTTCTAGTAGTACAGAAGCATTAGATGCAATTGAAGAATTAAGAAGTGTAGTTAAAGATTCAACTAAAGTAAGTAGTATGAGCGCTATGGTATTAGATACAATGAATTTATCTAATAAAGAAGTATTTGCTTATGTATTAATTGCTGTTATTTTCTGTTTAACAGTATTACTTATTACAACAGATTCATACTTAATACCATTTTTGCTTCTAATAAATATAGGAGTTGCAATTATATATAATTTAGGTACTAATATATTTTTAGGTAATATTTCATATATTACAAAAGCTATAACAGCTATATTACAACTTGGAGTAACAATGGATTTTTCAATATTTTTATATCACAAATATGAACAACATAAAAATACTATTAAAGATCCAAAGGAGGCTATGAGTTTAGCTATTAAGGATACTTTTAAGTCAGTAATAGGTTCAGCACTTACTACTGTAGCTGGCTTCTTAGCTCTTTGCTTTATGGAATTAACACTTGGACTTGATATTGGTATAGTAATGGCTAAAGGTGTAGTTTTTGGGTTTATAACAGTTTTAACTTTATTTCCATCTTTGTTATTAATATTTGATAAATATATTGATAAAACAAAACATAAAAACATATTTCCAAGTTTTAACAAACTTAAAGAATTTGTAATAAAGAGACATAAATTAATATTACTAATATTTGCTTGTTTATTAGTTCCTGTAATTATTGGTAATAGTAGATATAAGGTATACTATAAATTAGATGATTCTCTTCCAGATGATTTAGCATTTAAAGTTGCTAATAAACAGTTAAAAGAAAAATTTAATATAGTAACTCCATATATAATAATAGTAGATAAAAATATAGATAGTAATTCTTTAAATGAATTAACTACTGATTTAAAAAATATTGATGGTATAGATTTAGTTTTAGCACCTAGTTCATTGATAACCAAAGGAGTTGACTTTATATTTAATGATAATTTAAAATCACTAGTAAATAATTCAAAATATAATCTAGTATTAGTTAACTCAAAGTATGAATTAGCAAGTGAAGAATTAAATAATCAAATAAGTAAGTTAGAAAAAGTAGTAAAAAAATATGATAGTGGAGCACTTATAGCAGGTGAGGGACCGCTTATGAAAGATTTAGTAGAAATATCAGATCATGATTTTAAAATGGTTAATACAATATCTATAGTAGTTATATTTATTATAATGATGTTTGTTTTAAAATCATTCCCACTTGCGGTACTCATTGTTACATTAATTGAATTTGCAATATTCTTTAATATGTCCATTGCTTATTATACTAATGTATCTTTACCATTTATATCATCAATAGTAGTAGGAACAATCCAACTTGGGGCAACAATTGACTATGCTATATTGCTTTCTACAAAATATATTGAAGAGAGAAAAAATGAAAAAGATAAATATAAAGCTATGAAGAAAACATTAAACACAACAGTAAGTTCAATAATTGTATCCGCACTTTGTTTCTTTGCAGCCACTGTAGGTGTATTTATATATACAAAAATAGATATGATAGGATCTATATGTGAATTATTATCACGTGGTTCTATAATAAGTATGATATCAGTAATAACTATATTACCTAGTTTATTACTAGTATTTGATAAGTTATTTATAAAAAAGGAGGAAAAATAATATGAAAAAATTATATGTGTTATTTATAAGTTTAATTTTTCTACCATTTAATATATATGCATTAGAAAAACAAGAAACTGTATATTCTAGTTTAAGTAGTAATGGTGAAGTTAAAAATGTAGTAGTAGTAAATCATCTAAAAAATCCTGATGTAGGAGATATAGAAGATTACTCTGAACTTGAGAAAATTGTTAATTTAAATGGAAATGAAAAATATACTTTTAACAATAATACTCTTTTATGGAAGAGTAGTGGTAATGATATTTTTTATAGAGGAGAGATAAATAAGGTATTACCACTTCAAACTAAAATTACTTATTATTTAGATGGTAAATTAGTGGATTTAAAAGATTTAATAGGTAAAAAAGGTAATGTAAGTATAAAAATAAATTTAAGAAATTCTCTTAAAAATAATGTTAGAATTTATGGAAAAAATGAAACAATATATACTCCATTTGTTGTAACTTCTGTTATGTCTTTAGATGAAAACTATAGTAATATAAGTGTAAGTCATGGTAAAGTAGTATCTAATGGAAATAGAAATTATGTAGTAGGTATAGCTTCTCCAGGATTAAGTGAATCATTAAATTTAGATGATAATTTTGATAATATTACAGTAAGTTTTTATACTAAAAATTTTAATTTAGGTAATATATATTTATTATCTACTCCTAAATTTACAGATTCTTTAGATGTAGATGTATTTGATAAAGCTAAAGAACTAACGAGTGGTATTACTTCTATTAAAACTAATATGGATACTATAGAAGAAAAAATAGGCTTACTTTATGATGGTACAGAAAAATTAGATAATGGATTAAAATTAATGTTACAAAAACTAGATAAGGCTAAAGAATCACTTTCTAAATTAAAAAGTAATTCTACTCTTTTAAATACTAATGTTGATAATATAATAGAAGAATTAGAAACACAAAAAAGTAATTTAGATATTTCTAAGTATAGTAAAGAAATAGAATCATTAAAAACATTGAAATCAAATAATACAAAGTATATAGAAATATTAAGTAAAGATGAAAATAATAAGTCTTTAGTAGAACTTCTTAAAGCTAATAATAATTCTATAGATAGAACTTTAAGTATATTTAATGAAATAAGCATAGAAGCAAATGCAACAATAAATAAATTAGAATTAGTAATTAAAAATTTAAAAGTAGCTACAACAAAATTTGATGCTGGAATTGATGAATTTATATTAAATATGGATGAATTAGGTACTAAAGTAAATACTCTAGTAGATGGAATATCTAGTATAAATGAAGGATCATTAAAGCTTAAAATGGGTATCAGTGAAATTAATAATAAGGGTATTAATAAATTATATAATTATTCAAATTTAATTTCTTCGTACTCAAATAAGGCAGAAGCTATGGTAGATTTATCTAATAATTATAAAGGTTATTCTACTAATAATGCTAGTAAGACATTCTTTGTATCAGTTGTAAATATAAAATAATTTTAAATATTAAAAATGTAGATGAATTTCTACATTTTTTAAATTTATAAAATATAAATGTTAAGTTAATCCCAAATTCTATTAATTTTCATAAAATATGACGGAGGTATATATTATGAAAATTAAAATTGATTCTAGAAAAGTAGTTCCTGGTGATACATTTATAGCCTTAAGAGGGGAAAATGATGATGGTCATAATTATGTATATGATGCTATTAAAGCTGGAGCATCTACAGTTATAGTGGAAGAAGGATCATATACTGTAAATACAATTGTAGTTAATAATACAAAAGAATATTTAAAAGAATATCTAGAAAATAATTACTATGATAATATTAAAAAATTAAAATTAATAGGTATGACTGGTACTAATGGTAAAACTACAACTTGTTTTCTTATATATCAAGCCTTAAATAAGTTAGGAATTAAATGTGCATATATAGGTACAATTGGATTTTATATAAATGATTTAAAAATTGATACTAATAATACTACTCCTAATTTATATGAACTATATAATATGCTTTTAGAATGCGTCGATAATAATATTAAATATGTAGTTATGGAAGTAAGTAGTCAAGGTATATCTATGGGAAGAGTAGATACTTTATCTTTTGATTATGTAATTTTTTCTAATTTAACACAAGATCACTTGGATTATCATAAAACTATGGAAAATTATTTAATTGAAAAGCAAAAATTATTTAAAATGACTAGAGATGGTATTGCTATAGTAAATAATGATGATTCATATAAAGATTATTTTCTTTTAGATAATAATCGTAATATTACATATGGAGTTAGTGGAGATTATAAATTTAATATAATTAGTTCAACTTTGAATGGAACTATATTTAAAGTAAATGATTATGAGTATTATACTAAATTAATTGGTAATTATAATATATATAATATAACAGTAGTTATAGCGTTACTTAATTTATTAAATATAGATTATAATGATATAAAAGATATAATATCAAATTTAGAAATGCCGCCAGGTAGAATGGATTTAATAAAATATAATAATAATTATATAATAATAGATTATGCTCATACACCTGATGCAGTATATAAAATAATAAATGAAGTAAGTAAACTAGAGCATAATAAAATTATTACAATGATAGGTTGTGGAGGTAATAGAGATAAGAAAAAACGTCCTATAATGGGAAAGATTGCAACAGACAATTCTGATTATGTAATATTTACAAATGATAATCCAAGATATGAAAATGGAATGAAAATAGTAAAAGATATGATTTGTAAACTTGACAAAAAAAATTACAAAGTTAAGTTAAACAGGCATAAAGCAATAGAATTTGGTATACAAATGTTATCAAAAGGTGATATACTATTATTACTAGGAAAAGGACATGAGAATTATCAAATTATAAAAAATAAAAGAAAAAAATTTAGTGATAAGGAAGTAGTCTTAAAATATATTAGGAGATGATATAGTGTATCAATTAACAAGAGGAGTTTTATCAATTATGATAGGTTTTATTATATCTATAGTAATTGGTATTATTCTAGTACCACTTTTAAAGAAGATAAAAGTTAGACAATCAATAAGTTCTTATTTAGCAAAAAAGCATAAAAATAAAGAAGGAACTCCTACGATGGGAGGATTAATATTTATACTATCTACTTTAATTGCAATAGTTATATTGTTATTAACAAAAAAAATACAATTTTCAACTAACTTATTTATAGTATTGTTTGTATTTGTATCATATGCAATTTTAGGTTTTATAGATGATTTCTTAATTATTAAAAGGCATAACAATTTAGGACTTACTGAGTTTCAAAAACTAGCTGGTCAACTTGTAATTGCGCTTGTGTTTTTCTATATATATATGAAAAGTGGTGCAAGACCAGTACTTGAAATATACACATTTGGTATAGAAATAAATATGGGCTGGTTTTATGGAATATTCCTTTTGTTTATGTTAGTTGCAAGTAGTAATGCAGTAAATATTACTGATGGCCTTGATGGACTTGCAGGTGGACTTTCTATGATTGCATTTTTAACATTCGCACTTATAAGTGCAAATTCAAAAGCAATACAAGGTACATCTGAAATATCAGTATTTTGCTTTGTATTAGTAGGAGCTTTAATAGGTTTTCTTGCATTTAATTCAAGGCCTGCTAAAGTATTTATGGGAGATACAGGTTCACTTTCCTTAGGTGCTACTTTAGCAACTATTGCAATTATTACAAAACACGAAATCACATTTATTGTTGTTTCACTTGTATTTATATTTGAAACTTTAGTTTGCCTAATTCAAATAATTAGTATGGTGTATTTTCACAAAAAAGTATTTTTAATGACACCATTTCACCATCATTTAGAAAAATTAGGATGGAATGAAAGAGATATAGTAGTTGTATTTTTATGCGTTGGACTTCTTCTTTCTATGGCAGCTATAGTGTTTGGAGTATGGTATTAATTTAATATAGAAATTATTATTTCTATATTTTTTTTATAATAATTTAAAAATATGATAAAATTTTTTAGTATAATTTACATTTTTCAATATAAATAGTATAATTAAATTGGTGATAATATGGATATAGATAATATAGTTGTAAAAAGAAATCCTAGAATAGTATTTATGGGAACACCTGATTTTAGTGTTCCAGTACTTGATTTGTTAAATAAAACTTATGGTGTTAAAGCTGTAGTAACTCAACCTGATAAAGAAGTGGGGAGAAATGGTAAAATAGTATATTCCCCAGTAAAAAAATATGCAATGCTTAATAATATAGTTGTTATACAGTTAAATAAAATAAAAGATTCTTATGATGAAGTTATATCACTTGATCCAGATCTAATTGTAACTTGTGCATATGGACAAATTCTTCCAAAAGAACTTCTTGATTATCCTAAGTTTGGATGTATCAATGTACATGCTTCTTTGCTTCCTAAATTAAGAGGTGGAGCACCTATACATAGGGCAATTATAAATGGATATAAAAAAACTGGTGTAACTATTATGTATATGGCAGAAGGTATGGATAATGGTGATATAATAAGTCAAAGTGAAGTAGATATTTTAGATACTGATACAACCTCAATACTTCATGATAAACTAAGTATACTAGGAAGTAAATTATTAATTTCAACATTACCTAGTATTTTGGATGGAACGTGCAAGAGAGTTAGTCAAAATGATAGTGAGGTTACTTTTGCTCCAATAATAAAAAAAGAAGATGAACATATAGATTTTTCTAAAACAAGTCTAGAAGTATATAATTTAATAAGAGGATTAAACAGTTTTCCTGGTGCATATTTTTATTTGAACGGTAAAAGAATTAAAGTGTTTGAATCTATCATAGGAAATGAGTATTATACTGATAAAATAAATGGTGAAATTGTAAAGTTATATAAAGATGGTATTGGAATTAAAACAAGTAATGGAGTAATAATATTAACAAATATTCAACCGGAAGGTAAACCACGTATGTCAGCTAAAGATTATATAAATGGATTAAAAGAAAACATAGTAGGAGAAATAGTCTCATAATGAGTAAAATAAAAGATTTTTTTGGTAACCCTAAAAAAAGGGGAGTTGCAAGACTTACATTTTATTTTATATTCTTTGTTTTTGTATTTATTATACTTGGGAGTCAAAATAGTAAAAAAATAAGTTCTAATAATGATATTTTAAAAGATAATTACACAATAGATGATTATTTAAGTTATAATTTTAATATTAATTATAATTACCTAGATCATACTGATAATATTAATGGTACATATTATAAAGGAAAAGCTATATTTAATTTTTTAAACTCAAGATATTATTATGAAAATGATATAACATATATAATAGATAATGATTTATATTATATAAGTGACATACAATATAATGTAAGTGAAATATTTAAAATAGGTGAAATTTATAATAATTTAATATTTGAATCAAAGACAGAATATAAAGATGGTAAGATTGTTAATTTTTATACATTTAATCCTCAAAGTGATAGATATAGTAGTTTAGAAGAAACTAAAATAGATAAATTTATAACTTTTATAAAACTTAATTTAAAAGATTCAAATTTAATTAGTATAGAAATAGAGTATAGCAATATTAATGATGTTACTTTTGATTTTAATAAAGAAAATTATACATATAGAGAGTAGGTATTTATGATAAATATAAAGTCTGATTCTAGGAAGATAAATAGAGGAGATATATTTGTTGCCTTAAAAGGAATTAGTAGTAATGGTGAGGACTATGTAGATGAGGCTATTAAAAGAGGTGCATCTAAAATAGTAGTAGAAAGTGATAATAAATATTTAGTTGATACATTAAAAGTTAATGATACTAGAAAATATTTAAATGAATATTTAGATCATAATTATTCTAAAGTATTATCCGATATGAAAATAATTGGATTAACAGGAACAAATGGTAAAACAACTACTTGTTATTTAGTATATCAAATATTAAACTTATTAGGATATAAATGTGGGTATATAGGTACAGTTGGATTTTATTTAGATAAAAAAATTTCATCATTACCAAATACTAGTCCTGATATATGTGAACTTTATGATATGATAACTACTTCTTATGAATTAGGATATAAATATATAGTTATGGAAGCAAGTAGTCAAGGTCTTGATATGGGAAGATTTTCAAATATTAAATTTGATATAGCAGCATTTACTAATTTAACACAAGATCATCTTGATTATCATAAGACATTTGAAAATTATGCAAAGGCTAAACAAATTTTATTTAAAAAGTTAAAGAATAATGGAATAAGTATTTTAAATAGTGATGATAAATATTATAATTACTTTTTATATGGAAATATATTTTATTATGGATTAAATGGTAATGATTATAAAATATCAAATATAAAACTTGGATATAAAACAGAATTTGATATAACTATAAATAACAAAATATATAATGTAGAATCTAATTTACTGGGTGAATATAATATATATAATTTAGTATGTGCGATAGCTATAGTTAATAAGCTTAATATAGATATTGATTCTATAATTAGTACAATAAGAAAGATAACAACCCCACCAGGTAGAATGGATTTAGTTAGGTTTAAAGATAATCTGATAATAATAGATTATGCTCATACGCCAGATGCTATGAAAAACATATATGATACTGTAAACAAAATAAAGAAGGGAAATGTATATACAATATTTGGCTGTACAGGAGATAGAGATAGAACTAAAAGACCTTTAATGCTTTCTTTAGCGCTTAATAATAGTATTTATTCTATAATTACAAGTGATGATTTACACAATGAAGAATTTGATAGTATAATAAAAGATATGTTTATCAATAATAAAAAAAATAATTATAGTATAGTAAAAGATAGAGCTGAAGCTATAAAAAATGGCATGTCACTTTTAAAACATAATGATATATTATTATTATTAGGAAAAGGCCATGAAGAGTTTATAATAGTTAAAGATAAGAAAATACCTTTTAATGATAAAAATGAAGTTTTAAAGATAATAAACGAAAGTAAGAGTATAAAAATATAAGAATTAAATCTTGTATTTTTATTTTATTTAAGATACAATAATATAGGTGGTATTATGAGTAAATATAGAAAGAAACAATTTATTACAGTAGGTATGCTTTTAGTAGCCATAGTAGGACTTTCAATAGGATTTTCAGCTTTATCAACTCTATTAAATATAGAGACAAATATAGCAGTAAATCCAAATAAAGGCGAACTTGGAGTTATGTTTTCATCAAGTGAAACAAGTCTTAAAACAGATTCTATAAAGCCTATTACAAGTTCAAAAGTAGTAGATGCAAAAGATGCAATTATAGATAATAGTGGAACTCCAACAATAAAGAATTTAAGTGTAGCACTAACAAGTCCAGGTCAAAGTGCTACATATGAGTTTTATGCTATGAATACAGGAAGTGTAACTGCATATTTAAATAGTATAAATTTTGGAGAAAAGAAATGTGAAGCAAATACAGGAACATCACAAGAAAGTGTAGATCTTGCGTGTAGTGGTATAAGGGTAAGTATAAAATTTGGAAGTGATATAACAGAATATACGGGAACAACTACATTAACAGGTCATCCGCTTCCAACTAATACAGTAGAAAAAGTAACTGTAACTATAATGTATGCAAAAGATGCAAGTGAAGCTGATGGTGGATTTAAAGTAAATTATGGAACTATTAGTGTAGGATATAATGCAATAGATGGAGGGGAATCTTCTTCACCAGACACTAATGTATGTGAAAATATTACTGAAAAAAGCTTTGGCGCTTGTACATATAAGGATAATGATAGTTCAGGGACTATTACTAAAGGTGATAACATTATATGTGGAACAGAAGAATTTATAGCATTATCAAGCCCATCAAATGGAAGAGTAACGATGATTACAAAATATAATCTTAATGTATCAACATCTGGTATAGAAGTTTATGCTGGAATTGATTCATCCGAAAAATATCCTTGTGCAGTTGAAGGATATCAAGATGAACATGTAAGAGGTGACTTAAATGAATATGATCCAGCTAATTTACCATATTTAAGACAATATATATTTAGATTTACGGACTTAGGATCAGGATCAGGTACAGGGTCTATGCCATCAGCAGAAGTTGTATCAAAAACATCATGTGCTGGATCTAATTTTAGTGGATCAGGATGTCAAGATGAAATTGCATATTTTGGATATGGAATAGTACTATTTTATGATATAGATGCAACACATGGATATTGGATTGATAGCGCTGATTCAACAAAATTAGATAGTAATTTCTGTACTAATGGTGATTGTACTTTAAAATATCCATTAGATGTATATGATAAAGTAAATTCAAGTTCAAAAAGAGGAACACTTACAAAGACATTTATAGATTCTTATGCAGGAAAATTTAATGATTTAGTAACTACTGCAGGCGCAACAGGTAGATTATTAAATTTAAAAGATTTAACTGATTTTGGGTGTACAATAATAGATCAATATGGCGGTTTTAGCTGTCCAAACGATTTATATTCATTGACATCATTTTACACTGGGGTAGCAAGTGATTCTGACACACTTTATGGTTTTTATTTAGACAAAGATGGCTTTAATGGTAGCCGTTATTCACCTATTAATTCAATAGAAAAATATGGTATACGACCTGTCTTAGAAATAAATGAATCAATAATTTCAAGTAGTAATTAATGTAGATGATATCATCTACATTAATTGTATAGGAGTATGATTTATGATAAAAAAAATATTAAAAATAATTACAAATATAATATTTATAATATCTCTTTTAGTTTTATTTGTATCAATATATATTAATCATTTTTTTGAGGGAGTATCTTTTGAATTAATATTATATTCAATAGTAAATTTTAAAGGTACTAGCATATCTGTAATACTTAGAGGACTTATATTTATTTCTTTAATTTTTATATCTTTATTTATATTTATAAAATTAATTAAATTATTATTAAAAAAAATAAAAATATATGATAAAGCTTTAAAAATAATTACTAAAATAAAATATATATTAAAAATTCTTATAATAGTTATATCTTTAATTATTTCATATAAATTATTAAAAATAGATGACTTTTACAATATGCTTAGAAACAGCACTTCTATATATGAAGATTATTATGTTGATCCAAGAAAAGTCGAAATAAAATTTCCAAAAGATAAGCAAAACTTAATATATATATATTTAGAATCTATGGAAATGACAGGGGCTAGTAAAAAAAATGGCGGCTTTGTTTCTAGATCTTATATTCCAAATCTTGAAAGTCTTGCTCTAAATAATATTAATTTTAGTAATACATCAAATTTAGGAGGAGCAATTTCAATATATGGAACAAATTATACTTCTTCTTCTTTGGTCGCACAAACATCTGGTGTACAGTTAAAAGTGTCTATTGGATGGGCTAAATATAAACATTTTGGTAAATCACTTCCAGGTGTTAAAAATCTTGGAGATATATTAGAAGAAAATGGATACAAAAACTATTTTATAATGGGATCTGATGCTGATTATGGTGGTAGAAAAGATTATTTTAGACATGGTAATTATAAAATGCTTGATTACTACTGGGCAATAGATGAAAAAAAGATTGATAAGGATTATTATGTATGGTGGGGATATGAAGATAAAAAATTGTTTGAATATGCTAAAGAACAATTAAAAACTATATCAAAAAATGACGAGCCATTTAATTTTACAATGTTAACGGTAGATACTCATTTTACTGATGGATATATGGATGATTCTTGTAGTGTTCATTTTAATAAAAAATATGCTGATGCTATATATTGTTCTGATTCTAAAGTAGGAGAATTTATAGATTGGGTAAAAAAGCAGGATTTTTATAAGAATACAACAATAATAATAACAGGTGATCATTTAACAAAACAAAGATTTTTTTATAGAGATTCAAATACATATAAAAGAACTATTTACAATTCAATAATTAATTCAAGAATTGAACCTATAAATGAAAAGAATAGATTATTTACACCTTTTGATATGTTTCCAACAACTCTAGCAAGTATAGGAGTTACTATAGAAAATGATAGACTTGGACTTGGTACTAATCTTTTTTCAAACAAGAAAACATTAGCTGAAGTAATGGGAATAGAAAAGTTAGAAAATGAACTTAAGAAAAAATCATTTTATTATGATAATGTTTTATTAAAAGATCATTATTATAAAATGCAAGAAGTGAGTGATACAAATGAAAAAAAATCTAATTAAAAAAATATTATTAGCTATTTTTATACTAATGTGCTCAACATTTATTTTAGGCTCATTATTTGTAAAAAAATTATTTCCAGATGTTGCTTTTGAAGAATTATATTTTTATTTAACTAACGGAGTAGAAAGTTCAGATAATAGTTTATTTATTTTAGGTTTAAAAAATTGTTTAATATTAATTATAATTTCTTCTATTATAATATATTTTATAATTGATAAGATGTATATAACAAATATTATACTTAAAAAAAAGAAAAATTTATTAAAGATTTTTAAAATAGTATATTTAAATTTGTTTCTTATTTTAAGCTTATATATATTAGCGTATAATTTAAATTTCTTTAAATATTTAAAGGACCAAAATTCTATATCTGAATTAATAGAAAAAAGATATGTTGATCCTAAGAAAGTAGATGTTAAATTTCCTCTTAAAAAAAATTTAATAATGATTTATGTTGAATCTTTAGAAACATCACTTTTTACAAAAGAACAGGGCGGATATTGGGACTATAGTGTTATAGGTGAGTTATATGATCTTTTAAATGATTCTGATTCAACTGTATTTTATCAAAGTAATAAAGCCCAATCTATGGAAATGCTTGATACAAGTGCTTGGACTACAGCATCAGTAGTTGCTAATTCTTCAGGATTACCATTTAAAATACCTATAAAAAGAAATTCATATCACTCAAGTAATTTTATGGATGGTGCTTATACACTTGGAGATTTATTAAAAGATAATGGTTATTATAATGAATTAATATCATCAGCTCGTACTTCTTTTGGTGGAATAAAAGAATATTTTAAACGACATGGAAATTTTAAAATAATAGATATAAATTCTTATGCTAATTTTGATTTACAAATAACCAAAGATGATATGTGTAAATGGGGATTTAACGATAAGTTTTTATTTGATAGTGCAAAAAAAAGATTAAATGTTATAAAAAATATGGATAAGCCATTTAATTTAGTACTTCAAACTATTGATACACATTATGTTGATGGATATATAGGAAATTATTCTGTTAATAAATATGATACTAGATATGAAAATGTATATGCTACAGAATCTAAATTAATTGTTAATTTTATAAATTGGGTTAAGAAGCAAGATTTTTATAAAGATACTACTATAGTTATAGTAGGGGATCATTTATCTATGCAAACATCATATTTTGAATCTAGAGGTGCTAATAAGAGATATGTATATAATTGTTATATAAATTCAGCAATAGAAAAATCTAATACAAGTAATAGAATATATACTGCACTTGATACATATCCTACTGTACTTTCTAGTATAGGAGCTATAGTAGATGGTGATAGACTTGGTCTTGGTACTAATTTATTTTCAGATAAAAAGACATTAGCAGAAGAATACGGATTTGATAAATTAAATAAAGAATTAAATAAAAAATCTGTGTTTTACAATAAAAAGATCTTAAAAAAAGATTATGATGATATGATAAAAGAAAAAAACTAGCAAATTTGCTAGTTTTTTTGTATAATTAAGAAGGTGATTAAAATGACTGAATTACTTTCACCAGTTGGTAGTATGGAATGTTTGATGGCTGCTATAAATGCAGGATGTGATGCAGTATACTTTGCTGGTAGAAATTTTGGAGCCCGTATGTTTGCTTCAAATTTTTCTGATGAAGATATAATAAAAGCTATAAATATTTGCCATTTATATGGAGTAAAGGCATACATAACAGTAAATACTCTTATATATGATAATGAAGTAGAAAGATTTTTGAAATATGTAGACTTTATTTATAAACAGGGTGCTGATGCTATTATTATGCAAGATATAGGAATGATAGACTTAGTAAGAAAAACATATCCAAATCTTGTAATACATGTATCAACACAAGCACATATTCATAATTTAGAAGGCGTTAAGCTTATGGAAACTCTAGGAGTAAAAAGAGTAGTTTTAGCTCGCGAAACGCCTATAGAACTTGTTAATGAAATAAAGAAAAATTCTAATATAGAGATAGAAGTTTTTGTACATGGCGCTCTTTGTATGAGTTATTCAGGCGAATGTTTAATGAGTGCTTTAATAGGTTCTAGAAGTGGAAATAGAGGTACTTGCGCACAGTGCTGTAGGCAAAAATATAGTTTAGAAGTAGATAATAAAATAGTATTAAAAGATAAATATTTATTAAGTACAAAAGATTTAAATACTTTAAATTATATAAATAAACTTGTTAGTGCAAATATAGATAGTTTAAAAATAGAAGGAAGAATGAAAAGTAAAGAGTATGTATATCTTACGACAAGTATATATAGACTTGCTTTAGATAATTATAAAAAATATGGTAATACTAAAATTACAGAAGAAGATTTTATAAACTTAAAAAAAATATTTAATAGAGAATTTACAAAAGGATTTCTTTTTAATGAAGATAATGATTCTTTTACTAATATATATAGACCTAATCACATGGGAGTTAAAATAGGTGAAGTAATTGATTATAAAAATAATGAGGCAATAATTAAATTGACTGATAATTTAAATATAAATGATGGTATTAGAATATTATCAGATTCTGATATAGGTTTTATTGTAACTAAGATGTATAAAGATTTAAAATCTATTAAGTCTGCTATTAAATCTGATATTATAAGAATTAAAACACCTAAAGTAAAAATAAAATCAGATGTATTAAAAACTAGTGATTATTTACTTATAAATGATTTAAATAAAAAGATGAATATTAATAAAAAAATAAAAATTAATGGCGCTATTAATATAAGAAAAAATAGTCCTATAAAGTTTAGTATAAATGATTCTTCTAATTCTGTTTGTGTAGTAAGCGATTATATAGTAGAAGAATCTATTACATCAAAAATCACAAAAGAAAAAGTATTAAATCAAATAAATAGATTTGGTGATACTATATATGTACTTGAGAATTTAAACATAAAAATGGATGAAGATGTATTTATTCCAATACAAGTTTTAAATGATTTAAGAAGAAAAGCAGTATTAGAATTAAATAATTTAAGAATGTATAAAAATAAATATATAAAGTCTAATTATAGTATAAGTGTAAAAGACTATAAAAGAGAAAATCTAAAAACATTATTAGTAAATGATTATGACTCTTTTATAAAAAATTATAATAAATATGATTTAATATATATAGATAAACTAGAATTATATAATAAAGTAAATGATAATAAATGTATACTTAAAATACCTAGAGTACAAGAACATCTAAAAGATTATAATATGAAACTTTTAGTAGGTGATCTTGGATCTTTATATAAATATAAAAATGTAGATACAGATTTTTCGCTTAATATAACTAATTCTTATTCAGTTGCTTATTTACATAGTATAGGTGTAAATAAAATAACTCTTTCATATGAATTAAATTATAAACAAGTTAAAAATTTAATAGAATGTTATAAAAGAAGATATAATAAAAAACCTAATGTTGAAGTTATAACATCTGCCAGATGTGAAGCAATGGTATGTAAATATAATATGATAAAAAAATATAAAGGGAAAAATTTCTATCTAGTAGATAGATTTAACAATAAATATAAATTAGTATATAAAGATAATCTTATGTATATATATGACTACAAAAGAATATTAAAAGATTATGATTATTATTCTATTGGAGTAAATTCAATTAGAACTAATATGGAGGATTTATAGTGAATAAAGAAGTTTTAACATTAACAAAAAATGATATATTAGAATATATCAAATTTATAGAATCAGTATTTTTTTACACACCAGATAAAAAAGATATAGAAAAAATGCTAAAAGAAGAAAAAATATTAGTAATAAAAAATGAAAGTAAAATAATAGCGTCAATATCATTATCTTTAAGACATGATTATATTAAAGGTAAAAAATACTATTATTTAAATTATTTTGGCGTATTAAAGACTTATAGAAGAATGGGATATGCTACAAGAATATTTGAGGAAGTAGAATCCTTAGTTAAAAAAAACAATATAAATTATATTGAACTAACAAGTGGAAATCAAAGAAAAAGTGCTCATTATTTTTATCAAAAAAATTTATTTAAAATAAAAGACAGTACAGTTTTTATAAAAATATATGAGTAATTTCTAGGATTTTATTTAGTATAATGCATAAAAATATTATTATAACTAAAGGCATGATTATATTAAGAAGAATTTATCTTCTTTTTTTTGATTTTAAAAGGAAATATATAAAACGTATGGAATGATATTAATGAGGAGGTGATAATATTAAAAAATATCCATTTGTTTTGCAAGATGAATCTAAGGATTGTGGAGTTGCATGTCTTATGATGATAATTAAATATTATAAAGGTTACATAAATAAAAATGAATTACAAGATTTAACTAAGACAACTAAAGAAGGAACGACCGCATATAATTTAAAATTAGCATTAACTAATATTGGATTTAGTGTTAAAGGTGTTTCTTGTAAATTAGAAGATATTACTTGTAATAATATAATTTTACCCTGTATTGCAAATGTAACAATAAATAAGCTATATAAACATTTTGTTGTTATATATGAAATAAATTTTAAACACAAATATATTATAGTAGCAGATCCTAAAGATAAGATTAAAAAAATAAAATATGAAGATTTTGATAAAATATTTAACGATGTATTATTAATATTCTTTCCAATAAAAAAATTGCCAATAAATAAAAATATATCAAAACTTAATTTTTATAAAACATTAATCACACCCCATAAAAAAGAATTAATTAATATAATAATTTTATCTTTATTTGTAACTATTTTTTCAATTATAAATTCTTTTTATACACAAAATATGATTGATTCAATAAATAGTTATTCAATGTATTCTATAACTTATTTCTTTATTATATTTTTAATTATTAATATTCTAAAAATTATAACAGAATATTTTAGAAATATTTCATTAACTTATATAAATCAAAAATTAGATCTTTTACTAACATTAGATATTTTTAATAAAATTATCAAACTTCCTTATCACTATTACAAAAACAGAACAACAGGAGATATTGTATCTAGAGTAAATGATTTAGAAAATATTAGAAATATAATTAGTAAAGTCGCGCTTTCTATATTTATAGATCTTCCACTTACTGTAATAGCTTTAATAGCAATCTTTATAATAAATAAAACATTGTTTATTATAGGAATTATTATTTTGATTTTATATTATTTAATAATTATATTATTTAGAAGTACATTTAATGAATATATAATGAATTTAAAAATTAAAAATAGTGATACACTTTCATATATGATAGAATCTATTAATAATTTCGAAAGTATAAAAGGAATACATATGGAAGATATTATATGTAATAAGCTTGAATGTAAATATGTATCATATTTAACTAAATTAATAAAATACCAAAAACTATATTTTATTAAAGAATTATTAAAAGATTTAATAAATAATATAGGCTTTATTATTATAATATTTATTGGTTGCATACTTGTTATAAATAATAAAATTAGTTTAGGTGGTTTATTTACATTTACGTCACTTTTATCATATTTTTTAGAACCAATTAAAAATATTATTAATTTAGATACTAATATAAAGGATGCTAATATATCTTTAAAAAGATTACTTGAACTTATGGGTTATAGTAAAAAAGAAGATGGAATTGTAAATAAATTTACAAATGGAGACATTATTATTAGAAATTTAAATTATACTTTTGATGATAGAAACTATATTTTAAAAAAGATTAATTTACATATATTAAATAAATCTAAAATTATGATAATAGGTAAAAGTGGAAGTGGAAAAAGTACATTATTTAAAATATTAATGAAATATTATAAAGTAAAAAATAATAAAATTTTTATTGGAGGTATAGATTTAAATAAATATACAAAAAGTGCAATAAATAATAATATTATATATATAAGTCAAAATGAGACTTTATTTACAGATACATTAATTAATAATGTTAATTTTAATAATAGTGATAGTTCTAAGGTTATAGATGTATTTAAAATGTGCTACGTTGATTCTATCTTTGACAAAAATTTAGGATATAATATTTTAATAGAAGAGGGCGGTTTTAATTTATCTGGAGGTGAAAAGCAAAGAGTTGTACTTGCAAGATCTCTATTACAACCGTTTAATATATTAATAATAGATGAGGCTTTAAATCAAGTAGACATAAAAATGGAAAGGAAAATATTAAAAAATGTTTTTAATTATTTTAAAGATAAAACAATTATTGTAATATCTCATAGATTAGATAATGCAGATTTGTTTGATAAGCTAATAAAAATAGAAAATAAAATAGCAAAAGAGGTAATAATAAATGGATAGTATAGATATTTATAATAATAAAGCTTGTATAATTGAAAATAAATATATATACTCTAAATATTTTGTTATTATATTAATTATTATATTTATTTTATTAATTATATTTTCATTTATTCCTTTTAATATTTATAAGAATTATGTTGGTAGTGTTATTATAGAAAATAATACTTCGTATATTAAAATAGAAACAAATTTAAGTGATTTTCCTATAAATAAAAATAATAAATTATATATATTAAAAGATAAGTATAATTATGAAATAATAAAAATAGAAAACAATAATGTTATTTTAAAAGTTAACTTAAAAGATAATATAAGAATTAATAATAATATTTTGCTTTTAAACATCTTAACTAATAGGACAACCTTATTTGATATTTTAAAATATAAATTAAAGAAAGGATTATGCATATGAGGGAATTAGAAGATAAAAAATTAAACCTTGTTGTAGGTGGTGGATTTAATATTGGAATAGGTATAGGAATAGTAGCTGGAATTACTTTTTTAATAGGTGTAATTGACGGCATAGTAAGACCACTTAAATGTAATTAGGATTATATGAGAGAACTTAAGAATAACGAATTATATATGATCAAAGGTGGAGGGAGTATATCAGCAGCATTTTTAAACGGTATAGCTCGTTCTATATCGACAATTGTAGATTTAGGAAGAAGCCTTGGATCAGCAATAAGAAGACTAATAAATGGAACGCTTTGCCCAATTTAAAACTAAAAAAATAGCTATGTTAATACTATTAATAATATTAATTCCAATTATTTTACCAATATTAAATTATACTATGTCATTTTTATTTGAAATAGGAAGAATTATTGGTACATATATTAGAATAATTGAAAGTGGGAGTATATGTATCATTGGTTAATACTAATTTAAAATAAAAATAAAAATATAAAATCTTTCCTTTTTCTATCAAAATAACAATAATTTCGACAAAATAGTAAACTTTTTCTTGTATAATTGAAAATTAGGTGTTATAATACTGATAGATTTGTGAAAGGAGGGATTATATGTCAAAGGTAGTTGTAAGAAATGGAAATGTTGATGGTGCACTTCGTACTTTAAAACAAACTAACGCAAGAGACGGCCTCCTAAAAAAAGCTAGAGAAAGACAAGAAGGTTATAAAAAGCCAGGAGTTAGACGTAGAGAAAAAAAAGAAGAAGGAATCAAGAACACTAGAAAAAGACAAAAAAATAATTATTAATTAAGAGCGGTAATTACGCTCTTTAATTATAGGAGGATTTATGAAAGAAAAATTAATGAATGATCTTGTAAATGCAATGAAAAATAAGGATAAAGAAACACTTGCTGTTTTAAGAATGCTAAAAGGAGCCATTCAACTTGAAGAAATAAATAATAAACATGAATTAACAGATTCTGAGTTTATTAGTGTTTTAAGTAAACAAATAAAGATGAGAAAAGAATCCATTTTAGAATTTACAAAAGCAGGAAGAGAAGATTTGTTAAATCAAACGCAAAATGAAATTGAAATTTTAAGTAAATATATGCCAGAGCAATTAAAAGAAGAAGAAGTTCTAAAAATAATTGATGAAGTATTTTTAGCTGTTAAGCCAGAAAGTAATAAAGATATGGGAAAAGTTATGGGGCTTATAACTCCTAAATTAAAAGGCAAAGCAGATATGAGTTTTGTATCAAAAATAATTAGAGAAAGACTAAGCAATATGTAGAAAAAATATTAATTTATTTTTTCTTTTTATTTATAAAAAACTATATTTATTTATTAATTTATGGTATTATAATTACGTTGAGGTGAAAAAATGAGGGAATTAACAGAACAAGAATTAGTTAGAAGACAAAAACTAGAAGAAATAAAGAATTATACTAATCCATATCCTGAAAAATTTGAAGTTACAAATACGTTATTACAAGCAAGAAATTTAGATGATGGAACACAAGATGTAAAAATTGCTGGACGTATTGTATTTATGAGAAAAATGGGTAAGTTAAGCTTTATGCGATTAAGAGACTTAGAGGCAGATATACAAGTTCAATTAAAAGCAGATATAACAAGTGAAAGTGATTATGATTTCTTTAAAAAGTTAGTAGACTTAGGAGATTTTATAGGAGCAACTGGAGAAATTATTACAACACAAACAGGCGAAAAAACATTGCTTGCTCATTCAATTAAATTTTTAGGTAAAGCATTAAAACCACTTCCAGAAAAATTTCACGGATTAAGTGATACTGAATTAAAATATCGTCAAAGGTATGTAGATTTAATATCAAATGAAGAGTCTAGAAAAGTATTTTTAGGTAGAAGTAAATTTTATGCGTTTCTTCATAAATTTTTAGGTGAAAATGGATTTTTAGAAGTTGAGACTCCAATTATGCAAAATGCAGTATGTGGTGCGGCAGCACGACCATTTTATACACACCATAATGCACTTGATATGGATTTCAATTTAAGAATAGCTCCTGAAACATATTTAAAACAATGTATAGCGGGAGGATTTAATAAAGTTTATGAAGTTGCTAAATGCTTTAGAAATGAAGGAATGGATACAGAGCATTTACAAGAATTTACTCAAGTAGAATGGTATGCTTCATATTGGAATTTTGAAGATAATATAAACTTTTATCAAAAATTTATTAAATCATTATTACTAGAATTAGTTGGTACTACAACATTAGAATATAAAGGTAATACATTAGATTTTGGAAAAAAGAGCTGGGATAGAATTAACTATGTTGAAAGAATGAGAGAAATATTAGGATTTGATTTCTTAGACATTGAAGATCCATTAGATCTTAAAAATAAAATCGTTTTAAAAGGACTATTTACTTTAGAAGATTTAGAAGAGTATAAATCAGTTAGTCAGATTATAGATTTTGTTTATAAAAAAACAATAAGAGAAAATATTATTCAGCCAACTATTATGTATAATTATCCAGCCTTCTTAATACCACTTGCGCGTCGTAATGATAAAGATAGTAGAATTATAGATGTATTCCAAGTAGTAGCTTGTGGCACTGAACTTTGCAAGGCTTATTCAGAATTAGTAAATCCAATTATTCAAAGGGAAAACTTTGAGGATCAATTAAAAGCAAAAGAACAAGGTGATGAAGAAACAATGGAAATCGATGAAGGATTTATGGGAGCTATGGAACAAGGTATGCCTCCAATATCTGGACTTGGTTTTGGAATAGATAGATTAATGATGATAATATACAATCAAGCATCTATAAGAGATGTAGTATTATTCCCAATGATGAAAGATAAAAATTAATGAATTTATATGTTGTAAGACATGGACAAACTCTTTGGAATGAAGAAGGCAAAGTACAAGGAACTATAGATATACCTCTTTCACTTTCAGGTGAGGAAAGTATTAGAGAGCTAAAACCTATAGTAGCTAGTTTAAATATAGATGAAGTTATTTCAAGTCCACTTATAAGAGCATATGAAACGGCTCGTATAATAGCAGATAACAAATTTAAAATAGAAATTGATGATAGAATAAAAGAAAGAGATTGGGGACTAAATGAAGGGCTTAATGTTAACCTTGTAGATAGAAAAAAGTGTTGGAACATAAGAATAAATACAAATGATAATAATATAGAACCTGTAGTGGATTTTATGAATAGAGTGTCTAGTTTTATTGAGGATATAAAAGTCAAATATAAAGATAAAAATGTTTTAGTTGTAACTCACAGCGCAGTTAGTAGAGCAATTCATTATTTGTTAGGTAATATACCAGAAGATATGGATTTATCAAAAATAAATATACCTGATTTAAGAATAATAGAATATAAATTATAAAGGAGAGTATTATGAAAATATTATGTGTTAATGCTGGATCATCATCATTAAAATTTCAAATGTATGATATGCCAGATGAAAAAGTTTTAATTAGTGGTTATATAGAAAAAATAGGAAGCCAAGATTGCTTTTGGAATGTTAAAGTAAATGGTGAAAAAATAAGAAGTGAAAAATATTTAAAGAATCATACTGAAGCAGTAGAAGTCTTAATAGATGAATTATTTAAAAATAATATAGTTGAATCATTAGATGAAATAAAAGCTGTTGGTCATCGTGTTTTACACGGTGGTGAGAAATATTCTGATTCAGTTCTTATAACTGATGAGGTAGTTAAAGATATAAAAGATTTAACTAAACTAGGTCCACTTCACCATCCTGGTAATTTAGCTGGAATCAAAGCTCTAAGGGAAGCTTTACCTAATGTACCAAATGTTGCAGTATTTGATACAGCTTTCCATCAAACAATGCCAAAACAAAATTATATATATCCAGTACCTTATGAATGGTATACTAAATATGGAGTTAGAAAATATGGATTTCATGGAACAAGTCATAAATATATAACTGGTGAAATGAAAAAACGTTTGGGTAAAGAAGATATAAATTTAATTATTTGTCATGTAGGTAGTGGGGCTAGTATAGCTTGTATTAAAGATGGAAAATGCTATGATACAACAATGGGACTTACACCTCTTGATGGATTAATGATGGGAACTCGTTCTGGTTCTATAGATCCTTCTATATTAGAATATGTAATGAATGAATCAGGTAAGTCAATAGAAGAGATAACAAATGATTTAAATAAAAATAGTGGTTTAAAAGGTATAGCTGGTGTTGCTGATTGTCGTGATGTTGAAAAACTTGCGGAAGAAGATAATGATAATGCACTTCTTGCAATACAAATGTATACAGACAGAATAGCTAAATATATAGTTTCATATTATCTTGAATTAAAAGGTGATGTAGATTCTATAGTATTTACAGCTGGTGTACTTGAAAATGGATCATATATGAGAAGACTTATAATAGAAAAATTATCTCCATTAGGTATTACTTTAAATGAAGATATTAATAGTAAAATAGCTTCATTTAAAGATATTCACGAAGGTATAATAAGTGGTGCTGATTCTAAAATTAATGTAATGGTATTACCTACAAATGAAGAAATTATGATAGTTAAAGATGCATTTAATATCGCACTTCATACAGAAGATAATAAGTAGTAGTTATAAATAGGCTAAAGAGATGAATTATCTCTTTTTTCTTTCTTAAAAATAGTGTATAATTAAATTGTATTGTAGGTGAGTTATGAATAAATTTAAACAAATATATAAAAAAATAAAAAAATATGATACTATTGTCATCGCACGTCATATAGGTGCAGATCCAGATGCACTTGGAAGTACATTAGGGCTTAAAGAATCAATAAAAGAAACTTTTAAAAATAAAAAGGTATATGTAGTTGGTGCCCCTGCATCCAAACATAAATATATAGGTACTCTTGATAAATTTACAGACGAGTTATATGATAATTCATTATTAATAGTACTTGATACGCCTGATATTAAAAGAATAGATGGAGTAGATGTAAGTAAGTTTTCTTTTGTAATAAAAATAGATCATCATCCATTTATAGAGAAGTATGCTTCAATAGAACTTATTGATACTAAGTCATCTAGTGCATCACAGCTTGTAATAGAGCTTATAAAAAATACTAAATTAAAATTAAATAAGTCTTGTGCTGAAAAGCTTTATATAGGAGTTATAGGGGATACTAATAGATTTTTATATTATTATACAACTCCTAAAACATTTGATTTAGTATCCTACATGATTAAAAAAACTAATATAGATTTTACTAGTTTATATGAAAATATGTATTTAAGAAGTTTACATGATTTAAGATTTCAAAGCTATATAATAGATAATATTACTCTTACAGAGAATGGATTTGGATATATAAAAATAGATCAAGATATACTAGATCATTATAAAATAGATGCAGCAACTTCATCTAATATGGTAAATTTTTTAACATATATAGAAGATATGTATGCCTGGGCTATATTTACTTATGATAAATTAAATGATAATATAAGAGGCTCTATTAGATCAAGAGGACCTATTATTAATGAAGTAGCAAGTAATTATAATGGTGGTGGCCATATATATGCATCAGGTGTTAGAGTAGATAATTTTGATACTATAGATAGCCTTATAACTGATTTAGATAAAGTATGCATGGAATATAAAGATAATAATAATTTATAGGAGAATTATGAAAAAGACAATAAAAGATTTTAATTTAAATAATAAGAAAGTAATAATAAGGGTAGATTTTAATGTACCTATTAAAGATAATAAAATAGTTGATGATAATAGAATTTTAGCTAGTATAAAAACTATTAAATATGCTATTAGTAATAATGCTAAAGTAATTCTTATGAGTCATTTAGGAAGAATAAAGAGTGTTGAAGATGAAAAAGCTAATTCACTTAAAATAGTTGTCCCTAGACTTAGTGAGCTATTAAATAAAGATGTTATATTTTCATCTTCAACAAGAGGATCTATTTTAGAAGATAAAATATCAAAGTTAAATCCAGGTGATGTATTATTAATGGAAAATACTAGATATGAAGATTTAGATTTAAATCTTGAGTCTGGTAATGATAAGGATTTAGGTAAATATTGGGCATCTTTAGGAGATATATTTATAAATGATGCTTTTGGTACATCTCATAGATCTCATGCATCTAATGTAGGTATTGCAACTAATTTACCTAGTGGTATAGGTTTTCTAATTGAGGAAGAATTATCTAAATTATCACTTGCACTTAATAATCCAAAAAGACCATATGCTTTAATACTCGGTGGTGCTAAAGTAAAGGATAAAATAGGTGTAATTAAAAATTTAGTAAATATTTGTGATTATATACTAATAGGTGGTGGTATGGCTTATACATTTTTAAAGGCAAAGGGAGAATGTATAGGATTATCTATGTTAGATGAAAGTTCAATTCCTTTTTGTACTCTTATGCTTAAAGAATATAAAGATAAAATAATCCTACCAGTAGATTCTTTAGTTAGTGAAAGTGTAGATGGTGATACTTATTTAAAGAAAAATCACGATTTTTCTTCTTATGATATAGGGTATGATATAGGTATTAAAACTATAGAAAAATATATGGAAATATTAAGTAAATGTGATACAATAGTATGGAATGGACCTATGGGCATGTTTGAAAATTCAAAATATGCAAATGGTACAAAAAAACTTTTAGATTATTTAAGTAAACTAAAAAAAACAGTAATAATAGGTGGTGGAGATACTGCTAGTGCAGCCATTAATTTTGGATATAAAGATTCGTTTACACATATATCAACAGGAGGTGGAGCATCATTAGAACTATTGGAGGGAAAAAAACTTCCTGGAATAGATATAATTGATGATAAATAATATGAAAAAGAAAATATTAAATTATGTATTATTAGCTTTAGTAACAGCGCTTGTATTATATTTTTCATTAAAAGATAATTATAGGGAAATAATAAGTCAAATATTAACTATGAATATATGGTATTTATTATTAGCTTTTATATTACTTATTATTTTTTGGTTATTTAGAACATATCCTATGTATTCATTTTGTAAAAAGATAAATAAAACATTTAAATATAGTGATGCATTTTTATTAACTTTACGTACACAATTTTTTAATGCTGTAACACCTTTTGCAACAGGCGGACAGCCATATCAAATATATTATATTAAAAAGTGTGGACTTAATTATGCTGAATCTACAAGTGTAGTACTTGAAAATTTTATAGTATATCAAATAGCTTTAGTATTACTAGGATTAATATCTTTATTTACTAATAAAATATTTCATATATTTAAAAATGTTTTATTATTACAGAAGCTTATAGCGCTTGGATTTATTATTAATACACTTGTAATAGTTGTAATGTTTATTGTAGCTTTTTCTAAATCAATGAATAAAAAATTAATAAATTTTCAAATAAATTTATTAAGTAAGCTACACTTAGTAAAAAATAGGGAAGAAACTTTAGAAAAATGGGATACTAATATAAATAATTTTCATAAGAGCGCTAAAATATTACTTAAAAATAAAAAATCATTTATCATAAATATATTGTGTAATTTAGTTGCTCTTTCAAGTTTATATCTAATTCCACTTTTCATACTATATGCAATGGGTGATTTTAAAAGTGTTCAAGGACTTATTAGTATAGTTACAAGTGCATATATAATGATTATAGGCTCATTTGTACCTATCCCAGGAGCAACAGGTGGACTTGAATATGGATTTTTACAATTTTATGGTAACTTTGTTAGTGGAAGTAAACTTAAAGCACTTATGCTAGTATGGAGATTTATAACTTATTATTTTGGTATGATAATAGGAGCTATAGCGCTTAATATAAAGAGGGTGAAAAAATGAGAATAGGTATATTTACAGATACTTATCCTCCATATATAAATGGGGTTTCAACAAGTATTAAGATGCTTGAAAATGCTTTAAAGAAAAAAGGACATAAAGTTTTTATAGTAACAGTAAATCCAGAAGGCATGAATTATAGCTTTGAAAATAATGGCACATTAATAAGAATACCTGGTATAAAGACAGGAATATATGATTATAGATTGACTACAATATATCCAATAAGGGCAGTAAACAAAATAAAAGAATGGAATCTTGATATTATACATTCTCATACAGAATTTGGTATAGGAACATTTGCCCGTGTTATAAGTAAACAATTCGATATACCAATAGTGCACACATATCATACAATGTATGAAGACTATGTACACTATATAACTAAAGGATATTTTGATGGTGCTAGTAAAAAAATAGTAGAATATTTAACAAAATTTTATTGTGATAAAACAATAGAGGAGTTAATTGTACCAACTAAAAAGACATATGATTTATTTAAAAACAAGTATAAATATGATAGAAATGTACATATAATTCCAACAGGTATTGAAATAGAAAGATTTTATAAAGAAAAAATTAACTTAGATAAAGTAAAAGAACTAAAAGAAAAACTTAAAATCAAAGATAGTGATGTAGTGATTCTTTTTGTAGGAAGAATTGCAGAAGAAAAGAGTATAGATTTTTTAATAAATAATCATCCAAATATATTAAAATCAAATAAAAATGCAAAATTATTAATAGTAGGTGATGGTCCAGATTTAGAAAAATATAAAGAATTAGCTAAGAAAAATAAGATAAGTGATTATGTAATATTTACAGGGAAAGTTCCTTGGAATGAAGTACCTTTATATTACAATATAGCCTCTATTTTTACAACAGCGTCTCATACAGAAACTCAAGGACTTACTGTAATAGAAGCTATGGCATCTTCACTTCCTGTTGTAGCTCTTTTTGATGAAAGTTTTAGAAATGTTGTTGTTGAAACACTTACAGGCTATTTATTTAAAAATAAAAAAGAATATATAAAACAAATGATTGAACTTGTAAATAATAAGGAAAAGCGTATAAATATGGGTAATCAAGCACGTATTAACTCAGAGTCATATTCATCAAAATATTTTGCTGAAAGAGTTCTTGATGTATATAAATTGGCTCTTAAAGATAGACCATTAAAAAAAGATAAAAGATTTTTTACTCGATTAAAAAATGCAGTAATAAAAGGATTTAAAAAATAGAAAAATGTAAAAAAACGTAAAAAAATATTGTTTAAACAATATTCGACAAAATATGACAAATATAGACAAAACTAGCTAAAATAAACTCTAGAAGCTTTAAGTTGTATGTAGTATAATCAATAATAGGAAAGAGGTATATTATGGACAAGGTTAAAGTTCTAATGATAGATGATAATAAAGAATTGATTGATGCAGTAAAAGAGTATTTTTCAAGTAGTAAACAAATAGAAATAGTTGATGTTGCCTATGATGGAGTAGAAGGTTTAAAAAAGATAGAAGAGTCTAGTTTTGATGTAGCAGTTTTAGATTTAATAATGCCAAATAAAGATGGACTTTATGTGTTAGAAGAAATGAAAAAGAAAAAACTTTCAAAAAAAATAATTGTTGCTACTAGCTATAATGCACAAGAAGTAATAAGGGAAGTTTCTGATTATGGAGTTTCTTACTATATATTAAAACCTTTTGATTTTAATGATTTAGAAAAAAGAATATTAGATATATGTAATAAGAAAAAAGAAGGTAAAAATATAGATTTACATTATAATAATTTACAAATAGCTATTACTAAAATATTACACGAATTAGGTATACCATCACATATAAAAGGATATCAATATATAAGAGATGGTGTAAGTCTAATATTTGAAAATCCAGAAATGATAGGTGGTATTACTAAAGAATTATATCCAGAACTTGCAGTTAAATTTGATACTACAGTATCAAGAGTAGAAAGAGCAATAAGACATGCTATTGAGGTAAGTTGGAACAGAGGAAACTGGGATTTAATGGAAGAAATATTTGGTAATAGTGTAGATATAGATAAAGCTAAACCAACTAATTCAGAATTTATAGTAACAGTTGCAGATAAGCTTAGATTGGATTACCATATGGTAAGATAATTAAGCTTTTTTAATTATTGCTATAAATTAACTAAAATGCTAGTAAAATTAAAAAAACTATTGTATATAAACGAATTTTATGATAGAATTAATAACGTGATCCGCTGACTTGATTATGATCATAATTTAGATAAGGAGAGTGACATTATGAATTTAATAGAAAAGATTACTAAGAAACAAATAAGAACAGATATTCCTGAATTTAGATCTGGAGATACTATTAGAGTAGATATTAAAATAGATGAAACTGATGCATCAGGAAATAAAAAAGTAAGAATTCAAGCATTTGAAGGAATAGTAATGGCTATTAAAGGATCTGGAGTAAGTAAAACATTTACAGTTAGAAAAATGTCTGGAAATGTAGGAACTGAAAAAACATTACCTGTCAATTCACCAAGAATTGATAAAATTACAGTAGTAAGAAAAGGTAAAGTTAGAAAAGCTAAACCAACTTGGATTAGAAAGTCTTCAAAGACTCCAAAGATTAAAGAAAGAGTATAAGGCTTATGCCTTTTTTTCTTAGGAGGAATTATGAATAATAAAGTAAAAGAGATATTATCATATGTAATAATAATTATTGTAGTTGTGCTTTTTAGAACATTTATAGCAACACCAGTAAGAGTTGATGGAGATTCTATGGATGATACTTTAAAAAATAATAATATATTAATTTTAAATAAGCTAGATAAGTCTTATAATAGATTCGATATAGTTGTAATAAAACGTGGTAGGTCTAAGTTAATCAAAAGAATAATAGGTCTTCCAGGTGAATATATAAAATATAAAAATAATGAATTATATATTAATAATAAAATTATAGATGATGTATCTATATCTAGGACTGGTGATTTTGATTTAAAAGAATTATATGATGTAGATATTATTCCACCCAATTATTATTTTGTAATGGGAGATAATAGGGGATTATCACTTGATAGTAGATATAATCAAATAGGATTAATAAAAAAATCTGATATAGTTGGAACTGTGTCTATAAGAATATTTCCATTTAGTAAAATAGGCAAAATAAAGTAAAGCGCAAACTTTACTTTTTATATGTTTAGAAAAAATATAGATACTATAAGTATGGTAGCAAATAAATTCCAAAATATGTAAGGAATTAAAAATTTTGCAGATTCTTTTTTTAATTCTTTAGATTCATAGTATAAAAATAATGAACTAATTAAAACTATTACTGTATCTATTAAAGCTAAAAATGGACTTTTTATTTTAAAAAATAAAAATGTAAATATTTGATTAGTAAAATAATTAATTAATAAAGTTTTATTATATGAAGGAATATCTTTATAATTATAATCTTTATATATTTTATATATACTTATAGATATTAAAATATATAATATAGTCCATACTATTACAAATATTATACTTGAAGGAGCAAAAAAAGGTTTATTTAAGTTTTTATAAAAAATATTATCTGATTTAAATATAATACTACTTATAAACCAAGGTAAAAGAATTAAAAGAAATTTAAAAATTTTTTTCATGTTACACCTCTTTACATATTATGATAAATGTATTAAAATATTAATAAATGGAGTGATAAAATGAATGTTACTTTAAATAAAAATGATGAAGTAGTAATGAAACTTTTACATTATTTTATAACAAATAAAGGTTATAGTCCTGTTATATTACACGGCGCTAAAGATGAAATTTGGCTTGAAAATAGTGATGCAGAATATAAAATAATAAGAATAGTATCTAATTATATACATAATGATGAACAATTAAGTTTTGATATATTTAGAACTAAGCAAATATTAAAAAGAATAAAGAAAAAGATGTTTTCCATTAATATGAATACTCTTAGTATATTTGTTAATTTAGGTGATAATGTAAATCTTAGGGATAAAGATTATGACAATATTAAATGTGCTTTAGTTAAAGACATTAATGATGTATCTAAGTATTCTTTTATAATAAATGAGTTTCCTAATATATTAGAAATAGAAAGAACTAATGAAGAAGGAATAGAGCTTTTTATAAAATTAACTGAAGATATAAATAAAAAGAATTATGAAGAAAGTAAGAAAGCAGAAGATGTATTTAGTAAAAAGACTCCTGTTATGACTTATATATTTATGGGAATATGTGCTATACTTTACATAATATCTTCATTATTATCTAAAAATGTATTTAATATTAATCCAAATGTATTAGGACATTTTGGAGGATTGATAAATAGAAATACAATGGGTAGTAATTTAGAATTTTATAGATTAATTACTTCTATATTTCTACATGGTGGCTTGATACATTTTATTTTAAATATGTATTCTTTATATATAATAGGTCCACAAATAGAAAGCTTTTATGGCAAGGTTAAATATAGTATTATATTTATTCTAAGTGGAGTAATAGGTAATTTACTTTCAATGTTATTTTTACAAGACAATGTGGTTAGTGTAGGTGCGAGTGGTGCAATTTTTGGACTTATGGGTGCTTTACTATATTTTGGATATCATTATAGAGTATATTTAAGTACTGTTATAAAAAGTCAAATAATACCTCTTATTGTAATTAATTTAGTTCTTGGATTTATGATTTCTGGCGTAAATAATATGGCACATGTAGGAGGATTAATAGGTGGAATATTACTTTCAATGTGTGTTGGTGTAAAGTACAAAAGTGCAAAATCTGATATAATTAACGGTATTATTATGACTATTATATTTGTATCAAGTATTTTATATATGATTTTTAGATAAATTAAAAATAATACTTGCAATTAATTAACAAATAATGTATATTATACATGTACTTATTTCTTGGTTGGGAAATTCTCCAATTTCTAACTAGGTATAAGCGTATTTTATGAAAGGAGATACTATGGCTATTACAAAAGAAAGAAAAGCTGAACTTGTTAAGAAATTCGGTAAAGATAGTAATGATACTGGTAGTATTGAGGTACAAATAGCTATCTTAACTGATGAAATTAATGCATTGACTGAACATTTTAAAGTACATGCACAAGATAATCATTCTAAGCGTGGTTTACTTCATAAGGTTGGTCAAAGAAGAAGCTTACTAAATTATTTAGTTAAAAACGATGTTACAAGATATCGTAAAATTGTTAAAGATTTAGGATTAAGAAAATAATTATGAAAAACGTAGACACTTATTTTAAGTGTCTTTATTTTTAAAGGAGGATATATGAAAAAAGTTTTTGAGTTAGATTTTAGGGGAAGAAAATTAGTTGTAGAAATAGGAGAATTAGCGAAGCAAGCACATGGCGCTGTATTAGTTAGGTATGGAGATACTGTAATTTTATCTACTGCAGTTGTAAGTAAGACAGCAAACGTTCTATCAGATTTCTTTCCTTTAATGGTTTTATATCAAGAAAAATTATATTCTGTTGGTAAAATACCAGGAGGATTTATTAAAAGAGAAGGAAGGCCTACAGATGCAGCAACACTTGCAGCACGTATGATAGATAGACCTATGAGACCAATGTTTCCTGAAAATTTCAGAAATGAGGTGCAAATAGTAAATACAGTGTTATCTGTAGATCCAGATAATTCACCAGAACTTACTGCTATGTTTGGATCATCACTTTCAACAAGTATATCAAAAATACCATTTGATGGACCAATTGCTGGTGTAAAAGTAGGAAGAGTAGATGGAAAGTTTATTATTAATCCTACTGTAGAGGAAGCAGAAAAATCAGATATAGATTTAACTGTTGCTGGAACAAAAGAAGCAATAAATATGGTTGAAGCAGGATCTAAAGAAGTTTCTGAAGATGATATGTTAGAAGCTTTAATGTTTGGGCATGAAGCTGTTAAAGAATTATGTATTTTTCAAGAAAAAATTATTGAAGAATGTGGCCAAGAAAAAATGGAATATGAAGTTCTTGAAATTAGTGATGAGCTAAAGAATGAAATTAAATCTTATTGCAGTGAAAGACTTGATTTAGCGCTTCGTATTAAGGATAAATTAACAAAGTATAATGCAATAGATGAATTAAAAGAAGAATTAGTAAATAAATATGCAGAAGAAAATAGCAGTTTAAATGAAGAAGATTTAAATAAATTATTAACTAAAGTTAAGCTTGTATTTGGAGAGGTAGAATATGAGCTATTTAGATCTATAGTAGTTAAAGAAAAAATTAGAGCTGATGGAAGAGAAATGACTGAAATAAGACCTATTTCAACGGATATAGATTTACTTCCAAGAACTCATGGTAGTGCGCTTTTCACACGTGGTGAAACTCAAAGTTTAAGTATAACAACGCTAGGGGCACTTGGTGAACATCAAATATTAGATGGACTTGATCTTGAAACAGAAAAAAGATTTATGTTACATTATAATTTCCCACAATTTTCAGTTGGTGAAACTGGAAGATATGGAGCTCCAGGTAGAAGAGAAATAGGACATGGAGCACTTGGTGAAAGAGCGCTATTACAAGTAATACCAAGTGAAGAGGAATTCCCATATACAATAAGGGTTGTATCAGAAATTCTTGAATCAAATGGTTCATCATCACAAGCAAGTATATGTGCAGGATGTATGAGTTTAATGGCGGCAGGAGTTCCAATTAAGGCTCCAGTTGCTGGAATAGCTATGGGACTTATAACTTATGGAGATGATTATACTATATTAACTGATATTCAAGGTATGGAAGATCATTTAGGGGATATGGATTTTAAAGTAGCTGGTACAAGAAATGGAATTTGTGCACTTCAGATGGATATTAAAATAAAAGGTATAACAAAAGAGATCTTAAAGCAAGCTTTAGCGCAAGCAAAAGTAGCTAGAATGGAAATACTTGATAAGATAGAAAAACAAATTAAAGAACCACGTGCTGAAGTAAGTAAATATGCACCAAAGACATTAACATTTACAATTGATCCATTAAAGATAAAAGATGTAATAGGTAAAGGTGGAGAGATGATTACTAAGATTATACTTGAAGCTAGTAATGTAAAAGCAGTTAATGACGCTAATGCTGTTAAGGTCGATCTTGAAGATGATGGAAGAGTAATAATATATCACACTGATAAAGATATAATTGAACGTACAGCTAAAATGATTAAAGATATAGTAAGAGTTCCTGAAGAAGGTAAAATTTATAATACTAAAGTTGTAAAAATAATTGACTCAGGTTGTTTTGTTGAATTATGGCCAGGGTGTGAAGGTATGGTACATATATCAGAACTAGATAAAGATAGAGTAGAAAAAGTTACTGATATAGTAAAAGAGGGCGATGAGATTATCGTTAAGTGCTTAGGATATGATAAAAAAGGTAGACTTAATTTATCAAGAAAACAAGCTAAATAGATTAGACTTCTAATCTATTTTTATTTAAAATACATAAAATATTTTTAAAAAACATATAGTTAAGTGTATCTTTACTTATTAGTAAATTTATGTTATCATATTAGACCGAGGTGGTAAAATGGCAAATTTAGAATTTGGTCTTATAAAATTAAAAAATGAAGCTGTATATAATTTAGATAATATTAATAAAACTTTAAATAAAAAAGGACTAGAACAAGTTAGTTTAACTAAATATGATAATATGTATAATGATTCAAGTTTTAATTTAGAAGACAGTAATTCAAAAGATTTAGTAGCAGTTTATTATGGATTAGATGCTATTAAAATTACAAATGCACTATGCTCTTTTGATAATAAGAATATCTATGCATCAGAAAATAGTGAATGTTTTAAAAAAGATTATAAAAAGTTTTTCCTAGAAGGATATATATCAAGAAAAGATATAGAATTATCACTAAATAATATAAAAGAAAACCAAGTTTATGAGCAAACATTAGCTATAATTAAGCCTGATGCTTATAATAATGCATTAGAGATAATAGAAATGATTTATAATAATGATTTAAAAATTAAAGATTTCAAGATTGAGGTTTTAAATACTGATATACTTGATTTACATTATTCACATTTAAAAGATAAAAGTTTTTATCCTTCATTAATTGAGTATATGACTAGTGGACCTTCAGTAGTTATGATACTTGAAGGAGTTAATGCAGTATCTAAGTATAGAGATTTAATGGGATCAACAGATAGTAAGAAAGCTTTACCTGGAACTATTAGAAATATATATGGAACTGATATACAAAAGAATGCAGTTCATGGATCTGATTCTTTAGAAAATGCTAAGATAGAAATTGACCGTTTCTTTAAAAACAAAACTTATAAAAAAAGCAAATAAACACTTATTTGTTTTTTTATGACTTTTTTCATATAGTAAAAAAAATTATATCTAGTATAATGCATATTGGGAGTGATAATATGAATGAAAAAGAAAGTAAAATAAAAAAATACTATTTTAATATTATTAATTGTTCTTTTTTTGCTTGAAATTGCTAAATGAGAAGGAATATGTGTATACTATAGTAAATGTGTATATAATGGACGTATAAGATCTAGTGCAGATCATTACAATAAAGGTCTAAAGAACACAATCAAGATATACATGATACTATTTTTGTAGATGCATATACTAAAGCTAATCAAAAAATAGAAATAAAAATATCAAAAGCAAGTGCTTAAGTAAATCAAAAATATGACATTATGCCATATTTTTTTATAATTTTAAAGAAAATGTGTTATACTATAATTGGTGGTATTAATGGTAATGAAACGTGCTAAAAAAAGAAAATTAAAATTAGGATTTAAATTATTGTTTATAATTTTAATAATAATAGTTATATTATTTTTATTTAAATATAATAAAAATAATAATATATTAAATAATTTAAAAGTAGCATATACAAGTAGTGAGTCTTCTTATGTTTCTTTATATGATTTAGAATATAAAGAAGTAGATAAAATATATAGAGGAATTAAAGTAGATTATTATCCTTCATATAAAGATAAAAATAACAAATATACTAAAATAAAATATAATAATAAAGATTATTTAATTTTAAATGAAAATATAACTTCTAAAGAACAAGATATAATAAAGGAAAAAGAATTGTATGTAAGAACAAGTACTACAATATATAAATCACTAGAAGATGCTAAAATAGAATCTTATGTAAAAAAGGGAGAAAAAGTAAATATAATAGGTTATGATAAAATAACTGATGGTGTAGTTAATAAGTATAAAATAAAATATAATGATAAGACTGGTTATGTTTATAGTAAATATTTAGTTAAAACTTACTTAGAAAGTACCAAAATATATGATTCTACTATTAATGAATATATGAGTAAAATGGGTGATTATTTAGGTGGTGGAAGTGCTTTAAACTTAGATTATTATCCATATGAAAAACCTAAATTTAAAGATAATGTTATGCCAAGTAATGTTAGAGCTTTATATATTAATAGCGTAGCTATTAAAAATATAGATGATTATATAGCTCTTGCAAAAGATAGTAATATTAATGCTTTTGTAATAGATATAAAAGATAATACATCTCCTGCATATAATTCACCAGTTATGATGGAATATTCTAAAACTAATTATGATAAGGCTATAAATAATTATGAAGATTATAAAGAATATGTAAAAAAAGCACGTGATCAAGGGTTTTATTTAATTGGAAGAATTACAACATTTAAAGATTCATACTACGTAATGGATCATAAAGAAACTGCAATTGTAAATAAAAATAATGAGCCATTTAGTCATAATGGATCATATTGGCCAAGTGCTTATAACAGAAGTGTTTGGGAATTTAATGTTGCTTTAGCGCGTGAAGCAGTAACTGATATAGGCTTTAATGAAATACAATTTGATTATGTAAGATTTCCAGATAGAACAACAAAACTAGAATTAAACGGTACTATAAATTTAAATAATACCTATGGAGAAGAAAAGGCAAGCGCACTTCAAACTTTTGTTATGTATGCGTGTGATAGTGTACATGAGGTTGGTGGTTATGTGTCTATTGATGTATTTGGTGAAAGTGCATCTAATTATGTAACTGCATACGGACAGTTTTGGCCAGCTATATCTAATGTTGCTGATGTTATAAGCGGAATGCCATATCCAGATCACTTTAATGCGCATGAATATGGAATAAAAGAAGTAGTGTGGACTGTTCCATATAAAATATTAAGTGCATGGGGAAGTAGCGTAAAGGAAAAACAAGATATAATAAAAACTCCAGCTATTGTTAGAACTTGGATACAAACTTATAATACAACTAAAGAACCAAAAGTAGTATATGATGAATCTAAAGTAAGTGATCAAATAAAGGCTCTTTACGATTCTTCATTATCCGGTGGTTTTATGACTTGGAATTCAGGATCAAGTATAAGTAAGTATAAAGAAGTAAGCGGTGCTTTTAGAAAGGTATATAAATGATTGAGATAGAAGGAATTAAGTATAATTTGATTGAAAATTATAAAGATGGATTTAATTTAGATGCAATAAAAGAAATTTATACAGATTATTTTTCTCCATATGATTATATAATAGGTGATTGGTCATATGGTAAACTTAGATTAAAGGGTTTCTGTACTAAGCTTAATAAGATGTGTAATAAAATAAATGATATTAAGTTTAAAGATGATTATATAAAAAATTTATGTAATTATGAATGTAAATACTTTGTATTAGAAAAAATAAAATAAATGTAAAGAGCTGTTGCTCTTTTTTTGAAATGTTAAGTATTTTATATTTATGCTTTAAAAAAAATATTATTAGTGTTAAAATTATATTGGAGGTCATATGAAAAAGATAATAATAGTTTTAGTTTTAATAGTATGTTTTTATTTGGGTATAAAATTTATTCCAATGGGTACAAAAAGAGTTAGAATGGGAGCAAGTCTAGTAGAACTTGAAGTTCCTAAGTTTTCAAGTATAAAAAGTGAATGTTGTACATATAAAGCTACATTTAAAACATTAAGAGGAAAAAATATAATAAAAAAGGAATTAGATAAAGTTATTAATAGTTATATGAAAGAATCTTGTAATAATAATACAGTATATTATAATATGAAAGATGATATAACAATTACTAAATATGATGTATCTGGTGGATTTTTATATAGTACGTTTACATTAGAATATGTAAAAGGTAGATTGTGTAGTTAGTTATGGATAATAATATATATATTACTTTAAAGGATAATTTAGATTTATATTCTAGATATAGTAATGATATAAAAGATGAATTTTTAGACTATATAATTTCAAAAGCTAAATATAAAAAAGGTAAATTTAAAATTGTAATTAATACTAGTTTAAAGATAGATGATTTAGAAAGTATAATAAAAAAAAGTTTAAGAGAATATTATTTAGGATATAAAATGAAAGATAGATATTATAATATAAAGCAATTAATATTTTTTATAATTGGATTATTATTTTTAATTATTTCTGTATTTTTAAAAGAAGCTATACTTAATAATTTAGCAGAAATTGCTGGATGGGTTGCCATATGGGAAGTTTTAGATATATCACTTAAGATTGATTATGAATCTAGGATAATTAGAAAATCTATAAAAAAAATTTTAAAATCTAGAATTATAGTAAAGGATAGTATATGAAAAAATTAATAATTTTATTTATAGCTATTTTTATGTGTGGGTGTTCTAATAAATATATAATATGTAAAGTAGAAAAAAAATATGATGATTATAGTTTTATTGGAGAATATAAGGTATATCATAAAAAGACATTTGTTACAAAGATAGAAAAATATGAAAAGTATACTTCTAATAATAAAGATATTATAAAATACTATTCTGAGTATTTAGACTTAGATTATTTAAGTTTAAGTGATAAATATGGAGGTTATGAATATAATATTTATAAAGAAAAAGATAAAGTAGAGGTTAATTGTAATATTAATTTAAGTGAAGTTGATTTAAAACAAATGGTTAGTGATAAATATTTATCTAAATATTATGTTAATAAAGGTAAACTTTCTTTGGGTGGTATTAAATTATACTATAAAGACTTAGGTGTAAGTTGTAATTAATGGGAGGAAATATGTTTGAAAATAAAAAAATTTTAGTACTTGGTATGGCTAGAAGTGGATATTATGTGTCTAAATTTTTATCCAAGTATAATAATAAAATAATAATTACTGATAAAAAGGATCAAGATAGTAAAGAAGTAGAATCATTAAATAAATTAAATATTAAATTTGTTAAGACTGATGATCCTTTATACTTACTTGATTCAAGTTTTGATTTAGTTATAAAAAATCCTGGTATTAGATATGATCATCCTCTAATACTAAAGGCACAAGAGCTAAATATTAAAGTTGTAAATGAAGTAGAAGTTGCTTATCATTTTTTACCTAAAGGTGCACATTTAATAGCTGTTACAGGTTCTAATGGTAAAACAACAACAACAACACTTGTTTATGAACTTTTAAAAGCTATGAATGTAAGAGTACATTTAGGAGGCAATATTGGTTATCCTTTTTCACAAATTATAGAAGATGTTAAGGAAAATGATTATGTTGTACTTGAAATATCTGCTCAGCAGCTCCATGATTGTTATGATTTTAATCCAGATATAAGTATATTAACTAATTTATCCGAAGTACATCTAGATTTTTTTGGAAGCTATGAAAATTATATAAATCATAAATTAAAAATATTTATGAATCATACAAAAAATAACATAGCTATTATAAATAAATCTAATATTGATTCTTATAATGCTACTAAAGACATTAATTCAAAAATAATATATTTTTCAAGTTCAGACGATGCGGATTTATGTATAAAGAATAATCATATATGTTATATGGGTGAAGAGATAATTGATCTTTCACAAATAAAAATAAAGGGTATGCATAATTATGAAAATATAATGTGTGCTATAGCTGCTTGTAAACAATTTAATATATCAAATGATACTATAATAGAGGTATTAACTAAATTTACAGGTGTTGAACATAGAATTGAATTTGTAAAAAATTTAAATGGTAGAGAATTTTATAATGATTCAAAAGCAACTAATGTTAAGTCAACTCAAATAGCGCTTAGTTCATTTAATCAAGATACTATATTACTTCTTGGTGGACTTGATAGAGGACATTCTTTTGAACCACTTAAAGATTATTTAAAAAATGTAAAATTGATAGTTTGTTATGGTGAAACTAAGAATAGAATAAAAAAATTTGCAGATAATAATAATGTAAAATGCATTTTAAAAGATACTCTTACTGATGCAGTAATAGAAGCATATAAAAATTCAGTAAGTGGAGATGTAATATTACTAAGTCCTGCTTGTGCATCTTGGGATCAGTTTGATAGTTTTGAAGAAAGAGGAAAAAAATATAAAGAAGTTATAGAAAGTTTATAACTTCTTTTTTTGGAGGAATTATGAAAATAAAAGATATAATTGGACGTGAAATACTAGATTCTAGAGGGGAACCTACGGTTGAAGCTGATGTAATACTTGAAAATAATATAGTAGGAACAGCTAGTGTAGCAAGTGGAGCATCTAAAGGAAGTAGAGAAGCTTTTGAACTTAGAGATAATGATTATAGATATAAGGGAAAAGGCGTTTCTAAGGCAGTAGAAAATGTTAATACAATTATTAGATCTAATTTAATAGGAATGGATATTTATAATCAAGAACTTATAGATTATACTATGATAAAATTAGATGGTACAGATAATAAATCTAGATTAGGTGCTAATGCAATTCTTGCAGTATCTATGGCGGCGTTAAAAGCTGCAAGTATGAGTCTTAATAAACCATTATATAGATATTTAAATGACGATTATAAAATGCCAGAATTAATGTTAAATATTATAAATGGTGGATTACATTCTTCAAATAATCTTTCTATTCAAGAATTTATGATTATACCTAAAAGAAAAAGTATTAAAGAAAAATTAAGAATATCATCTGAAGTATTTCATACGTTAAAGGATATATTAAATGAAAAAAATTATTCAACAAATGTAGGTGATGAAGGTGGTTTTGCACCAAATCTTAATAGTAATATTGAAGCACTAGAACTTATTATAGAAGCAATAAATAAAAGTGGGTATAAAGTTAATGAAGATTTTTCACTTGCTATAGATGTAGCAGCGTCTAATCTATATAAAGATGGATATTATTATATAGATAATAAAAAATTAGATATAGACTCCCTAATAGAATACTACAAATATTTAATAGATAACTATAATATTTCATCAATAGAAGATCCTGTATATGAAAATGATTTTAAAGGATTTAAAAAAGTAACAGAGGCTCTTATAAAGAATGTAGATTTAGTAGGTGATGATTTATTTGTTACTAATAAAGAATATTTAAAGAAAGGCATTTTAAATAGTGCTGGAAACGCTATTATAATCAAACCAAATCAAATTGGAACTATTACTGAAGTATCGGATGTAATAAATTATGCTAAAGAAAATGGATATAAAACTATAATGTCACATAGATCAGGAGAAACAGAAGATACTATAATATCTGATTTAGCTATAGGCTTTTCAGTTACAAAAATGAAATCAGGTTCTATTAGTAGAACTGATAGGGTATGTAAATATAATAGATTGATGAAAATAGAAGAAGAAATATTAAATAATATGAAAAATCAAAAAGTGTAAAAACTAAAATACAGTAATTAATAAAAATATTTAAATATTTATAAAAACTTAATAAAAAAACATATATAAATTTAAAAATTAATATTTGTTTTTAAAAAATATATATGATATAAATTTACTAGTGTTTGTAAATATACTTAAATATATAAATTAATTATTCTTTTAGCTTTTTTTATGTTATAATACATATAGAGACTATGGAGGTATTATGGCAAAGAAAAAAAGTAGAAAAGAAGAAAATATAGAAAGTAAAGGATGGGTAATAGAACTTAAAGGTATCTTTTTTGTTTTAATTGCTATTATTGGTTTATGTCCTTTTGGACCAGTAGCAAAATTTATAAAGGGATTTTCTTGTTTCCTTTTCGGTACTCTTTGGGCATTATTTTTAATTTTAGTTGGATATTATGGTATAAAGACTATAATTGCAAGAAAAGTTCCTAAAATATTAACAGGAAAATCAGTGGGATTATTTGTTATATTAATAGGTGTTTTAACACTTTTACATGTAAATTATATTAACGCCGCAAATATTAATCCTAATAATTTTGATATTATGAAAAATGGTACTAATGTTGTTAAGTTAACTGTTGACAATGTTATGACATTTATTAATAGTAGTTGTAATGCTTCTATAACAGGTGGAGGAGTTATAGGTGCCATATTTATAAGTATTTTTACAGCACTTTTAACGCTTAATGGAGCAAAATTTATATGTGTAGCGCTTATAGTATGTGGCTTTATAATATATACTGGCTTGTCATTATATGAAATATTTAAAAAGACAGGTGATGAAGTTAAAAAGGTAGCATCTAAAGTGCATGTTCCTAGGAAAAATAAGGAAAAGAAAGAAGAAATTAAGGAAGAATATGAAGTTGAAGCTCCAGAACCAGTAATCGTTAATGAGGTTAATAATGATTCAGAAACTCCTGATAGAATAAAGAAAAAATATGTATATCCGCCTATATCTTTATTAAATAAACCCTTAAAAAATGATAATAAAGATAATGAAACTGCAATCAAAAATAATATGCCTGTATTGATTCAAGTGTTAAAGGATTTTGGCATTGAAGCACGTGTTGTAGATACACACGTAGGACCTGCAGTTACTCAGTATGAACTTGAAATAAAAGCTGGGACTAAAGTTAGTAAAATATTAAGCTTAAATAGAGAAATAGCGCTTGCCTTAGCCGCAAAAGATGTACGTATACAAGCTCCAATACCTGGTAAAAATACAATAGGTATAGAACTTCCAAATAAAAGCATTTCTATGGTTACTGTAAGAGAAGTTTTATCAAGTGTACCATCTTCTAAAGCAAATTCTAAGTTACTTGCTGTACTTGGAAGAGACATAATGGGTAATGCACAGTGGATGGAAATTAATAAAACACCACACCTTTTAGTAGCTGGATCAACGGGTAGTGGTAAATCTGTTTGTATCAATAGTATAATAGCTTCTATATTAATGCGTTGTAAGCCAGATGAAGTTAAGCTTGTTTTAGTGGATCCTAAAAAAGTAGAACTTTCAATATATAATGGGGTACCTCATTTACTTGCTCCTGTTGTAACAGATCCAAAAAGAGCCAATGTAGCTCTTAAAAAGATAGTTGCAGAGATGGAGAGAAGATATGATGTATTTGAAGAAAGCAAAACTAAAAATATAGAAAGTTATAATGCATATATAGATAAAAAGAATGAATCATTACCTGAAGGTGAAAAGATATCTAGAATGCCTTTTATAGTTGTTATAATAGATGAACTTGCAGATTTAATGTTAGTAGCTGCAAAAGAAGTAGAAGATTCTATTATGCGTATAACTCAAATGGCACGTGCTAGTGGTATACATTTGATAGTTGCAACGCAGCGTCCTTCAACAGATGTTATAACAGGTGTTGTAAAGGCAAATATACCATCTCGTATTTCTTTTGCTGTATCAAGTGGTATAGATTCTAGAACAATATTAGATATGGTTGGAGCTGAAAAATTACTTGGAAAAGGTGATATGTTATTTTTACCACAAGGTACTAATGCTCCATTAAGAATTCAGGGAACCTTTATTTCAGAAGAGGAAACTAAAGCTATAGTGGATTATGTATGTAATCAACAAAAGGCTCATTATGATAATACACTTACTATGGATCAAGAAGAATCTAATGCTACTACAATGGTTGAAAATAAAGATGATTATGAAGAACCTTTATATAATGAAATTGTCGATTTTGTAGTAACACAAGGAAAAGCTAGTGCGTCTTTATTACAGAGAAGATTTAGACTTGGATATAATAGGGCAGCTAGGTGTATTGATTTACTTGAAGAAAGAGGAATAGTTGGCCCACAAAATGGTTCTAAGCCTCGTGAAGTGCTTGTTAAACCTGAAAAAGAAGAATAAATTTCGACAAAATAAAACTGGTTATTAAGCTATATTATTATTGGTGATATAATGAAAAAATATTTAAAAACACTTATCATGGCTTTAATAATTGGTTTTTTTCTTTCTAATTTTTTTATAAATCAATATAAAGATTATAATGGTATAAAAACTGTAGGTTTAAGTACAAATTTATATTTTATACAATATGGTGTATATTCATCAAAAGAATTAATGGAACAAAATACAATTCAATTAGAAAATTATGTATATAATTTAAAAGATGGTATGTTTTATGTATATGTTGGAATAACTAAAAATAAGGATAATGCCAATAAGATAATTAATTATTATAAAGAGCTTGGATATGATACAATCTTAAAAGAATTTTATATAAATAATAAAGATTTTCTAGAACTTATAGATAATTATGATAATGTTTTAAATAGTACTAATGATAAGGTTACCGAATCATCAATAATAAATCAAATTTTGATAAAATATGAGGAGGTAGTATTAAGTGGGAGTCAAAATTAAGGATATACCTAATATTGATAGACCTTGTGAAAGATTAATTTTAAGTGGTGCTGAAAATTTAAGCAATGAAGAATTGCTTGCTATAATACTTAAGACAGGAATAAAAGGTACATCTTCAAAAGAACTTGCTAATATTTTATTAAGTAAAATAGGTACACTAAAAAAATTAAATACAATAAATTATGAAGAACTAAAAAAAATAAAAGGAATTGGTATGATAAAAGCTTGTACTCTTTTATCAAGCATAGAACTTGGGAAAAGAATAAATAGAGAAATTGATAATATTGTAGGTGTGAAACTTAATAGTGCGGATATTGTATATAAGTTTTATAGAGAAAAATTAAAGGATAAAAAGCAAGAATATTTTTATTGTGTATATCTTGATACAAGTAAAAAGATTATAAATGATAAATTATTATTTATAGGTACTGTAAACTATAGTATAGTTCATCCAAGAGAAGTATTTAAAGAGGCCTATCTACTTGGTGCTTCTGCAATTATTTGTATTCATAATCATCCAAGTGGAAATCCAATTCCAAGTAAAGAGGATTTTAATATTACTAATAATTTAATTTCAGTTGGTAATTTGTTAGGTATAAAAATTGTGGATCATTTAATAATATGTAAAGATAATTATTATAGTTTTCTTGAAAATAATGATATGAACTTTTAAAAAGTAAGAATATATAATATAATAAAAAGTGGTGATAAAATGAAAAAAAATGGTGTTAAAATATTTATTATATCAATTATTTTATTTGGAATTCTTCTAGGATTTACAGTAAAAAAAATAGAAAAAGAAAAAAAATTAAATTTTTTTGAAAAATCTATCAAAGATACGGTAGTCTTTGTACAAAAAATATTTTATGCACCAATAAAATTTACAAAAAATAAAATAGAAATGTATTTAGAATTTAAAGATTTATATAAAAAGTATGATAGCCTAAAGGATAAAGCATCAAAAGCAGAATTATATTATGCTCAAATAGAAGAATTACAAAAAGAAATAAAAGACTTAAAAGATGTACTTAAAATATCTCCAGTTTTATCTGAATATACTTATGTATATGCAAATGTAGTAAATAGAAATAATAGTAAATGGTATAATACTCTTACTATAGATAAAGGAATTAAAAATGGAATAAAAGATGGCGATGCTGTTATAACAAATAAGGGATTAATAGGTAAAATATATGGAGCATCTAATTTTTCGAGTTCAGTAAAACTTCTTACAACTGATGAAATATTAAACAAAATATCTATAAAAATTAAGACTGATGATAATTTTAATTACGGTCTACTTAGTAAATATAATATATTAAAAAATGTTTATGAAATTGAAGGTATTACTGATTATAGTAAAATAAAAGAAGGAGATATAGTTACAACATCAGGACTTACAGATTATTTTCCTAGTGGCTTATTAATTGGATATGTAAAAAGCATTATAAAGGATGAATATGATTTAAATAGTGTTATAGAGGTAACACCTTCAGTAGATTATAGTGATATTAGTGTAGTTGCCATATTAAATAGAAAGGCATCAAAATGATAATTTTTATTATTATATTTTCATTTTTATTTCAACTTTCAATTACAAATATAATAAATTTAAACACATATATAATACCACTCTTCATCTTAAGTTCATTTTCTATATTGTATCCTTATTTTAAAAATAAATTTAATTTTATTATAGCTATAACTTTAATTGGTTTTTTATATGATATTAGTATGAATATGACTTTTATAAATACTATTATATATTCTATTTGTGGAGCACTTATAATATTTTTTAATAAATTATTAAAGTATAATATATATACTTCAAATTTTATTAATATACTTATAATAATTATATATAATCTATTATTAATTTTAATATTTAATTTAATAAACTATACAAATTTTAATTTTAATATATTAGTTAAAATAATATTACAATCTCAAATATTAAATTTAATATATGGAATTATTTTGTATAAAATAGTAAATTTACTTTCAAATATATTAGATGTACATAAAAATATTAATTAACTTTACATTAAAAAGTCAAATAAACATTGACTTTTTATATATTATTTAATATATTTTAAAACAAATTATAATCTTCTTGCTTATAAAGAATTCTATATGATATAATACTAATTGGAGGTATTTATGACACCACATATAGAAGCAGATATTAAAGATATTGCCAAGACTGTATTAATGCCAGGTGATCCATTAAGGGCTAAATATATAGCTGACAATTATCTTGAAGATGTAAAATTAGTAAGTAAAGTTAGAAATATTTATGCATATACAGGTAAATATAAAAATCATGAAATTACTGTAATGGCAAGCGGTATGGGTATGCCAAGTATTGGAATTTATTCTTATGAATTATATAAATTTTATAATGTAGAAAATATAATTAGAATAGGTTCTGCAGGTTCTTATGATAAAAATATAAAATTATATGATTTGATTTTGGTAAGCGATTCATATTCATTATCAAATTTTGCTAAAATTCAAGGATATGATTCAAACATTATAAAATCAAGTAATTATATTAATAAAAAAATAGAAGATACTTGTAAATTATTAAATAAAAAATTAACTATAGGAAGAGTATATTCATCAGATGTATTTTACATGGATGATGATATTAATTATCTTAGAAATGAAAAAGAGTGTTTATGTGTAGAGATGGAGTCTTTCGCATTATTTTATAACGCTCAAAAATTAAACAAAAATGCAGCTTGTATTTTGACTATATCAGATAATCTAGTAACGCATGAGAATGCCTCTTCTATGGAAAGACAAAATTCATTTAATGATATGATGCTAGTCGCACTTGAATCTGCGATTAATTTATAAAAGTTAGAACATAATATAAAAAGAGGTGACCCTGTGAAATATAAAAAAATAAATAATTATTCATATAACCTTCATATAATTAAAACAGATAAATTTAAAACAATAACAGTTCAAATTAATTTTAAAAGAAAACTTATAAAAGAAGAAATTGTATATAGAAATTTAATTGTTGATATATTAAATGAATCAACTAGTGCTTATCCTACTAGAAGACTTTTAGATATAGCAACAGAAGAATTATATAATTTATATTATAGTGGGATGAATTATGTATCGGGAAAATATAACATAATGAATATAGCAGCAACATTTTTAGACCCTAAATATACTGAAGAATCAATGCTTAAGGAATCTATAAAATTTATATCAGATATAGTATTAAAGCCCAATATAGAAAGAACTTCACAAGGTATTTCTTTTAACGAAGAGAATTATAAAATTGCTTATAATAAACTTAAAAATAATATATTATCTTTAAAAGAAAATCCAGATGTATATAGTAGAATTAGAATGCTTGAAAACATGGAACATGATTCATATTTTTCCTATAGAACAGTAGGATATATGGAAGATTTAAAAAATGTAGATAATGCTAAACTATATAAATATTATGAATCTATGTTAAATAGTGATATTATTGATATATTTGTTATTGGAGATGTTAATGAAAGAAAAGTAAAGAAATTAATAGAAGATAATTTTTCATTTATAAAGACTATAAAAAGACCATTAGATTCACACTTTATAAGACCTAAAAAAGTTAGATTAATTCCAAAAACTGTAAAAGAAAAGCAAGATATTAATCAAAGTAAACTTGTTTTAGGATTTAAAATAGATAAAATGACTGATTTTGAACTTAGATATGTTCTTAATGTATATTCATATATATTAGGTGGAGGCCCTGATTCTAAATTGTTTAAAACAGTAAGAGAAGAAAACAGTATGTGCTACCACATATCATCAATAAGTTTTCCTTTAAATAGTTTACTTATTGTTAATGCTGGTATAAATAAAGAAAATTATAAAAAAGTTCTTTCACTTATAAAAAGAGAAGTAAGTAACATGAAAAAAGGTAAGTTTACTAAAGAAGATATAATAAAATCTAAAGTAACTTATGTAAATAGTTTAAAAGAATTAGAAGATAATCCACAAAGTATAATAGGATTATATGCAGGAATTGAATATTTAAAAAGTGATGATTTAGATAAAAGACTTACAAAAATAAATAAAGTAACAAAAAAAGATGTAGTAAAGTTAGCATCTAAAATTCATTTAGATACAATATATTTATTAGAAGGTGGTTCAAATGGAAAAAAATAATTTAGAAAAATTAGATTTAACACTTTATCATGAAGAATTATCTAATGGACTTAATGTTTATATAGTACCAAAAGATAATGTTAATGGAATATATGCAACCTTTACTACTAAATTTGGATCTGTTAATCAAGAATTTGTGCCTATATCAGAGAAAAAAATGGTTAAAGTACCACTAGGCGTAGCTCATTTTTTAGAACATAAGATGTTTGAACAAAAGGATTCAAAAGATCCATTTACTTTTTATTCAGAACGCGGATGTGATTCAAACGCTAATACATCTAATTATAAAACCACTTATTTATTTAGTGGTTCTAATTCTTTTTTAGAAAATTTAGATTACTTACTTGATTATGTACAATCCCCATATTTTACGGATTCTAATGTTGAAAAAGAAAAGGGAATAATAGAGCAAGAAATTAAAATGTATGACGATGATCCATATTTTAAAATGTATTCAAGTGTACTTTATAATGCTTTTCATATACATCCAATAAGATATCCAATAGGAGGAACAAAGGAAGATATTTATAAGATTACTAAAGAAGATTTATATACTTGTTATAATACTTTTTATAATCCATCTAATATGTTTTTAGTTATTACTGGAAATGTTGATCCAGAGGATGTTATAGCCTTAATAAAATTAAATCAAGAAAAAAAGAAGTTTGAAAAAATAAAGAAAATTAAAGTAAAAGAGTATGATGAACCTGATACAGTATTTAAAGAATATGATAGTACAAAAATGGATATTGAACTTCCTAAAATATCTGTAGCTTATAAATTTAATTTTTCTAAAAGTAAAAAAAATATGGCTTTAATAAAAACAGTTATAGCAAACGTCTTAGATCTTAGACTTGGTACTACGTCTATTTTACATGAGAATTTAAAAAGAGATGGATTAATTACATATGGAATAGATGTTAGTTTAGTTAATACAGATAAACATATTTTAGCTATTATTACTTTTGAAACAGAAGAAATTGATAAAGTAATAAAATTAATAGAAGATGAACTTAGAAATTTATCTATTACTGAAGAAGAATTAAAAAGAAGAAAAAAGATAGCTAAAAGTAATTCGATATATAGAAGTGATAATATTTATTCTATTAATAATAAAATTGTAAGTAATATTATGAATTATAATTCGGTTATATGTGATGTATATAAGATGATTGATGATGTTGATATGACTTTAGTTAATGATGTGATAAATAAAGTAAAATTAGATAATAAAACAGTTTACGTCATTAATAAAGCTTGATTTATTAATGAAATCATGATAAATTATATGAGTTAGGAGGTAATTATGCGTACGTTTTTAATAATTGTTTCAATATTACTAATAGCAATCGTGTTACTTCAAAGTGGTAAAGCAGAAGGTGCATCTTCAATTATTACTGGTGGTAATAATGATTTGTTTAAAAATAGAAAAGAAAGAGGAGGAGAGTTATTTATTACATATTTAACTGGAATCCTTGGTATTATATTTTTAGCACTTTGTATAATTTTATAAGTTGAGTAATCAACTTTTTTTTTAAAATTGTTTTTTTTTATATTTAAATATGTTAAACTATATATATTGAAAGGTGATTTTATGAGTGTTTTACCAGCAGATACATTTATCGTTGTAAATAAGACAATTTTGTGTGATAATGATAGAAAATTATTAACGCTTTTATATCAGCCAATAATTGGCTCACAAGCTATAAGTCTTTATTATACATTATGGGCTTATTTAGATAAAACTGAATTAATGTCAAATGAATGGACTCATCATCATATATTAAGGGATATGATGATAAGTAATTTAGAATTCTGTGATGCTAAAGTAAAATTAGAAGCTATAGGTCTTATGAAAACATATTTAAAGAAAAACAATATAAATAATTATATTTATGAATTATATTCTCCTTTAAATGCTTCTGAATTTATAAATAATCCTTTATTAAATATGGCTCTTTTTAATGCAGTAGGAAAACTTGAATATGAAAGAATTGTAAGTTATTTTAAGATTCCTAAAATAAATTTAAGAGAATATGAAGATATAACCAGTAAATTTAGTGATGTATTTGCGTTTTCAAATATAGCTTATAATGATAATTTGATTTATGATATAAAAAAATCAAATTATAGAAAACTAGAAATATTATCAAAAATAGATATAAATACAATATTAAGTTTAATAAGTGATGATATTTTAAATAAAAAATCTCTTACTAGAGATACTAAAGATCTTTTATTTAAAATTGCATATATCTATAATTATTCAAATGATGATATGATAGAACTAATTAGAAATTCTATATCAGAAAAACATACTATTGATAAAAAATTACTTCAAGAGAATGCTAATAAATATTATAGATATGACAATATGGGTAAACTACCAAGTATAATATATAAAAATCAACCAGAATATTTAAGAGAACAATCTTCTGATACTTCAAATAGATCACGTATGATACATTTATTTGAAACAACAAGTCCATATGATTTTATATGTAGTAAATATAAAACAGGAAGACCAACAAGCTCTGATTTAAATATTATCTCATACTTACTTATAGATTTAAATTTAAAACCAGGGGTTGTTAATGTTTTAGTTGATTATGTTTTAAAAATAAATAATAATAAGCTTATTAAATCTTTTGTTGAGGTGATCGCATCTCAGTGGAGTAAGAGTGGAATTGAAACTGTTAATGATGCTATGGCTCTTGCAGAAAAAGAATATAAGAATAAGAAAACACTTAAAGATAAAGTAGTAAAAAAAGAAGCAATAAAACCAGAGTGGTTTAATAAGAATGTAGAGCAAAGGGAAGCTACTGCTTCTGAAATAAGAATGTTAGAAGAACGTATGAAAAGGAGTTAGGTATGCATAATATATTAAATGATTTAGATATAAAGGAAAAAGTTGATTTAGATTTAGAATATAAAAAAGCACTTTTAGACCCTAATTTTAAACAAATAGTAAAATCATTAAAATTAGATCCTTTAGAACTTAAAAAATATACATCACAATTACAAGAAGCAGCAAGTTCTTATTCTAATTGTAAATCTTGTAAATGTTTACTTGATTGTAAAAATAAAATAGAGGGTTTTTGTTATTTACCATTTAATGTTAATGGTGTGATTAGTTTTTTTTACAAGCCTTGTAAGTATAAAGAAATTAATTTAAGTAAAAATAAATATTTAAATAATATAAAATTCTTTAATACACCTAGTTATGTTAAAGATGCCTCTCTTGATAATATATATAAAACTGATAAAAATAGATTTGAAGTAATTAATGCACTTATGGATTTTTTAGATAATTATGAAAGTAACAAACCTTGTAAAGGACTATATTTAAGTGGTAATTTTGGATGTGGTAAAACATATTTAATATCAGCTATCTTTAATGAACTTGCAAAGCATAATTATAAAAGTAGTATAGTTTTTTGGCCAGAATTTTTACGTCAAGCTTTTTATGACGATTTTAAAGATAAGTTTGATTATGTAAAAAAAGTTCCACTTTTACTAATAGATGATATAGGAGCAGAAGGATTAACTAGTTATAATAGAGATGAAATATTATGCCCTTTATTACAATATAGAATGGATAATAACTTAGCTACTTTTTTTACATCAAATCTTAATTTAAATGAATTAGAAATGCACTTAGCAAATTCAAAAAGCGGAGTAGATAGTGTAAAAGCAAAAAGAATTATTTGTAGAATAGAACAACTTACAAATAATTTAGAAATGATAAGTAAAAATTTAAGAAAATAATATTGCTTTTAAGTATTTAAAAAACAATATTTTAATGATATAATTATATTATAATAAAGGGTGATTGCTATGTATGATTTAGGTGAATATTTTAAATTTGATTTATCTTTAGCGCGTATGAATAATGAATGTATATTTAAAGGTAGTAAATATAGAATAACCATTTTAACTGAAAGATTAGTTAGAATTGAATATAATGAGGCGGGTACTTTTATTGATAATCCAAGTATACTTGCTTGGTATAGAAATTTTACAAAGCCAAAGTTTTTAGTAGAAGAAACAGATAAAACATTAAAAATAACAACTAAATATTTTTCTTTATTTTATAAAAAAGAGATGCCTTATAAAGGAAGTAGTATAAATCCTACAAAGAATTTTAGAATAGAATTATTGAATACAGATAAAGTATGGTATTATAACCATCCGGAAATAAGAAATTTTGGATATTATAATTATTCTGAAGAATCTTCTAAGCTTGAAAAAAATAAAGGATTATATTCTGAAGATGGATTTTGTTCTTTAGATGATTCTAAAACTCCTATCATACTTGAAAATGGTATGTTTAAAAAAAGAGAAACTGTGGGTGTTGATACATATATATTTTTATATAATAAGGATTTTTATTATTGCCTAAATGATTATTTTAAACTTACAGGATATCCTCCATTATTACCTAGATATGCTTTTGGTAATTGGTTTAGCAAAAATCAATTTTATACTGAATTTGATGTAGCTCATTTAGCACGTAAATTTGAAGAAAATCTTGTACCTATATCTATGATTACACTTACTAATTGGGAAGACGATATTAAATATAAATTTAAAAGCATTTATAGAGAAATACCAAATATAATTAATTTTTTAAATCAAAAAAATATAAGACTTGGATTAGAAATTACTGATATTGTTGATTTTTCTGATAAAGTCGTAAATTTTGATATAATAAAGCAATATAAAGAAGTAAATAAGAAAGGAAAAATTCCATTTAATGTATTTGATGAAAGATGTATTGATGCATATTTTAAGCTTATAATACATCCTATAGATAAGATGGGAATAAATTATTATTATTTATCTTCAACAAAAGATAATGATAGGCTTTCTATGCTTAGACATTATTTATATAGAGATAGTATAAAGGATTTGGATAATAGACCAATTTTAATGTCTAAAGATTATTTATATGGATCTCATAGATATTCTTTATTGTATTCTGGTGATGAAAGTGTTAGCTTTGATACCTTAAAAAATATTGTTAAGATAAATACATCATCATCTAATATTGGTATAAGTTATTTTAGTCATGACTTTGGTGGATCAATTGGTGGTGTAGAGGATTCAGAATTGTTTACAAGGTTTATACAGTTAGGTACTTTTTCACCTATATTTAGACTTGGAGCTGGAGAAAGCAAATATTATAAAAGAGAACCTTGGAAATGGGATATTTCAACAAATAAGATAACTTCTGATTATATGAGATTAAGATATAAGTTAATACCATATATATATACAGAAGCTTATAAATATTATAAGTATGGAAAACCTTTAATAGAACCTATTTATTATAGATATCCATCATTATATGATGATGTACTTTATTGTAATAATTATTTCTTTGGTTCAACATTTTATATTTGTCCTATATTATCAAAAAAAGATGAAGTAATGGATAGGGTTATTCATAAGTTATATATTCCTGATGGTATATGGTATGATTATTTTACTGGTAAAAAGTATACAGGAAATAAAAAGTATGTATCATTTTATAAAATAGATGAATATCCTGTATTTGTAAAAAGTGGTGCGATAATACCTTTGTCTACAAATAAATTTAATGATACTAGTATACCTAAAACTTTAGAAATTGCTGTATTTCCTGGAGATAATAATACTTATAGTATATATGAAGATGATGGACTTACAAATAAATATCAAAAGGGTGAATATGTAATTACTAATATAGAGTTTTTATTTAAAAAAGATAATTATACATTAACAATATTACCAGTAGCGGGAAATTCTTCAATTTTACCTAGTAGTAGAAATTATAAAATAAGAATGAAAAATACTAAGCCTTCTGCCTTAGTAAAAGCTTATTCTAATGGTAATAAGATAATGGTTAAAAGATATAAAGATTCTAATGATTTAATAGTAGAGCTTGAAAATATAAAACCTACGTCACAAATAACAATTATGTTTAGTGGTAAAGACATTGAAATTGAGGCACTTAGAATTATAAATGATGATATTGTTGGAATAATTAGTGATTTACCACTTAAAACATCAATTAAACAAAAAATAGATAGTATTATGTTTTCACAAAATATTTCTTTAAAAAAGAAAAGAATTGAAATAAGAAAATTAAATTCCTTGGGTAGAAAATATATTAATTTATTCTTAAGATTACTTGAATATATTAATGAAGTGTAATATAATACTATCAAGGTGTAAATTACATCTATTGATGTAATTTTTTTAGGAGAAGATATGAAGAATTTATTAATATATATTATTACATTTACTGTTTGTTATTTAATTTATTTTATATTTGTAATTAATAGAAAAAATATGCTTGAAAAATTTATTGATGGAAAAGAAATTAGATATTTAAAATATAAATATAAAGTTAAAGTTAATAAGAATAATTTAAAAAAAATAGCTCATATGGTATCTTTAGCTAATTCATTTATTATATCTACAACAGTATTTGTTATAGGTCTTATAGATAATCTTGTAATTGAAATATTATTAGGTTTTGCACTTATATTTATACTTATAATTTTACTATATCGTATAATTGCTATAATTATTAAGAAAGAAGGAATTTAATATGTATAATTTTGAAAAAATAGAGAAAAAATGGCAAAAATATTGGGAAGAACATGATACTTTTAAAGCATTAAATAATAGTACTAAACCAAAATATTATTATTTAGTTGAATTTCCTTATCCATCAGGATCAGGATTACATGTAGGACATGTTAGAAGCTATACTGCACTTGATGCTATGGCTAGAAAAAAGAGAATGCAAGGATATAATGTATTATATCCAATGGGATGGGATGCATTTGGACTTCCTGCTGAGCAATATGCTATAAAAAATCATATACATCCAAGTGAGGCTGTTAAAGAAAACATAAAAGTATTTAAAAATCAAATAAAAAAATTGGGTATATCATTCGATTGGTCAAGAGAATTTTCAACAACAGATCCAGATTATTATAAGTGGACACAGTGGCAATTTTTAAAGTTTTATGAATCAGGAATGGCTTATAAAGCAAAAAAAGAAATTAATTGGTGTCCTAACTGTAAAATAGGATTATCAAATGAAGAATCTGAAGGAAATGTATGTGAAAGATGTAATGGACCTGTTGTAAAAAAAGAAAAAGAACAATGGATGTTAAAAATGAGCGATTACGCTGAAAAATTACTTGACGGATTAGATAAGACAGAATTTGTTGATAGAATAAAGACAGCTCAAATTAATTGGATTGGTAAGAGTGTAGGTGCAGAAGTAGATTTTAAGATAAAAGATATAGATGAAGTTTTAAAAGTATTTACAACTAGATGCGATACACTTTATGGTGTTACATTTATGGTAGTGTCACCAGAACATCCAATACTAAAAAAATATGAAAATAAAATTAAAAATATAGATGAAGTTAAAAAATATCAATTAGAAGCACAAGCTAAAACAGAAATAGAAAGAACTGATTTAACAAGAAAAAAGACTGGTGTTAAGATAGATGGACTTGTAGCCATTAATCCAGTTAATTCAAAAGAAATACCAATATGGATAAGTGATTATGTATTAGTTAATTATGGTACTGGTGCTATAATGGCAGTTCCAGCTCATGATGAAAGGGATTATGAGTTTGCAAAAAAATTTAATATAGATATTATTCCAGTAATAGAAGGCGGAGATAATACTTGTGCTTATACTTTAGATGGAGTTCATATTAATTCAGACATACTTAACGGACTTGGCAAAGAAGAAGCTATAGAAAAAATGCTTAAATATTTAAGTGATAATAAAATAGGTAAGAAAAAAATCAATTATAGATTACAGGATTGGGTTTTTTCAAGACAAAGATTTTGGGGAGAACCTATTCCAATGGTTCACTGCGAAAAATGTGGTTATGTACCTGTTAAAGAAGAGGATTTACCAGTAACACTTCCAGATGTCGCATCATATGAGCCTACTGATAATGGTGAAAGTCCTCTTGCAAATATTGAAGAATGGGTAAATACAACTTGTCCAAAATGTGGCGGAAGTGCAAAAAGAGAAACTGATACAATGCCAAACTGGGCTGGATCAAGCTGGTACTATTTAAGATATATGGATCCTAAAAATGATAAAGAATTTGTATCTCAAGATGCTTTAAAATATTTTAATATGGTAGATTACTATAACGGTGGTATGGAGCACGCTACAAGGCATTTACTATATGCAAGATTTTGGCATAACTTCCTATATGATAAAGGGTTAGTTCCATATAGCGAGCCATTTAAAAAACGTGTAGCTCATGGAATGATACTAGGTGCAAATGGAGAAAAAATGAGTAAATCTAAAGGTAATGTAGTAAATCCTGATGATATGGTTAAAGAATATGGAGCAGATGCTTTAAGATGTTATGAATTATTTATAGGTGATTATACTATGGATGCTTCTTGGAATGAATTTGGTCTTAAAGGATGCAAAAAGTTCTTAGATAGAATCTATAGACTAGGAAATAAACTAAATGATAGTTTAGAATATTCTAAAGATCTTGAAATATTAATAAATCAAAGTATAAAAAAAGTAACTGATGATCTTGAAAATATGAAATATAATACTGCAGTATCAACACTTATGATATTACTTAATAAATTTGAAGAAAAAGATACAATAACTAAAAAAGACTATAGAACAATTCTTCATTTACTTAATCCAATATCTCCACATATTACCGAAGAATTAAATGAAAAATATAATTTAGGTAATCCATTATGTGAATCAACTTTTCCTAATTATGATAATAGTAAACTTGAAAATAATACATTTACTATGATAGTACAAGTAAATGGTAAAGTAAGAGGAAAAATCGAAATTAAATCAGATATAACAGAAGAAGAAATGAAAGAAAAAGCAAAAAATATAGATAATGTAAAATCATATATTGATGGAAAAGAAATAGCTAAAATAATAGTTGTACCTAAAAAATTAGTAAATATAGTAGTTATTTAATTACTATATTTTTTATTGCAAATTAAAATAAATAATGATAAAATTAATATGAAAGTAGGAGGATATATGAAAAACAAAAAGATAACAGTAGCTGCACTAATAGTAGCAGTATTAAGTCTTTCAATAGGATTTGCAGCATTTTCAAACAGTTTAAATATTAAAAGTAGTGCGAATGTAAAACCAAGTGATAAAGACTTTAAAATAGTATTTTCAAAAGAAAGAGATACATTTGTAAGTGGAAATGAAATAATAAATGCAACAGGAGATATTAATGAGAATACAAAAAAAGGATCAATAAATGATATAGGAGATACATTATATAATCTAGAGACAGAATTTACTACTCCTGGAGAGAGTGTAGAATATAGTTTATATATAAAAAATATAGGAGCATATAATGCAGTATTAAATAAACTAGAAATAGAAGAAGCAGAACTAACAAGTGATATAACAGTAGATAACTATTATATAGTAGATAATGGAAGTGTTAAGTGTTATGCAAAAAAAGATCCACAAAATAAAGCAAATGAAGAATTATTAAAAGAGGCTTGTAATAATATAAAATTAAAAGTAAAACTACAACAAGAAAGTGAATATATAACAAGTACAAAAGAATTTGATAGTTATGTAATAAATAAAGGAGAAAGTGAGAGTGTTACAGTAACACTAGAATATACAGGAGATACATTAGCTGATACAAATTTTAATGTAGTATTTGGTAGTGTTAAGATGAATTATGCAACAGCAAAGGTAAGTAGTAGTACTCTAGTAGAAGATCAAGTATGTTTTTATACAGAATTAAATGAAGATAATAGCACATTAAGTATAGCTGGATATAATCCAGAATGTGGTACTGATGTAGTAATACCTGATAGTCTTCCACTAACAAGTATAGAAAGCTTAGATACAGAAGCTTGTATTAATGGACTTGTAGCAACAGGAGATTATGACCAAAATTCAGCTACTCAAAGCTGCAGTTTATCAAACGAAGATTTATTATATGAATTATCATCAAATAATTTGATGAATACTCTTAAAATTACTAAGAGTACAAATTCTTATTCTGTATCGAAGATAAAAAATAACTCATTTGTTGAACTTAATTTAGAAAGCGTAATAATCCCTGGGACAGTAGAGATTATAGGAAGAGAGGCCTTCATTTATAATAATATATCAAGTGTTATTTTAAATGAGGGAACTAAGACAATTGATTCTTATGCTTTTGCATTAAATAAATTAAAGGAAATAAATATACCAAATAGTGTTGAAACAATAGAGAATTCTGCATTTGATTCTAATAATATTCAAATCGTAAGTATAGGGAAGAATATAAATTTTATTGGTGAAAGTGCTTTTGGCAAAAGCAATGAAGAAGGCTATGGACCAAATAAAATAGAAAGTGTAACTATAAATACAACAAAAGATAAAGTGACAGTAGAAACAAACGTATTTAGCTGGGTATTAGGAAAAAGTGATGCAGATATAAAATGGGCTGAGTAGTATTTTAGATATTACTTGGGTAAATGGTTAGATAAATGATAAAAATATTTATAAATGTATTTTATAGATATTTTTTTATAAATTTATGATATAATTTATTTAGAATGGAGATTTGAAATGATTAAGGTAATTAAGAATGGTACAGTTATTACAATGGACCCAAAAAGAGAAAAAGTAGAAAAATTAGATATAGTTATTAAAGATAATATAATTATTGATATAACTGATAATTATTGTGGTGCTTATGATGAATTAATAGATGCTAAAGGTAAGATAGTAATGCCTGGATTAATTAATGCACATACTCATCTTGGTATGAGTATATTTAGAGCTACTAATGATTCACTTAAGCTTCAAGATTGGCTTACTTTAAAAATATGGCCTATTGAAGATAAATTAACTAATGATGATGTATACTATAGTACTCTTTTATCTTGTATTGAAATGATTAAAAGTGGAACTACTACAAGTAATGATATGTATTTTAATTGTGATGGTAGTATTAAAGCTTTAAAGAAAATGAAAGTTAGGTCTTTATTTAGTAGATGCTTGCAAGATTTTGATTCTAATGGGGATTCTAAAATAGATGAATTTTTAAAGTTATATGAAGAAAACAAAAATGATGAATTAATTAAATTTTGTGTATCAGCTCATGCTTTTTATACTTGTAGTAGTGAGTATCTAAAAAAATGTAGTGACCTTGCTTTAAAGCTTGATATGCCACTTCATATACATTTTTGTGAAAACTTAAAAGAAGTAGAAGATATTAAAAATAAATATAATATGGATCCTATAGATGTATTAGAAGATTTAGGGTTATTAAGAAATAAATTAATACTTGCGCATACAACTTTTATTACTGAAGATAAATTATCAAAATTAAAAGATAAAAATGTGAGTTTTGTACACAATCCAATAAGTAATTTAAATCTTGGGTGTGGTATAGCAAATATTAGTAAGTATATGAAATATGTTAATGTATGTCTTGGAACTGATGGCGTTGGAAGTGGAAATAATATGAATTTATTTTATCACATGTCAGTTACAGATCTATTACAGAAGGGATTATATAAAGATCCTACTATAATGTCTTCATATGATGTACTTAAATTAGCTACTATAAATGGTGCTCGAGCTCTTTATATGGATCATAAAATAGGAAGTATAGAAATATCTAAATATGCAGATATTATAATAGTTGATTTAAATAATATAGAAACATATCCAACTGTAGATTTAATTAATAATTTAGTACATAATACTACTATATCTAATATAGATACTACTATAATCAATGGAGAAGTTTTGATGAAAAATCATAAGATTTTACTTGATATAGATGAAGATCTTTTAAAAGAAAAAATAGATAATATAATAAAACGTGTTAAATAATATTGTATTTTTAATAAATTTGTGTTAAATTTAAATTGTAAAAGGAGACTTAAATGAAAACAATTATTGTAGCAGATGATTCGATGATAGTAAAAAATATAGTTGAACAGGCTCTTATGGATGAATATGATGTAGTTAAAACATCAAGTGGAGCTGAAACATTAGATTTTATTATTAATAATAAAGATAAGGATATAAAAGGTTTATTACTTGATCTTAATATGCCTGGCACTGATGGCTTTATGGTTTTAAATTATTTTAAAAATGCTAATTTATTTCAAAAGATAAAAGTTTCAATAATATCTGGTGATGATACTAAAGAAACTATAGATAAAGCATTTACATATGATATAGTTGATATGCTAAATAAACCATTTAATAAAGCAAATATTAAAAATATAGTAAATAAAATGATATGAGTGTGTAAAGAATTCTATATAAATGGAATCTAACCACGATATTTTGAAACCTTAATTGGTTTTTTTATCTAAATAATAACATATAATGTTTAATTTTCAAAGAATTAAATTTTTCTATTAAACAAATAGATAATCCAGATAATATAGTTTCCAAATTTCTATATGCTTGATCCCTTTTAGATATATTTTTAAACATTTAAGTAATGCCATATCTGTTGGAAAAACAGATATGGTTTTATTAAATTTTCTATATTGTCTATTTAATTATTTGATTGTATTAGTTGTATACATAATTTTTCTAATTTCATTTGAGAATTGAAAAAATAGACAAATTGCATCCAATTTTCCTTCCTTTTGAATAATCAAATTCGGCGTTCATCATTTCTTATAATAATTTTAATATTTCTTTCCGCTTGCTATTTTTCCCATAATAAAAACCTCTCCATTTCTTTTATTTTATTATAGAAATAAAGGCTCAATTATATTGAAATATGATTAATTTAATTCAAAATAATTAATTTCCTTGTATTTATATAATTAGTTTTAGTATAAAAAAACAACCATTAGGTTGTATATAAATTATTATTTATTAAAATTCATTTGATTAAATATATCAGTATCATAAAACTCTGCCATAGTTATTCCAAAAACTCTGCACATTTTATATATATTTTTGGAACTAGGATTTTCTACTTTATCATTTAGTAACGCAAAAAGAGTTGCTACTGGTACAGTGGAAAGTTCTGATAACTTGTTTGGAGTAATATGGTTTTTTTTACATAATTCTAGTATTCTATTAATAATTGCCTGTGTGAAAGACATATTATAGGCCTCCTTTGTCTAAATGTAATTATATCAAATTATTATTAAAAATATCTCTTGATTTCAATAAATTTATCGAAAACAAGAACATTTTTTTAACATAAATAATTTTTTTATTGAAATCAGTAGAACTTTTATCGAAATCGGTTGACTTTTTTGATAAAAAAAGTATAATAAATCTTGTATCAGATTTAGTTTATTTTTATTTAACAACTCATTTAATCAAAAGGTAAAACTCTTGATACATAAATGTAGGTGATAATTATGAATCAAAAAGAAAAAAAATATAATGAAAACAAAATAAGTTTATTTTTCTATAATAAAACAGTTCATGAAAAAAGTAAAAGTAAAATTAGTAATTTATCAAAATATAAACCTAACAGAAAAATATATGTTTTACTTGGTGATAATTATGAACCAATGGCAATTATTACTAATTCTATATTAGAAAGCATAGGTTGTAAAACGACAATTGTTCCTAGTGTTAGTTCTTTAGTTCAAGAATTTAAAGAAAATAAGGATAAATATAATGTAATAATTACAAATAATATTTATTCAAATAAAGGTACAGGAGTAGATGCTTTAAAATTAGTTAAAAAGCAGAAAAAAGATATTAAAGTTATTGTATTGGCAGTAGAAAAAAATCAAACAAAGCATTTTATTAATTTTTTAGGATTTGATGGATATTTAGAAAAACCGTTAAGTCAAAGAAAAGCTATTTCTATATTATCATCATTAATTCCAAACATAATATTTAAAAAAATAGAACCTAAGTATTATATAAATAATAATAAAAATATAAATAAAAAATATAAAATTGATAAATATTGATTTTATATTTTTTATTTATATAAAATTCCTCATAAAAATATTTTAAAATTATATCTAAAAACAGTTATGTAATATAAATAAAATTAAAATTTTTAAATATACGTAAAAAATATTTATTAAAATTAAAGGTTATGATATAATGTAATAGAAAGGAGAAAAAATAATGAACAAATCGAACTTAGTCAAAAAATTGACTATGATATTATTTACATTAGTAGCAATCTTTGCTGTAGGATTAACTAATGTAAATGCAGAAACAACAACTGCAGTTGTTGAAGATCGAGATGCATTAGTAAAAAAGATGGATGATAAAACAACAGATATAGTTAGACTTAATAATAATATTGAACTATCAAGCGAATATAATACAACTTTCTCTATTGAAAAGTCAAAAACACTTGATTTAAATGGTCACACTATAACTGTACCAGATGGTAAAGAAATTAATTTTTGGTATTATGCAGATGCTGATATTAAAATAATGAATTCTAGCAATAGTAGTTCTGCAAAAATTATTGGTAATCATACTGGTTCATCGACCTATTTTTTGTTGCGTGGAGCAATTATTCGTGATGCAGAAAAGGTAAACTTTGAGATTGACGGTGTTGATTTTGAAGTGAAAAACAGTAATTTTACTACCATTGTTTTTATGAAAAATGGGCAAAAATATGAAAATCTCATTATAAAAAATTCTAATGTTAATGGGAATCAGTACTTATTTTGGTCTGGTGCTGCTAAAAAAGTTTATTTGGAAAGTATAACTTTAAACCGTGCTGAAGGTGCTGATAGAAATCTATATAGACAACTTAGTAATACTTCTTCTTTAACTGTTAATGATGTAATTGATGCCAATGCTGTTGTTGAGTATTATCCTAGTCGTGGTGTAAAAGCTACTGCTGATAGAACAGCAATACTTAATACTTCTGATCTTAATGCTTATTGGGGTCCAATAACAGTTAAATTTGCAAATGGATTTAATGTATCTAATGCTTCTTTAACTGGTAAATATGGTGAAACACCTGAGGCTAATATTACAATTAAAAATGTTGGTGAAAATAATTTACAAATTAAAAATGTAACAGTATCTGAACCTACAAAATTTGAAATCATTGGACCAACACAACCAACAGTAATTGCTGGTACAACAAATACTGATTTTAAAGTAAAAGCAAAAGAAGGACTTTCTGTTGGTAATTATACTGCAACAATTACTGTAACTGATATGGGTGGTAAAACATATACAGCAACAGTTACATTAGTAGTTGAGAAAAAACAATTAGATGGTTTAGGTGCTGGATTTACTAGCAACTGGACTTATGGCGAAACAGCATTAGAACCTAACATTTCTGGTGTTGATTCACTAGGAGCAGATGAATACAAAGTTGAATATGCTAAAGCTGGTACTGATGATTGGAGTACAATTAAACCTACTACAGCAGGAGATTATACAATTAGATTAACTATTACAGGATCTAATTATAAAACTGGTACTGCATCTTCAACGTTTAAGATTTTACCTACTGAAAAGGAAGTTAAAATTGTTGCTAATTCATCTAGTCATCAATATGATGGAAATGCTTATACTGATAATGGATATAAAATTTACTTTGATGGAACAGAAGTTACTGATGGTAAATTATTATATGATGATATTATTGGCAATGTAAAAATTAATGGTAGTGTTACTGATGTAGCTGATAATACTACTGTTGAAAACAATTTAATTGATAGATATAGTTATACAATTACAAATAAAGAAAGTTACAAAAATATTAAGTTAGTAGCTGGTAATATCAAAATCACACCAATTCCAACATCAATAGTTGTAAAAGCTGATTCAGATACTAAGGTATATGATGGTACTGAATTAACAAAAAATACTTATACATATACTGATGGTGTATTATTAGCTGGTGATACATTAGAAGCTACAATTACTGGTAGCCAAAAATTTGTAGGTTCTTCAAATAATACTGTAAACAATGTTAAAGTAAAGAGAGATGGAAAAGATATTACTGATAACTATACATTTGGAACTCATACATTTGGAAAACTAACAGTAACAAGTGCAGAACAACCTTTAGCAATTGCAGATCAATATGTAAAAGTTAATGGTTCTATATTATTAAGTGATTTAGAACAAGAAGTAACTGGAGATGTAGGAAACATTGATTTTGCTATTAAATCAGGAACAGCACTTACATATGATGCTACAAATGATGAATATGTAGCAGGAGCAACTGCAGGAGATGTTGTAATGACAGTTACAGCAGTAAAAGTAAACCTTGGTGGAGATGATACACCTGAATGGAAAGAAACATCAAAAGACTTTACAGTTCATGTTGTAAATAAAGAAAATGTAACAATTACTGGTTTAGAGGATAATCAAGTATTTACTTTTGATAATACTACTAAAACTCCATGGGGAACAGGCACAATTACAGTTGAAGATAATAAAGTCAATGTAAATGAATTAGAGATATTTTACAATGGAACTGGTAGCACAACATATAGTAGTAAGTTTGCTCCAGTAGATGCAGGTACTTATACAATAACTTATAAAGTTAAAGATAGTAATCCTGACTATGTAGGAAGTGTAACTTATGCTTTCACAATTAAGAAAGCACAATTAAATAAGCCAACTGCTAGTACAACATCATTTGTATATGATGGTACAAGTAAAGGATATAGTTCATTCCATGATACTGAAACATTTGAATTTACAGGTACTAATACTGCTACAAATGTAGGTAATTATAGTCTTACAATATCTTTAAAAGATAAAGATAATTATGAGTGGGTTGGTGGTACAACTACTGATGTAGTTATTAACTGGTCTATTACTCAAGCAACACCTAATTATACAGTACCTACTGGGCTTGTTGGTGTTAAAGGTGATTTCTTAAGAAGCATTGCACTTCCTTATGGATTTACTTGGAATAATCCTAATGAGTTATTAAATGCTGGAACTCATACTTATAAAGCTACATATACACCTGCAGATACAACAAATTATAAAACAGTAACAGACATTGATGTAACTGTTGTTGTAAAAAATAAATTTGTTTTAGTAGGAATTGTTAATGGTGGAAATGGTACAATAAGCGTTTCTAGTCTAGAAGTATTAGAAGGAGAAAAAGCAGAAGTTGTATTTACACCAGATACTGGTTATATGATTGACAAAGTTCTTGTTGAAGAAACTGAAGTTGAAGTTACTGGTAATAAATTAGAACTTACTATGGATGGAAATAAATTAGTTACAGTAAGTTATAAGAAAATACCATTTACAGTAACTGTTAAAGATGTAACTGGTGCTACTGTTACTCCAAATGGAGCTGTTAGTGTAAATTATGGTGATAATAAAGAATTCACAATCACAGTTAATAGTGGTTATAAATTAGTTAAAGTTTTAGTAAATGGAACTGATAAAACTGCTGATATGGTTGATGATAAATTAACACTTTCAAACATTACTGCTAATATGGAATTAGAAGCAGTTGTAGAAAAAATAGTTTATGAAGTAACTGAAGGAGCTAATCAAAAATATACAATTACTAAAAATAGTGAAGCTAAATTCAAAATAAATGCTGACTTTAGATTATTTGATGATGGTAAAGTATATGTTGATAATGAATTAGTTGATCCTAAAAATTATACAGCAGAATCAGGGAGCACAATAATTACATTAAAGAAGGAATTTGTTGATACATTATCAGTTGGAGAACATACTTTAAAAGTATTATTCAATGATGGTGGAGAAGCAACAACAAAATTTACTGTAGCAAGAGTAACAGTGCCTACTGATAATCCAAATACTGGAGATAATATTGGATTCTATATAATAAGTGGAATCTTATCAATCGTAGGACTTGCTTTAATTGGAATCTTTTATAGAAGAAAACAGACAAATTAAACTGTGAGTTAGAGTTTTCTCTAACTCCTTTTTAATATAAAATTTGAGGGATGGTAATGTGAAAAAGACAAAATTAAAGATAAAGAAACTATCTAAAAAACAAATTATCATTATTTCAAGTATTCTTCTAGTTGTTATACTAATTATTGTTTTACTATCACAAAAAGAACCATATGTTGGTAAAATAAAGGATGGTAAAGTAGTGTACATTGATAGAGTTAAAAATGTAACAGTATATCCTGAAAAAAATAAGACATTAATAGAGTTTGAGAATAATGAGGAACTTATTGATAATTGTATAATATCAAATGAAATATATGATAAATTTAAGAGTAATGATCCACTTTATAATATAACAGTTAAAGACTATTCTAAATTATCTAACTTATCAGCTAAAGAAAATTATAATATAAATAAATCTTTACAATTAAAGTTAGTAAAAGAAGATGATAGTTATGCTGATTATTATGCAATGACTTGTGGATTTAAAAATAAAGAAGAACTTATGAAATATACAAAGGCAGTTATAAAACTTGCTAATGAAGCTAAATAATAACTAAATTAAAAAACACGATAAAATTAAATAAATGTTTTAAAATAAAGAATTTTATAGTATAATAAAATTAGAGGAGGAGTGAATATGTCTAATAATGGCAAAAAAAGTATAATTATTGGAGCAATTTTTGGCATTTTATTGCTTACAATTGTTATAATTTTATCTTGGTTTTTAAATCGAAAGTTTGATGTTACTTTTGATTTAGATAACGGTACTAAAAATGAAGTAGTACAAGTTAAATATAATAAAACCATAAACAAAAAAAATGTCAAAGATCAAAAAGAGCTAGGTGAATTATTTATAGGCTGGTATGAAGTAGTTGATGTTAAAGATAAAAAAGATATTTTAGCAAAAAAAGAATTTGATTTTAAAACTAAAATTAATAGAAATGTTAAATTAAAAGCAGTTTATGAACAAAAGCCAAAAACTATTACTATTACATTTGATTCTAAAGGAGGAAGTAAAGTTGAACCTATTACCATAAATGAAGGTTCAGAATTAATATTACCAAAAAATCCAACTTATAGTGGATACACATTTAAATGTTGGGAGGACAAGAATGAAAAACCAATTTACAATAATGTAGTATTAGCAGAAGATACAACTTTATATGCTAAATGGGAAAAAGATGAGCCTAAAAAGTCAAATACTAAAAAGGATGAGTCTAAAAAGTCAAATACTAAAAAAGAAGATCAAAAAAAAGATAAGCCAAAAGAAGTTGTATATTACTGTGATTCAGGATATGTTTTAGAAGGAACTAAATGTACTAAAACAGAAAAGAAAATCTCTGAGATTATTTATTCTTGTAGTTCACCTTACAGTTTATCTATAGATGATAAATGTATTGATATTACTAAGAAAACGGATTTAGTAAAAGTATGTGCAGAATATAAAGGATATAAAGGAGTAATTGCTCAAGGAAGTCCATTATGTTTCTATCATGATATAGGTCCAGGTAGTAGTTATCAAGAATGTGTATCTATACATAATAGTCAAGAAGTAGGACAATATAATGGAAGATGCTATGAATTTAAAAAAATGAAAGATGATAATAGCAACAATTTAATAATAAGTTCTTGTCCTGAAGGCTATACAGAATTTCGACCATCAACATCAAGTAATCCTGTATGTGGTAAATCTGTAAATGCAAAAAAAACTTATGCGTGTCCTAGTGGATACCGTTTATCTGGCAAAAATTGTTTAAAGACAGTAACTGTTGATGCTAAGAAAAAATAATATTAAATTTATTCTAAAATATAATATAATTTAATGATTTTGTAGATAAAATTAAAAGTTAATAAGCCTTGTTTCTTTTTGTATAGAAATAAGGCTTTTTAATATATAGATATTTTTATCAAGACTGAGATAAATAAATTTAAAACTATCAATTTTTTATTTTACTTTACAATTTATATAAAAAATCAATAAAAAGTGCAGAAACTCTACCGAAAACGAGAGAAACATGATATTATATATATAGCAAGAGAATATATATAAAGAAAGGAGGCTTTGTTTAAGTTTAGTTGTAGATTAATTAAGAATAAAATTTAATTTTATATTCATTGCTAAAAAATTAAAATAAATTGTATTTCATATAATTTTTAAATTAAAATATTTACAATTATATATACAATATGATAGGAGAAACATATGAATATTAAAAAAATAGTTAAAATAATTATTTTAATTGCTTTTATAAGCGTAATATGTATATTTACATATGTATTGTCTATGAATAAGAAAATTAATCTTCCTAAAATGGATGAATTTAAAGAGATAATACTAAAAGAGAATGATAAGATATTTGTTATTGATGGAAAGAAAGATATAGAAAATATATATAAAATTTTAAAAGATAAGAAGTCTATAAAAAAAAGTATTGAAGATACTCCAAAAGGTGTAAAATCATTTGTAAAAATATCATTTGTTATAAATGATTCTGAAAAAAATAAAATGAATATTTATACAAAAAACGATAGCTATTATATTGAAGAACCATATAACAGAATATTTAAACTAAGTAAAGAGGAATATGAGAATATTGTTAATTATATATCTAGCCCATATACTATTGGCAAATTATCTAATTATAACATTACTAATGATAAGATAATTATGGAGATAAAAGAAGACTCTAGTATGAATAAAAAAATTAATTTAACTATAAAAAATATGACAAATAAAATTTATGAATATGGTGAAGAGTATTTTATTGAAATAAAAAAAGATGGTGGATGGTATAAATTAAAGTGGGTAAATGAACCTGAATTTAATTTAATATTACATTTAATTAAAGGGGAAGAAACAACTACAGATATTATTGATGTATCATTTAAAGATTTATTAGGAAAAGGTAAATATAGACTCGTAAAATCTTTTAGTGAGAAAAATGCAACAGAAGATATTGAAACAGTATATGCTGCCGCTGAATTTGAAATAAAATAAACAAGCTATAATAAATTTAATAATTTTATAGTATTTAAAATAGAAATTACATGCATTATTTAATCCTAATTAAGTTAATCCTTAATTAGGATTTTATAATTTAGTAAAGTTTAAAAATAGGTAAGTACATTAAGTACTTTTAGTAATAAATAGTAAATATTACGGGATCTGAGTGTTTTTAATTGACTATAAAAAATATATATGTTAAAATTTAGATGGTGATTATAATGGAGGATTTAAAAATACCAAATCACGTTGCAATTATATTAGATGGTAATGGAAGATGGGCAAAAAAAAGGGGATTAATTAGAAGTTTAGGTCATAAAGCAGGGTTTGAAAATTTAAGAAATTTATCTAAGTATATATTTGATAAAGGAGTAAAAGTATTAAGCGTTTTTGCATTTTCAACAGAAAATTTTAAAAGAGATAAATCAGAAGTTGACTATTTAATGAATTTATTTGCTAATAATTTCAAAAAGTATGTTAACAAGGAAGATAATGTTAAAATAGTGTTTTCGGGTATTAGGGGAGGTAAGTTACCTCAAAAAGTAATAGATGCTATGAATGAAGTGGAGGAAATTACTAAAGATTGTGATGGGCATATATTTAATATTTGTGTTAATTTTGGAGGAAGAGCAGATATTGTTGATGCGACAAAAAAGATTGTTAAAGAATGCTTAGATGGAAAACTTGATATAGATGATTTAGATGAAGAAAAATATAAAGAATACCTATATAATGGAATACCAGATATAGATTTACTTATAAGAACTAGTGGAGAATTTAGAATTAGTAATTTCTTACTATATCAATCAGCATATGCAGAATTTTATTTTCCTGAAACATTTTTCCCAGATTTTAATGAGGAAGAATTTGATAAGGCCATACTTGCATATAATAAAAGGGATAGAAGATTTGGTGGAATAAAGAAATAAGGGGTAGATAATGGAAAAGAAAGAATCTATTTTATATAAAAAGCTTAATTTAGCATTTGTATATATTTTTATATTTTTAATAGGAATGTTAATTGTGTTTTTTATGACAAGCTATTTAAATAATAAAGTTAAAGAATTTAATAATGAAATAGTTACAAATACAAATAAGTGATTTACACATATTTGTTTTTTTTTACTTAAATATATTTACAAAACAATAAAAAAAGGTTATAATTGTGGTGAAATGTTACATAAAGTGGTAAAAAGTGGGTGATAAATATGTTTATGGGGGAGTATCATCACAGTATAGATTCCAAAGGTAGATTAATTATTCCAGCTAAATTAAGATATGATTTAGGTGAGAATTTTGTAATTACTAGAGGTCTTGATGGATGCTTATTTATATATCCTAATGCAGCTTGGGATAAAATAATAGATAAGTATAAAGATTTACCAGAAACAACATATAAAAGAAAATTTATGAGAATCTTTTTATCAGGTGCTAAAAGAGGGGAATTTGATCGACAAGGAAGAATAAATATTCCACCTCCACTAATCCAATATGCAAGTTTAATTAAAGACTGTATAATAATTGGTGTAGATGAAAGATTAGAAATTTGGAGTAAGGAGAAATGGGAAGATTTTATTAAAGATAATGAAGTTAATTTGTCTTTAATAGCTGATAATCTTTTTAACAATTAATATGCATAAATCAGTTTTACTTAATGAATGTATTGAAAATTTAAATTTATCCCTAGATAGTATAGTTGTTGATTGTACTCTTGGATATGGTGGTCATAGTAGTGAAATATTAAAACGTATACCAAAAGGTATGTTATATTCTTTCGATCAAGATATGGATGCTATTAAATATAGTAGTGAAAGACTAAGTAAAATATCTAGTAATTATGAAATAATTAATAGTAACTTTGTGAATATAAAGAAAGAATTAAATAATCGTAATATACATAAGGTAGATTCAATATTATATGACCTTGGAGTATCAAGTCCACAATTAGATGAAGGAGATAGGGGATTTAGTTTTCATAAAGATGCAAGGCTTGATATGAGAATGGATAGATCTTCTAGTCTTGATGCATATGAAGTTGTAAATAATTACTCGCTAGATAAATTAATTGAAATATTTCATAAATATGGTGAGGAAAAATATTCTAGTAAAATTGCTAGAGGTATTGTTAATTCAAGACCTATAAATACAACTTTAGAACTCGTTGAAGTTATAAAGCGTAATGTTCCAGAAAAATATAGGAGAGAAAAACATCCGGCAAGAAAAATATTTCAAGCAATTCGCATAGAGGTAAATGATGAGTTAAATGTATTTGAAAAAAGTCTTAAAGATTCGTTAGATCTTATAACTATAGGTGGTAGAATATGCGTTATAACATTTCATTCATTAGAAGATAAAATATGTAAAGATTTATTTAAAAGAGTAAGTTCTATAGATCCAAATTTAAAACATTTACCTGTTATACCAGATGAATATTTACCAAAATATAAGGTTTTAAAAACTATAGAGCCTAGTAAACTTGAACTTGATACAAATAATAGATCAAGAAGTGCTAAACTTAGAATCATAGAAAGAATAGGATGATAAAATGAAAAAAAATACAAAAAAAATAGTTCGTCTTACAAGGGGTGAAAGAATGTTATATTCACTAGGATTATTATGTTTTGCTTTTACTATTGTAACTAAGGTTTTTTTAAGTGCAAGTATTGGTAATATAAAAATGGATATGGAAAAGATTTCTTATAAAATAGATAATCAAAAGAAAAAGAATCAAAGCTTAGCAATGCAAGTTAATGAACTTACTTCATATGAAAACTTAAATAATGTTTTAAAAGATATGGGTCTTGCTTATAATAACGAGAACATAGTAACTATAAAATAGGGTTTCCTATTTTTATTTTTATAAAAATAAAAAAATTGTATTGACAAAATAAAAAATCTAATCTATAATTAGTACATAAGCTTTTGAAAGGCTTTGAATGAGAAAAGTAATAATAATTACTGATTAAAGCGAGTTAGGTATGGTGTAAGCTAACGATTAAGTTTATTATGAAAAACACTCAGGAGCTTCTAATCTGAATGAAGTAAGGTTAGACGGTTGTAATCCGTTATTAATTACTCGATTTGATAGAATCGGTAAGAGGTCAATTTTTTGACAATTTGGGTGGTACCGCGGATGATGTTCGTCCCATTGAAGACGAATTACTATTATATGCTCAATTAGCTCAGTCGGTAGAGCGCACGGCTGTTAACCGTTAGGTCGTAGGTTCGAGTCCTACATTGAGCGCCATCTTATGTGCCTCTTTAGCTCAGTCGGTAGAGCGCACGGCTGTTAACCGTTAGGTCGTAGGTTCGAGTCCTACAAGAGGCGCCATTTTAGAATAGTAACAAGTCTTATGACTTGTTTTTTTGATTATAAGGAGGATATATGGTAACTAAGAAAGATTTAAAAGAATATGCTAATAAGCTTATGTTTGATATGGATGATAGTGGATATGAAAGAACTCTTAAGGAATTTGAAACTATTGAAAAGCACATGGCTTTGATTGGAAAGATAGATGGTATAGAAGATGTTTCTCCTATGACTTTTCCATATGTAATATATCATGCAAAATTAAGAGATGATGTATATGAAAATACATTAACTAGCGAAGATGTACTTAAAAATGCAAAAGATACAAAAGCAGATCAAATTAAAGTACCAAAGGTGGTGGGATAATGAAAAATATTGTAGAACTTAGAAAAGATTTAGATAATAATAATGTTACACCAGAAGATTTATTTAAGTGCGCTAATATGAAGGCTCATAAGTATCAAGATGAATTTAATTCATTTGTAACTATACTTGATTCTTGTAATTATAATAGTTCAAATTCTATTTTAAATGGAATACCTTATGCACTTAAGGATAACTTTTCTACAAAAGGAATATTATCCACATCATCATCAAATATATTAAAAGATTATGTTCCAGTATATGATGCTACTGTATATAAAAAATTAAAAGAAGCTGGCGCTATACTTGTAGGTAAAACAGTTTTAGATGAACTTGCTATGGGTGGAACTGGTACAACTGGTCATACTGGTATAGTAAGAAATCCTTGGGATAAAAATAGACAAATAGGAGGATCTTCCGCTGGTTCAGCTGCTTCAGTCGCACTTGGTATAGTTCCTTTTGCAATTGGATCAGATACTGGGGACTCAGTAAGAAAACCAGCTGCTTATGGTGGCATTGTAGGATTTAAACCAACGTATGGTAGAATATCAAGATATGGACTTTTTGCTTTTGCATCTAGCTTAGATCATGTTGGTATTTTTACACGTAATGTTTTAGATTGTGCTATAGTAACAGATATAATTAAAGGAAAAGATGAGAGGGATATGACCTCTCTACCTGATGATAATATTAAATATACTGACTTTATAAATGATGATATTAAAGGTAAAAAATTATTTTATATTAAAGAGTTAACAGATAAAAATTTATATAAAGATAATGATGAAACATTGGAAATTTTATCTAAGTTTGAAGAAAATATAAATAAACTTAGAAAAATGGGATTTATTGTTTCAGAAGTATCTTTTGATGAAAAATTATTAAAAGCTATTTATCCTTCTTATATGGCAATTAGTTGTGCCGAAGCAACTAGCAATAATTCTAATCTTACTGGTATAATATTTGGCCCAAGAGGTGCTGGAGATAATATTAATGAAATAATGTTTAATGCTAGAACTAATGGATTTTCTGAACTAATTAAGAGAAGATTTATTTTAGGTAGTTATATTTTACAAAAAGAAAATCAAGAAAGACTATTTAAAAATGCACAAAGACTTAGAAGAATTATTGTAGATAAAATGAATGAATTATATAAAGAATATGATGCTATGATATTACCCGCAAGCGGTGGTATAGCTCCAAAATTTGAAGATGAGATAGATAGAATGAGCGATAGATATTTAATGCTTGAAAATCATATGGCAATAGGTAATTTCGGTGGCTTTCCAAGTATAACTATACCAGCAGGATTTGTAAAAAATATGCCAATAGGTATAAATATAACAGGAAAATGTTTTTCTGATTCACTAGTTCTTAATATAGCAAATAAAATAGAAGAAGAATTAGGATATAAAGATTTAATTAAGGAGGAATATGATGTATAAGACTGTAATTGGACTTGAAGTACACTGTGAGGTTATTACTAATTCAAAAAACTTTTCAACTGCTAAAAATTCATATTCAGAATATCCAAATGAAAATATTGATACAACAGATATAGGTCTTCCTGGAGTTCTTCCAATAGCTAATCGTGAAGCATTTAGAAAATCACTTATGATGGCACTTGCTCTTAATTGTCAAACTCCAGATATAGTTATGTTTGACAGAAAAAATTATTATTATCCTGATTTACCTAAAGGATATCAAATAACTCAAATGACAAAACCAGTAGGTATTAATGGATATGTAATGATTAATGTAGACGGTGTCGATAAAAAAGTTGAAATTGATAATATTCATTTAGAAGAAGATACAGCTTCTATGGAGCATTTTAGTAATTATTCATTAATCGATTACAATAGAGCAGGAGTACCATTACTTGAAGTTGTAACAACTCCTTGTATGTATTCAGTAAAAGAAGCATTAACATTTCTAGAAGCATTAAAAGGTATATTTCTTTATACTGGAGTATCTTTAGCTAGAGTTGATAGAGGACAAATGAGATGTGATGTAAATGTTAATCTTATGGATTCTAATGGTAATTATATAACTCCTAAAGTAGAAATGAAAAATATTAATAGCTTTAATAATGTAAAATTAGCTATAGAAGCTGAGGTTAAAAGACAAATTGAATGTCTAGAAACAGGTAAGGAAGAATTAATACAAGAAACTCGTAGATTTGATGAAGAAAATCTTACTACACATAGAATGCGTAGTAAAGCTGATGCTATTGATTATAAATATTATATAGAACCTAATATTCCACCTATTAAAATAACAGATGAATGGGTATCAGAAATAAAAAGTGAAATACCTATGTTACAATTTGAAAGAGTAAATAATTATATAAATAATCTTAATTTGAATAGAAAAGAATCTGAATTATTAGTTCATGATAAAAAAATATCAGACTATTTTGAAAATGTTATAAAATTAGGTGTTAAACCTAAAGATGCCTCAAACTGGATAACAACAAATGTTATGGGCTATTTAAATAAAAATGGTAAAAATATAGATGAGATTAATTTAAGTCCTGAATATTTAGCACAATTAATAAAATTAGTTGACACTGGTAAAATATCTGGAAAGCAATCAAAAGAAGTATTTGAACAAATATTAGTTTCATCTAAATCGCCAGAAGAAATAGTAAAAAGCCTTAACATAACTCAAATTACTGATTTAGATACAATAAGAAATATAGTAGTAAAATTATTAGATAACTATCCAAACTTAATAGAGGATCATAAAAAAGGTAAAAATACATTTGATTTCTTTGTAGGTCAAGTAATGAAAGAAACTAAAGGTAGAGCTAATCCAAGTATAACAGCACGTATTATAAAAGAAGAAATGGAGGATAGATAATATGGATTTAAAAGATTTATTAAAAGAAATAGAAAAATATGAAGGAAAAGAAATTACCATAAATGGTTGGATAAAAAGTCATAGAAAACAAAAAGAATATGGATTTATTGATTTTACTGATGGTACTTGTTTTCAAACACTTCAAGTTGTATATGATAATAAATTAGAAGATTTCCTAGATATTCAAAAATTACATATAGGAAGCGCTATAGAATTAAATGGTATTATAATTAGGTCCGAAGGTGGAGGACAAAGCCATGAATTAAAATTATCAAAAATTAAATTATTGGGTGATTGTCCACTAGATTATCCACTACAATCAAAAGGGAGACCAACTAGAGAATTCTTAAGAGAAATTGCATACTTAAGACCTCGTACAAATCTTTATAATAATGTTTTTCGTGTAAGAAGTGTAGCTGCATACGCTATACATAAATATTTTCAAGAAAATGGCTATGTATATTTTCATGCTCCATTAATTACAGCAAGTGATTGTGAAGGGGCAGGTGAGATGTTTCAAGTAACAACTCTTGATCTAAATAAAATAGCTGAAAGTGGAAAGGTTGATTATTCAAAAGACTTCTTTGGTAAACCTGCATCCCTTACTGTAAGTGGTCAACTTCAAGCAGAAACATTTGCGCTTGCATATAAAAAGACATATACATTTGGTCCCACATTTAGAGCAGAAAATTCAAATACTAAAACACATGCAAATGAATTTTGGATGATTGAACCAGAAATCGCATTCTGTGACCTTGAAGGCGATATGAATATTATGGAAGATATGCTTAAATATGTAGTTAAGTATGTACTTGATAATTGTAAGAGTGAAATGTCATTTTTTGATTCGTACGTTGAAAAAGGTCTAATTAATAAATTAACTAAGCTTGTTAATAGTAAGTTTGTAAGAATAGATCATAAAGAAGTTATTTCTATTTTGAAAAAAGCAGATGTAAAATGGGAATTTGAACCAGAATATGGTGAAGATATTGCAAAAGAACATGAAAAATATATTACTGAGTATTTTGATGGACCAGTATTTATAAAAAATTGGCCAAAAGATATAAAAGCATTCTATATGAAACAAAATGATGATTTAGAAACAGTAGCTGCTGTTGATCTTGAAGTTCCAGGAGCAGGTGAGCTTATGGGTGGATCTCAAAGAGAAGAAAGCTATGATAAGCTATTAAATAGAATGAAAGAACTAAATATGAGTACAGACGGGTTAGATTGGTATTTAAATTTAAGAAAATTTGGTGGATGTGTACATTCAGGATTTGGAATGGGATTTGAAAGATTACTTATTTATTTAACTGGTGTAGATAATATAAGAGATGTTATTCCTTATTATAGAACACCAGGAAATTGTGATTATTAAAATTTATAAATTAAAGCATTTAAACTATTTGAATGCTTTTTTAATTTTAAATTTCAATTTTTCTTTTTTTAGACATATATTTTAATAGGAGGTATATATGTTTAAAAAAATTTGGAAAAATTATAAATTTCCAATTATATTATTAATTTCTATAATAATAGGATGTATTTTAGGAATTATTTTAGGTGATAATGCTATATCATTAAAACCTATAGGAACTATATTTATAAATATGCTTTATGTAATAGTAGTTCCTTTAGTATTCTTTACTATTTCTAGTAGTATATCAAGTATTAAAAGTTTAAAAAAACTTGGTAAAATATTTAAAGTAATGTTTATTGTATTTATTATAACAAGTATGTTATCTGCTTTATTTACTTTAATTGGTGTTAAAATAATAGACCCTGTTGGTAATATTAATATAAGTCTTACAGCAGGTACTAAAGAAAATATAGATATTGGAAGTAAAATAGTTGATATGTTAACGGTTTCAGACTTTTATCAATTATTATCTAAAGGTAGTATGTTACCACTTATTATATTTTCTATAATATTTGGATTTGGTGTAGGAATGGTAAAGGATGAATCAAAAAAAATATCTGATGCTTTAAATTTAATATCAAAAGTAATGATGAATGTAATAAAAATAATTATGTATTATGCTCCTATAGGATTATGTGCTTATTTTGCAGCACTTATAGGAGAATATGGTAAAGAAATAATAGGTAGTTATGCTAGAAGTATGATATTTTATTACATTATGGCTATATTGTATTATGTTATATTTTATACTATATATAGCTATATATATAAGAAAAAAAGAGGAGTTAAAGAGTTTTTTAAAAGTGCTTTTACTCCAACAGTAACATCACTTGGCACCTGTTCTTCACTTGCAAGTCTTCCATCAAATTTAGAATGTGCTACAGAACTTGGAATAGATGATGATGTAGCTAAAACAACACTTCCAATAGGAGCTACTATGCATATGGAAGGATCCAGTATGGCATCAATTCTAAAAATAGCTTTCTTATTTGGTGTATTTGGTAAAAGTTTTACAGGAATAGATACATATCTAATAGCTATTTTAATTTCAGTATTATCAGGAGTAGTAATGTCAGGAATACCTGGTGGAGGATTAATAGGAGAAATGCTAATAGTTTCATTATATAATTTCCCATTAGAAGCATTCCCTATAATTGCAACAATAGGCTGGATAGTAGATCCACCAGCTACTTGCTTAAATGTAGTAGGAGATGTTGCTAGTGCGTCTCTCATAGATAAATATATAAATAAAAAAAGTTAAACTATAACGTAAAATATAGTAGTTATTTAATTACTATATTTTTTTTGTAAATTAGATTAACTAATGATAAAATTAATATGTAAGCTAGGAGGATATATGAAAAATAACAGTAGCTGTAAGTAGTAGCATTAGGTAATTCTGTATTTAATTGGTATCAGGAAAAAGTGATGCAGATATAAAATGGGCTGAATAAAAATATAGAGTTTTCTATCTTTTTTTATTAAATTATTATTAAGTATGGTATAATTAGATAGTAGAAAAGAGGATTTATGAATAAAGATTTAATAAAGGAGATAAGTAATGAACTTGGTATTACTGTAAAACAAGTAGAAGTTACTTTAAAATTACTAGAAGAAGGAAATACTATACCATTTATAGCTCGTTATAGAAAGGAAGCAACAAATGCATTAAATGAAGATCAAATTAAATCTATAGGTGATGTTTATTCATATCAATTAAATTTATTAAAGAGAAAAGAAGATGTAATAAGATTAATAGATGAAAAGGGAATGCTTACAGATGAGCTTAAGTCTTCAATTTTATCATGTACTAAACTTGTTGATGTAGAAGATTTATATAGGCCTTATAAGGAGAAGAAGAAGACTAAAGCAACTCTTGCTATAAAAAACGGTCTTGAAGGTCTTGCAAAGGAATTGATGGAGTTTAATGCTTGTGATATTAATGCAGTAGCTAGTAAGTATTTAAATGATAATGTTAAAACTATATTAGATGCAGTTACAGGTGCTAAATATATAATTGCTGAAAATATAAGTGATAATGCTAAATATAGAAAGTATATAAGGGATAATACATATAATTATGGAACTATTAAAAGTAAAATAAAAAAAGATGCAGTAGATACTAATAAAGTGTATGATATGTATTATGATTATGAGGAAAAAATTAAATATATAAAGCCTCATAGAATACTTGCTTTAAATAGAGGAGAGAATGAAGGCATACTCAGTGTTTCTATACAAAATGATAAGGATAAAGTACTTTCTTATTTGTATAAGAAGGTGATTAAAAATGACTTATCACCATCTGCAAATATTGTGAAAGAAGCAATAGATGATTCTTATAAGCGACTTATATTTCCATCAATAGAACGTGAAATTAGAAGTGAATTAACTCTTTTAGGTGAAGATGCAGCTATTTTAAATTTTTCTAAAAATTTAGAGTCATTATTATTAACTCCACCTATAAAAGAAAAAATTGTATTAGCTTTTGACCCTGGTTTTGTTAATGGATGTAAAATAGCTGTAATAGATGCAACAGGTAAATATTTAGATTCTACAGTAATAAAACCATTTTTAAAAAGTAATGATAATTATTTAAAAGAAATGGAAATAGTAAAAGATTTAGTAATTAAATATAATGTAGATATAATAGCAATTGGAAATGGAACAGCTTCACGTGAATCAGAAAGGTTTATATCTGATTTAATTAAAAAGTATAATTTAAATTGTAAATATATAATAGTATCTGAAGCTGGTGCTTCAATATATAGTGCATCTAAGCTTGCACAATTAGAATTTCCAGATCTAGAAATAGAAAAAAGAAGTGCCGTTAGTATAGGTAGAAGACTTCAAGATCCTTTATCTGAGCTTGTTAAAATTCCACCAGAAGGAATAGGCGTTGGGCTGTATCAACACGATGTATCACAAAAAAAATTAAGTGAAAATCTTGATTTTGTTGTTAGTAAAACTGTAAATAATGTAGGAGTAAATGTAAATACAGCATCAACTGCTTTACTTAAATATGTATCTGGTTTTACTAAGAAAAATATAGAAAAAATAATTGAATATAGAAATAAAATGGGTAAATTTAAATCTAGAGATGAAATAGAAAAATTATTAAGTGATAAAGTTTACGAACAATCAATTGGATTTTTAAGAATTACAGATGGTTCAAATATATTAGATTCAACTTCTATACATCCAGAAAGTTATAATATAGTTTTAAAGCTTTTAGAGAGTCTTAATATGAATTTAAGTGATATTGGTACAGAAAAATTAATATCTATGCTTGATAACATTAATTTAAATGAATATAAAGATATTCTTAATACCGATATTTATACATTAGAAGATTTAATTAAATCATTAAAAAAGCCTAATAGAGATCCTAGAGATTATATAGATGCTCCTATTTTAAAAAGTAATATATTAGAGCTTAATGATCTAAGTGTAGGAATGCATCTTCAAGGTACTGTTAGAAATGTAGTTGACTTTGGAGCTTTTATAGATATTGGATTACACGAAGATGGACTTGTTCATATATCTAAAATAACTAATAAATATATAAAACATCCAAGTGAAGTATTAAGTGTTGGAGATATAGTTGATTGCTATGTAGATGAAATAAAACTTGATAAGAAGAAAGTTTCGCTTAGTTTAATTAAACCTAGTTAAGAGGAGATTTTATGGCATGGACAAAAGAACAAGAAGAAGCAATAACAAGAACTGGAACTAATATAATAGTAAGTGCAGGTGCAGGAAGTGGAAAAACTGCTGTATTAACGGAAAGAACAATACGTAAATTATTAAATGGTGAAAGTATTAATAAGCTTTTGATTCTAACGTTTACAAATGCAGCAGCAGGTGAGATGAGGGAGAGAATAAGAAGAGAATTAAAAAAGTCTGGTCTAGTAGATGAACTAGATAATATAGATTCAGCTTATATCACAACATTCGATTCTTTCGCACTTTCTGTTGTAAAAAAATACCATTATCTTCTTAATGTTCCAAAAAATATATCAATTATGGATTCATCAATTGAAATTGTAAAAACAGATGAAATAATTAATGATATATTTTTGGATATGTATTCTAGGGATGATTTTAAAAAATTCATAGGCGACTTTTGTTATAAAAGTGATGATAATGTAAAAGAAGTAATAAAAGAATTAAATAAAAAATTAGATTTACTTCCAAATAAGATAGAATACTTATCAAACTATACAGATAAATTTTTTAGTTTAGATAATATCAATAAATATGTAGATGAATATTTAGATTTAATTAAAAAGAAAGTATCACAGATAAATACACCATATGAAAATCTTGTAAGCTTAACAGATAATAAATATATTGAAAAATTTAATTTAGAGCCATTACTTAATTCAAAAACATATGAAGATATTAAAATGAATATAGGCCTCATAGGATCACCTAGAAAAAATCAAAATTGCTCTCCTGATTTTGTTATTTATAAAGACTTAATTATGGAAAAAATAAAAGCACTAAAAGAATATACAAGATTTAATGATGTCCTTGACATAAAAGAATCTTTATTATCTATTAAGCCATATATAAAAGTAATATGCGATATTATTATTAAATTGGATTTAGAGTTTAATAAATATAAGAAGGAAAAAAATTTATATACTTTTTCTGATATAGCACTAATGTCAATAAAAGTAGTAAGTGAAAATGAAGATGTAAAAGAAGAATTAAAAAATTCATTTTCAGAAATTATGCTTGATGAATATCAGGATACAAGTGATATTCAAGAAAAATTTATTAATCTAATTTCAAATAATAATGTATATATGGTAGGTGATATAAAACAATCTATATATAGATTTAGACATGCTAATCCTTATATATTTAGGGATAAGTATGATAATTATTCAAAAAATAATGGCGGAATAAAAATTGATTTATTAAAAAATTTTAGAAGTAGAGAAGAAGTACTTGATAATATTAATTTAATATTTAATTTAATTATGGATAATAATATAGGCGATGCTGAGTATAAATTATCTCATCAGATGAATTATGGTAATATAAGTTATTCAAATGAATTAAAAACATCTAATGATAATAATATGGATATATTTACTTATGAAAAGTTGGATGAATATTCTAATGATGAGGTAGAAGCTTTTTTTGTAGCGCATGATATAAAAGAAAAAATTGATAATAAATATGAAGTTGTAGATAAAAATACTAAAATGCTAAGAGCTTGTACATACTCGGATTTTGCTATAATAATGGATCGTGGAAGTAGTTTTGATTTATATAAAAAAATATTTGAATATTTAGGTATTCCTATATCTCAAATAAAGAATGAAAAACTTACGAGTGGCTATGATATAACAATAATTAGTAATTTAATAAATTTAATTATAAAAATAAATGATAAAGAGTATGATAATGATTTTAAATATTATTATACTAGTGTATCTAGATCATACTTAAATAAAATAAGTGATGAAGAACTGTTTACAATAGTTAGTGAAAATAAATATTTTGATACTGAATTATTTATTAAATGTAAAAATATAAATATATTAGAACTTTCTTGTTACTCATTACTTAATAAAATAATAAATGAATTTAACTTTTATGAAAAAATATTAACACTAAATAATATAAAAGAAAAACAAATTAAAATGGAATACTTATTGAATTTAAGTGAAAGTTTATCTAACATAGGTTATACTCCAAAAATGTTTGCTTTATATTTAAACGAAATGAAAGATAAGGAATCAATAGAATATTCTTTAAATCAAAATGATTCTAATAGTGTTAAAATATTAAATATACATAAAAGTAAAGGGCTAGAATATAATATTTGTTATTTTACAGGATTATATAAAAAGAAAAACGATGAAGAGAAGAAGGCTAGATTTTTAGTGGATTCTAATTTTAATATAGTAACCCCTTATGTTAATAATGGAATTAAAAATACTATATTAAAGGATCTTATAATAGATAAAAATGCAAAAGATGATATAAGTGAAAAAATAAGATTATTTTATGTAGCGCTTACACGTGCTAAAGAAAAAATTATTTTAGTTTTACCATCTAATGATTCTAAAGATTCATACACAACTCTTGTTCCAGATGAAGTAAGACTTAAGTATAATAGTATGGCATCTTTCTTATATTCAATATATCCAGTATTAACAAGATATATTAAAGAGATAGATTTTAATAAAGTTATATTAACTAAAGACTATGATAAAATAAAAAAGTATAATTATAAAAGTTTAATAAAAAAAAGTAATGTTAGTATAATAAAAAAGAAAAATAATATAGAATATAATCTTTTAAATGAATCTAGATATTCAAAACATTCAAATAATTTAATTACTATAGATGAATATAATAATATGAAAGAAGGTACTAAATTTCATTATATTTTTGAAGTAGAGGATTTTAATACAACTACTAATAAGTATGTTTTAAAATTTTTAAAACATATTGATAATAATTATATTAACTGTTATAAAGAATATGAATTTATTTATACTAGTAATTTAGAAGTTAAAAAGGGTATTATAGACCTATTACTTGAATATGAAGATCATTTTGATATAATAGATTATAAAATGAAAAATATATATGATTTAAATTATGTAAAACAATTAAATGGATATAAAGAATATATAGAAAGTATCAGCCAAAAAAATACAAATATATATTTGTATTCTATTTTAGAAGATAAATTAACTAAAATATAAAAAAGGAATCCACTTTTTAAATGGATTCTATTTTTTTATGTCATTAATTATAGGCAAAATTATAGGATATCTTCCTGTTCTATCATATATATAAGAAGAAAGGTTAGTTATTAAATCAGTTTTAATATCACTAAAAATACAATTTACTTTAAGTTTATTATTAATTATCATAAAAGCTTCTTTTTCTATATCTTTTAATAATTCAAGATTTTCTTGTATTAATACAAATCCCCTTGTAGTTATGTTAGGTGACACTAATAGTTTTTTCTTTTGTGTATCTATGTTTGCTATTACTACAACTATTCCATCACTAGACATAATTTTTCTCTCACGCATAACAGCGTTTCCAATTTCTCCAATTCTATTACCATCTACATAAACATCACCAGATTGAACATTTTTATCCTTTTTTATTTTTCCTTTATTAAGCGATAAAACTTCACCATTTTCAAGGACAAATGTGTTTTCTTTAGGCATACCACATAATACTGCTAGATCAGCATGACTTTTAAGCATTCTATATTCTCCGTGGAATGGCATAAAATATTTTGGCTTAATTAGTCTTAACATAAGTTTTAATTCTTCTTGATTACCATGCCCTGATGTGTGTACATCATTTAATGAAGTGTTAGTATAAACTTTAACACCCTTTAAATATAATTTGTTTATTATTCTTGAAATAGATAATGCATTACCAGGTATTGCTGATGATGAGAATATAACAACATCATTATCTTGTAATTTAATTTGTTTATGAGAATTATTTGCTATACGTGAAAGGGCAGCTAATGGTTCACCTTGTGAACCTGTACAAAGTAAGCATACTTCATTAGGTGGAAGATTATTAGCTTCTTCTGGTGTTATAAATATTTCTTTATTTTTTATATAACCTGAATTTAGCGATATTTCAATATTATTTTCCATACTTCTACCAAATATAGCAATTTTTCTATTATTTCTCTTGCAAGTGTCAACAATATGTTTAAGTCTATAAATATTAGACGCAAATGTAGCTATTATAATTCTACTTTTATTTTGATAAAATATATGAGATAATGCTTGGTCTACTTTTGATTCACTTGTACTTACACCTTCATTTAAAGCATTTGTACTGTCACTTAAAAGTAAAGATACGCCCGCTTTACCAATTTCTGCCATTTTATGTATATTAGCCATAGGTCCTATAGGAGTCAAATCAAATTTAAAATCTCCAGTAGTTACTATTGTACCATTAGGTGTATGTACAACAACGCCGTGTGAATCTGGAATAGAATGCGTTGTTCTAAAAAATTCAACAGACATATTTTTAAATTTAACTTTTGTCTTTTCATCATATATAATTAAATTTTTATAATTAATTCCTTTATCTTCAAGTTTCTTTCTAATAAGTCCTGCTGCTTGGTTAGGTGAATAGATTACTGGTATATTAACTGTTTGAAGTAAAAATGGAATACCACCAATATGATCTTCGTGCCCATGTGTTATAAATACTGCTTTTATTTTACTTTCATTTTTCTTAAGAAAGCTAAAGTCTGGAATTATATAATCTACACCAGGTAATTCATCTGATGGAAAGGTTATTCCAACATCAATAATAACTATTTCATTTTTAACTTGAACACAATACATATTTTTTCCAACTTCACCAAGTCCACCTAAGGCAAATATTTTAGTATCATTATTATTTATAAGTTTCATAGTTACCTCCTTTCTTTTATTAATTACTTTACAATTATACTATTAAATACTTTTTTTGTCTAGTCGAAATAAAAAGATAGGCAAGGCCTATCTGTTATAGAATTCAACTATTAATGATTCATTAACGTTACCATTTAATTCAGTTCTTTCTGGATATCTTACAAAAGTACCAGCCATTTTAGCTTCGTCATATGTAATAAATTCAGCTCTTTTAGCTAATGCAGAAAGTGAATCAAGTACAACTTTTAATTCTCTGTCAGTTTCTTTAATTCCAATAACATCACCAGGTTTACATCTGTATGATGGAATATCAACTTTTTTACCATTAACAGTTATATGTCCATGATTTACAAGTTGTCTTGCACCACGTCTAGTAGTAGCAAATCCAATACGGTAAACTAGGTTATCTAATCTTGATTCAAGTAATCTAAATAAGTTTTCACCATGAACACCTTTCATCTTACCAGCATCCTCAAAAGTTTTTCTGAATTGTTTTTCATTTAAGCCATACATGAATCTAACTTTTTGTTTTTCTTGTAATTGAACACCATAGTTAGATAATTTTTTAGCTTTCTTATTTCCATGAATACCAGGTGCATAAGGCTTTTTAGCAAGCTCTTTACCTGTTTCAAGAGTAGAGAAACCTAAACGACGACTTATACGATAACTTGAGTCTTTGTATCTTGCCATAATATTCTCCTTTCTTACGAAAAGAACTACTTGTCTAATTATAGGGTGTTTATTTTAATATTTTCGCTTCGCAGCACTTTAGTAATAAAAGTTACTAATAAACCAAATGGAATAAACACGTTATAATTATCTAGTATTGCTGCTCCAATTCGCACTTATGATTATATAATTATTTTTTATATTTGTCAATATCTATATGCTTATTGACTATTAAATCAAAATAAATTAAAATTATTAAGGAGGGTAAATTATGACAAAATGGGATAAAGATTATTTAGAACTTTGTAAAAGAATACTTAAAGAAGGGGAAGAAGTAGAAAATAGAACAGGAATTAATACAATTAAAATACCGAGTCACACTTTTCATTTTGATTTGAGTAAAGAATTTCCAATTCTTCAAACAAAACAATTATTCTTTAAAAATGCTATTACTGAAATACTATGGATATATCAAGCACAAAGTAATAATGTAGATTGGCTTCATGAAAGGGGAAATAAAGTATGGGATGAATGGATGATAGATTCAGATGGTATTTATAGAACTTATAAAACTGTTGATGGGGCTAGGGTTTTAAATAGTGAAAAAAATTTTGGAACTGAATTTAGTCATACTATAGGTACTGCTTATGGATGGATAGTTAATAAATATAAATTAACTGATCAACTTTTAGATACTATAAAAAATAATCCAACGGATAGAAGATTAATTATGTCATTGTGGCAAAATGAATGGCTTAAAACAGCAGTATTGCCATCTTGTGTTTGGTCTAGTGAATGGGATGTAACTGATGGAAAGCTTAATGCTTGGGTTCATCAAAGAAGCTGTGATGTACCACTTGGACTACCTTTTAATGTGACGCAATATGCAACCTTATTAACTCTTTTTTCACAGTGTGCATCTCTAAAACCCGGCACTCTTGACTGGTCAATAAAAGACGCACATATCTATACTAATCAAATAGATGGAATAATAGAACAAATAAAAAGAGATGAAATATATGAAAAATTAAAAAAGTATACAAAAGATGATTTGATAAGATTAAAACACCACTTAGAAAATGAAGAAAATAAAGATGATACTTTATTAAGAATTATAGATATTATATTAGAACCAACAAAACCATATTTATGGGTAAATCCAGATATTAAAGATTTTTACGCATTTGATAATTCAAAAAATTTAAATGATATTAAAGTTAAGGAGTATAAGCACATGGGAAAAATTAAGTTTCCTATTGCTCAGTAATTATGGACATTAATTTAATTGCAGCAATAGGTAAAAATAATGAATTAGGGTATAATAAAGATTTAATCTGGAAAATAAAGGGAGATTTAAAGTTCTTTAAAAATACTACTATTGGACATCCAGTAGTAATGGGTAGGAGGACTTTTGAATCTCTACCTAAAGTATTACCACAAAGAGAAAATATAGTTATTAGTAGCACTATGGAAGATGTAAATAAAGAAATAAAACTTTATAGAAGTGTTAAAGAATTTTTAGAAGAATATAAAAAATATAATGGTGATGTTTTTGTAATAGGTGGTGAATCTATATACTCACAGTTTATAGACCTTGCAGATAAAATTTATTTAACAGAAATAGACGATTCGAAACTATCTGATGTATATTTTCCTAAATTTGACAAAAATAAATATTCAAAGAATCTAATTTTAACTAATATAGAAGATGGTATAAAATATAGTCATGTTTTATATAAGAAAAAATAATAATAAAAAATATTGTCGAAAAAAATCAAGTGTGATATAATTATAATAGGTGATCGCTATGGATAATTTAACGCTTATTATGTTAACACTTTTTTTAATATGCTCTGGCCTTATAATAGCAGTGTTAAATTTAATTCAGACTAGAAAAAATAAAAAAATCAAAAAAACTTTGGAAAAGTTAGAAGTAGAAAAAAATGAACTTGCTACTTCTCCTATTGTACCTGAACTTGCAAAGGTAGAGGCTTTTTTGAATAATGATAAATTAAAAGAATTATATGATGAATGGACAAAAAGATTAAAACAGATAAAAGAAGTCCAAATACCTAAATTATCTGATATGATTTTGGATGCTGAATATACACTTTCTCAAATGGATTATAAAGGTACTACATATAAAATAGCAAAACTAGAAATGGAATTATATAAAGTTAGAACTAATTCAGATTTTTTATTTGGTGAAATAAAAGATTTAACTACAAGTGAAGAGAGAAATAGAACTATAATAACTGATTATAAATCAAGATATAGAGCTCTTTATCAAAAATATGTTGATATTAAATCTGAATATGGAGATTTTAGTGAAATTGTAAATGATGAATTTAAATTAATAGCAAGTAAATTTGAACAATTTGAAACTATGATGGATAATAATGAATATATCGAAGTAAATGATGTTTTAAGTAATATAGATGAATTATTAAATCATATGGCTATTGTAGTGGAAGAAGTGCCTTCTATTGTTCTTATGTTATCTAATATACTTCCTAAAAAAATAAATGAAGCAAAATCTACATATGATAAGATGATAAATGAAGGATATCCTCTAGATTATTTGAATGTTGAATATAATTTAGATGAAGCAAATAAGAAAATAGAAGATATAAAGAATAGAACAACAAAGCTTGATATGAATGAAAGTCTAGTTGAACTTAAAGCTTTATTAGATTATTTTGATACTTTAGCAGGAGCATTTGATAAAGAAAAAAACGATAGAAAAACTTATGAAGATAAGTTAATATCATTTGAAAAACGCTTGACTAAAATGAATAGTGCGGTAGATGAAGTATATGATCAGATAGATGAAATAAAAAATATTTATAATCTAAAGTCTGAAAATATAAATGCTTTAAATGAAGTAAGAACTGAAATGTATAATATTAATACAAATTATAAAGTATTAAAGGATCATACAAAGTTTAATAGTACATTTGCATATTCTAAATTAGTTAAAGAAGTAGAAGGATTATCAAATTCACTTGTTAACTCACAAGAAAAATTTGAAGAAGCTTTAAATGTAATTGGTGGTATGCATGACGATGAGATACGAGCACGTCAACAATTAGAAGAAATTAAAAATGTATTAAAGGATTCTAAAGCTCAAATTAAAGAATATAATTTACCATTAATTCCTAGTGAATATTATACTGAATTAGGTGAGGCTAATAATGCTATTAAAGAAATAATAAAAGAATTAGATAAAAAACCAATCACAATAGATGTATTAAATACAAGAGTTGATACAGCACGTGATTTAGTTCTTAAATTATATACTAAGACTAAAAGTATGATGAAAAATGCAATGTTTGCAGAAAAAGCAATTGTATATGGAAATAGATATAGAAGTACAAATGAAGAATTAAATAATAGTTTAAATATATCAGAACAATTATTTTATAAAGGAGAATATAAGAAGTCTTTTGAACTTACTATTAATGCCATTAATAGAATAGAACCTGGTATATATAATAAAATACTAAATTTATATGGTGAAAAGTAAAAAAGTATTAACAAATTAAAAAAAATATGTTAAAATATTTTCATCAAAGGCAATGATTAGGACACGATTATTAAAGTATCATGATAGAGAGCTAGATTATGGTGGAATTCTAGTATGTAATTTAATAGTTACTACCTATGAGCTGTTATCGAAAGATAAACCGGATAATACCGTTATTTAAATTAAGATATAAATTAGGATGGTACCGCGTACTACGTTTCTTACGCTCCTTAGTGGAGATAGGAAACGTTTTTTTATAGGAGAGGTTTTATGATAAATATTAAAGAAGATAAAGAGTTAAATGTATTAAATCATTCATGTGCACATTTAATGGCACATGCTATAAAGCACTTATATAAAGATGCAAAATTTTGGGTAGGCCCTGTAATAGATAGTGGTTTTTATTATGATGTTGATTTAGGTGATGCTGTAATAAATTCATCTGACTTATTAAAAATAGAAAGTGAAATGAAAAAAATAGCTAAGTCTGATAAGTTAATTAAAAGAATTGAGTTATCTAAAGGAGAAGCACTTGATATGTTTAAGGATGATCCATATAAGATTGATTTAATTTCTAGAATGGATGAAGATAATACTGTTATAAGTGCTTATAAGCAAGATGACTTTATTGATTTATGTAGAGGACCTCATATGCCAACTACTAAATCTATGAAATATTTTAAGCTTATAAAAGTATCAGGTGCATATTATAAAGGTGATTCAAAAAATAAAATGCTTCAAAGAATATATGGAGTATGCTTTAATAATCAAGAAGACTTAGATAATTATTTAAAAGAATTAGAAGAAGCTAAAGAAAGAGATCATAGAAAAATAGGAAAAGATTTAGGTATATTTATGTCTCATGATTTAGTTGGAAAAGGTATGCCACTTTGGTTACCTAATGGTGCTATAATAAGAAAACAACTAGAAAATTATATATATGATAAAGAAAGAAAAATGGGATATTTACATGTATATACACCTTGTGTTGGTACTATTGATTTATATAAGACTAGTGGTCACTTTGATCATTATAAAGAAAATATGTTCCCATCAATGAAAGTAGATGATGAAGAGTTTGTACTTCGTCCAATGAATTGTCCTCATCATATGTTAGTTTATGGTAATGAGCTTCATTCTTATAGAGATTTACCTATTAGAATAGGTGAGTTTGCAACTGATTTTAGATATGAAGCAAGTGGAGCTGTTAAGGGACTTGAAAGAGTACGTTGTATGTGCCAAAATGATGCTCATCTTTTTGTTAGACCAGATCAAATAGGTGATGAATTTAAAAAGGTAGTATCTCTTATTTTAGAGGTATATAAAGACTTTGGACTTAAAAATTATAAATTTAGATTATCATTAAGAGATCCTTTAGATAAACATAAATACTTTGATGATGATGAAATGTGGAATATAGCAGAAGATAAATTAAGAAGTGTATTAAATGAACTTGGATGTGAATATACTGAAGCTATTGGAGAAGCTGCATTTTATGGCCCTAAACTTGATGTTGAGGTAAAACCTGCAGTAGGACCTGAAGTAACTCTTTCTACTTGTCAATTAGATTTCTTATTACCAAGAAGATTTGAACTTACTTATGTTGATTCAGATGGAACTAAAAAAACTCCAGTAGTACTACATAGAGCAATTTTTGGAACATTTGATAGATTTACTGCATTTATATTAGAAGAAACTAAGGGAGCTTTACCACTTTGGTTAAGTCCAGTACAATTTAATGTAATACCAGTAAATAATAAATATCATAAAGAATATGCAACTAAGATTTATGATATGCTAAAAGATAAAGATTATAGAGTTAATCTAGATGATAGAGATGAAAAGCTAGGATATAAAATGAGAGAATCAGTAATGAAGAAAATACCATATTCAATAATCATAGGACAAAAAGAAGTAGACAATAATAATATTAGTTATAGAACTTATGGTAGTGAAGAGACTATAACTTTATCAAAAGAAGAATTTATGGCTTTAATAGAAAAAGAATTAAGTAAATAGGAGTTTTATGAAAAGATTTTCAAATAAAATAGCTTTAAAGCAATATAAAAAAGCATTAATAGGGACTTATTATATCAATATTATTAGTAATTATAGGTATTATATTTTGGATATGAAAAGATAGTATTATAAAAGAATCTAAGAAAAATATTTATGGCTTAAATGATATAATAATCAGTAATGAAGAAACTAAAGATTATAAAATGGCATATATAAATAATATGATAACTCCATATAAATTTGCAGTTTATGATAATACAACAGATGCTTATTATATAGTAAAAGCCAGAAAATCAAAAGGTATTAAAACTGCTCGGTGTATTATTTTATTACTTACTAATGGTAATAAAATAAATATAGTTAATAGTTCTTTATCAAAAAAATCATTAGAACAATATAATCAAGTATGGGATTATATAATAAATAAAAATAATAATATATTGGTAGGTTATACCGATATAAATAAAAAAAATATAAAGAAAGTTTAAGAAAAGAGGTAAAATAATTATGGAATTAAAAGGAAGTAAAACTTATACTAATTTAATGAGTGCTTTTGCAGGAGAAAGTCAAGCAAGAAATAAGTATACATATTTTGCAAGTAAAGCGAGAAAAGAAGGCTATGAACAAATAGCAGCTATATTTGAAGAAACTGCTAATAATGAAAAAGAGCATGCTAAGATGTGGTTTAAATTATTAGAAGGTGGAGATATTAAAACTACTACTGATAATTTAAAAGCAGCTGCTGAGGGTGAGAATTATGAGTGGACTGATATGTACGCATCATTTGCTAAAACAGCAAAGGAAGAAGGTTTTGACCATATAGCTAAACTTTTTCTAGGTGTTGCTGAAATAGAAAAAGCACATGAAGAAAGATATAAAAAGTTACTTAAAAATATAGACGAAAAGATAGTATTTTCTAGCGAAGGAGATACTATTTGGATTTGTAGAAACTGTGGGCATATTGTAATTGGAAAGGAAGCTCCAAAAGTTTGTCCAATATGTGCTCATCCACAAAGCTATTTTGAAAGAAAAGCAAATAATTATTAATGCTTTTTTTTATTTCAAATGTTGCTTTTTTTTAAAATTAATAATATAATTATATAGTAAGAAAGTAGGGATAATATGATTGATAAATTATTTATGAGAGTACTTGGAGCAATATCATCGGCGCTTATAATAGTATCTGTTTTTGTACCTTTTTCAACTATTGTAGATACGGGTCTTTTTGAATTATATGATAATCTAGACATGATTTATGTACCTATTACAATAATTGTATTTGGTGCAATTGGCGTACTAGCATTTTCAATTAATATAAAAACAGAATTTGCATATACAACTGTAGGTGCTATTTCATTCTTTTTAATTATGCAAACTATGGAAGTATTAAATAATGGAGTAGGATTAAGTAAGTTTAGTTTAGGTTATTATTTCTTACTTATTGGTGATTTATTAACTCTTATATTTACATTTTTATCTAATTTAAAGCGAAAAAAAAGTGTATCACCAGTTATTATAGAAGATAATTCAAGTATTCCAGTGTCAAATCAAAATATATATAGTAATTTACAAGGTGTAAATCAAGTGCCTCAAACGCCAAATATACAACCACAAGGATTAAATATGGCAGTAAATAATCAAATGCAAGTACCTAATTTAGGTATAAATAATCAAATACAACCACAAGTACCTATACAGCCTATAAATCAAAATATAAATCCTATAAGTTTAGATCAAACACCTGGATTGAATTCAAATTTAACTAATACTAAGCAAATTAATCAAGTATCACAAGAACCTATAAATAATTTAAATCCAAATCCTATAGGTTTAGAACCAATACCAGAGTTAAATGTAAATTTAACTTCACTTAATAGTAATATTCCACCTATCGCACCTGTTATTCAACCTCAAAATGAAACTGTAGATATGCCTAAAATGAATCCAGTGCTTGCTGAATTTACAAATAATAATATTCAACAAGTTCAAAATAATAAGTCCAAGAGTACAAATACTTTTTTAAATAATCAGGTAAATCAGACTAATACAAATAACCAATCAAATAGTACTGCACCATCGTCATTGGATATATTTGGAAGATAAGAAAAACTTAAGCTTATCTTTTTTTGACATTTTTTTTAATTTAAATAAAGTAAAATTAAATAGGTGATATCATGTATTATCTATTTATAATTAAAGATGATTATTTTAAACATAATAGTAAATATTTATATGAAATATTATATAAAATAAAACATATGCATAAAGAAAACTATAATTATGGTATTAGTTTATTTTATAATATTTGTGAATTATTTGATACTAAAAATTTAAATAATTATATAAGTTCAAAATATAAATTAAATAAAATTAATAATAAATTCTATTTAGATAAATATAATTATTTTGAAATAAAAAAAACATATTGTAAGATTAATAATAGTAAATATTTAAGAGAGATATTATGTATATTTTTCATATATAATAAAAATATTTTTGTATGTGACTTTTTTTCAAATGAATATTTTTGGTTAAGAGATAAATTTAAATAATACTTGAAAAATATACATTAATATAGTAAAATGTTTATACAAGGGAGGATATAACATGGATATTTTATATATATTAATAGGGCTTGTAATTGGAGCAGTAATAGGATTTTTTGTAGCACGTTCATATATGAAAAAATTTTTAAAGAAAAATCCACCAATTAATGAACAAATGATTAAAGCTATGATGATGCAGATGGGAAGAACTCCTAGTCAAAAGCAAGTAAATCAAATGATGAAATCAATGAATAAATATATGTAATACCAATATTGAATTTTGGTATTTTTTTGTTATAATTTATATAGTCGGTTAGAGAGGTAAAATATGAAAAGAAAAGGATTTACATTAATAGAACTACTTGCAGTAATAGTAATACTTGCAATAATAGCTTTAATAGCAACTCCAATTATACTTGGTATAATAGAGGATACGAGAAATTCATCAAAAGATGAAAGTGTAAAATTATATTTAGACACTTTAAAGAAGAGTATAGCATCTGTGCTTGCAACTGATCCAAAATTTGATACACAATATTTAGAATGTGGTGTGAATAGTGATAGTAGTGCAGTTTGTAATTATAAAAATATAAAAGTTGAAATTAGTGGTAATACTCCTATATCAGGTAGGATTACTATTGAAAATGGTAAAATTATTAGTGCAATAAATTTACAATTTAAAAATGATGATAATATTTATAAATTTGAGAATAATAAATTAGTATTAATGTCTCTTGATGAATTAACTGAAAGCTGCTTTGTAAGTTTAACTCAAGGTGAAATAAGCGTATATGATACATTTTGTCCCAAAAATATAAAGTTGAGTAAAAATTTGGGATTACCGGTTAGTACAGTAAAACAAAGTTCGTTTAATAAATCAAAGTGTATGGCATATGCAAAATCTTCTTCTGATGTTAATGATATTATGACAGAAGAAGAATTGTGTGCTGCTATTGCTAGTAATTATGAAAATTTTGATACCGCAATAAAAATTAAAGTTGGAGATGTAACATTTGAAAGAACTAAAGACAAGTATAAAATATCAAAAATAGGAAATTCTGCTTTTGTAGGTAATGGAATAACAAATATAGAACTATCAGATAATATAGTTGAAATAGGTGCAAATGCATTTTCAGGAAATAGTTTAACAAGTATCAAAATTCCAAATAGCATAACAAGTATAGGAGATAATGCATTTTCAAATAATAAACTTACAAACATAATAATTCCAAATAGTATAACAAATATAGGTGAATCTGTTTTTGAAGAAAATGAGTTAATAAGTGTCGAAATTCCAAATAGTGTAACAAGTATAGGTGATTATGCATTTAGCGATAATAAACTTACAAATGTAAGTATTCCAGATAGTGTAACAAATATAGGTAGGGAAGCATTTTCAAATAATAAGCTTAAAAGTGTAACTGTTCCAAAGAATTTAACAACAATGGGATATTATATATTTTCTAACAATAAAATATCAACTGTGAAAATATCTGATGGTGTTAAGGAAATTAGCTTCGGAATGTTTTATAAAAATGAACTTACAAGTGTAAGTATTCCAAATAGCGTAACTAGAATAGAGACTGATGCATTTAATTATAATAATATAACTAATGTAGAAATTGGATCAGGAATTGAATATTTAGGAACACGTTGTTTTTATAATGATAAAGAAGTTGATGAGAATAATAATATAACGTATGGCCCAAATGAAATTAAAGTATTTAAAATACATAAGACAAAAGATGAAAGCATATTTAAAAATGGTAACTATAATAAAACTGTTTTCATAGGTAGCGATGGTAAGAGTAATTCAAATATAATTTGGGATAGTTAATATAAAATATAATAATAAAGTGGCTAATGCCACTTTATTAATTTATTATTTTATCTATAATTCCATATTCTAAAGCTTCTAAAGCTGACATAAAATTGTCTCTATCTGTATCATGTTCTATTATTTCTATATTCTTGCCTGTGTTATCAGCAAGTATTTTATTTAATATGCTTTTAGTTTTCAAAATATGTTCTGCAGCTATTTTTATTTCTGTAGCTTGGCCTTGTGCACCACCAAGAGGTTGATGTATCATAACTTCAGCATTCGGAAGTATAAATCTTTTTCCCTTTTTTCCACTGCTAAGTAAAAAAGCCGCCATTGAAGCACATATACCCATTCCTATTGTTGAAACATCACTTTTTATATAATTCATTGTATCATAGATTGCCATTCCATCTGTAACAGAACCACCTGGTGAGTTAATATAAATATTTATAGTTTCATTTCCTAATGAGTCTAAATAAAGAAGTTGAGCAATAACAGAATTAGCGCTTTCATTATTAATCTCACCATTAATAATTATAATTCTGTCTTTTAAAAGTCTTGAGTATATATCATACGCTCTTTCTGTATTGTTTACTTTATCGATTACTGTTGGAATTATCATAAAATCATCTCCTATGTATATAATAGTTGTAAATAGTGAATTTATTCAACTAATAAGTCGACAAATTTATTTTTTTTTGATATTATTAGTATAGAAAGTAGGAAATAATATGTATAAAAAGTATAAAGTTACGTTTAGGGGAGAAGTATTTGAATTTGAAGAAGATACTACATTTAAAGAAATATCGGAGTCTTTTAAGAAATATTATAAATATGAAATTTTAGTTGCTAAAGTAGATAATGATATTGTTGATTTAAGTGAAAAACTAAAAAAATCTTGTACTATTGATTTTTTTGATAGAAGTTATCAAATAGGACAATCTGTGTATACTAATAGTGTTATATTTATGCTTGTTCTTGCTGTTAAAAATTTATTTGGCGAAGATGTTTCTGTAGTTGTAGAGCATTCTATGGATCATGGAGTATATTGTAGTTTTAAAAATTTTACATTAGATAATAAAAAGCTTGATTTAATATATGATGAAATGAAAAACATTTCTTTAGAAAATTATTTGTTTACTAAAATAAGTGTGTATAGATTAGACGCAATTAAGTATTTTAAGAAACTTAAAATGTATGATAGAGTAAATGTACTTAAATATATTTCAAATACATATATAAATCTTTATAGAATTAATGATATGTATGATTATTATTATGGTAAAATGGCATATAGTACATCTCAAATAGATAGTTTTAAACTTTCTTATGTAAATGATACTGGGTTTGTATTATCAATGCCTGATATTGTAAATCCTGAGTGTACATTAGATTATGTTCATCATGAAAAGATATTTGAAAAATATAGAGAATATGGAAACTGGGGCAATATTCTTGGTATAGAAAATGCTGCTGATTTAAATAAAATTGTATCAAGTGCTAAGGTAAGCGAATTAATAAATTTATCAGAGGCATATTATGATAGTCAATTATCTAGAATAGCGGATGATATATTTAGTAAGAGTGATCGCGTTAAAATTGTACTTTTAGCGGGGCCATCATCTAGTGGTAAAACTACAACGTCAAAAAAATTAAGTATATATTTAAAAAGTAAAGGATTTATAACACATCCAATAGAGCTTGATAATTATTTTACTGATATATCTAAAAGGGCACTTGATAAAGATGGTAATCCTGATTTTGAATCAGTAAAAGCTTTGGATGTGGAACTTTTTAATAAGCATTTAAATCAATTACTTGAAGGAAAAAAGGTAAGTTTACCTACATATAATTTTGTATTAGGTAAAAGGGAATATAATGGTAATTACTTGCAGCTTGGGTCAAGAGATATTATTGTTGTAGAAGGGTTACATGCATTAAATGATTTATTAACACTTAGTATTCCTGATTCTAAAAAATATAAAATATTTATAAGCCCTTTGGTACAAATTAATATTGATAATCATAATTATATTCATACAAGTGATGTTAGAAAATTAAGAAGAATAGTAAGAGATAGTAAAACTAGAGGATATGGGGCTAAGGATACTCTTTCTATGTGGCCAGCTATAAAATCTGGAGAAAGAGATAATATATTTAAGTTTCAAGACAATGTTGATGTAGTAATTAATTCATCTTTAATTTATGAAATTGGTGTATTAAAGACTTATGTTGAACCATTACTATTTAATGTTTTAGAAGATGATCCTGAATATCCTGAAGCATTAAGACTTATAAATTTCCTTAGAAATTTTTTACCAATACCTAGTGATGATGTCCCACCACAATCAGTACTTAGAGAATTTATAGGTGGAAGTTGTTTTACAAAATAAAAAAAGAAAGAGTGATAATATGATAAAAGTAGCAATTAATGGATTTGGAAGAATAGGAAGATTAGTATTTAGAATAATGGAAGAGGATCCTAACTTTTCTGTTGTAGCAATTAATGATTTAACTGATGCAGAGCAACTTGCATATTTGTTAAAATATGATACAAATCATGGAAATTATAGGGTAGATGAAATTGGGTATACAGATGATTCAATAATAGTAGGAAATAGAAAAGTAAGGGTTTATTCATCAGTAGATCCATCAACTCTTCCTTGGGGTGAACTTGGTATAGATGAAGTATTTGAATGTACAGGTAGATTTACTGATTATGATGCATCGTATGCTCATATTAAGGCAGGCGCTAAAAAGGTTATAATAAGTGCTCCAGCAAAAGGAGATTTAAAAACTATCGTATATGGTGTAAATGAACATATATTAGATGGAAGTGAAAAGGTTATAAGTGCAGCGTCTTGTACAACTAATTGTCTTGCTCCAGTACTTAATGTAATAGAAAAAAATATTGGAATAAATAAAGGATATATGACTACTGTGCATGCATATACTAATGATCAAGCAACTCTAGATATAGCTCATAAAAAAGGTATAAATTCAAGACGCGGTAGAGCTTGTTGTGCAAATATTGTACCGTCAAGTACTGGTGCTGCAAGTGCAATAGGATTAGTAATTCCAAATCTTAAAGGAAAACTTGATGGTAGTGCTCTTAGAGTACCTGTTACAACTGGTTCTATAATTGATTTAACATTAGATCTTAAAAGAAGTACAACTATAGATGAAATAAATGATTTATTTAGAGCAAATAAGAGTGATGCTATTAATATAACTATGGATCCAATTGTATCTAGTGATATTAAAGGATCTAAATTAGGGGCACTAGTAGATGGGCAGTTAACTAAGGTTTTAAATACTAATGAGGGTGAACTTGTAAAAATAGTTGCTTGGTATGATAATGAGATGGGTTATTCTGCACAAATGGTAAGAACAGCTAAATATTTAGGTAATCTTAAATAATGCTTTATATTCAGTTAATTGGTATATTAGGCTTTTGTTTACTTGTATTATCTTATTATAAAAAGAAAACAAAGGAAATAATAATATACCAAACGGTATCGAATTTTGCATATTTTATACATTATTTTTTGCTTTTAGCTCTTCCAGGTGCTTTTTGTAGCCTAATTGGAATATTGAGAAATATATTGTTTATTAAAACTAACATTAATAAAAAAATTATATTTTCATTAATGTTTCTTTTATATTTAACAGTTACAATAGTTTTTTATGAAGACTTATATTCTATATTTCCTATCGTAGGAAATGCATCTTATATGGGATTTATGGTAACAAATAATAGAGATAAAATCTTAATTGGAGGAATTATAAATTCAATTATGTGGTTTAGTTATTCTATTTTTGTATCTTCATATTCAGGTATGATAACTGAGATGATTTTAATAATATCAAATATCATATTATTAATTAGATTAAATAAAAAAAAGATTAGGAACTTCTAATCTTTTATTGTTAAAAACATTTGTTTGTGTTATACTTGTTATGGTGAGGTTATGTTTGAATATATAAAAGGAAAAATTGTAAAACAAGAAAGTAATTATATTGTACTTGAAAATAATGGTATTGGTTATTTAATATATGTACCAAATCCTTATTCATTTATTAGTAATATAGATACTATAGTATATATATATCAATTAGTAAGAGAAGATGAAATTTCTTTATATGGATTTAAAACATATGAAGAAAAAGAATTGTTTTTAAAGCTTATAAATGTAAAAGGCTTAGGATGTAAAATGGCACTTCCAATACTTGCAACAGGTTCTATATCTGGAATTATAGATGCAATAGAAAGAGAAAATATATTATATTTAAAGAAATTTCCTAAAATAGGAGATAAAGTTGCTAGACAAATTGTATTAGATTTAAAGGGAAAAATAAGTAGTAATAATTTGAGCAATAAACTTAAGGATTATGATGAATTAGTAGATGTATTAAAGGGCTTAGGCTATAAGCAAAGTGATATTAATAAAATTTTACCACAAATAAATAGTGAATTAGATATAGAAAGTCAAATAAAGGAAGCTTTAAAGCTAATGCTTAAATAATGAAAATTGGAATAGATATAGATGATACATTAACTAATACTGATTTAGAATTTAAGAAAGTTATGAGTAAGTATGTAAATAGTGATAAAGGCTATAAAGATAAATTAACTACTTTGGAATATAAAATATTTCTAGATAATATAGAAGAAATAATGTCCAAAGCAAATCTTAAAGAAGATGCAAAAGATGTATTATATGAGTTAAGAAACTTAGGACATAAATTATATATAATAACTGCTCGTAGCAATAAATTTTCAAAAAATATAGAAGATATTACTATGAATTTTATTAAAAAAAATAACTTGAAATTTGATAAAATAATATTTAATCAACAAAAAAAGTCTGATATTGCTAAAAAGCTAGAATTAGACTTAATGATAGATGATAATATTGCTGTTTACAATAATATGAAAGAGGAAAATATTAATTGTATTTTGTTTGGCGATAAAATAAGAACTTGGAAAGAAGTACTTGATTATATTAAAAGGATGTGAATTATGGATAGAATTGTTACTGAAAATAAAACTCCTGAGGATAATTTTGAAAAGAATATTAGACCTAGTAGTTTATCTGAATATGTGGGACAGAGTGAAGTAAAAGAAAATTTAGAGATATTTATAAAGGCTGCTAAAATGAGAGATGAACCATTAGATCATGTATTGCTTTATGGCCCACCTGGACTTGGAAAGACTACGCTTGCATTTATTATAGCAAATGAACTTGGAAGTAATATAAAAGTAGCTAGTGGTCCTTCAATAGAAAAAAGCGGAGATCTTGCTGCTATACTCTCTAGTTTGGAACCAGGTGATGTTCTATTTATAGATGAAATTCATAGAATACCTAGATTTATAGAAGAAATATTATATTCAGCTATGGAAGATTTTACTTTAGATATAGTAGTTGGCAATGAAGGCTCAAGTAGAAATATAAAAATAGATCTTCCTCCATTTACTTTAGTAGGTGCGACAACTCGTGCTGGAGATTTAACAAGTCCACTTAGAGATAGATTTGGAATTATAAATAAACTTAATTATTATACCGAATCTGAACTTAAAGATATCGCCCTTAGAACAGGTAAAGTATTAAACTGTAAAATAGATTTAGATGCTGCCTTAGAACTTGCAAGGCGTTCTAGAGGTACTCCTCGTATATGTAATAGATTGTTTAGACGTGTTAGGGATTTTGCCTTTGTAATGGGTGATGGCTGTATAGATTTAAATATAACAAAAATGGCATTGGATAAACTTAAAGTAGATTCACTAGGACTTGATGAGACTGATTATAATTTATTAAAATCTATAATAGAAAAATTTAATGGAGGTCCTGTTGGAATTGAAGCTATAGCGTCTTCGATTGGCGAAGAGCAAACAACTATTGAAGATGTATATGAACCATATCTTTTACAAACTGGATTGCTTAAAAGAACAACCAGAGGCAGAATGGTAACAAAAAAAGCTTATGATCATTTAGGAATACAATATAAAGAATAAAAAAATAATAATGAGAAACAATATAAATGGTGATGTTATGAGAAAGTATTTAATAATTTTACTTGTTATATTATTTGTATCTTGTACTAATGAAAATAATAAAAAAGATAAAGCTAATGAAAAAATAGATAGTACTAAAAAACCTAAGACTGAAATATTAAAAGAATTAACAGAAGAAGATTATATTAATAATAATGTAAATGAATTAGGTGAAGTTCCAATTATGATGTATCATGGTATTTATAATTTAGCTAATAGTGATACAAAATATACAGGTGGTAATGTAGATAAAGATGGATATCAAAGAACTAAAGAAGCTTTTATTAATGATTTGGAATTTTATTATAAGAATGGATATAGGATGATTAGATTAACTGATTATATAGATGGTAATATAGATACAGAACTTGGATATAGTCCTATAATTCTTACATTTGATGATGGACTTGAAAATTGCATAAAAGTTACAGGATTAGATGAAAATGGAAATATTATAATAGATCCAAATAGTGCAGTAGGTATACTAGAATCTTTTAAAAAGAAATATAAAGATTATAATGTAACTGCAACCTTTTTTATTAATGGTGCTATATTTAATCAAGAAGAGTATAATGAAAGTATACTTAATTGGTTAGTAAATAATGGATATGATGTTGGAAATCATACATATACACATGTAGATTTTAAAAAAACAAGTATTAATGAAACACAAAAAGAAGTTGGAAAAGTATATGAATTATTAGATAGATATATAGAAGGAAAATATGTAAATATAATAGCGCTTCCTTTTGGTTCACCCTACAGTATAGATAATCCTAATATGGAATATATATTTAATACTAATTATAATAATAAAAATTATAATACTAAATCAGCATTAAGAGTAGGATGGAAAGCTAGTGAATCTCCTTTTCATAAAGAGTTTAATCCTAAATTTTTAAAACGTATTCGTGCATATGACAATAATGGAACAGATTTTGATATTGATTTTAATTTTAAATTACTTTCAAAAAATAGATATATATCTGATGGCTTTAAAGATAAAGTAGTAATTCCAAAATCTTATGAAAGCTATATAGGAAATAGTTATAATAAAAAAGTAATAATATACTAAAAAACATTTAAAATTTTAAATATTTATGTTATAATTACCATGTGAGTGAGGTAATTTATGGAAGAATTAAAAAATTATTTTGAAACATTAAATATAGAATATACTGAAGATGGAAATAGATTAATTGAAACACTTATTGAAACACTATCTAATCCTAATATAGATGAAGATATAATAAAAATAATCCTTGTTGCTGCTCTTAATAAAAAAATAATTTCGTCAGAACAATTTACAAAATACTTTGAAGAAGCAGCACGAATAAAAGATCAGCAGCTAGCACGGGAAGCTCAAGCAAATGCAGCAGATGCAACTCCAGCACAGGAAGCTCAAGCGAATGCAGCAGATGCAACTCCAGCACAGGAAGCTCAAGCAGATGCAGCAGATGCAACACCAGCACAGGAAGCTCAAGCAGATACAGCAGATGCAACACCAGCACAGGAAGCTCAAGCAGATGCAACCCCAGCACAAGAAGCTCAAGCGAATGCAGCAGAGGCAACTCCAGCACAAGAAGCTCAAGCAGATGCAGCAGATGCAACTCCAGCACAGGAGGCTCAAGCAGATGCAGCAGATGCAACCCCAGCACAGGAAGCTCAAGCAGATGAAAAAAGAGATAAAACAAACAAGTCTGTTTGTAGAAACAAAACGTTTGGGAGTACGCTTTTAAAATCTCTTCCAGGTGCTGTTATTGTAGGTGGAATTTTACTTGGTACTATATCAGTAGCTCCTATAACTATACCATATGCCTATGCTTTGGGTAAGCTAACTATAATTGGTGGAACTCTAGCAGGTGGTATTGTATCTTATCTAGTATGTAAACGTTTATCAAATACAAAATTATATAAGAATATTTATAAAGGCAAAATTAGTAAAATTACTACTGATGAGTCAAAAGAAATAGAATTAGAAGCAGAAAAAACTATGACTGAAATAAGAAAAATGTTAGTAGACCCTTCAAAGGATAACTATAGGCTTCAAATTAGTTTAATTAAATATAAAAATCAATGTGAATTACTTGAAAAAAGAATAGATATGAAAAAGAATCAAAAAGTAGCAAAAGGGGATAAAATATTACAATCCTTAAGTATACTTGCTTTAGATAGCATAAGAAAAAATATGCAAAAAAACTTAGATGAAGCAAATTTATTACTTGCAAAAGCTGAAGAAAAAAGAGAAGGCCCATCTCGTCTTAATAAATTAAATACTAAGCTACAAGAAGTTAATGAAAACATTAGCAACATAAGACAAGCAAGCATTTCAGATAATACGGGACACTTGTCTAGTGAGGAAAAAAGCAAAAATGTAAGTAGCTATTTAAAACTTAGTATTAAATCTTCTGGATTAGAATTTATTAGAAATGCAAAAATTAGAAATATTAGGCTAACACAAAGTGTATATAATTTTTTTAATATTAAAATTAGAAGAGAATTTAAAGCTTTAGCTTCAAAATTTGATAATGCAAGACATAGATAAAAGATAGGATATTGACGATTTCAATATCCTATCTTTTAAAATAAAAAAGTCATATGACTTTCTATAATACTAATCAGCATTTTTTGCTGCTTTATTTAATGTTCTTATTTCTCTAGCACTTTTTCTTACTTTAGAACCATCACTTAAAGTTACAATTTGTAAATTAACTTTTTGTGAATGTTTAGTAGCTCTACAAGAATGTGATCTTCTATTACCAGATAATGGTTTTTTATTTGTTTGTTTAACTGCCATAATATTCCTCCATTCAAAGTTTTTCCCTATGCCAATAAAGTTTATCATATTTTTTTTTACTTGTCAATAATCTTGATGCTTTAACCTGAAAAACTGATATATTTCTTAATATTATAAGTATTGAAATCTATGTAATAATAAAATATATACTACTTTAAATTTAAAATTTATTTTAAATAATAAATTTATTAATATTGTTAAATAATTACTAATTTATTATATTCAAACTTTATTAGTTCAATTTAAAATTGTATATAGTTAATAAGTTAACAGTGTAAAAAATAAGGGTTTATATATCTATTTTTTATACACGCTTTTAAATTACACAATAAATCTTTAAAATTTAAAATAAATATAGTAAAATATAAATGGAGGGATAAGATGTATACACCACTTTATATAAAAACGGATAATAGTTTACAACAATCACTTATAAAAATACCAGATTTAATTAAATTTGCTAAAGAAAATAATTTAACATCACTTACTATTACAGATAATAATATGTATGGCGTTGTTGATTTTTATAAGGCATGTGTTAATAACAGTATAAAACCAATAATTGGGCTTGAAGTATGTATAGATGATTTTATTATAGTGTTGTATGCAATGAATTATTTAGGATATAAAAACTTGATTAAAATTACGACAATAATGTCTTATCAAAAATTAAGTTATGAAGATATATCAAAATATTTTGATAATTTAATATGCATAATTCCATATGAGTATATTAATAAATATGAATTATTTAAATCTTTAAGTAAGAATGTTTATATATCTTATAAAAATCTAGATGAATATAATAATATTAAAATTCCTAATAAAGTATATATGAATAAAACATTATATCTAAATGATAAAGATAATATATATATAAAATATTTAAAAGCCATAAAAGAAAGTGTTTCTATTAATGAGATAGTAGATGCTGATAATAAAATTTTAACGTATCAGGAATATAATAAATTATATCCTTTTGATAATAATAATAAAATTATAACTGATATGTGTAATGTAATAATACCAAGTAGATCTGATTTGATTCCAAAATTTGATACTGGAAATTTAAGTTCTTATGAATATTTAAAATTAAAATGTATAGAAGGAATTAGATATTATTTTAAAGATAGTGTTAGAAAAATATACAAAGATAGACTAAAGTATGAATTAGATGTAATTAATAAAATGGGATTTTGTGATTATTTTTTAATAGTAGCAGATTATGTTAATTATGCTAGGGAAAATAATATCATAGTTGGAACAGGTAGGGGTAGTGCTGTTGGATCACTTGTATCTTATTGCCTTAAAATAACAGATGTTGATCCTATTAAATATAATTTATTGTTTGAAAGATTTCTTAATCCAGAACGTATAAGTATGCCTGATATTGATATTGACTTTGAGCATGAAAAAAGAATGGATGTAATAAATTATTGTATAGAAAAGTATGGTAGTAAAAGAGTAGCGCCAATAATAACTTTTGGAACATATGGTGCTAAGCAATCATTAAGAGATGTAGCTAGTGTTATGAATATTGAAATATCCTTAATTGACGATTTATGTAAATTAATAGATTCAAAAAAAAGTTTAATGGAAAACTATAATGAAAATGAAAAAATAAAAATTCTTTTATCTAGAAAAAAAGAGTTAAAGGCGTGTTATGGAATATCACGTCATATAGAAGGCTTAAAAAAACATAAATCTATACATGCAGCAGGTGTTATTATTTCATCAGTAGATTTGGATACAGTAATTCCTCTTGATAAAAATAATAATATGTATATAACAGGATATGACATGACATATTTAGAAGAACTAGGACTTTTAAAAATGGATTTTTTAGCTATTAAATATTTGACAACTATACACAAGTTAATAGATGATATAAATTTAAATTATAATACAAATATTACATTTTCAAATATTCCACTTAATGATCCAAAGGCAATAAATATATTTACATCGGCTCTTACTCTTGGAATATTTCAATTTGAATCAGATGGTATGATTGATTTTTTAAGTAAACTTAAGGTAGATAAAATGGATGATATATTTGCCGCTATAGCTTTATATAGACCTGGACCTATTAAAAATATTCCAACATATATAGCAAGAAAAAACGGTCTTGAAAAAATAGAATATATAGATAAATCTCTAGAACCTATATTAAGACAAACATATGGTATTATGATATACCAGGAGCAAATTATGCAGGTCGCACATGTTATGGCTAATTATACGCTTGGAGAAGCGGATATACTTAGAAAAGCTATGAGTAAAAAGAAAAAAGATATTTTGCTTGGTGAAAGAAAAAAATTCAAAGAAAGAGCGCATAAATTAGGATATTCTGAAGAAATAATAGACAAAGTATTTAATAGTATGCTTAAATTTGCAGAATATGGCTTTAATAAATCACATTCAGTTGGTTATTCTATTGTTGCGTATAAAATGGCATATTTAAAGGCTTATTATCCAGCTTTATTTATTGTGCACTCTCTATCTAGTGATAGCGATTTAGATAAGTTTAAAAAGTATATATATGAGGCAAAAAGGTTAGGATTAGAATTACTTTTACCGGATATAAATAAAAGTTTAAAAAAATATACTTTAGAAGATAATAAAATCAGATATCCTTTATCTAATATAAGAAATATAGGTACAATATGTGCTGATATTATATTAAAAGAAAGAAAAAATGGTAAATTTATTGATATTTTTGATTTTATTAAGAGATGTTATGGTAAAGAAATAAATAAAAAAGTTATAGAATCATTAATATATTCAAATGCATTTTCTAATATGGGTTATAATAAGAAAACATTAATAAATAACTTAGATGTAATAATTAATTATGGAATATTAATAAAAGATTTAGATAGAGAATTTGTTCTTAAACCTGAAATAAAAATTTATAAAGAATATGCAAAAAAAGAACTATTAAATCAAGAATTAGATATGTTTGGAGTTTATATAACAGATAATCCTATATATCAAATTAAATTACAATACAAAGATATAATAGATATAAAAAATATAGAGATGTATTTTGATAAAATAGTTAATATAATTGCCTTTGTAGATAAGGTAAGACAAGTTAATACAAAAGATGGAAGTATTATGTGCTTTATTAATTTAAGTGATGAATTAAGTAAAATAGATGGAGTTTTGTTTCCAAAAGTATATGAAAAATACAAAGACATTAATGCGGGTGATATAATAAGATTAACAGGTAGAATAGAAAAAAGATTTGATAAATATCAAATTGTAGTAAGTAATATAATTAAGATAAATTATTAGGAGGAATTATGGAAATATTAGATGGATTAAATACTAAAATACAATTATTAGAAAATTTAAAGAAAAAAGTTTTGAAGTTAGAAAGACCACTTGGTCTTGTTGTAATACAAATTGGGCTTGATAAAGCAAGTACTGTTTATGTTAATCAAAAAAGAAAAATGGCAGAAAGCTTAGGATTTAATTTCAATCATATAAAATTAGATGATAATGTAGATGAAGATACAGTTATAAAATTAATACAAGAATTAAATAATGATAATTATGTAGATGGAATTTTAGTACAAATGCCTCTTCCTTCTCATTTAAATGAAAAAAGAATACAAAATGCAGTAGATCCAAATAAAGACGTAGATGGACTTACAGATATAAACGCTGGTAGATTATCTCATGGAATAGATTCACTTATTCCTTGTACACCAGCTGGTATTATGGATTTATTAAAAATATATAAAATTGGTGTAGAAGGAAAAAACGTTACAATAGTAGGTAGAAGTGATTTAGTAGGAAAACCATTATCATACTTAATGACTAATAATAATGCAACAGTAACTTTATGTCATTCTAAAACAAATAATTTAAAACTATTTACACAACTTGCAGATATATTAGTAGTAGCAATAGGAAAACCAGAATTTATAAAAGAAGATTATGTAAAGAATGATAGTGTCGTTATTGATGTAGGTATTAATAGGGTAGATGGAAAATTAATAGGTGATGTAGATTTTAATAATGTATCAAATAAATGTTCATATATTACTAAAGTACCAGGTGGGGTTGGACCTATGACTGTATATGAACTTGCAAATAACACATATAAAGCATATACATTAAGAAAAAATAAATTTAGATAAAAATATAAAAATGTAATAATAAGTATAAAAGAAATATTATTACATTTTTTATTATATATAAATTACTATATTTTTAATTTTTTATTTTTGTTCATTTAAATAATGATTAAAACTATTAATTACTAAAAGAAAGATTATTATTTAATAAAAAAATACTTAGTAAATAAAAACTTAAGTATTTTTATCTATTTAAAAATTTTAAACAATCATTAAACATCATGTAATGACCTTTATTAAACTCATTATTATTCATTAATTTCATTAATAGAAGCCCATTTGACATTATCAACTTCTTCCCGTTGGAGAGTTATATCCTCTATATTGATATTTTTTTAATATAATATAGGTCACAAATAGTATCTTTTCCATTTGCTTGCTTGAATAGTATCGGATTATTAATTTCTATTCCTAATTCTTCTTTGACTTCTGTAATTACACCTTGCAAACTTGTTTCACCAGATTTTGGATGTCCACCAGTAGTAGCCCATTTTCCTCCTTTATCTGTTGACCTTTTTTGTATTAAAAATTCATTATTATCATTTTGAATAAAAATTACGACCATCATTATATATGTGTTATTAGGTATTTTTTGACCCTTTTCTACTGTTTTTAATATCATATAAATCTCTTTTTTTCATAAAAATCCCTTCTATCAACATATAAAATAAAAATAAATAGAAAAATTAAAAAACTAATTTACTTACTTATTTTACTTAATTGTGTTAAATTGTAATAAAATAATTGACAGTTATAATAAGTGCGGGTAAAATAATAACCAGACTAATAGTATAATTTGGCTTTAAATGAAGGGAGTGATAAAATGATAGAAGAATTAGAATATTTAGATTATACAATTGATAAATATGATGAAGTAATTTGTGATTCTAATTTAAAATTAAATAATTTAAGAGAACTATATAAATATGATTATGATGCTATGATAGAAGAAAAATTTAAATTGGAAAATGAGATTAACTCTATAAAAAAAGCTAAACTAAATCCTTATTTTGCTAGAATTGATTTTGAAAGCAAAAGTAATTTTGATAAGTGCTATATTGGTAAAAAAGGCGTAACAGACTATGATAATAATATTATTACGGTTGATTGGAGAGCTCCAATATCGTCTTTATATTATGATTCAAATGTTGGTGAATGTGAATATGAAGCTCCAGAAGGAATCATAAGTGGAAAGTTATTACTTAAAAGGCAATATACAATAGAAGATAGTAAATTAATAAATTTTAATGATGTTGATACAGTATCAAATGATGAATTATTAAAGCCATATTTAAGCGTATCTGCAGATAATAGACTTAAAAATATAGTATCAACTATACAAAGTGAACAAAATAAAATAATAAGAGAATCAATGGGTAAAAATTTGATTATACAAGGAGTAGCTGGATCTGGAAAAACTACAGTTGCATTACATAGAATAGCATACTTAGTTTATAATAATAGAGATTTATTTAAACCAAGTGATTATATGGTTATTGGGCCAAATAAATTTTTTGTAAGTTATATATCAGGAATATTACCTGATTTAGATGTAGTTGGTGTAACACAAAATACGCTTGATGAATTATTTTTAAATTATATGAAAGAAGATTTTAAAATAAATAATTCTTTGGATATTACAAAAGAAAAAGATGAAGTTGCACATTATAAAGTATCTATGAATATGAAAAAAGATATTGATGAATATTTTAAAAATCTAAAATTATTACCTGATGAAGATTTTATAGTAGAAGGTATAAAAGTATTAGATAAAAGTTTTATAAAAACAGTCTATGATGAAATAAATAAAAATACTTTTAAAAGTGTAAAATCAAGAATTAATAGATTAATTCTTCTATTAGAAAAGTATATAAATGAAAATTTTTCTAATATTTCAAAAAAATATATAAAAAGTGAAATAAGTCAAAAAACTATCGAAAATTTTAAAAACAATATAAATAATTATTTAAAAAAGTATTTTGATATTTTAAATAAAAAACCAAAAATAATATATATTGAAATATTAAAAAAATTAAACTTTAATTATAATAATGTTTCAAAAAACAAAATAAACATAGAAGATATTCCATCCTTAATTTATATAAAATATAAGCTATCAGGAAGTAGTGAATTTGATAATTATAAACATATAGTAATAGATGAAGCTCAAGATTATGGCAAATTTACATTTTATACATTAAATAAATTGTTTAAAAATTCAAGTTTTAGTATTTATGGAGATTTAGCTCAAAGCCTGTATTCATATAGAAGTATAGATAATTGGGAATGTTTAGATGATATATTTAAAAATTTTGAAATATTAAAATTAAATAAAAGCTATCGTACTACAATAGAAATAATGGATGAAGCTAATAAAATAAATGAATTATTAAATCTAGATAAAGCAATACCTGTTATAAGACATGGTGAGGAGGTTAGTTATACTAATGAAAAAGTTATAGATTTAATTTCTGAATTAAAAAAAGAGTATAAAACTGTAGCAATAATAGCAAAAACTATAGAAGAAGCAAATTCTTTATATGAAAAATTGAAAGATAAAATAGAAATTAACTTAATTAATTCTAATAATTTAAATTATAATAATAACATAAATATATTGCCTAGTTACTTATCTAAAGGATTAGAGTTTGATGCAGTTATAATTGTTGGAAAAGAAAAATTTAATAAAAATAATAAATTAGATATGAAATTATTATATGTATCAATGACAAGGGCTCTTCATAAATTAATAATAAAATAATTCTTACAAATAAAAAAATATAGAAGTTATTTCTATATCTTTCAGTATTTAATATATTTTTTAATATTATTGTTTAATTTAAAGTTAAAGTAATCTGTTGGAATTTCAAATGTATAATATATCTTTTTTTTAGGTAAAATGATTTTATTGGGACTCAAATTTTTATATATATAAATAATATTAAAGTTTTTATCTGTCATGATAACATCTATGTTTTTTTTCATAAAGAAAGTGTGTATGCTGCTGCATTTTGGAAAGCACAATCCATAATCAAAATTTTTCTTAAACATTAAACCAAGGAGTCTAGATGTGAATTTGTTACATATTTTTATATTTAATTTTTTATCTTTGTAATCTAAAACTATATTCATATAATGATTATATCATATATTGACAAAAAATCAAAAAAGTTATAAAATTATAGTGTAATGGAGGAGTCATATGAGGAAGATTAACAATAGGGGACAGGCACTAGTTGAATATTTATTAATTATAGCTGTTATAAGTGTAATAGTTGTGAGTCTTGTAAAATTACTTGGTGGATATTTAAAGGATGCTGTAACTAAATCTTCATGTGAGGTTATGAATAAAACGTATGTAGAGGGCGCTAAGCCTGGTGAAGGAATTTGTGAATAATAAATGTGATGACTGGCTTGGAAACCACGAGCAATATATATTAAAGATATTCTTCTAGAATAAATAAGGTGGAACCGCGATAAATTCGCCCTTATATATCTAGAAGATTTTTTGTTTAAAGGAGGAAATATGGAAGAATTAACAATGGAAAAATTAGTAAATTTATGTAAGCAATATGGTTTTATATTTCAAGGTAGTGAAATATATGATGGACTTGCGAATACTTGGGATTTTGGCCCCCTTGGAGTTGAACTTAAGAATAACATAAAGCGTGCTTGGTTAAAGAAGTTTGTCCAAGAAGACCCAAATAATGTTGGACTTGACAGTGCGATTTTAATGAATCCAAAGACTTGGGAAGCATCTGGGCATTTATCAACTTTTACAGACCCATTAATAGATTGTAAGTCTTGTAAAACTCGTCATAGAGCAGATAAGCTTGTTGAGGATGATGGCGTAAGTGATGCAGGGGGTATGAGTGATTTAGAACTCATAACATACATAAGAGAACACAATATAAAATGTCCAAAATGTGGTCAAAGTAATTTTACTGACATTAGAAAATTTAACCTAATGTTTAAGACTTTTCAAGGTGTAACTGAAGACTCAAAGAGTACTATATACCTACGTCCTGAAACTGCACAAGGTATATTTACTAATTTTGTTAATGTACAAAGAAGTATGAGAAAGAAAATACCATTTGGTATAGGTCAAGTTGGTAAAAGCTTTAGAAATGAAATTACTCCAGGTAATTTTATATTTAGAGTAAGAGAATTTGAACAAATGGAATTAGAATTCTTCTGTAAACCCAATACTGAAATTGAATGGTTTAATTATTATAAGAATAAATGCAAGAACTTCTTATTATCGTTAGGTATAAAAGAAGAAAATATAAGATTAAGGGATCATGCTAAAGAAGAATTATGTTTCTATAGTAATGCTACAACAGATATAGAGTATAAATTTCCATTTGGATGGGGTGAGTTATGGGGAATTGCAAGTCGTACTGATTATGATTTAAAACAACATCAAAAATATTCATCAAAATCTATGGAATATTTAGACCCAGATACTAATGAAAAATATATACCATATGTTGTTGAACCTTCACTTGGAGTTGAAAGATTATTACTTACAGTACTTTGTAATTCATATTGTCTAGAAAACGTAGGTGACAGCACTCGTGAGGTTATGAAGATACATCCATATCTAGCGCCTTATAAAGTAGCTATCTTACCACTTGTTAAAAAGTTACATAGTAATAAGGCTTATGAATTATATGAGGAATTATCTAAATATTTTATGACTACATATGATGAGTCTGGAAATATTGGTAAAAGATATCGTAGAGAAGATGTTATTGGTACTCCTTTCTGTATTACAGTTGATGATATGACTATTAATACTAATAAAGTTACTATAAGAGATCGTGATACTATGGAACAAATAACAATAGATGTAAGTGAAATTAAAAATTATATAGAGGAAAAAATAAGGTTTTAAGTAGGAGGATTGTATGTTAATAGGTAAGTGGAATAAATCAGTAATACTAACTTATGTTGGATTAGTATTTAGTGTTATTGGAATTTATTTGAGTGTTAAGGGTGTAAATGTTGCATATGTTTTATCATGTTTGGTATTAGCTGGTGTATGTGACATGTTTGATGGTTATGTAGCTAGAAAATGTAAAAGGGATGAGGATGAAAAAAATTTTGGTATTCAACTTGATTCTTTAGTTGATACGGTTAGTTTTGTTGTATTTCCAATTGTTATTTTACTTGGCATGGGATTAAATAAATGGTATAACATAGTAATATATGTTTTGTTTGGAATCTGTGGAGTATGCAGACTTGCTTATTTCAATATATTAGTAGAAGATAATTCTAAGCCTGCTCATTCATATAAAGGGCTTCCAGTAACAGCAGCTGCAGCTATATTTCCAGCGTTTTATTTACTTAAATATGCATTGAGCAAATCTTGTTTTAATATTGTATATTCATTGGTTATGCTTATAACAGCTATACTTAATATATTAAATATTAATATAAAAAAGCCTAAAGGACGTGCATATTTAGTATTTTCTATAGCGGCTATTTTAGCTTTAGTACTATTTTTGGTAATATTATAATGATATACAATAGAAAGTCTAAGACTTATTATGAAGAGTCACAATATGGATTAATATATTTAAAATTTTTATATCATACTTGCATTGGAAGAATTATATTAAAATTATTAATAAATCCATTTATATCTAAAATAGCTGGTTTATATAATGATAGTAGATTAAGCAAAATAAAAATAAAACGTTTTATTAAGAAAAATAATATAGATATGAATGAATATGAAAAAGAAAAATATAATTCATTTAATGATTTCTTTATAAGAAAAAAAATAATAAATATAAAAAAGCCTAAAAACTATGAATTTATAAGCCCAGCTGATTCTAAATTATTAGTATATAATATAGATAAAGATTTACATTTAAAAATTAAAAATAGCGTGTATACTTTATCTGATTTAGTTTTAGATGAAAATTTAGATGAATATAAAAATGGATATTGTTTAGTATTCAGACTTGGAGTAGATGATTACCATAGATTTTGTCATGTATCAAGTGGTACACTTGTAAAACATAAAAAAATAAAAGGTTGTCTTCATACCGTAAGTTCAATTTCAAAAGAGTATAAAATATATAGTTTAAATCAAAGAGAATATAGTATACTTAAAACAAAAGAATTTGGTAATTTAATATCTATTGAAGTCGGTGCTTTATTAGTTGGTAAGATTGTAAATTATAATAATAAAGAATTTAAAAAATTTGATGAAAAGGGATATTTTAAATTTGGAGGTTCTACTATAGTATATATAGTAAATAATATAAAAATAGATGATGATATAATTTTAAATAGTAAGCAAGATATAGAAACTAAAGTAAGTTATGGAGAAGTAATTGGAACAAGGACTAAAATATAGTTCTTTTTGTATGTTATTTACTTTTTTAATATTGCGTGCTATAATTTTTTTAGAATAGAGAGGTTTATATGAGAGAGATATATGTATTTGGACATAAGAATCCTGATACAGATTCAGTTACAGCATCAATAGCTTTTTCAGCACTTAAAAACAAGTTAGGTATAAAATGTAAACCAGTAATTTTAAGTCATATAAATAAAGAAACTGAATTTGTACTTAATTACTTTCACTGTGAGGTTCCAAGCTTTTTAGAAGATGTTAAATTACAAATAAAAGATTTAAATTATTATAAAGATTGTTATGTAAGTGAATTTGAATCAATAAAGAAAACATATGATTATATGTGTAAAAAGAATATAACAGGTGTGCCTGTTGTTTCAAAGGATACAAAATTAAAAGGCTTATTAACTTCTAAGATGATAGGTGAAGAATTAATTAATGGGGATTTTACTAAATTAAAGACTTCTTATGAAAATATACTTTATGTATTAAATGGTAGCGAAGTTTTAAAATTTGATGATGAAATATATGGTAATGTAATCGCAGCTTCATATAGAAGTACTACTTTTTTAAATAATTTTAAATTTGATAAAGATACAATTATGATAGTTGGAGATAGACATAGTCTAATTGAAGCAGCTGTTAATAATAGTATCAAATTATTAATTATAGTAGGTGGGAATGATTTAAAGCCTGAACATTTAGATATTGCTAGAAAAAATAAAGTTAATATAATAAAGACAAGTTATGATACATTTCATACTGCTAAGTTAGTATCTCTTTCAAATTATTGTAGTACTTTACTTACTAATAGTAGAAATGTTAGCTTTAGAGAAGATGATTATTATGATGAGTTTAAGGAACAATGCGTTAAACTTGGATATAATAACTACCCTGTAATAGATATAAATAATAAATGCTTAGGTTTAATAAGACTTACTGATATTAATAAATTAAATAGAAAACAAGTAATATTAGTTGATCATAATGAATCAGAACAGAGTGTACTTGGACTTAGAGAGGCTGAAATTATAGAGATAGTAGATCACCATAAAATAGGAGATTTGACTACTAATATGCCAATCAATTTTAGATGTATGACAGTTGGTAGTACTAATACTATAATATATTCAATGTATTTAGAAAGTAGAGTTGATATAGATGCAAATATTGCTGGGTTGATGCTTAGCGGTATTATTTCTGATACACTAAAATTTACAAGTCCTACAACTACTGAGTATGATAGGTTTGTTGCAGATAATTTGGCCAAAATTGCTTTAATTGATATAGATTCATTTGCAGATAAAATGTTTAAAGCAGGTACTAATTTAAGTGGTAAATCTACTGAAGAGGTTGTAACTGAAGATTTAAAATCATATGTAATAAGTGAAAGAAAAATAGCAGTATCACAACTTTTAACTTTAAATTCAGAGGAAATTTTAAGCAAAAAAGAAAAATATATAAAATCAATCAATGAACTTAAAGTATTAAATGGATATGATATGTTTATATTAAGTGTTACTGATATTATTAAAAATGGATCATTTATATTTTATTCTGAGGATGATACTGCTTTAGCAAAAAAAATATTTGGTGATGATGTTTATGAAGGTTATTTTATACCTAAATGTTTATCTAGAAAAAAACAGTTATTACCACTTATTATTGAAAACATTAAATAACAAATATTGAAAACATTAAATAACAAATATTGAAAATACTGATCTTATATGATAAAATTATTTAGAAGAAGGTGATTTATGGAAATATATGTACCAGATATATATCAAGAAAACATTTATAAAATTAACTATGATACATTAATTTCAAGAGGTATTAAGTGTTTAATATTTGACCTTGATAATACCTTAGTCACTATACTTGAAAATAGTCCAAGAGAAGAAACAAAATCTCTTTTTAGAAAACTTAAAAGCAAAGGATTTAAGATATACATAGCATCTAATAGTATTAAAGCTCGTGTGAAGCCTTTTCATGAAGAACTTAAAGTAGAATATATATATAGTGCTAAAAAGCCTAAAACAGATAAAATACAGGAGTTAATTGCATCTTCTAAATTTAGTATAGATCAAATTGCTATGATTGGAGATTCTATGATGGATGATGTTGTGTGTGGTAATACAATTGGCATAACAACTATATTATTAGATCAAATAAGTAAAAGAGAATTTCCTCTAGCGCGTATTAGAAGAATTAAAGAGCATAAAATTCAAAAAAAATTAAGAGATAAAGACTTATTTACAAAGGGTAGATATTATGTGTAAATGTATAGGGTGTGGTGTATTACTTCAAAATGAAGATAGCAATGCTTTAGGTTATACCAGAAATATTTTAAATAAATTTTGTGAGAGATGTTTTAGAATAAATAATTATAATGATTATAAGTTTGTAGTAAAAGATAATGCAGATTTTATAAATATTTTAACTGATATAAATAAAACTAATGATTTAGTAGTGTTGGTTGTTGATTTATTTAATATTAATAAAAATATAGAAGATATAAATAAGTATATAAAAAATAATATACTACTAGTACTTACTAAAAGAGATTTAATACCAAAATCTTGTTATGATAAAAAATTAATAGAGTATTTTAGTAATTATAATTTAAATATAATAGATACTGTAATAGTAAGTAGTATTAATAATTATAATTTTGATACTTTATATGATAAAATATTAAAATATAAAAATAGTTCTAATGTATACTTTGTAGGTTATACAAATTCAGGTAAGAGTACTCTTATAAATAAAATAATTTATAATTATTCAGATATATCTAGTATGATAACTACAAGTTCGTTACCTAATACAACAATAGATACAATAAGTATAAAATTAAGTAATGAGTTAACTTTGATAGATACACCTGGACTATTAGATAACTTTGATATTATTAATCATATAGATCCAAGCTTAATTAAAAAAGTAATACCAACTAATGAAATAAAGCCAGCAACATATCAAATAAAATGTTTTCAATCAATATTTTTAGATGATTTATTGAGAATTGATTTTTTGAGTAATTCAAATGTAACATTTTATATTAGTAATAAAATTAATATAAATAGAGTATATAAAAATACTTCTAATTTAGCAAATTTAAAAAAATATGAATTTGAATTGTTAAAGGATCAAGATATTGTTATTCAAGGTCTTGGATTTATAAAGTTTGCAAGTGAGGGTAAAGTTATATTATATTTAAATGAATATACTAGAGTATTTATTAGAAAGAGTTTAATATAGGTGATTTATGAATAATAATAAAACTTTAATTATTATACTTTTTATAAGTGTAATTGCAATTTTCTTTTTTCCAAAATTGTATAAATTAATGCAAGATAATACGCTTCCAAAAATTAAAGCTAGTGATACTAAAGTAGAGAATAAAGAAAAACTTAATGAAGATATTTTAGAAGTACTACATTTTCCTAAAATGAGAAATAGTAAGTATGATATAAATTCTTATTATAGTCTAGATACATTTAAAATATCATCTATGTCAAATAATGATATTTTATATAATGCTTATTTAGATATGTATGAGGGAAATATAATAAGCGGAAATTCTAAAGGTAAATGTACTAATATTTCTAAAAAATTTAATTCTGATTATATGAAATTAAGAATAAAAAATATTTTAGGAAAAAATGTAGACTATAATAATTCTAGTTTTTATGTTCCAGAAGATTCAGGATCAAGTTATGTAGGTGATTGGTCATTTGACGGATCATATTATATTTACGATGGATTATGTAGTAGTAAAGTAAGTAATTTAAATTATTATGATATTGAAGAATTTATTAATGCAGAATATGATTCAAATGATAATATAGTAGTATATTTTTATGTTGGCTTTTTAAAAATTCAAGATGGAAGCTATGTTATATATAATAATTCTAACATGACTAAAGAAATTAAAAGTGGTACTGGAAGTTATGAAGATGCATTTAATGATTATAAGAGCTTAGATAAAAATTTAAAGAGAAAATATAAATATGTTTTTTCAAATACTTTATGTAGTTATAATGAATATTGTATGTTAAGTGGGGAATTTATAAATGAATAATAATTTTAATACTGATGGTTTTAATGAAAGAAATAATTATATAAGAAATTCTGTAGATAGTAATATGCTTAAAAAAAATCCAATGAATTCTTTAGATAATTCATTAGCTAAAATGAGAATTGATGAAAATCGACCTGATATTAAATCTTATGATTCCAAAGGGAATGTTAACGATAATATAGTAATAACAAAAGAGGCTATGATTGGAAACATTGAAAGAGCTAAAATGAATTTAAATAATTTAAAAAAGAACAATTTTAAATAATTGTTTTTTTTAGTAAAGTAATAAAAAAATACATATAATTTCTAAAATTTGTTGCACACTTTTTTTCATTCATGATATAATATTTTTGTACATTAAAAGGAGGAATTTATGACAAAATATGTTTATGCATTTACTGAAGGAAATGCAGGTATGAGAAATCTTCTTGGTGGTAAGGGAGCAAACTTAGCAGAAATGACTAATATTGGACTTCCAGTACCTCAAGGATTTACTATCACAACAGAAGCATGTACAAAATACTATGAAGATGGTAGAGAAATTAATGAAAAAATTCAAGAACAAATTAACGAGTATATTGCTAAAATGGAAGCAATTACAGGAAAGAAATTTGGTGATAAAGAAAATCCTTTATTAGTTTCTGTTAGATCTGGTGCTAGAGCTTCTATGCCTGGTATGATGGATACTATTCTTAATTTAGGTCTTAATGAAGATGTAGTTAATGTAATAGCTGAAAAGTCAAATAATCCAAGATGGGCTTGGGATTGCTACAGAAGATTTATTCAAATGTATTCTGATGTAGTTATGGAAGTTGGTAAAAAATATTTTGAGCAACTTATCGATGAAATGAAAGAAAGAAAAGGTGTTAAACAAGATATTGAATTGGATGCTGATGACTTAAAGGAATTAGCAAATTCTTTCAAAGCTGAATATAAAGAAAAAATTGGTTCGTCTTTCCCAGATGATCCAAAAGAACAATTAATGGGAGCTATTAAAGCAGTATTTAGATCTTGGGATAATCCTAGAGCTAACGTATATAGAAGAGATAATGACATTCCATATTCTTGGGGAACTGCTGTAAATGTTCAATCTATGGCATTTGGTAATATGGGTGATGATTGCGGTACTGGTGTTGCATTTACTCGTGATCCAGCTACTGGAGAAAAAGGATTATTTGGAGAATTCTTAACAAATGCTCAAGGTGAAGACGTTGTTGCAGGTGTTCGTACTCCAATGAAAATTACTGAAATGGCTAATAAATTTCCAGAAGCATATGAACAATTTAAAGAAGTTTGTAAGACTCTAGAAAATCATTATAGAGATATGCAAGATATGGAATTTACTGTTGAACATGGAAAACTTTTCATGTTACAAACAAGAAATGGAAAAAGAACTGCAAAAGCAGCACTTAAAATTGCTTGTGATTTAGTTGATGAAGGAATGCGTACTAAAGAAGAAGCAGTACTTATGATTGATCCAAGAAATTTGGATACATTATTACATCCACAATTTAGTGCTTCAGCACTTAAAGAAGCAACTCCAGTAGGAAAAGGTTTAGGAGCATCTCCAGGTGCTGCTTGTGGTAAAATTGTTTTCACTGCTGAAGATGCAGAAAAATTAGGAACAGGTGGAGCTGGAGAAAAAGTTGTACTTGTTAGACTTGAAACTTCACCAGAAGATATTACAGGTATGAAAGCTGCACAAGGAATCCTTACTGTTCGTGGTGGTATGACAAGTCACGCTGCAGTAGTTGCTCGTGGTATGGGTACTTGTTGTGTTTCAGGTTGTGGAGATATTAAAATGGATGAAGCTAATAAGAAATTCACATTAGCTGGTAAAACTTATCATGAAGGAGATATAATTTCCATAGATGGTACTACAGGAAATATTTATGATGGTGCTATAGCTACTGAAGATGCTTCTATTTCAGGAGACTTTGGACGTGTTATGGCTTGGGCTGATGAATATAGAAGACTTTCTGTTAGAACAAATGCTGATACTCCAAGAGATGCTAAGAAAGCAAGAGAATTAGGAGCAGAAGGTATTGGTTTATGTAGAACAGAACACATGTTCTTTGAAGCTGATAGAATAGCAGCATTTAGAGAAATGATATGTGCAGATACAGTTGAAGAAAGAAAAACAGCATTAGATAAAATCCTTCCATATCAACAATCAGATTTTGAACAATTATATGAAGCACTTGAAGGGGATCCTGTTGTAATTAGATATCTTGATCCACCACTACATGAATTTGTACCTAATACAGAAGCAGAAATAAAATTACTTGCAGATGCACAAGGTAAATCAGTAGAAAGAATTAAAGAAATAATTGCGGATTTAAAAGAATTTAACCCAATGATGGGTCATAGAGGATGTAGACTTGCAGTCACTTATCCAGAAATAGCAGAAATGCAAACAAAAGCTGTTATTAGAGCAGCAATTAATACTCAAAAGAAACATGCTGATTGGAATGTAGTTCCAGAAATTATGATTCCTCTTGTTGGAGAAGTAAAAGAACTTAAATATGTTAAAAATATTGTATGTAAAACAGCTGATGAAGAAATTAAAAATGCTAATATAGATATGAAGTATGAAGTTGGTACTATGATAGAAATACCAAGAGCAGCTATTACTGCAGATGAAATAGCAAAAGAAGCAGAATTCTTCTCATTTGGTACTAACGACTTAACTCAAATGACATTTGGTTTCTCAAGAGATGATGCTGGTAAATTCTTACCATCATATTATGACAAGAAAATATATGAAGAAGATCCATTTAAAACTCTTGATCAAAAAGGTGTTGGTAAGTTAATTGAAACAGCAGTTAAATTAGGTAAACAAGAAAGACCAAATATACATTTAGGTGTATGTGGCGAGACTGGTGGAGATCCTAAATCTATAGAATTCTATAATAGAGTAGGTCTTGATTATGTATCTTGTTCTCCATTTAGAGTACCTGTTGCTAGACTAGCTGCTGCACAAGCCGCAATCAAAGCTAAAAACAATAAATAATTAAAATATGAAAGACTAGGTAAAACTAGTCTTTTTGTGATAAAATTTGTATAGTTAGGAGTGAGTTTATGGAAAATAGAATGGATAAAGAAGAACTTCTTGAATTATTAAGCACATTAAAGATTGATAAAGAGGAATTTTGGCTATTATCATCAAGTGGACTCGTCTTAAGGAATATATACCCAGATGCAGGCGATTTAGATATTGCGGTTACTGATAAAGGATTACAAGAACTAAAACAAAATTATAATTTAAAGTTTAAAGATAATGGATGGTTTGTTGTATCTGATAAAATTGAAGGTGTATGTGATGGTTCTAAAGATAAACTAAAATTTCAGCCAGAAGAAATTGATGGATATTATGTACAAAACATTAGGGAATATTATGAATATCTATGTAATAGTGAAAGAAAAAAAGATAAAAAGAGAATACGAATTGTTGAAGAATATATGCAAAATTTGAAAAGTAATTTAAATAAAATTTTATAAAATGAATTAGATAAGTAATTTTGTTTTGTAGTTTTGCTTCCCAGACAACTTGGGATTAACTGGTGAATGTAAAAGAAGAACGATGACAGATATGAGAAAGGAAATAGAAATAAGAGAAAAAAGCAAACAATAGTGTTTTAAACTATAAAGATTGAAGCAATCAAAAATTAAGTATAAATATCAATATAATAATTGATAGAAAATCTTTATATTCTAGTGGAGCAAGTTGTAAATAATTAGTAAGAAATATTTTTGTATTCAAGAACTAGATAATTTAGAGTATTAAATAATATTAAAGATAGGTGGTGAGCCTAAAGACAAACTTAAATATCAATCAAAAGAGAAAGTGGAATGGAGCCTGCAAATAACAAATCTTTCCATGATAAAATAAAAAATCTTTTATTTTATTCTGATATTTTATTTTAAAATTAATATATCTGTGCTAAAATATTTTTGACGATGGGTGATATAATGAAAAATATAAATAAAGCATATGGAATAATTTATTTATTTTTGATGGGATTTACATTAATACTTTTATTATTTTTTGATAATATTAATTATAATACAAAAGTTAATTTTATTTTTCCAAACATATATATATTTATATCTTCAATATTTATTTTAATTTTATTCATATTTTATCCTTTAAAATTTAGTATTGATAAGAAAAAATATTATTTATGGTTATTAATTATTTTTGTTGTATGTTATGTAATAGAGCTTGTTATTCAAAAATACTGTTTTTTTAGGACTGGCTGGGATGTAGATGTTATTATAAAAAATAGTGATTATTTTATTTCTACAGGTAAAATATTAAATGTAGACTATTTTACTAGATATCCCAATAACTTATTTCTTTTATTTATTTTTATATTAATAAAAAAAACAATTCCCTTAGGAATGGCTGGTATATTAATTATAAATTCATTTCTAGTAAGTCTTTCTTGTTTATTTACATCACTTACTATAAAAAATATTTTAAATGATTATAAAGTAGCTTTAATGTCATATTTAGTTATGATTCCACTAATTTTATTTAATCCCTGGATAATTATTACTTATAGTGATACATTTGCTATTTTATTTCCAATTTTAATAATTTATTTGTATACGCAAAAGAATAAAAAGCCATATATATACTTTCTTTTAATATTTTTATCAATAATAGGATGTTTTATAAAACCAACAGTTATTATTGTCTTAATATCTATAATAATAATTGAAGTAACAAATTCATTAGTTAGTATAAAAAAAATTGACATAAAAAAGTTTAGTATTAATTTTTGTGCTGTAATTTTAAGTATATTAATATCATTTTCAATAAAATATTTTTCTAAAAATTATTTATCATTTAATAAATCGAATGTGTATGAATTTAATTTTACTCATTTTCTTGCTATGGGTCAAAATGATATAACTAATGGTGTATATTCTACAGATGATGTTTTATATTCAATTAAAAACGGTATGACTGATAATCTGAAAATATTTAGATTTAGAATTTCTAATAGATCTTTTGTTGAAAATGTAAAGTTTTTTTCTAAAAAGAATTTAATTAATTATAATAACGGGACGTTTTCTTGGGGCATAGAAGGGAATTTTTATAATAAGGTAGGTAAAAGTAACAGTAAACTTACTAATTTACTTAGAAATTATTATTTTAAAGAAGGAAAATATTACAAATATTTTATTCAAATATCCCAATTTGTTTGGATTTTTCTATTATGTTTTACACCATTTATATATAAACATAAAAATAGCAAAATTGAACTTGTTATAATGCTTAGTATAACTGGTATAACTTTGTTTTTGTTATTATTTGAAGCACGCACCAGATATTTATATTGTTATAGCCCCGTATTTGTTTTATGTGGAATTTTAGGATTTAATAATATTAAAACATATATAAGAAAAAGATGGAGAATTAAATGAAAGAAGAACTTAGAAAAAAATATATAAAGCTTAGAAAAGATATATTAGATAGAAAAGAAAAAGAAAATAAAATATTTAATAGTATAATTAGTTTAGATAATTATATTAAAGCACAAACTATAGGACTATATTGCGCTAATATGTATGAAGTTAATCTAGATTATTTGATAGAATATTCATTAAAGAATAATAAAAGGATTGGTATACCTACTGTAATTGATAATCATAATATGAAATTTAATGAAATAAAATCACTTGATGAAATAAATAATATAAATATTTATAGTATAAGAGAAGCTTTAAATAATAATATAATAAATCCTAATATGTTTGATTTAATAATAGTTCCAGGTATATGTTTTGATAAGTACAAAAATAGAATTGGTTATGGTAAGGGTTATTATGATAATTATTTAAGAAATCTTTCATGTTTTAAAGTTGGTGTATGTTTTTATGAGCAAGTTGTAAATAAAATAGATAGTGATAGTTTTGATATACAGTTGGATAATATTATTACAGATAAAATATTAATTAGATAGAATTTAATATATAAAATTTCAAATTATATGATGAAAAAAATAAAAAATTATGTTATACTTGATAATAGGAGAGTGGTTTGATGAGTTACATTTTAGCACTTAAAATTTTAGGTTTAAGTGAAAATTATACAGAAGAAGAATTAAATGATGCATATGAATCTAAATTAAAGGAATGTTATTCTAAAAGTGTACCTATTAATTTAATTGAAAATGCTAAAAATTATTTGTTAAATAGATTAGAAGAAAACAAAAACTTAAAGGATTCTAAAGAAGACTTATTTGCTCAAATAGAAGATTACAAATTAAAAAAATCAAATGAATTTAGGGTTGAATATTCTAATACTATTTTAAGAATTCCAGATACAGCTTTATATAATAAAATAGTAAACTGTTATATAGATACATTAGATAAAATAAAAAAGTCAGAAACAAAAGAGGAAGTAGATGAATTAATAAGTTCATATGATAAAAAAAATAAAAACTTAATATTAGATTATTATATAAAATTATTTAAAGATAGAAATTTGGAATTAAATGTTGACTCAAAATTATGGTATTCTTTTTGGAATAAAAAAGTATATATATGTAACGAGGTATCATGCCTAAGCGAGTTGTATCAAAAATTTATAAATATGTTAAAAGAATGTTATTTTTATATTAATTCAACAATTTTTTCTAATAAACTTAAAAGTTTATTAAAAAATAAGCTATTAATAAAAAATGAAGATAAATTAATAGATAGAGAGATCTTGGATAACAAATCATTATTTGAAGATAAAATTATAAAAAATATGGATTTTTATGTATCTAAATCATTTGACTCTATAAGATCTACTTACTATAAAGATACAGGAAAGAAAGATTTAGACTTAATTAAATTTTATACTTTATGTAGAATAAATAAAATAGAAATTCCAAATAAGGTATTAAAAGAAATCAAAGAATGTATTACTTCATCTGATCTAGTTATAGTATTAAGAGAATATTTAAGTGATTTATATGATAATTTAGAACATAAATATTATGATTTAATATTTAGAATAAAGGAATTTAATAATATTAATGATTTCTTTATATTATATAAAGATATTAATGAATGCTCTAGTTGTATACTTATAAGTCCAACAATAGAAGGGATAATAAAATCTTTAACTGATAAGCTTAATAAAAATGAAACTAATAAAAACCGTATATTATATCAAGAAATAATAGAATTTTTACAGGATGTAGATAAAAATAAGTTTGTTAGTGTAAGTGCTTTAAGAAGTATTAATAATGTTACTTTTGAAAATTATGCATCTGATGTTAAAATAATAAGTAATATAAGAGTAATGATAGGAAAAGGAATAATATATAGTAAGGGACAGGCTAATGAAAAAAGATAAATTAAAATATTTTATAATGTTATTTATATTAGTTTTAGTATATTTATATTTTAATATATCTAAATATAATGGAATTATAAATACATTAACTGTTATAGTAATAATATTACTTTGCTTATATATATTAATTGATATACTAATTAATAATAGTAAGAATTTAAAACCTAAAAATAAGCTTTTTAACTCAATAATGGAAATATCTGATACAGTATATATATTAATTGATCTTTCTAATCCTAATTATACGTATATATCTGATAATGTAAAAAATATTTTAGGGCTAGATACTTCAAAGCTTTCTAACAACGATATTATTGATAAAATTTTAAATATTCCAATAATAAAAGATGAAATAAAAAAATGGAATAAATCTAGTGAATATGTAAGTGAAATGGTTAAGTATTATAATCCTAAATATAATTATAATATGTGGATTAGAGTAAAAATAATTAATTATAAAGATGACTACAAGGAATATCAAGTAATACAAGTTATTGATGCAACTAAAGAATATGATAGACAACATTTATTAATAAAACAGGCAAGTAATATAAAAGCAAGGGAAAGTCAGCTAAATCAAATAACTTCATCTTCATATGATTTTCAAATAAATATAAATATTGAATCAAATAGTTGTGATTTAAAATATTTTAAAATGGATAAATTATATTTTGGTGATGAAAAAAGAGGAAATTATACTGATTTATTAAGTTCATTTTCAAATTATATTAATGATAGTGATAAAGATTTATTTAATGAAAAATTATCTTTAAATAATTTAAAAGAACATTTTATTAAATATGAACTAGATTCTATAACTTTTAGATATAGAGTAGGAAATAAGATTAAAAATAATGAGTGGCTTGAAAGTACAATTTTCTTTATATCTAATAAAGAAAATAATCTAGTTACTGTTCTTACAAAAAATGTTACAGAAAATGCTGAAAGTATAAGGTCTCAAAATATTTTACTTCAAAATGCATTAAATGAGGCTAAACTTGCAGATAAGGCTAAAACAGATCTAATATCACAAATATCTTATAATTTAAGAACACCTTTATCAAATATAATTGGTCTTAGTAGTTCTTTGATGGATAAAAAATTGGATACACAAATATTAGATGATATAAAAAATATTAATAAATCATCACTTGATGCATTAAATATAATTGATGGCCTAATAGATCCAAACAATATTTTAAAAGCTACATTAACATTAAATGAAAAGTGTTATAGCATATTTAAAATGTTTAAAATATTAGAGGATGAAGCTAAAGATTATATACAAAATGAAAATGTTAAGTTTAAAGTAAACCTAGATAACAATTTACCTTTGGTTTTATATGGAGATTATAAAAAAATCACTGAAGTATTTAGAAAAATAATTAATAATTCAATTAAATACACTAGTGAAGGGGAAATAGTTGTAAATGTAAAAGGAGAAAAGAAAGGAAAAAATTATTTATTGGTTGTAAGTATTAACGATACAGGATGTGGTATTGAAAATAAAACTTTAGAAAACATTATGTCTTCTAATAATTATACTGGTGGAATTGGAACAGCAAAAAAACTTATTGAGCTTTTAGATGGTAAAATAGAATTTGAAAGTGAAGTAGGTAAATATACTACTGTTACTGTATCAATTCTACAAAAGATAGTTGAAGATAACAGAATAAGAGAAACTATTAAAGATAATAAAGAATTAACTAGTATAGATTTATCTAATAAAAAGGTATTAGTAGTAGATGATAATATATTAAATCTTAAAGTAACACGACGTATTTTAAGTGATTATAAACTTGATGTTACATTAGTTGAAAGTGGATTTGAATGTTTAGAAAAAATTAAGGCTGGTAATGAATTTGATTTAATTTTAATGGATCAAATGATGCCTGCATTAAGTGGAGCTGAAACTTTAGAAAAATTAAAAGAAATAAAAGGATTTAATATACCAGTTATTGTTCTTACTGCAGACGCTATAATAGGTCAAAAAGAAAAATATATGGAAATGGGATTTGATGGTTATCTTTCAAAACCAATAAATAAAAAGGAATTGAATAAATTATTTAAATTATATTTGGAAAAAGAAAAATAATTGTTCTATTTTTTCTTTTTTTTTGTTATAATATAAAACTGTGTGAGGTGAGGTATGAATAGTATTAAGCTTAAAATAATAATATTATTAGTATTGTTAGTATCTCTTATTGGTATTACTATATTTAGTATATTTGGACTTTCATTATCTACTATTAGTGTAGAAGATATAAAAAAAAGTAGGACTTTAAATAATAGTTTAACATGCAATATAAAAATAAATGGAACAGACGCTTTATATGATAAAAATACCAACACTTACTATCACCATGTTGACATTAAATATAATAATCACATATATGTTTTAAAACTTGATTTATCTAAGTCTAAGTATAAATATAGATTAATTAATAAAAAAACTAATATAATTAAAGTTGATTTTAATAAGTATTATGATGTAATAATATATGATGATAATAATTATTACATAACTAAAATACAATTAACTTCGCTACCACTTGTAAGTATGGAAACAAAATCTTTAATAGAAGATGAAGTAAAAGGAACTTTTTTATATATAAATAGTAATTTAACTGATAATACGTTTAAATCAAATATAAAAGTTCATGTTAGAGGAGCTACATCAAGAGAATTAGAAAAAAAATCATATAAGGTTAATTTTTATAAAAAGGGGTACTCAAAAGAAAAAAATATAAATTTAAGTAATTTTTATTCTGGTGATTCACTTGTTCTTGATTCATTATATAAGGATAAGTCTAAAGTAAGAAATATACTTTCGATTGATTTATGGAATAAGATATCTAATGATTTTTCTAATGTATCTAGATATAGTGAGTTTGTTTTAGTATTTATAAATCAAGAATATAGAGGACTTTATGTACTTACTGAACCAGTTAATAGAACAAAACTTAATTTAATAAAAAACACAAAAAATAATACAAGTATTATTATTAAATCTAGAAGTTGGGATACCTTAGATAGTTATAAAAGTGGCAGTTATGATATTTATAAGTATTATTATGAACTAAAGTATCCTAAAGATGATGATATAAATGATGAAATATATGATAATATACTAGACAAGTTAAGTAAATATTATGGTTCTAGTATAAGTTATGATATAGTAAAAGATACATTTGATATTAAAAATTATATTGACATGATTATATTTAATTCATTTATAGATAATAAAGATAATAAATTAATTAAAAATAATTATTTTTATAAGAAGAGTATAAATGATAGTTCTATTTTTATAGAACCTTGGGATATGGAATATACCTTTGGATTAAGTTATGACATAAATTCTCCTACTTTTTCTAGTAGAAATGATGATTTTAAAAAAATTAGTTTTGATATAGATATTAATAAAGATAGTAAAATAAAAAATCTTATTATAGAAAGATATAAAGAACTTAGAAAAAGTGTTTTAACTATAGAATATATAGATAGTCTTTTAGATAAATATAAAAATATATTAGTATATGCATATGAAAGTGATGCAAAATTATATTATGATTATGATGTAATAGAAGAAATTGAGTTTATTAGAAGTTGGGTTAAAAATAGAATTAGTGCTTATGATTTGATATTAGGAGTATAGATGAGTAATTATAGAAAAGAATTGAAATATTTTATAACTTTTAATGATTTTAATATAATAAATAATAATTTAAACTCATTATTAAAGAAAGATAAATATTGTAATGATGATTATTATCAGATATCTAGTATATATTTTGATAATTATAACATGACTTCATATAACCAAGTATTAAATGGAATAAGCGAAAGATGGAAATATAGAATTAGGTTTTATAATTATGATAAGAATTATATAAAGTTAGAAAAAAAGTATAAAGTAAATGGTCTTACTTTAAAAGAAAGTACAGTTATAACTTATGATACTTTAAATAATATATTAAAAAGAAGAGTAAGAATAGATTCAAATAATTCACCTTTATTAAATGAATTAATCTTAAAAATTAAAACAGAGTATTTAAGACCTGTAATATTAATAGAATATGATAGAATACCTTATATTTATAAGGCGGGTAATGTAAGAATTACTCTTGATTATAATATTAGATATACAAATATATATAGTGATATTTTTAATAAAGAAAAAAAGGTACATTATTTAAATGAAAGAATATTAGAAGTTAAGTATAATGAATTTATTCCTGATTTTATTAGATTTAGATTAGAACTTAATCATTTAAATCAAACTTCATTTTCTAAATTTAATAATTGTATAGATGCTTTGGGGGGATATAGATGATTTTAAAAATAACATTCAAGGATATATTTAAAGAAAGTTTTTTAAAGAGTTTTTCTCTTAATATACCAATAACTACTATAGTAGTAACAATATTAGTAGCGCTTATTTTATCGTTTTATGTATATTTTATATATAAACTTACAAGTAAGAGTGTAATATACTCTAAAAAATTTAATGTATCAATGTCATTAATGTCAATTATAACGAGCGCTATAGTGCTATCTATGCAGGCAAATATTACTGTGTCTCTTGGAATGGTAGGAGCTTTATCTATAGTAAGATTTAGGACTGCAATAAAAGAACCTAGGGATTTATTATTCTTATTTTGGAGTATTTCAAACGGTATAATAATAGGATCTGGACTTTATTCAATTTCAATAATACTTGCAATAGTGCTTTCAATAGCTATGATATTATTTGACATAGTTCCATCTAATAAAGCTCCATATATATTAGTTATTTATTTTAATAATGTAAAAAGTAGTGATATAGAGATAATATTAAATAGTTATAAAGTAAAATATAAATTAAAATCATTTAGTGTGTCAAGTAACGAGTCAAGTTATATATATGAAGTAAAATCCCCTAAGGATCATTCATTTATTAATGAAATTTATAAAATAAGAGGAGTAAAGGAAGTTAATTTGATGGGTCAAGATGGAGAATATCAATATTAATTTAAAATATATATTGAATTTAAATCTTTAATTTGATATAATTATTTTGCTGGGATATGCGATTGTTTCAATAAAAAACCTACTAATCGAAAATATAAGGGAATCTAATTCATTGTTCGTGTTGAAGACCTAATTATTAGGGATCCTAAAAATGATGATGTGATGCCCACCTGGGAGACTAGGTTTTATTCGATTCGGAACGTCGCTTTCTTGGCTTTTTATTTATAGAGGTGAGTTGTGATAACAAGTATGAAGTTAACTGATATTACATATGTAGTATTTGATTTAGAAACTACAGGTCTTTATCCTAATAGTGGTGATTCTATTATAGAAATAGGCGCTGTTAAAATAAAAGGTGGAAATATAATTGATAGATATGATGAACTTGTATATCCTTATAAATTATTAAGTGAAGATATTATAAAAATAACAGGTATTACAAATGAAATGTTAGAGGGAAAAAGAAAAGAAAAAGAATGTATTATAGATTTTATGAATTGGGTATCTGATGCTCCAATGGTAGCGCATAATGCTAAATTTGATATATCTTTTATATTAAATGCTTATGATAAATATAATTTAGGTGAGTTTAAAAATACAGTTATAGATACATTAGGTTTATCTAGATATTTAGAATCAAGTGAAAGATATCATAATTTGGCAACTTTAGTAAAAAGATATAATATACCTTGGGATGAAGATAAACATCATAGAGGAGATTATGATAGTATGGGTACTGCTTTAATATTTGATAAAATGTTAAAAAAGCTTGAACTTAATAATATTACTACTATGAACGATTTATATAAATACAAATTTATTGTTATAAGAAAATAATATTATAAAATTAATCGACATAATTATTTATGTCTTTTTTTTATAATAAATATGGTGATTATATGAAAGTATATGTAGACCTAATTATGATATTAAATTTTTTCCTTGATTTTATTTTATTATTGTCAGTATCAGTTATACTTAAGAGATGTTCTAGTATTAAAAGACTATTAATGGGATCATTTATTGGTGGTGTAAGTATATTATTTTTGTTTTTTAATATAAATAGTTTTATATTATTTTTATTTAAAATATTCATAAGTATTTTAATGGTTATAATTTCATTTGGCTTTAGGAATATTAAATATACATTAGTAAATATATTATATTTATATCTTTCAAGTATAATTTTAGGAGGCTTTTTATATTTATTAAATATACAATTTTCATATAAACATATAGGTATAATTTTTATTAATAATGGATTAAGTATAAATTTTATATTTTTAATTATAACATCTCCATTAATATTATATATATATATTAAACAAACAAAAAATTTTAGAAGTAAATATTCTAATTATTATAATGTTTATATATATAAAAATAATAAAAAATATAGATATAATGCATATTTAGATACAGGAAATACATTAGTAGACAATCTAAGTAATAAATGTGTTATATTGATAGATAAAAGAAAAATTCTATTTGATATAAAAGAATTTAGGTTAATACCATATAGAAGTATTAGTGGTACTGATTTAATTAGAGTAGTAAAAATAGATAAATTGGTATTTAATGATAAAGAATATAATAAAGTATTATTAGGTATTATAGATAAAATAGATTTAGATGGAATTGATATTATATTAAATAGAAAATTATTGGAGGATTTATGATAAGAAAAATATTAAATTATATTAAAAAAATATTAAGTGATTGTGGGGTATACTTTGTAGGAAGTGCAGATAAATTACCAGAACCATTATCTAAGGAAGAAGAAGTTAAATATGTTTTAATGTCTATGGATGGTGATATTTTAGCGCGTAATAAGCTTATAGAACATAATCTAAGATTGGTAGTTTTTTTATCAAAAAAATATGAAAATACAGGTGTTGATTTAGAAGATTTAGTAAGTATAGGTACTATTGGATTAATTAAAGGAGTAAAAACTTATAAATTAGATAAAAACATTAAATTAGCTACTTATGCATCACGATGTATAGATAATGAAATACTTATGTTTTTAAGGAAAAATAAAAGAAGAAAGGGTGAAATAAGTTTTGAGGATAGTTTAAGTTATGATAGTGAGGGAAATGAGTTACACCTTGAGGATATTTTAGGTACTTCAAGTGATATTGTAACACGTAATTTAGAGGAGGAAATAGAAAGAAAAATATTATATGAAGAACTTGTTAAATTGAATTCCAGAGATAAGCAGATAATGATACTTAGATATGGATTATTTAATAATAAAGAATTAACACAAAAAGAGGTTGCGGAAAAATTAGGCATTAGTCAGTCATATATATCTAGAATAGAAAAGAAGGTAATAAATAGACTCAAAATTCAGAATAGATAATTAATTAAATTTATGATATTATGTAGGTGGTGATATAATGAGAGTTGGAATATTTGATTCTGGTGTAGGTGGACTTACTGTACTTAAAAGTCTAGTTGATAGATATAAAAATAATGAATATATATATTTAGGGGATACTATAAATATTCCTTATGGTAATAAAAGTGTAGATGAAATAGTATATTTAGCAAATAAAATGATAGATTTTCTCTTAAAAGAAAATGTTGATATTATAATTATTGCTTGTGGCACTATTAGTTCTTTAGTAGAAAAATTGAAGAAAGTAGATAAAAAAGTAATAGATATAATATCCCCCACTATAAGTTATATAAATAAATCAAATTATAATAATATAGGTGTAATTGCTACTAAATCTACAATAAGAAGTAATGTATTTAACAAAATAAATAAAAATATTAAATGTGTTGAATGTCCTATGCTTGCTACTTTAATTGAAAATGATAATAGTGATATAGACAAATATTTATCTATTTATTTAAATAAGTTAGATAATATAGATGCTTTAATACTTGGATGTACACATTATAAAATTATAAGTGATAAAATAAGTAAAAAATTAAATGTTAAATTAATAGATATGTCAGATTTTATCAAGATAGAAGAGGGTGAAAAATCTAGTATTAAATTATACTTTACTAAAATAGATAATAATGTTTTAGGCAATGTAAATAAAATACTAAAAACAAATCCAGATATAAAATTTGTTGAATTATAAAACAAAAAAGTGTAAAAATATTTACATTTTTTTTGTTTTGCGCTATACTAAATATGCAAGGTAGGAGGAATGTATGAAGTTAAAATTTAAGCAAATTCTTTTATTGTTTATTTTTACTATAATTAGTTTATTTATTAATTCTAATATAGTAAATGCTCTAGCAGATGGTTTTCCTAAATCACTTACTTCTTTAGTACAAGATTCAAATGGTTGGCTAACCAGTAATGGAGGTAAGGGAGAAACATATCAATATAAGTCTGGTACTTGTGATAATTCAGGTAGTAATGTGTGTTATTCTTATTTTAGATATAAATATTCTACTGATGCATCAAATATACCATTTACTTGTATTTCTGGAATTGATACGGTAACTCCAATAGGTAGAACTTGTAATCTTAGTACGGATGAAAGTATTTTAACTAAAAAGCAAAAAATAGCGCTTGCATATATACTAAATAAGTACCCTTCAGATAGATCAAAAGAAGACTATTATTGGACAGAAGTATATGGAAGTTATTATATGGGTGGATATGTAGGATCTGTTTGTGGTCAAAGGAAAGATTCAAGTGGAAAAGCTTATATTTCTGATACTTCAAAAAATACTAAATGTGAGAATATAAAAAATGAAGCAAATAATTATGCAAATAAAATTATAGATTTTAAGGCATATTTATCAAGTGTAAGACTTAATTTTAAAATAGATCCAGTAAATAATAATTATTTTAAATCAGACGAGATTAGCATAACTGGTTCAAATGATTTACTTAATTTAAGTACTGTTGATATATCAGATTTTATGAGTGATGTAAGTGGTTTAATTATTAATAAAACTGATGATTATAAGTTTGTTGTAAGAGTACCTAAAGATAAAGTACCATCTGGAAAATCTTATGGAATTAGTGTAAAAGCTATATGGGATATTTATTTTAAAGCAACATATGCATATAATTGTGGAGCTAATATACAAAATGTTATTATTAATAAATTTGATACTTTAAGTCATGGTGGAGCATTAGTTGCTATGGGAACTATTACTCGTTCTAAGCTTTCAATAGCAAAGGTAGATAATGATGGAAATTATGTTGCAGGAGCAACTTTACTACTTACATCGGATAAAGGATATAGTAAAAATTTTACAAGTGGAACCTCTCCAATTGTGATAGAAGACTTACCACTAGCTAAGTATACATTAAAAGAAACTAAGGCACCGGACGGTTATGTAGTATCAAATGAAACTAAAACAATTGAGCTAAATAATTCAAATTTATCTGGGTCTTTAACTATTTTAAATAATAAACAAGGCACTATTTCTATTAGTAAACGCGAGATTACTAAAGAAGAAGAATTGGTAGGAGCAACTTTAACTATTTTAGATAAAGATAAAAAACCTGTTGATATAACAGGAATAAAAACTACTGTAGCTTTAATATCTGGCAAGGGATTGTCTTGGGTATCAACAAACGTTCCAAATCAAATAATTGGACTTAAAGCTGGTACATATTATCTTATAGAAGAACAAGCACCAAGTTATTTTATTAGAAATAAATCAGAGGTAAAATTTACTGTAACTGATTCTGGGAAAGTAACATTAAATAGTGAAAAAAGTGAAATGTATTCTGTATATGGTAGTCATATTATTTTAAATAACAAAAAAATAGAGTTACTTTTTTCTAAGATGGATATAGCAGATGATAAAGAACTTGAGGGAGCAACAATTAAGATATATAAAGATGGTAGCAATGATGAAGTTTTAAGCTTTGTATCAACAGGATCTCCATATAAGTTTTCACTTCCAGGATCTGGTAAATATAAATTAGTTGAAGAGATTGCACCTAACGGTTATAAGAAAATCTTAGGAACATATACATTTGAACTTACAGAAGATGGAAAAATTAAACTTTTGGATAAAGAAGGACGTAATGTCAAGATAGAAAACAATAATAGAATAATATTATATAATGAGTTAATAGAGTTTAATTTTTATAAAAAAGATTTTAAAGGTGATAAAGTATTAGAAGGTGCAAATATAGTTGTATCATATATAGAAGATTTAAAAGATGATGTTGTTCTTTATAATTTCAAAACGACTAAAAAACCAACTAAGTTAAGATTAGAACCTGGTAGATATAAAATAGTTGAGACTAGTGCGCCTAAAGGATATGAACTTATAAAAACTGTATATATAGTTGAGATATCAGAAGAAGGAAGCATTAAATTAATTTCTGAAAGTGGTACTAATTTTAAAATAAATGGCGAAGATATTATTTTATATAATGAATTAATTAATGTTCCAGATACTGGAGTTAATGGATATGCATACTTATTCTTAGCTTTAGCGCTTGTATCTGGTGGTGGACTTTTCATATATATAGTAAAACATAGAAAATTAGCTTAAAAAAATTAAGTATACTAATTTTGATATATTTTTAAAATAATTTAATTTATAATTTATTTATTGATAGGAGGATTTATAATGAAAAACAAATTAAACTATTTATTTCTAGCTTTTTTAATCTTTATTAATATAGTAAATACTAAAGCGGTTACTTATAATAATTCAAAGAAATCAAATTGTGATAATACAAAATATTATTATATTGAAACAAACAGTGAAGCTGATGATTCATCTGCTCCAATAGGGCATGGGTGGGTTATTAGAGAAGAAAATACTTCAGATTTTACTGAATGTAAAAATAGTCCTGTTTGTGTAAAAAATTGCCTTGACTCAAATGGAAAATTAAAAAATGGGTATTGTGTTGCAGTATCTGAAACTTGTAATTATTCTATAGATTATACTAGTGATTATGGTACTACACATACACTACAAGCTTTCTGCCTTGAAGGCTATGTAAAATTTGAAAATGGAATATCTTATGTTGAAGATACTACAGATCCATTAAATGAAGTTTTAAGTTCTACTATAGATGGTTCTAAGATTACTGGTGTTGCTTGCGGAATGATTAAATCCTACCTTAATAATTCTGCAAATCTAGATTCTTTGTTTGTAGATGGTTCTTTAGATTTTAGTAAAATTTCAGATTCAATTATAAAAGATACACAAAAGAATTTATGGTCACATAAAGCAGATGTTACTAAAGGTACTTGTTCTGCAATTGAGAATTTTCTAGATAAAGATAAGAAAGGTTATTATTATTTCTTTAGTAAAGATAATAAATTAACTTTTAATTATTCAAATAATACTTATGAAAGTACAGCTATAATAAAATATCAAAATTTGGCAACTTTTCCATCATTAACATCAAATCATTCAGATTTAATTAAATTATATTTAAAAGATGATAATGATACTTTTAATGAAGTAAGTTGGGATTATTTCAAAGATAGTAATTCTAGTTTACAACATGTTAATGAGATTAGAAACATATTAAAAAATGGTATTAAAATAGTAATAGATGCAAGTAAAATAAACTTGGGTGATACTTATAATGTTTCTTCTAGTGCATCAATAAAAATAGGAAACAGAACTGATTTTGAATCAAGTTTTAAGGTATTAAAACCAGTAAGTGGTAGTTATCAGAAAATTGGAATTCCAAAACTTAAGAAAACTACTACTGATATTAAAGAGGATACTAATACACAAACTTCATTTAGTTTAAATCTTGGAAATATAAAAATAATAAAGAAAGATAAAAAAACTGATCAAGTTTTAGCTGGAGCTAAATTTAAATTAGAATACAAATATAATGGTGAATATGTGCCTGCTAAGTATTATAATGGCAAATACATAGGTGAAGTTGTTACTGATAGTAATGGTGTTATAAATTTAACTAATTTACCATATGGTGATTATAAAATAGTTGAAACTTCCGTACCAGAAGGATTTGAATTAGCTACTGATTTAATATTAGAAAGAAGTTTAAATGATAATAATAAAAATATAGAAGAAGTTATATATAATGAACCTAAAAATATAATATTTTCTAAAAAAGATATAACTAATTCAGAAGAACTTGCAGGTGCTAAAATATCAATATATAAATATAATTTAGACACTAAAGAAAAAGAAGAATTATTATTTTCTTTTACTTCAGGAGATAAGCCTTTTTATAATTATTTAAGTCCAGGTACTTATGTACTTGTAGAGGAAATTGCGCCTAATGGATTTTCTAAAGTTCAAACAGAGTTTGTATTTAATATAACTAAAAATTATAAAGCAGAGTTATTAGATGTAGAATCTAGTGAAAATATAAAGACTGAAGATAATAAAATAATTTTATATAATGATGTAGTAAAAGTTCCAGATACAAAAATAAATAAGGTTTTAATATATGGAATTATATCTAGTGTATTGATAATATCTGGTAGCGCTTTAATTTATTTTAAACAAAAAAAATTATTAAAAATAGATTGACATATCTATTTTTTTATTATATATTTATATAGACGTTTTGCAAAGAATTACAATTTAATATTTAATATGTGTACTGCATTTAATATGTAGTTTTTTGCGTTATAAGTATATTTTGTTTTTCTTTTGCTTAGGAGAGGAGTTGATAAAATGTCATTCATCATGGTAAAACATTTAAACAAAGTATTTAAAGTACCCAAAAAAGAGTCGGGTAAATTTGGTACTCTGAAATCATTCTTTAATAGAAAATATGATTATATAAAAGCAATTGATGATATATCTTTTTCTATTAATAAGGGTGAAATAGTTGGGTATATAGGCCCTAATGGTGCTGGTAAGTCTACTACAATAAAGATTTTATCGGGAATACTTACACCTGATAGTGGAATTTTAAAAGTTGATAAGTATATACCATATAAAGACAGAAAAAAGTATGTTAAAAATATTGGTGTAGTATTTGGTCAAAAAAGTCAATTATGGTGGGATATACCTGCAATAGACACATTTAATTTATTAAAGGATATATATAAATTAGATGATATAGAATATAAAAATACATTAGATGAATTAACTAACTTATTAAATCTTAAGGATATATTAAATATACCTGTAAGGCAACTTAGTTTAGGACAAAGAATGCGATGTGAAATTGCTGCTTCTCTAATACATAAGCCTAAAATACTGTTTTTAGATGAACCAACTATTGGTCTTGATGCAGTATCAAAAAAAGTAGTGCGTGATTTTATAAAAAAAATAAATAAAAAAGATAAGGTGACAGTTATTTTAACTACTCACGATATGTCTGATATAGAAGCACTTGCTAAAAGAATAATCTTAATAGGTAAAGGAAAAGTATTATATGATGGGTTACTTTCTAATTTAAAAAAGAATTATAATACATATATAAAAATATTTATAAAAACTAAAAGCAAGGAAAAACTAAATGAAAAGTGCATTGTAAAGGAAAAAATATTAAAAGATGGCATTGAATTTATTATTGATATTAATAAGATTGAACTTAGTAAGTTTATAAATTTAATATCAAAGAAATATGAAATAACTGATATAGATATTGATAATGAAAGTATAGATGATTTAATTGTTAAATTATATGAGGATTTTAAAATATGAAGTCGTATTTAAGTTATTTTAAACTAAAATTTATAACTGGTCTTCAATATAGAGCCTCAGCTATAGCTGGAATATCTACTCAATTTTTCTTTGGATTTGTATATATATCAGTATATATAGCGTTCTATGAATCAGGAGGCAGTAATTTGCCTATGAGTTTACCCCAGCTTATTACATATACTTGGCTCGGACAAGCATTTTTTTCATTAATATATTTATGGTATAAGGATAAACAAATTTTAAATTTGATTAAAAGTGGTAATATTGCTTATGAATTATGTAGACCACAAGATTTATATTTTATGTGGGCATCAAAAATATTAGGTGAAAGGCTTTCTGCTTTTACACTTAGGTTCTTGCCTGTAATAATTGTTACAATATTAATACCAAGTCCATATAAATTAGTACTATGTACAGATATAAAAATAATTATTTTATTTATTATATCTATTATTAATTCAAGTATACTTATGACTTGTATAGTACTTTTATTTCATATAATATGCCTATTTACACTAGATGAAAAGGGTGTAGTAAATATATTTATGGTAATTGCAGATATTTTATCAGGAATGATAATACCTGTTGCTTTCTTTCCAAAATTTTTAAGTACTATATCAAATTATCTTCCTTTTAGATATGTTACTGATTTTCCATTTAGATTATATGTAGGAAATATTAGTACTAGTTTATCTATTAAATTTATATTTATACAATTAATATGGATAATTATATTGGTAGTAATTGGAAGATTATTAGTACGTAAAGCTTTATCTAAAGTAACTTTACAAGGAGGTTAGAATGAATCTTTATTTAAATTATTTAAAAACACATATAAAATCAATATTACAATATAAAGCATCATTTATTATGTCATTTATATCACAATTTTTTATATTTTTTGGTTATTATTTTACAATAATATGTTTATTTTCAAAATTTCAAAATTTAAAAGGATTTACTTTATATGAAATATTATTAACATTTTCTATAATACAATTTGGATTTTCATTTTGTGAAACTTTTTTTAGGGGATTTGATCAATTTGATGATTTAATAATTAATGGAGATTTTGATAGAATTTTATTAAGACCTAAAAGTATTTTTTTTCAAATATGCGTTGAACAGATAAGTTTTATTAAATTTAGTAGGTTGCTTCAATCTATTGTAATATTAATAATCTCTATAAATAAAGTAAATATATCTTTTACATTTAATAAAGTACTTACTCTTATCTTTATGCTTATAAGTTCGGTATTAATATTTTTAGGCATATTTATTTTATCTGCTGCATATTGCTTTGTAACAGTTAAAGGATTAGAAGTTAGAAATGTTTTTACAGATGGTGGGAAGCACATGGCACAATATCCAATAGGAATATTTAAACGTGGATTTAAATTCTTCTTTACATTTATAATTCCATATGGATTTGTTAATTATTATCCATTACTTTATTTAATTGATAAAAGTAAAAATAATCTAATTATATTTTCACCTTTAATAACTGTATTATATTTAATACCTTGTATTTTAATATTTAAAAAAGGTATAAAAAAATATGCGAGTGTTGGCGCTTAATAAAATAGTATATATTTAATATTGAATACTAAATTAAACTTTGATATAATTATATTAGTGATTGTATGAAAGAGTATATATTAAAATTTATTGACGAGTTAAAATATGAAAGACATTATAGTGAGTTAACCATAGATGGTTATTTACACGATCTTAATGTCTTTTTAGAATACTTAAATGATAGTAATATAAAAAAATATAGTGATGTAGAATATCAAGATATTAGATTATTTATTAGTAGTTTATATGAATCATATAATTCAAAAACTATTTCTAGATATATTAGTTCAATAAAAAGCTTTTTTAAATATTTAAAAAAAGAAAATATTATAAATAATAACCCTTGTATATTAATATCTAATCCTAAACTAGAAAAAAAATTACCTAAATATTTAAATTTTAATGATACTAAAAAATTTTTAAATGCTTATTCTACTGATGATTATATAGGACTTAGAAATTCTTTAATATTAGAACTTATCTATTCTACAGGTATACGTGTAAGCGAAGTTTGTAATATTAAATTAAATGATATATCAAAGGAAAATAAAACTATTGTAATAAATGGTAAAGGTAAAAAAGAAAGAATTGTATATTTTGGAAATATATGTCTTGATTTAATGAATAAATATTTAAACTTAAGCTATGATAAGCTTAATAAAAATAAGTTAGAATACTTGCTTTTATCTAAAACAGGTAAAAAAATTAATGAAAGAGAAATTAGAAAAATTTTTTATGACGCATCTATAATATCTGGAGTTATGTTAATATCGCCACACGTACTTAGGCATACATTTGCAACACACATGTTAACTTCAGGAGCAGATCTTAGAAGTGTTCAAGAACTTCTTGGTCATTCTAATTTGTCAACAACACAAATATATACTCATTTAACAAATGATAAAATAAGAAATACATATTTAAAAGCTCATCCAAGAGCTAGGAGGTAGTATGGCAAAATTACATTTTTATTACGGCGCTATGAACAGCGGAAAATCAAGTTTATTACTTCAAGTTGCTTATAATTATAATCAAATGGGACTTGATGTTTTATTAATTAAACCTGAAGTAGACAAAAAAGCAAATGACAAAATAAGTTCAAGACTTGGAATAGAGAGAAAGGTTGATATTCTCCTTTTTGATAATCATAGTATATTTGATACAATAAAAGAAAAAAATATAGATATAAATAAAATATCATGTGTTTTTGTAGATGAGGCTCAGTTTTTAAATCCTAAGCAAGTAAAAGAACTTTATGTAATGTCATCAGTACTTGATATAACAGTTATGTGCTATGGCCTTAGAACTGACTTTAGAAGTGAAGTATTTGAGGGATCAAAGTATTTATTTGCGTATGCAGATGAACTGACGGAGCTTACTACTATTTGTTCTTGTGGGAGAAAGGCCAGATTTAATGCTAGAATAGAAAATGGAAAATATACTCTTGTTGGTAATACAATTGCAATAGACGAAATAGATGCAAAGTATGAATCTCTTTGTCCTAAGTGTTATGCTAATAAAGTATTAAACATAAACTATATAGATACTATAAAAACATTAAAGAAAGTAAAATGATTTTAAGTAATCATTTTTTTTATAGTTATTAATAAAATTAAATAGGTGATATTTTGAACTTATTTAATGGAATTAGATCATATATACAGGAATCAGATACTAAGATAACTATAATTAATAATAAGATTAATATTATTAATTATAAAGATATAATTAGTTTTGATTCTAATATAGTAATAATAAAATTAGATAAAAAAAATATAATTATAAAAGGTGAAGATTTAGTTGTATCAAAGCTTATGAATGATGAAGTATTAATTACAGGAGTATTTAAAAATATAGAATTTAGGTGAGGCATGAAAAATAAACTGTATTACTTAATTAAAAGTAAAGTTGTTTTAAATATTAAAGGGCCTAATATAGAAAGATTTATAAAAAGACTTAAAGATAATAATATAAATATTATTAATATAGATTATATAGATAAAAATATTAATATATTAATATTTTTAAGTGATCTTGAAAAAGTATTGAAATTAAAAACAATATATGATATAGATATAGTAAGTTATAAAGGGTTATTTAGTTTTAAAAATAGTATACTAAATAATAAATTTATATTAATATCTATTCTTATTTGTTTTATATTATTTTATATAGGTACATCTATGATTTTTAGTATAGATATACTTACTAATGATAAAAAAATGAAAGATAAACTTATGTTAGAATTAGAAGATCTTGGAATAAGTAAATATAAGTTTAAAAAAGATTATAATACTCTTCAAATAATAAAGAAAAAAATTAAAGATAAATATAGGGATTCTATTGAATGGATAGAAATAGAATCTTTGGGTACTAAATATATAGTAAGATATGAAGAAAGGATAAAAAATAAAGACAATACTAAAAGTGAATATAGACATATAATAGCTAAGAGAGATGCTGTTATAAAAAGTTTAAATATAAAAAGTGGAGAAGTTGTAGGTAGTGTTAATACATATGTAAAAAAAGGGGATATTATAGTAAGTGGTTATATTACTAAAAATGATGAAGTTATAGATACTGTATCTTCAAGCGGTACTGTGTTTGGTGAAGTATGGTATAATGTTTGCATTGATTATCCATATAAATATTATGAAGAAAAAGAAACTGGTAATAAAAATAAAATACTGGTAGTAAAATTTTTAGATAAAGAAATAGAATTATTTAATTTTAATAAATATAAAACTAAAAAGAAATTTAATAAAACTATTTTAAAAAATAATATATTACCTATAAAGTTTTTATATCAAACTCAGTTAGAAACTGAAGTAATAAATGAGTCTAATACTAAAGAAAATATAATATCTAAAGTTTTAGAATATTCTAATAAAAAGATAGAATCTTCATTAAATAAAGGTGAATATATAAGTGATTATAAAATATTAAATAAAACTTTATATGATGAATATATTAAATTAAATATATTTTATAGTGTTGTTTTAGATATTACTGATTATCAATATATTTCTTATAAAAATGATTAAAAATAACAAATAACTATTTTTTAATTGAAAAAAATAGTTATTTATTATATAATGAGGTTGCGGTGATGTTATGAATCAATTTGAAATAATAAATAAGTTAGATATAAAAATAGAAGAGACTTTAGAAGTAGAAAAATTATTAAATTATGCATTAGATTATTTAAAAATTGATAATGCTATATTTAATGTAATTATTACTGATGAAGAAGAAATAAGATATTTAAATAAGACATATAGAAGTAATGATAGTGTAACTGATGTAATAAGTTTTGCTCTTGAAGATGATAAAACATTTAAAAATCCTACATTTAGAATACTTGGAGATATTTATATATGTAATAAAAGAGCACTCGAACAAGCCAAAAACTATGGTCATAGTTATCTAAGAGAATTATCATTTTTAACAATTCATGGATTACTTCATTTACTTGGATATGATCATATGAAACCTGAAGATGAGAAGATAATGTTTTCTTTACAAGAGGAGATACTTGATAGTTATGGCATTAAAAGATAAGATAGAAAATGATATAAAAAAAAGAAATATAAATCCTACTAGTGTAGTTGGAACAATAAAAAATTCTTTGCGTGGCATTTTATATTATGCCATGGAAGGTAAGAGTATTGTTATATATCTATTTTGCTTAATGCTAGAAATTATGTTAGGTGTAATTTTTAAAATAAATGGTCTTGAATGGATTTTAATTATTTGTATTTTAGGTATTGTTTTAGCTGTTGAGCTTTTAAATACTTCAATAGAGAATGCATGTGATTGTATAACAAAAGAATATAATTTATATATAAAGAAGGCTAAAGATTGTGGTTCTGCTGCAACTTTTGTAATTTTTATAGTGGCAATAATTTTAAATATAATAATATTTTTGCCTAAGATAGTTGTTTTTTTTAAGAGGTGAATATGAAAAGCGGTTTTATTGGAATAATAGGAAGGCCTAATGTAGGCAAGAGTACACTTATAAATAGTATTGTTGGAAGGAAAGTAGCAATTACATCAAACAAACCACAAACTACAAGAAATATTATTCAAGGAATATATAATGAAGATAAAGTTCAAATGATATTTGTTGATACTCCAGGTATACATAAACCTATAAATAAATTAGGTAAAACATTAAATAGACAAGCTTATTACAGTATAGATGATACTGATATTATATTATTTTTAGTTGATGCCTATGATGGCCTTGGAAAAGGTGATATATATATATTAGATACTTTAAGAGAAATAAATAAACCTGTTATATTAGTTATAAATAAAATAGATAAAATTAGTGATGAAGAAATTTTAAAACGTATAAGTGATTATAAAGATTTATATGAATTTGATGAAATAATACCAGTAAGTGCTCTTAAAAAGAATAATATAGATGATTTAATTAACACATTAAAAAAATATTTACCTGATAATATAAGGTATTATGGTGAAGATAGTGTTACGAATAAGTCACTTGAATTTTTACTTGCAGAAATAGTAAGAGAAAAAGTTTTTAATTATACAGAAGAAGAGGTACCTCATTCAGTTACTTGTGTTACTGAAAGTATTAATGCTCTAAAAGAAAACTATAGTATTAGAATAAATGTAATAGTAGATAGGGATTCTCTTAAAAAAATTATTATTGGTAAACAAGGTGAAATGATTAAAAGAATCGGTGTTGAATCTAGAAAAGAAATTGAAAAGTTATTAAATAAAAATGTATATTTAGAGTTATTTGTAAAAACTGTAAAGAATTGGAGAGAAAAAGAAAAATATTTAAATGAGTTCGGATTTACTGATTTTGAAAATTAGTGAATAAAAATAAAATAATCTAACAATATATAATAGGTGATATAGTGAAAGATTTATTATGGGATTTATTTAGATCTACTGGTAAAATAGAATATTATATAAAGTATAAGGAAGAAATTAAAAAAAATTATAAAAAGTATTAAAAATTAATTTTAGGCAAGTGGTTTTATGATAGATGTAGAAGGAATAATAATTAATACAAAGAATTATAGTGATACTAGTAAAATACTTGATATATATACTAGGGAATATGGAGTTATTGGTGTACTTGCTAAGGGATGTAAAAGTTTAAAAAGTAGCCTTAGAAGTGTTACTGACAAACTTACATATGCAGTATTTACTATATACTATAAAAAAGATAAATTATCACTTTTGAGTGAGGCTAATGTAATAGATAATTTTTCTAATGTAAAAAAAGACATAGAAAAAGTAAGTTATGTAAGTTATATAGTTGATTTATCATATCAAGTATATAAACAAAATGATAGTAAAGATATATATAATATACTTATAAGTGCTATAAAAAAGATAAATGATAATTTCAATCCTCTAATTATAACTAATATAGTAGAATTAAAGTATTTAAATTATTTGGGTGTAATGCCTAATTTGAGTGAGTGTACAATATGTGGTTCTAAAAATGTTTTAACACTATCAAGTGATAAGGGTGGATATATATGTAGTAAATGCTATACAGATGAACCTATTGTAAGTACTAAGGCTATTAAATTATCTAGAATGTATACATTAGTAGATATTGATAAAATAGAAAAATTGGATATAAATAGTAATGTAGTATCTGAAGTAAATAATTTTATTAATGATTATTATGATAGATATACAGGTTTATATTTAAAAAGTAAAAATTTTTTAAAGGATATAACTGGATTAAAATAGAGATATTTTAATTTTTTTTACTTTAATTTATAAATATTAAAAATAATGAATTAAATTTTTCTATTTAAAATATAATTTATTGTATATATTTATAAAGATAGTTTGACAAAAAGCTTATTAAGTGTTATTATAATGTACATCAAAGCGAGGGGGATATTATGTACGAAGAAAGAAAAGATTCGTTTTCATTTAAAAGCTTTTTTCTAACACTTTTACTTGTGTTATTATTTGTGTTTTTATTACTTTGGATTTTTCCTAATAAATGGGATGTTAAGAAATTACAAAGCACATCTGATATAGATAGATTATCTGTATTATATGATGAGATATTTGCAAATAATATTGAGCGAATGAAAAATGGCGCTATTGGCTATTTTACTAATGAAAGAATGCCACAAAAAGTAGGAGAAAAGAAAAAGTTAACACTTAAAGAAATGTATGACTTACACTTAGTACTTAAGTTAAAGGATAAAAATGGAAATCCTTGTAGTGAAACTAAGTCATATGTAGAAATGACTAAATATAGTGAGGAGTATCAGTTAAAGGTTAATTTAAGCTGTGGTACACAAGAAGATTATATTATAGTATATTTAGGATGTTATTCATATTGTTCTAGTGGTATATGTGAGAGAAGAGATACTAACAATACTCCAAAGCCTAATTATTCATGCCGTATTGTTGATGGTAAGTATTATGATAAGAATGGTAAAGTAGTAAATAGGGAAGAATATAATAATGTGTGTACTTCTAGTAATAATTACTCATGTCGTATTGTAAATGGTAAATACTATGATAAAAATGGCAATGTAGTATCAGAAACTGCTTACAAAAATTCTTGTGGAGAAACTAAATATTCATGTCGTGTAGCTAATGGTAAATATTATGATAAGAATGGTAATGTAGTAAGTAAAACTGAATATGAAAAATCTTGCTCTTCAGTTAAAAATTATCAATATGAATATAAAAAGACTACACCTAGCAGCACTTCTTGTACAAATTGGTCTAATTGGTCAAAAGAAAAATCAAGTGATAAGAGTGGTAGAACATTTGAAACTAAAGAAGAAAAAGAAATTGTAAAATATACTGAAAAAAAGGTTAAAGTAGGAGAGAAGAAAACTACTGTAACTAAAGATGTTACTGAGAGATATATAAAAGAATATGTAACTAAGTTAGTTGAAATTGGCGAAGTAAAAGTACAAGTAGGTACTAAAAAAGTTACAACTACAAAAGAAGTTTATAAAGGTACAGTAGATACTTTAGTTGGTATTAAATCAGGTACTAAGGTTCCACAAAATACTAGTACAAAAAAATATGTTAAATTAAGTGGTGATACATTAAATTCTTGTTCAACTTGTACTAATAAAACATTATATTATTGGTATGAATATGATATAAAACCAGTTTATAAAACAGAAACTGTAACAGAAAATGTTCCTGTATATAAGATAGTTAAAAAATATGAAGAACAAAAGGTTCCTGTATATGATTTTAGAACAGTTAAAAAAGATGAAGTTGTAGTAACACCTATATATAAAACAGTAAAAACTCCAGTATATGAAAATATAAAATATTATAGATTTAAAGATTGTACTAATAAACTAGGTACAACTGATATTAAGTGGAGTAGTAGTAAAAATGATACTGGCTTAATAAGTAAGGGTTATAAATTTACTGGTAATGTAAAGGAAGCATAAAAAGTGTTTAATACACTTTTTTTGCCCTATAATTTGTTTGACAAAAAAAGTCTTATGTGCTAATATAAATATAGAATAGAGAAAATAGGAGATGGATATGAAAGATACTTATATATTTGATTATGTTAACGAAAATGAATTTAAAAAACTTGAAAGATCAATAAAAAAATATAATATGTTAGCATATAAAAAACTTTATTTTGAATACTATCCATCACTTAAAGAAGGAAATTTTTTAGGTAAACTTGTCTCAACTAATCAAGAAAAGGGTATGCTAAGTTATGAACTTAAATTACCAACGGATGCTATGTTTTCTAAAGTACACGGTGATATTAAGTTATATTATTTTGTATATCCTAAAGAAAAGACTGTTATGCTTGATAAATTTGAACCAAGTGAAATATTAAGTGAAGGTCATGCTTCAGAACTTGTTACATATAAAGGTGTTATGGTATCTAAGCAACATGCTGATAAAGATATGTTTAAAATTAATTTGTTAAATATGATTGAAAAATAGTTAAAGCTATTTTTTTTGACCTTTTAAATTAATTGTAGTAAAATTATAAAGGATGTGGTTTTATGAAGTTTTATATTTATACATTAGGTTGTAAAGTTAATACTTATGAAAGTAATGTAATTAAAGATAAATTAATAAATAGTGGGTATGTTTATTCTGATGCAGATAGTGCTGATATATATATAATTAATACTTGTACTGTTACAAATACTAGTGATAATAAGTCATTAAAGACAATAAGACAAGTTTTAAGAAATCATAAAGATGCTATAATAGTTGTAGTTGGTTGTATGTCACAGGTTAACTATAAATTACTTTCTGATCTTGATTTATCAATTATACTTGGTAATAGTGGTAAAAGTAAAATTGTATCTTACATTGAAAAATATAAAAAAGATGGAAAGAAAATAATTGATATAGAAGATATTATGGAAAAACCATTTGAGGATATGTGTTTAAATAATTTTTCAAAAACTAGAGCCTATGTAAAAATTGAAGATGGTTGTGAAAATTATTGTACTTATTGTATTATTCCGTATGCAAGAGGACGTGTTAGAAGTAAACAAATTGACGTTTGTATAAATGAAATAAAAGATTTGGTTAAAGCAGGTCATAAAGAAATTGTTTTAACAGGCATACATACAGGTCATTACGGTTCTGATATAAATTCAAATTTAAGTACACTAATAAAAGAAATAGAAAATATAAAAGGATTGGAAAGGCTTAGAATATCGTCAATAGAAATAACAGAGTTAACTGATGAATTTTTATCTGTTTTAAGTAGTAGTAAAATTCTAGTGGATCACATGCATATCCCTCTTCAATCTGGTAGTAATGAAATCTTAAAATTGATGAATAGAAAGTATGATAAAGAATATTTCATAGATAAGATAAATAAAATAAGAAATATTAGAAGTGATATATCTATAACGACTGATGTTATAGTAGGCTTTCCAGGTGAAACTGATGAGTTATTTAATGAAACTATTGAAACTATAAATAAAATAAAATTTTCAAAGATTCATGTTTTTCCATTTTCACTTAGAAAGGGTACAAAGGCAGAAGAATTACCTAATCATATAGATGATGTAACAAAAAAATCAAGGGTGAAAAAATTGCTTGAAATTAGTAAAAATTTAGAAATAGAATATTTTAATAAATTTTTAGGTAAAGAAGTTACTTTTTTACCTGAAGTATATAAAGATGGTTTTATAAAAGGACATACAGGTAATTATTTATTAGTTAAGATGAAAGGCACTATAGAAGATTTAAATATATTAAAAACTGTTAAAGTGGAAAAAATAGAATATCCTTACGTAATAGGTAAGTGATATTTTTTTATTATTATGAATATATTTATATAGGTGGTTATATGAAAAAAGAAGAGTTTAAAGAGTTTGTTAGAAAAAATCCTAAACTTATAAATTATGTAAAACGTAATGAGATGACTTGGCAAAAATTTTATGAGATGTATGATTTATATGGTGAGGATAATAGTGTTTGGAATACTTATTTAAATAGTAGTGAAACAAGTAAAGTAGCTAAAGCAGGAATAGCAGGTCTTACATTAAGTGAAGTTGTAAATTGGTTTAAAAATGTTGATTTAGATGGATTACAGGAAGGTATTGGTAATGTTCAAAGAGTAATAGGTGTTGTTCAAGATTTCTCTAAGAAGGATACTAAGACAAGTACAGATACATACAAACCAAGACCATTATATAAACATTTTGAGGATTAATGACTTTAGATACTCAGTTTAAAATTAAAAGTAATAAATTATATATAAATTATTTGCATGAAAATTCTTATTGGTATAAGATACTTAATAGAGATCCAAATAAGTTCATTGATTTTGTAAATGAACTTAAAGTAAATTATAAATTAAGACCTACTGATAAAATAAATAAAGCTTTAGAAACTTTTGAAATGGTTAGTACAATTATTTCATCTTTAAAATCTTAATATTATATGTTAAAATATAGTAGGTGATTATGTGAGAGTTATAAGTGGTAAGTATAAAGGCAAAAAATTAATAGGATTTGATATAGATGGAACAAGACCTACTATGGATAGAGTAAAGGAATCTATATTTTCAATGATACAAAAAGATATATTAAATAAAACAGTTTTGGATTTATTTAGCGGTAGTGGATCACTTGGTATAGAAGCAATAAGTAATAAAGCTTCTATGTGCTATTTTGTTGATAATAATAAACTCTTAATTGATATTATAAGAAAAAATACTACAAATATGAATGGTGTTAATATAATAAAAGATGATTATAAAAATGCTTTAATATATTTTAAAAATAATAATATAAAATTTGATATAATTTTTCTTGATCCTCCATATAAGTTCAAACTAATTAACGATAGTATTAATAAAATACATGAATATGATTTACTTAATAAAGGCGGTATTATTGTGTGTGAATATGAAATAGAGGATGTTGATACAGACTATTATACTTTAATTAAAGAAAAAAGATACGGAAGTAAATTTGTAAAGATATATAAATATTAATTATATATTATATACAAATATTATAAAATTTGATATAATTACTACTGAAGGTAGGTGGTATAATGAAGCATAAATTATTATTTATTTTAGCTTTTGTTATACCATTTTATTTTTTTATTAACAATGTAAAAGCTGATTATAGTGCTACAGTTATAAATGAAATAAATGCATCTTGTAGTTTAAAATCAACTGCTACTGGGTATTGTTTTTATAAAGATAAAAATATAAATTCTATCGCGAAACCAATATATTGGCTTGATACAGGTGATATAGTTACAGTGCTTACTGATTATCCTAAAGTAGAGAGTAAGGATAATATTTGTAAGGATTATTATGTATATACTTCATATTATTCTGCATATTATAAAAATTCATATAAAGGATATTATTGTAATGCTAATTTAACTAGTGATGATATAACGCAGGAAGAAAAAGAAAAGTTAACCAAGTTAGGATTTCCAGAGAGTTATTTTAAGAAGTTAGCTATTTTAATGCGAGCACATCCAAATTGGAATTTTAAAGCAATAAATACTGATTTAGATTTTAATAAGGCAGTATTAAATCAAACATATGGAAGCAAAAGTTTACTTAGAGAGTCTATGTCAAATAATTATGCTTATCTAGATTATAGTGAATCATCTTTTGATTATTATCATGATAAATATTATGCTTTTGATGATACTACTAGTAGTAACCCTTGGTATAAGGCAAATTATGATACTATTGCATATTATATGGATCCAAGAAATTTTTTAAATGATATGTATTTATTCCAATTTGAAACATTAAATTATGATGAAAATGTTTCAGATGATAAATTAAAATCTAGCATAGAAAGCATATTTAATACAGGATATTTATCTAAATTTACAGATACATTTTTAGAAGCTGGAAAAATTAGTAAAGTAAATCCTATATATTTAGCTTCTTTATCTTTACATGAAGTAGGAAATGGATCTAGTCCTAGTACTGCTATAGCTGGAACTTATAATGGAATGTATAATTTTTATAATATAGGTGCTAATAGCGGAGCTAATCCAGCACATAATGGGTTAGAGTATGCAGCTAAAGTTGATGAAGCAACTTTAAGACCTTGGAATTCTGAATATAAGGCTATAGTTGGAGGAGCACATTTTATATTTAATTCATATATATATCCAGGACAAGATACAAGCTATTTTAAAAAGTTTAATGTAGTATATAATTATTTAATTTCTATAAATAGAACTCCAACATATGAAAATTATACTCATCAATACATGCAAAGTATAATAGCGCCAACAACAGAAGCTAATACTACATATAAGTCATATTATAGTAATAAATTACTTGATTTAAGTTATACATTTTATATTCCTGTATATAAAAATATGCCAGAATCAACAAGTTTAAAAGATAGGGGTGGATGGCCTAATAACTATCTAAGTAGTATATCTTTAAATGGAGTAAATATTGTTGATTTTGATGGAGGTATTACTGAATATAATTATAATCTTGATATTAATAATCCAGTTATTTTAATTGATGCTAAAAGTGTTAGTTCTAAAGCTAAAATAGATGGTCTTGGTAAGTTTGAAATAGATAAGGATATTACTAAAAAAATAATAGTAACAGCAGAAAATGGTAATGAGAAGGTATATAATATAAATATAAAACTAACAGGAATAAAAATAGATGATCCTATCGATGTTAAAACGACACTTAATAATGCAGGCATTAAAAATAATGATAAATATATAAGTGGAATAAACGTATCAAGTAATATTTCTAGCATTAAAGAGAAAATTATTAATGCTAATAAAAATGCAAAAGTAGTTTTACAAAATAAAAATGGGGAAGTTAAAGAAAATGGTATTGTATGTACTGGAGATAAGGTAGTTATAACTGTATTAGATGAAGTTAAGACATATGAGGTTGTAATATATGGTGATGTTAATGGTGATGGTATGATTAAAGCAACAGACTACGTTCTAGTTAAAAATAAAATAATGGGTACTATTACTTTATCTGGAGCTTATCTAGAAGCTGCTGATGTAGATAGAAATGGATTTGTTAAAGCAACAGATTATGTTAAAATAAAGAATAAAATAATGGGAATTTCTGAAATTCCACAATAGAGGTGTAAAATGAAAAAAATTAAAAGTATTATGCTTATATTACTAATTAGTGTAACATTTGGCATATATAAAGTAAAAGCATTTAGCATTAATGCAAAAACATCTGTATATGTAAATTCAAGTGTTGCAGTTAAAATAGATGCAAGAGGTTTAATTGGGAGATTTGACATATTATCATCAGATCAAAGTATTCTTGCTGGATCAGATTCAAAATGGATTGAGGATGGTACTATAACAGTATATTTCTCAGCACTTAAAGTAGGAAGTGCAACTATTAGTGTTAATGCAAATGATGTTTCTGATGCAAATGGTAATGAATTTAAAGGAAGTAGATCTATCAAAATAAATGTGGTTAAAAAAAATAATTCTACAATAAATGTTAATCCTAATTATAGTAAAAATAACTATTTAAAAAGTCTTGAAGTAGAAGGATATCAAATAACTCCAGATTTTAATAAAGATACACTAGAGTATACTGTTACTCTTACGCCAGGTACTGAAAAAATAAATATAAAAGCTCAAGCAGAAGATAATAAAGCAAATATTAAAGGTATAGGTGAAGTTTCTGTTAGTGAAGGGACTAATACTATAAATATAACAGTAACAGCAGAAAACGGTAATGAAAAGGTATATAAAATTATTGCTACAAATGAAGAAAAAGATCCTATAATAGTTAATATTAATTCAAATGAATATACTGTTATTAAAAAAGCAGAAATTCTAGGATCTATCGATGGATATAAAAATAGCACGGTTGATATAAATGGATTTAGTATACCTACATTATTTAATGAAATAACAAAAGTTAATCTAGTTGGATTGAAAGATAAAGATGGAAATATTAAACTATTTTCATATGATTCAAAAACTGGAAAATATAGAGAATATATTGAAATATCTTTTAATAAAATGAATCTTTATATAAAAGAAAATAATAAAAGCAAATATAAAAAAGTAAAAATAAAAGTAAATGATATAGAAGTAATTGCTTATAAAATAGATGGAATAGATGATTATTATTTATTATATGGAACTAATACACTTACTGGTAATACTGGATATTATTTATATGACACAGAAGAAAATTCTATTCAAAGATATAATACAATATTACTTGAAAAAGTTACGAAAGAAAAAGATAAGTATTTATCCTTAGTAATTGTTCTTAGTTGTGTGTGTTTTTTATCCATGCTATTCCTTTTAATAGAAATAAATAGATATAATAAAAAAGTACAATAATATTATAGAAAGTAGGTAATTATATGAAAACAAATGTACGTTTCAGGGGGTCATTATCTAAAGATGGTTTTACATTAATAGAACTGCTTAGTGTAATAATATTAATTATAGGAATAATGTTAATAGTACTACCCAAAATAACAGGTAGTGTTAAAAATAAGGAACTTGCTATTAATACTAGCTATGAAAATATAATATTTAGAGCATTAGATTTATATATTTCAGATAACAGTCGTAATTATCCTAAAGTAACAACTAATACATATTGTGTAGCTGTAGATACTTTAAAGGGAAAAGGTTATCTAAAAGATTATGATAATGAAAATGTAAAAGCTAAAAACATAGTAAAAGTAACATATAGTGGTGGCTATCACTATGAAATGGTAGATGAATGTACTGAACAAATAACGGATTATGATAAGTGTACCGAAGAAGGAAAATGTAGTGCTTGTATGGTATTAAGTGAATATAATACCTTAAAAGAAGTATATAAATATACACCTAAAATAGTTAAAGATGTCAAAATTAGTGATGGGAATTTAGTTAATGGAACTGATATAACAATTGTTAGAAATAATGATGAATGTGTAAAGGAAGCTATAATCAGTGCTGCTAAGGATCATGTAGTAAATAATCCTAAAGTATACAAAAAAAATAGAAATAATACATATTGTATAAGCGTAGAGTCACTAATAAATGAAGGTAGATTAGAAAATAATTTAATTTACCTAAATAAAAGCATAACAAATTACTCTGTAGAAGTAAAATATACAAATAAATTTAATTATAACTTGTTAGAAAGTAGTTCTTGTAAAGAAAAAATAATGTATGAAGATGAAACTATTGATGGAAACGATCCATATTTAAATGGAGATCTAACACCTGTTATATATGATTCTACAGATAAAGTATGGAGAATAGCTGATCCATATAGTAAGTGGTACGATTATAAAAACTTTAAGTGGGCTAATGCTGTATTGCTTAGACCGGGAGTAACTAAAAAAGTAGGAGACATTGTTAATATTGAAAGTGCAGATCCTTATGAAATTATTTCTATATTCGTGTGGATTCCAAGATATGAATATAAAATAGAAGGGCAATACGGTAGAGGTGGAAAAAAATACTATCCAGGTGAAATTGATGTTAATTTCATTTCAGTAGACAAAAAAAATACAGATGGCTTTATTACTCCACCCGGATTCAAATTTGGAGATGAAAATTTAAATGGTTTTTGGATATCTAAGTTTTATGCAGGGATAAATGCAAAAAATAAAGAAGCTATAATCAGTTCAGTAGCGAATGCTAATATGAGCGGGATACCTTCTGATTATAAATATTGTGTTAATCAGGGTATAAATAAATATTTCACGTGCCATTTTTTCTCAGTAAAAAATATGACTTTAGATCCTATATACGGACTAAATGATAGTATCTATGATTCACATATGATGAAGAATGCTGAATACGCTGCTGTTTCGTACTTATCACAAAGTAAATATGGTAAGTATGGTAATGATATGTTTCCAGCAGAATATAAAACGATAACTCCAACTAATCCATACACCGGACAACTTTACTTAGATAATACACATATACCATATAATGATGATCATTTTACAAAAACAATATATAAACAAAAAGATGACGAAGTAAAAATAATTACATTTAATGATACAAGTATAACAGAAAGGGGTACACATAATTGGTCTTATACGATAAATATTAGTGAAAAATCAACATTGTCATTTAGTTATCAAATAAAAGGTGGTTGGTACAAAGATTATATTAGCTATTCTTTAAAAAAAGCTTCTACTAATGAAGTAATATCATCAAATAAGTTAAGTTCGTCAGGTAGTAAAAATGTGTCCCTAATGATAGATCCTGGTAAATATACATTAGATTTTACTTATCTAAAAAATAAAGATAGCAATATCTATTCTGCCTCTTCTACAAATGTTAAAATTAAAGAAGGTGGTTGGGGTAACGTAGTAGAAGAAGATTATTATAACGGTGTTGCCTCATCTACGACAGGAACAGTATATGGAGTTTATGATTTATTAACTGGTTCAGGCACCAGCGTAAGTGCATTTTTTGGGAATATTAAATATACTGATACATTTGAAGTTTTTGATGATACAGTTGTAGATTCAAAATATTATGATATGTATATACTTGTAAAGGGCGATTCTTCTTGTACTGCTAGTTCTTCTGATTATTATTGTATAAAATCTAAAAATACAGGCAACGCTCTTCCACCAGAAACAAATTTATGGTCGTGGACTTTTTCAATTGCAGGCGTTAATATATCAGAAAATCCTTATTTAATAAGAGGAGATGTTTCTAGTTTATATAGGGATAGGAATATTTTTTCATATGATGTTTCAGGTTCTGATGTTTTACCACATTATTTCATTATATTAACTTATAAATAGCTGATTTGAGTTTTATCTCAGATCTTTTTCATATGATAAATTGATAAATTCACGATAAATTGATAAATTAATGATAAGGTATTGTAATTTTTAGTAATTAATGATAAAATTTTATATGAGAATAGGGATAAAAAAAGGGTGATATAATGTTTGAGGATATTTTACTTGAATCTAAAAGTGATTCAAACAGTGAAAAAATAAATGATATTGATAAACTGTTTGACAGTTTGAATTCAAATATTGAGAATATTAATCAATTTATTTCAAATTTAAATGATCAAAAAAGAGAAGCAAAAATAGAAATAAATGAGCTTGAAGTAGAAAGAAAAAAATTAGAGCAAGATAAGATAGATTTTGAAAATTATATAAAAGTCCAAAATGAAGAAATAAATAAAAAGACTACTCAAGTAAATGAATATTTAAATAATGAAAAGAAAAATTTAGCTAGAAATGAAGAAGAATTTAAAAATAATATGGATACATCTCTATCGGAATTAGAAATAGTACAAAAAGAATTGGAGATTAAAATTGCTAAGTTTAATAATGAAAAAGAGCAATTTGAATCATATAAAAAGCTTGAGATAGAACGTATTCATCATTTAGAGGAAAGTCTTAATTTAGAAAAGGATCAATTTGAAAAATATAAAGATGTCGTAAATAAAAAAATAGATCTTGATAACAAAAATATAGAACAAAAATGTGCTAAGTTTAAAGAAATATTAGATCAGTTTAATACAAAATTTAAACCAATGCTAGAAAGTAATGAAGAATAAAGAGGTGTTTTATGGAGAATAATGACGTATTTTCATTTTCTGGAGATAATTTCACTAAAGAAAATAATAACACAAATAACAATTTTAATTATGATTATTTAAATGGTATAGGTCAAAGTGATTATGAGAATGAAGACTTATTTACAAATGATAAAAGTGGTGATGCTAATAATAGTAATTTAAATTATGATAATATGTTTAGTACTGAAGTTGAAAATAATAATAAAGCTAATTCATTAGATGATATTTTAAGTAGTAGTAATACAAATAGTAATATAGAAAATAATAATTATTATGATACTTTTGAAAATATCTATAATTCACCAAGTTTTAATAAAGATGATTCAGATATAAATAATACTAAAACTGAAGATCCAGTTATTAATTTAATAGGAGATCAAATATATAGAATGCCTATAAATACAAATTATATTGAAAATGGTGTTACTATAAATGTTGATCCAACTGATACTACTACTAGTATAGCTGATGTTAAAGTAGATGGAATTGTTGATAATACTAAATTAGGTGATTATACAATAACTTATACTATTACAGATAAATATGGAAAAAGTGCTAGTGTATCCCGTACGGTACAAGTATTAGATGATTTAAACAATAATGGAATAATAGATTTAGATGAAGAGCATTATAAAGTGGATTTTTTAACCGATGGTAATGGTATTCTTAAAGGAAATCTTGTATATGATAATATTCTTTCTGGTTTAACATTTGATGCATTAAATATACAAATTCCAACGCCTGTTGCACTTGATGGCTTTGAGTTTAAAGGCTTTATTCCATTTGAACCAACTCCTGATACAGTTGTAAATAGTAATCTTACATTTACTGCAATGTTTGATCCGGTAAACGTAGTAAATAATGAGGCAAGCATTAATGAAGAAATAGATAATAAAGATAATTATGTTATGCCATATGAAGAAAGTAATATAGAAGAACCAAAAACTGACGAATCTGAAAAGGTTGAAATGTCAGATACTCCAATTGAGGAAATAAATAAGTTAACTGAATATACACCCGAGAATATTGAAGAAACTAATATGGATGCAATTTTTGATAAAGTTAGCTTGAATGTCAAAGAAGCCTCAGATATTTTTAAAAAAAATACTGATATGAAAAAGAAAATAGACACAAGATTTGAAGAATTAAAAAATTTACAACAAGATATAGAAGAAAAGAAAAAGCATCAAATAGATGAAATTAATGCTTATAAAGATGAAGTTTACTTAAAACTTACTGAGAAAAAAGACGAAATTGAAAAAAGATTAAATAAATTAAAAGAACTTCAAGCAAATTTTGATAAAGAAAAAACAGAGTTTGAAGAATATAGAAAGTCTGAAAAAGAAAATATAGAAAAAGTAAAAGCAGAAGTACAAAGTGCTTATGATGAAAGAAGAGAAGAATTAAATAAAGTAGAGGATGTATTGAGAAAGCAAAAAGATTCTCTTGATGAACAAAGAAATCAATTAAATTTAGACAGAATCCAATATGAATCTGATAAAAATGATTTAGCAAATAATTTACTAAAATTTAATGAATTAGTTGATTCATTTACAAACGGAGTTGATAAAATTTCATAGAACCTATTTGGTTCTTTTCTTTTATTAATGCTTGTATTAAGTATTTGTTCTTGATATAATATTAATGTTGGTAAGGTGGTAAAATGTATTTAAAAAGAATAATCGCGCATGGATTTAAATCATTTGCTGATAATACAATAATTGATTTAGACAATAATATAACGGGTATAGTAGGTCCTAATGGAAGCGGTAAGAGTAACGTAGTAGATGCTGTTAGATGGGTTTTAGGTGAGCAATCTATTAAGTCTTTACGTGGAGATTCAAATATGACTGATGTAATTTTTGCTGGAAGTAAAAGTAGATCTGCTATGAATGTTGCAAGCGTTACTTTAGTGTTTGATAATTCTGACCATTATCTAAAAAGTGATGAAGACTTAATATCAATAAAAAGAAGATTATATAAAGATGGAACTAATGAATTTTTTATTAACAATGAAAAATGTAGGTTAAAAGATATTCTAGATTTACTTATGGATAGTGGTATTGCTAGAGAGTCATTTAATATTATATCTCAGGGTAAAATAGATGAAATATTACTTGCAAAACCGGAGAGTAGGAGAACTATATTTGAAGAAGCAGCAGGTGTTTTAAAATATAAAAAGAGAAAAGAAGAAGCTTTAAAAAAGCTTGATAAGACTCATGATAATATGGATAGAATAAACGACATAATTAGTGAGCTAGAAAAGCAAATAGAACCGCTTAGGGAGCAAAAAATTAAAGCTTTAAATTATTTAAGTTTGAGTGATGAATTAAGAGAATTAGAAATATCTTTAATAACGCATGATATAACTAATATTAATGATACATATCAAGCTACTAAAGATAAAATAGACTCACTTAAAGAAGATATAGTTAAATTAAGTACTGAAAATACAACAAATGAAACTAAAGTTGTGTCATATAAAAATAAAATTAGTTCACTTGATGATGAAATTAAAAATATGCAACAAGAATTACTTGAATATACTTCATTAACAGAAAAAATAAATGCAAAAAAACAAATAATACTAGAAAGAAAAAAGTATGAAGTAGAAAATGTTAAGTTACATGAATTATTAATTAACTTAAAAGAATCAGAACTTACATTAAAAAATGAAATTAATTCTTGTAATAATGAAATTAATAATAAAAATATTGAACTAAAAAATAATGATAGTACAATTGATGAATATGAAAGCTTAATTATAAAAATTAAAGGTGATAAAGATACTTTAATAGATAAACTAAATAATGTAATAAGAGCTAGTTCTGTAATAAATACAAAAATAGATACATTAAAAGAAGCTATAGATAATAACTCATCTCTTCCTTATTCAGTAAAAAAGGTTCTTGATAATCCTAAACTAAGAGGAATTCATAATGTAATTGGAGCTTTGATTGAAACTGAAGAAATATATTCTAAGGCTATATCTACTTCACTATCTACTAATAGTACAAATGTTGTTGTAGATAATAGTGAATGTGCTAAGGAAGCAATTAAGTATTTGAAAGAAAATAACATAGGCAGAGTAACATTCTTTCCACTTAATATAATAAAAGAAAAATATATTGATACAGAAAGCCTAAATATTGTAAGAAATTTAGATGGATTTATTGGTATTGCAAGTGATCTTGTAAAATATTTAGATAAATATTCAAATATTATTAAAAATCAATTAGGTAATGTTTTAATAGTTAGAGATATTGATGTAGCCAATAAAATTAGTAGATTAATTAATTATAAATATAAAGTGGTTACCCTTGATGGAGAAATTATATATGTAGGTGGATCTTTAACTGGTGGTAATATTAAAATACGTAATATTATTACAGATAAATATGATCTTGAAAATAATATAAAAGAATATGATAAATTAATACAAGATAAAAAGAATATAGAAAACGAAATTAATGAATGTGATTATAAACTTAGAACTCTTGAAGATAAGTTATATATATGTAATAAAAATAAAATTAATATAAAAGAATATATTAAATCTAGTGAAAATAAAATAAATGAGGGAAATAGGAAACTAGATGAGATAGAACTTCAAATATCAAATATTAATAATTCATTAAATAATACTATAGATGAAGAAGAAAATAAAGTATTGAAAGAATACTACAATGCTGCAAGTAAAAAAGATAACATATTATCTTCATTAGAATTATTAAATAATAATAAAATGAAATTACAGAATGAATTAAGTGAATTTGAATATACAATAAAACAAGAAAATTCGCTATATAATTTAAAAAACAATGAATTACACGAATTAGAAATAAAGGTAAATAGAGCTGATGTTAAATTAGATACTTTATTAAATACATTAAATGAAACTTATTCAATGACATATGAGCATGCAAAAAAATTGTTTATACTATCTACCGATAGTACAACTGCACGTAATAAAGTAAATTCATTAAAAAAGCAAATAAAAGATTTAGGACCTGTTAATACTATGGCTCCTGAAGAATACGAAAAAGTAAGTACACGATATGAATTTTTAATACATCAACAAGAAGACTTAAGTAATTCCGAAAATACTTTACTTGAAATTATAAGTGAAATGGATACAGTTATGAAAAAAGAATTTGGAGCTACTTTTAAAGTTATTCAAGAAAATTTCAGTACAACTTTTAAAGAATTATTTAAAGGTGGAAATGCTAAATTAACTTTAACTGATCCAAGTAATTTACTTGAAACAGGTATTGAAATAGAAGCTTGCCCACCAGGAAAAACACTAAAGAGTATAAGCTTACTTAGTGGCGGTGAGAAAACATTTACTGCAATTAGCTTATTATTTGCTATATTAAAATCAAGAAAGGTGCCTTTTTCAATCCTTGATGAGGTTGAAGCTGCCCTTGATGAGGTTAATGTTGAGTCATTTGGAGAATATATTAATAAATTAAAGAGTAAAACTCAGTTTATAGTAATAACTCATAAAAAGAAGACTATGGAATATGTAGATGTATTGTACGGAATAACAATGCAAGAATCTGGTGTTAGTAAATTAGTAAGTGTAAAATTAGAAGAATTAAAATAGTAGGTGATGTATGAATTATTTATTTTATGGTACAGAAAACTTTTTTATTGATCAAGAAATTAAAAATATACTAGATAGCTTAAAAGTTGATTCTATTAATGTTTCTAAGTATGATTTAGAAACCTGTGATATAAAAGATATAATAGAAGACGCTAATACTGTATCACTATTTGATTCAAATAAAGTAATTATAGTAGAAAATTCATATATTTTTACTAAAAATGATAAAAAAGATAAAAATATTGTTATTTTAGAAGAATATTTAAAAAATAAAAATAGTTTTACAACTCTTATATTTATTACAAATGATAAAATAGATACAACAAAAAAAATAGTAAAATTATTTAAAGAAAATGGAATAATAAAAGAATTTACTAGTCCTAAAAATATTAATGATACTATAAAAAAATTATTTGATGACTATAGTATTAGTAATAGTACAATAGATTTATTAGTAAAAAAGTCTGGAAATAATATAGAAATTTTATATCAAGAAATAGAAAAACTAAAAATATATAAACTAGATGATAAAGTAATTTTAGATAAGGATATTAATGATTTAGCTTCTACAAGTTATAATATTGATATTTATAAGTTTGTAGATTCCATTATTAATAAAAATAAAAAAGATGCGCTTAGAATGTATAAAGTACTTTTAAAGATAAATGAAGAGCCTATTAAATTAATTGCGCTTATTGCAAGTAAATTTAGACTTATGTATCAAACATTAATGTTTACAAGTATGGGATATAGTGAAGATATGATTTCATCAATATTAAAAGTACATAAATATCCAGTTCATTTAGCACTTTTAACTGCATCTAAATATAATAGAGAAATATTACTTAAATATTTATCTGATTTAGCAGACTTAGATATAGGAATTAAAACTGGAAAGTTAGATAAAGATAACGCACTTGAATTGTTTATCTTAATGTTGTAAAGGAGTATATATGATAAATGAACAAATAAAAGATGTACAAAATAAAATAAAAAATTTAGAATATAAATTAAAAAAATTAGAGAAGGCAGAGTATTATAAAAAAGAAGATATTCGTAAAGTTATTTTTTCATATATATACTGTATAATACCTTTTATTCCATTTATATTATTATTATTTAATGTTAGATTACTTATCATATTAATAATAAGTATAATTATTACAATAACTTGTTTTATTCTTTATTTAATTGGTATAGTTAAATTAATGTCTTATTATACATATAAAAATCTCCCTACGGAAGAGGATTTAGAAAATGAGCGTATATATATTAAAGATTCTATAAATAGTTTAAATGAACAATTATATAAGCTAAGACTTAGAAAAGGTTTAGATATATAAAAAAGAGATTAATCGATAATTTTTTTAATATTATCATTAATCTCTTTTAGTTTTATTTCATTTTTATTTTTTTGCGGTATATAGTATCTTTTTTTTATTAAATTATCAGGTAAGTATTGCTGTTTTACTATATGATTAGGGTAATCGTGAGCATATTTATAATCTTTTGCTGAAGTTTTAATATGGTTTGGAACATTACCAACATTATTTTTGTTTAAGTCATTAAGCGCTTCAGCTATAGCTAAATAAGCACTATTAGATTTAGGAGAAAGGCAAAGCTCTATTACTGTTTGGGATAGTGGTATTTTAGCCTCAGGAAGCCCAAGTCTTTCACAAGCATTGATACAAGCGTCAACTTTAACACCCATAATAGGATTAGCAAGACCAATATCTTCGTATGCTATTACACTCATTCTTCTATATATAATATCAAGATCTTCAGCCTGTATTAATCTTGCTAGATAATGAAGCGCAGCATCAACATCAGATCCACGTATACTCTTTTGAAAAGCACTTATTACATCATAGTACCCATCACCATTTTTATCATGAAAAATATTAGGTTTATTACTAATGCTTTTAATATCTTCAATACTTATTTTTTTATCACAAGAAAAATACGCTACTTCTAATAAATTATAAGCATATCTTAAATCTCCATTTGATATGTTTGCTATATAGTTTATAACATCATCATTTATTTTTATATCTTCTAAATAGTTTATGGCATTATTTAAAGCAATAATAATATCTTCGCTTACTAATTCCTTTAGCTCAAATATTTGACATCTAGATCTTATTGCTGGATTTATAGAATGATATGGATTTGCTGTAGTCATACCTATTAATATAATCAATCCACTTTCTAAATAAGGCAGTAATAAGTCTTGCTTATCTTTATTTAATCTATGAATTTCATCCATAATAACTACAAGTTCTCCATACATCTTAGCTTCTTCTACTACGATATCAAAATCTTTTTTATTATTTACCGTTGCATTAAGCATTCTATATTTTAAGCCAAGCTCATTTACTAAAGCACATGCTATACTTGTTTTACCAATTCCTGGTTTACCATATAAAATCATAGAGAAAAGTTTTTTATTTTTAACTAAATTACTTAATACTTTACCAGGACCTAATAAATGTTTTTGACCTACAATATCAGATATTTTTTTAGGTCTAAGTTTAATTGCTAAAGGTTCCATAAAATCACCATAAATATTTTATCATATTATCTAAAAAAGTGATATAATATACTTGTGATAATATGAAAATAAATGAACTAATAGACGAATTTACAAGATATTTATTAATAGATAAAGGCTATAGTAATAATACAATTATGTCTTATAAAGAAGATTTAGATAAATTTTTATACTTTTTTAATAATAAAGATATTAAAGATATTGACTCAAATGATTTAAAAAAATATATAAAAAACTTATCAGATCGTAATTTAAATGAAACATCAATATCTAGAAATATTTCTTGCTTAAAAAGCTTTTATAAATTTTTAAATATTGAAAAAATAATAAATACAAATCCTACTGATTTATTATATATGCCAAAAAAGAAGAAAAGCTTACCTAAAATATTAACAGTAAATGAAGTAGATACGCTACTTAATATCAAGCTTGACTGTGCTTTTAGTTACAGAAATAAAGCTATGTTAGAACTTATGTATTCTAGTGGGCTTCGTGTAAGTGAACTTGTTAACTTAAAACTGTCTGATGTGGATTTAAATGATGATTTAGTAAGAATATATGGAAAAGGAAATAAAGAAAGAGTAATACCAATAGGGGAGTACGCTTTAGAGTATTTAGAAGATTATATATACAAATATAGAAATAAAATGTTAAAAAAAGGAAATAATGATTATATTTTTTTAAATAATCATGGAAACAAAATGACTAGACAAGGTTTTTTTAAAATTATAAAAAAAATAGCTAAAGAAAATAAAATAGACAAAGAAATATCTCCTCACGTGTTAAGACATTCATTTGCAAGTCATATGCTTAAAAATGGTGCTGATCTTAGAACAATACAAGAATTATTAGGACATTCAGATATATCAACGACACAAATATATACTCATCTTACAAATGAAGAACTTAAAAATAATTATAACAATTATCACCCACATGGAAATTAGTAAAAAAATGTAAATAATAAAAAAATTATAATATAAAATATTTAATAAAGAACATTTTTTATATATAATAATCTTGGAGGTTATTATGAAATTTAAGAGAATATTTTTAATAGTTTTAGATTCACTCGGAGTAGGGGAAGCAATAGATGCTAAAAACTTTGATTCAGTGGGTGCTAATACACTTGGACATATTGTAAAATATAATCCTATAGATTATCCAAACTTAGAGAAAATGGGTTTTTTAAACCTAATAGGTAAGGATGTTCAAAATACTGATTCATATTATACTAAAGCTCATCCTAAAGCAAATGGAAAAGATACACTAACGGGTCATTTAGAAATGATGGGGATTCGTACAATTATCCCATTTAAAACATTCACTAAAACAGGATTTCCACCAGAACTTATAAATGAGCTTGAAAAAAGAACTGGAAGAAAAATCATTGGAAACTGTGATGCATCTGGTACTGAAATAATAAAGCAATTAGGTCCAGAACAAATAAAAACAGGAAGCTTAATAGTATATACATCAGCAGACTCAGTACTTCAAATAGCGGCACATGAAGATATAATACCGCTTGAAGAATTATATAATGATTGTAAAATAGCTAGAGAACTTACTTTAAAGGATGAATATAAAGTAGGTAGAATAATTGCTCGTCCTTATATAGGAGAGATAGGAAATTTTGTTAGAACAGGAAATAGACGAGATTATGCATTAAATCCAGAAGGTGATACGGTATTAGATAATCTTAAAAATAATAATTATGATGTAATCGCTATTGGAAAGATTAATGATATATTTAATGGATGTGGGATTACAAAAACAACACATACTGGAAATAATTTAGAAGGTATTAATACTCTAATTGAAACTATAAAAGAAGACTTTACTGGATTATGCTTTACTAATTTGAATGATTTTGATTCCAAATATGGCCATAGAAGAAATATTAAAGGCTATGCAGAAGCAATTAAAGAATTTGATAATTATATTCCTATTATAAAAAGCAATTTAAAGGATGACGATATGGTTATAATTACAGCAGATCATGGTAATGATCCATCATATAAAGGAACAGATCATACAAGAGAGAACACACCTGTTTTAATATATTCTAAAAGTTTTAAAGATCCAAAACATATAAAAGAACTTGATTGCTTTAGTGATATAGGCGCTACTATAGCTTCTAATTTTAATGTAAAATTACCTAATGTAGGTAGAAGCTTTTTAGATAAGTTAAAATAAATTATTAGAGGCTTATGAAAAAGAAATATTTATTATTAATTTTATTTAGTTGTTTATTTTTAACAGTAGGATGTTCTAGTAAAGATAATAATACTAAAGAAATAACTTATACAAATAAATTTGAATGTACAAGAGAAGAGAATTTTACTGTAGGTCAAGTTTATTATATAACAAAAAAATACTCTAAAAATGACGATGATAGTAATAAAGAAGCTTTAAAAATTAGTTATACTGGATTGTATGATTTTAATGATAATGGAGATAAACTATTAGCTTACTATGATATAACTACTTATAATTATGTATTAGATTATGATATGGAAGAACAAAAAAATTATTTTATAGAAGACTGTAAAAATAAAGATAAAAATACATATAAAAATTGTATAGTTAAATTAGAAGATAAAACTATTACTGTAACTTTAGAAGTAGATTTAAATTCAGAAACAAGTGATGAATATTTAAACACATTAACACTTAAAAGTGTTAAAGAAAATTATTTAGAATCATCATATACTTGTAAATAAAAATTAATTTGAAATATAATTAATTTTTTATTATAGTTACATATAATTAAGTGGTGATATAATGTATAGTACTAAAATTTCATTAATACTATCTACAATGGCTGGATTATCTACATTAATAGGATATTTGTTTATATATATAAAATGTGATAAAGATAGAATAATAAGCAAAACATTAGGCTTTGCCTGTGGGGTTATGGCAACTGTATCTATTACAGATTTAATACCAAATTCACTTATATTAATAAAAAATCATTTTAACATAGTATATACTTTTATTTTAATTATAACAGGCTTTTTAATAGGAATAATTCTATCTAATATGATTGATACTAAAGTAGAAAAAAAATCTAAAACAGGCCCTAATTTATATAAACTTGGGATTATTTCTATGCTTGTTATTATGATGCATAATATACCAGAAGGAATAGTTACATATATTACTTCAAAACAAAACATAAGTTTAGGTATTACTTTATGCATTGCAATAGCACTTCATAATATACCGGAAGGAATTTCTATTAGTATACCTATATATTATTCAACAGGTAGCAAATTAAAAGCATTTATATATACGTTTATATCAGGTATATCAGAACCAATTGGTGCTTTAATATCATATTTATTCTTATCTAAATATGTTAACAATATAGTACTAGGAATAATATATAGTATTATTGCTGGTATGATGGTTAATATAGCAATTAATGAATTATATAAAGAAGCTAAAAATTATAATAAAATAAATACTATAAAATACATTATAATAGGTTCAATTATAATGATTATAAATCATTTACTATTTAATTAATGTATGTTAAAATATCAGTAGGGAAGTGGTTTAATGAAAGAATATACTTATACTCCTGTTGGTGTATGTTCCAAAAAAATGATATTTAAAATAGAAAATAACAAAATAATAGATATTGATGTAATAGGGGGATGTCCTGGAAATTTACTAGGCATTAAAGAACTATGTAAAGGCCAAGACATTGATTATATAATAAATAAATTAAAAAACATTAAATGTGGCTTTAAAAATACTTCTTGTCCTGATCAAATATCTAAGGCACTTATTAAATATAAAGAAAAAGAGAATTAGTTTCTCTTTTATTTTGGGTTATTTACAATTAATATCTGTGTTATTTGATTCATTATTTGTTTTATCATAATTGTTTGATCTACAATTATTCTTATTATTCATCTTAGAATCTTTTTTACTTTTCTTCATTTAAATCACCCAATAATAGTATTATCACAAATAAAAATTATATACTTAATTTTAAAAAACAATTAAAATATAAAAAATAAAATTATGCTTGTAGAGTTATAAGTTAAAAGAACTAAGTTTAATGAATTATTTCATAATTATAAAATTAGATATAATAATTAGATATAATTATGAAAATTTAAAAAATTCATATTAGCAAATAGTGTGAAGTGATAAAGATAAAATAAATTCTCCATAACTATTTCATAAAAATATACAGAAGTTAACATAATATATATTATAGGATATTAAACGATAATAAATTAAATGATTAGTTGTTAAGTTTAATTTTAATTTTTCATAATTTTTTTATTAGTAAAGTTTTTATAATTTAGTGTATTTGATGTAATTAACTAATTTAATATTTATTATTAATAGTATTCCCCTATTTCATAAAAATATAGAATAGGGGAAATGCATAAAAAAAATAGGAGATATTATTTATCATCTATTCTTTTAAATGCTGTTTTTCTTGATTCAATTTCAGCTATTTTATCAAATATTTCATTTGCATTATCAACTGTAAGTTCAGTATATCCGAGTTCCTTAAGTGCTTGAGCTTTAACATTATTTAATTCCATAGTACGACTTAATTTATCTTCCATTTTTTGTTCTATTTGGTTTACAAAACGTCTGTGTGACTCAGCAAGCTTACTTTTTGATGCTTTACCACTTCTATATAATACCATAGCAGAGAACATTACACTTTCAAAGATAAATTGTTCGTCTTCTTCAAAAACAAATTCCATTGGTTTTTCAAATCCAGTTTCTTTAGCTACATAAGCAAGAATATATTTAAGTTCCTTTGTATTATTGATTGCTTGTAAATAATGGTAAAAATAATTAACAATATTTTTTCCTTCAATACCATTATCTTCAAGATATTCTTTAACAAGATCCATAATTCCTATAAATAATTCTTGATTTTTCATACTTACTCCAGATAAAATATCGTTACCTACCCTACTATTATTTTCTTCTTTTTTACTATCACATAAACAGTTTAATCTATTCTCAACTTGCATTATATAATCAGTTGTTATATGTATTTTATCTATTTCTTCTGGGCTTTTAATACCTAGTAAATTTAATAATAATATTTTTTTATCTTTAGGCCATTTATTAATATCACCAAGTTCTAAATAATTATAAATCATTTGTCTTGAAACTCCTAAAAATTTAGCTAATTTTACTTTAGAAATTCCAAGTTCACGTAATAAATTAATTAATTTATCATTCATGTTTTACCCTCCAATTATAATTTTATCACAATATTTACATTTGTCAAGTGTAAAGGATGGGTAAACAATAATATTGGGTATTAAATTATTTTTACAAATAATTTAATTAACTTAGGTACAATAAATGATTCATATGTACTAGTTAAAGTAATAAGAAATATAAATATTAAAAACATGTATAGATATTTATTAAAATAGCCCCTCATATTGACTTCTTTTTTCTTTATAATATATTTGATCATATTTATTGATAATTTAAGTGTAAAGGATACTAAAAGAGAAAATAAAAGTATGTTAATAATTGAATGCGGTATTATATATATAATACTTAATAATATTCCCTTAAATTTATATGTTAAAATAAATGCTGCAAGACTAAAGCCTATAATAAATGCTTTATAAAACAATACTATAATATTAACTGGAAAGAAAAAATAAGTAAAACCTATAATAGAAATAATAATTATTATTATATAATTAATTAATAATGTATTTTTAAATATATCAATATTATTTATAGAATTATTTTTAATACTATCTATAAAATCAGTAATATATTCTATAACTAAATTTTTATCAGCACTATTTAATATTACTATAAATAAAGATCCTGTAATAATACCTAATATAACTAATACCATAGAAAAGAAAACATATTTTTTATCAAATTTTATATTATTTAATAGTTTGTCCATATTATCACCTAGTTAATAATATTTATTTTTTTAAAAATTATTCCAATTTAATTTAAAATATTATATAATATTACTTGAGGTGGATTATGAATTCAAATGTACAAAAAATAATTATTATAATATTAATACTTGCTATGGTTGGATCTGGAATTTTAGCAATATTTGCATAAAAATAAGTATCATATAAAAAGATTGGAATATTTTTTTCTAATCTTTTATTTATAAGTAAAAGTGCACGAAATATTAATTAAAGTAGTAAATTACTATTTTTTATTTTTTTGTAATGTATCTCTTATTTCTTCTAAAATTTTAACTTCATCGCTTTTTTCTTTTACTTTATTTTCTTCTTTTTTATGTGTTATTTTATTAAAAGCCTTTATAACTATAAATATACAAAAAGCAACTATTAAAAAATCAACTATATTTTGTAAAAATAATCCATATTCTATTTTAGCATCATTTATTTTAATTGTTAAATTAGAAAAGTCTATTCCTCCTATAATTATTCCAACAATGGGCATAATTATATTATCTACTAATGAAGATACAATTTTACTAAAAGCTCCTCCTATTACAACACCTATCGCAAGATCTACTACATTACCTCTAGAAATAAATTTTTTAAATTCTTTAATCATTTTTTCCTCCTATAAAACTACAATGTCTACATAATTCTTCTGTTTTTTTATTATTTTGAAATCCATTTATCATTTTAATAACTCTATCTTTTTTTAATATTTCATCAAAAGAATCTTCATATATATTACCAAGTGTGAGTATTCCCTCACTATCTAAACAGCAAGGAATAATATTCCCATTTACAAGTATTCCAATATGATCTATTAATCCCTTGCACTTCCCTACTTTACTATAGTAATTATTATTTATATCTGGCCAAATGAATTCATGAAAATTGTTTATAAATATATGATCATTAATTTTATAATTTATAACATCATAATTAATATTTAAATTATATCTATTATTTATATAATCTATTACTTTATTATTAAATTTATTTTTTACCCATAATCTTAATGAAATATATGTATTATTCATATTATCAATTGTATTAAATATATTATTTAAGTAATCTATTAAATCTATATTATATGATTCATCAAAGCTATGTAGTGATATATTAAGTTGACGTATATTTTTATTAGAACTTATTTTTTTTATAAGATATCCATTTGTTGTTATATTTATATTATAGTCTTTATAAGCCAAATTGATAAGTTCATTTATATTTGGATGCATTAATGGTTCTCCCATAACATGAAAATATAAATAATCAGTATAAGGCTTTAATTTATCTATTAAAATCTTAAAATTTTTAATACTAATAAATTCAACCCTTCTTTTATTTTTGATACAAAACTTACAATTAAGATTACAACTATTAGTTATTTCTATATATATTTTTTTAAATCTTTTCATAAAATCACATATATATTATAAACTAATAATATGAATTTGACAATCTGTATTATTTGTTGTAGAATAAGAACTCATAAAGGGGGATTTTTATGAACTTAGAATTAATTGATTTTATTAAAAATGAAATAAAAAATAATAATGATAATAAAGAATTATTACTTACTTTATATGAATTTTTGAAAGATAACGAGGAATTTTTCCGCATATATAATAATAATTGTGCAACGGAAGAAGAATTAAATAAAGTTAAATTATTAGGTATTAAAATGAATCAGAATAGAGACGCAATTAATAATTATTTAAAAACTAATTCATATCTATCAAATATAAATAATTTTCAAAATAAAATATATGCATATGCAACCATTAGGCTTGCAAGAAAAAAAGAATTACCATGTAATTTAAATAATATGATATATGCTAAAGAAAGTATAGATATATTAAACTCATTTAATGAATCTATGGATATAGACTATAAACAAACATTTATAAGTTTATATAAAAAACATGAATTAATTAATTCAATATATAAGAGTAATGGTACATATGGACTTGAAAGATATATAGCAATTAATAAAAAATTTAAAGATGTCTTTTCTTTAAGTGATTTATATGAAGAAGAGTTATTAAGTGAGGATGATTTATTATATTTAACAAGTATGGATTGTCATTTAAACAATTTAAGTTTAAGCAAGATTGCTAAAAAAATAATAAATTTTTGCTTAAATAGAAAAGATAAAGATGAATTTACTAGGCAAAATAATAAAACTATACTTTTATAAAATACCATAATGGTATTTTTTTCTTTCTATATTTTTAAATTATCTTTACATAATATTAATGGTAGTCAAAAGGAGTTGTTTGTATGTTTTTTAAATTTTTAAAAAAACAAACAATAGCGCTTTTTCTATCTATTTTTATTATTCCACAAATAGTATTTGGATATTCAGATTATATTATAGCTAGTGGTGAAACTGTTGGAATAAAACTTAATACAAAAGGAATTATTATTGCAGGTTCATATGAAGTAAATGGTCATAATCAACTTATGGAGTCAGGACTAAAAGATGGTGATATAATAAGCCAAATAAATAATAAAAGTGTCTATAAGGTTGAAGATATGGTAAATATAATAAATGAATGTAACTGTGACAGTTTAAAGATAGATTATACTAGGAATAAAAAGAAGGATACAACAACTCTTAATTTATATGAGATGGATGGTTCTAAAAAAACAGGATTATATGTAAAAGATTCTATTTCTGGTGTTGGAACACTTACATTTATAGATCCAAATACTAATATTTTTGGTGTATTAGGACATGAAATTGCAGATAATAATACTAAAGATATAATTAGTATAAATGATGGAACTATTTTTAATTCTAAAATTACTAGTATAACTAGAAGTGACAGAGGAAATCCTGGAGAAAAAAATGCTATACTTTATAGTAATGAAGTAATGGGTGATGTTTTTAAAAATACCAAAAAAGGACTTTTTGGAAGATATACTTTAGATACTACAGATAAAACATTATATAAAGTAGCTAATATTTCTGATATAGAGCTTGGAGAAGCTAAAATACTTACAGTTATAAAGGATAATAAGGTAGAAGAATTTAGTATAAATATTACTAATGCAAAAGAAACCAAAGATAAACTTAAAAATATAGAATTTGAGATTACTGATAAAAGATTACTAGAAAAAACTAATGGTATTGTTCAAGGTATGAGTGGTAGTCCTATAGTTCAAAAAGATAAAATAATTGGTGCAGTTACACATGTAGTTGTTGAAAATCCTCATAAAGGTTATGGAATATTAATTGTAAATATGTTAGAAGAAGCCGAAAAATAAAAAGTACATTAGACTACTATAAAGATACAAAGATTATTGTAAACTTGTTAGTAGTCTTTTTTGTACTTTTATTTTTTTAAACTATAAATATAAGCTTTACCTATATTACTTTCAGCTTTTAGTATAGTTTTTTTTAATGACATTGAATATCTCGGATTATCAAGAATTGCATTAATACATTCAAGTTCATTTAAATCAAAAAATTCTTTTTTTAATTCTTCATTTTTTAAATAATTTACAATAGCAAAGTTTTCTATTTCTTTTATTATTAACATGCTATTTTCTTTTTTCCCAAAAACATTAGTTGCATCATTAATATATCTATGCATATGCTTTAAATCTGTTATAGAAAGTTTATTTGAAAGTTGATATGCACCCTTTTCTATTTTTTTAAATAAGGGTGTATCTAGACTGAAAAATTTAGAATTAATTATTAATATACTAAAGCCATCAGCAAATATAATTTCATTATCATCATAATAAATTTTAGGATTAATAAAATAATTTTGCGTAGTAATATAATCTTCAAGATATACTTGTCTTTTTATACCATTATTATCTCTTTTATTAGATAAATATTTTTTTGAAAATGGTAAATTACTTTCTGTATTCATACCAAACCCCCATAAAATTATTCAATATTAAAGTCTTCTAAAGTTCCATTTTCTGTAACAATTTTATTTACTTGTTCTTCTACACTTTTTAATTTACTATCACATTCTTTAACAAGATTCATAGCTTCCTTATACTTTTCTATTGATTCATCTAGATCTATTTCTCCTGATTCAAGTTCATTTACTATGTTTTCTAATTTTTTTAACTTTTCCTCAAATTTAACTTCTTTTTCTTTAGTCATTTATATCCTCCTTAGTACTAGATACAGTAGCATTAACTTCTCCATTATATAATTTAATAACTATTTTTGAATTTATTTTAATATTATTTATATCACTTATTAATTTATTATCCTGATAAGTTAATGAGTATCCCCTCTTAAGTACACCAATTGGATTAATAAGCTCTAACTTTTCTATTAAATTATTTAATTTATTTATATAATCTTTATATAATATACTTGGATTATTTATTATATAATTTTTCTTTATTAGTTCTATTTTATGACTTATATTATCATATTTTTTTAATAATATTTTATTTAAATTATCTAATAAGATATCTAGTTTTTGTTTTTTATTTTCATACATAATTAATGGATTTTTAAGTGCATATGAATTTTTAATTGAATCTAAATATAGTTTTTGATAATTTATTTTTTTATTCATAGATTCATTTAATCTAATTTTTAAATTATTTATACTATTAATTAGATCACTCATATTTGGTACTGCCATTTCAGCTGCTCCAGTTGGGGTTGGAGCACGCATATCTGCTACATAATCAGCTATTGTAAAATCAATTTCATGCCCTACTGCACTTATAACTGGAATAGTACATTCATATATACTACGAGCTACTATCTCTTCATTAAATGGCCATAAATCCTCAATAGAGCCCCCTCCTCTACCTACAATTAAAACATCAAGATTATAATTTTCAGCAAGACGTATATTTTTAACTATATCATCTTTTGCCATTTCTCCTTGAACAAGTGATGGAAATAAAATTACCTCACAAATAGGAAATCGTCTTTTAATAGTTGATAAAATATCTTTTATAGCTGCTCCAGTAGGCGCAGTCACAACTCCTACTCTATTTGGAATTTTTGGAATTGGTTTTTTATGCTTTGAATCGAATAACCCTTCCTTAGCTAAATCTTGTTTTAATTTTTCAAATGCTATATATAAATTTCCTATACCATCTTCGATCATAGAATCAACATATATTTGATATCCGCCTGTCGCTTCATATACAGTAATTCTACCAGTGATTAACACCTTAGACCCATCTACTGGTTTAAATAGTAGCTTACTTGCATTTTTAGAAAACATAATTGCATTTATCTTACTATTTTCATCTTTTATTGAAAAATAAATATGTCCAGTTGTATGATACTTAATATTAGAAACTTCACCTTTTAAATACACAACTCTAAGATTATCATCACTATCAAATTTAGCTTTAAGATAGCGAGTAATTGCGCTTACACTTAAATATTTATCATTCATACTTTTCCTTATTACGATATATTTTATCAAGCATACCATTAATCATTTTTCTAACATCATCATCACTATATGATTTTGCAAGCTCTATTGCTTCATTTATAACAACAATTTCTGGTGTTTTAGTATATAGTAACTCATAAATAGACATTCTAATAATTGCTTGATCTGTATTACCAAGTCTATCAATTGTCCAATTATTAAGATATTCGTTAGCTATATTATCTATTTTTTCTTTGTTTGTAATTACACCATAAACTATATCTTTTACAAATTCATTATCTATTGGATTTACTTCTTTTATAACGCTATCTACATCATATTCTATTTTATTTATATTATAAACATTTATTTGATATAAAATAGTCATAATTTTTTCTCTTAATTCACTACGTGTTAACTGCTCCATTTAAATCACCTATATAATTCTATCATGAGCTAGTTTAAAAGTCAAAAATAAAAGTAAATTTTTAATATTTACTTTACTCATCAACAAGCTTTGATATATATTTAAAAGTGCCTTCTACCATTTTTTTTACAACATTACTAATGCCATCACTTACTTTACTTGTAAATTTAGATAGCTTATTATCATAAGTAGTATTTGAATTAGCTAAATATTGACTTAAATCAACCTTTTTTCCATTTTTTATATCCGATTCAAACTGTTTAATTTGTTCTTTAGTTAATTCACTTTTTTTATAATTTTGATATTGGTAATATCCTGTTATTTGGGAAAAATATACAATAATAAAAGAAAGTAAAAACATAAAAAATATTATATTAAAAAGTTTATTATTATTCTTTTTTTTCATTTAAATATTCTCCTATTATAGGCACAATTAAGTCTAGAGTATTACTAACTTCATCAATATTATTATTATTCCCACCAAGTTCAAGTAATATTATATTATCATTTAAATCTTGATTATATACTCCATTTACTCCATATCCTTCTTTTTTCATAATACCACGTGTTAAAGTTGGATATTTAGATTTAATCATATTATTAATTTTATTGGTTGTATCTAAATTTTTCTTATAATTACTATTTTCAAGACCAACTACAAATAAAATTCTAGCGCATGCTTTATTATTAATATTAGTAGTAGTAACATTTTTTAAAGCTGCATCTCTATGTACATCAATATATAATTGAATACTATTATATTTATTAATAGTATTACTTAAAAAATATCTACTTGCTATATAACTTTTAGCATGATTATAGTTATTTTTTTTCATATACTCTAATATATTACTTTCTTCAACAAGAGTATTAATATTTATATTTTCAAGTTTGTCTTTAAACATTAATGTTGCCATTAAAATTGTAGGATTTATATTTGAATTTTCTAAGTATTCTTTTGAATAAGTCTCACCTTGATGAGTATTATATAAGTATACTTTAGGTAATTTATTTTGATTATAACTAAAATTAACTTGTTCTATATCTTCTTTATGGTTACTATCTTTTTTATCATATAATATTTGAGATTTTAGTATTTTATCTGGTGAATTAAATATATTTTTATTAATAAAATTAGATAAATTAGACAATATATTTAATTTTTTAAAACCAACTAAATTTAAAGTATTTTCTACTATATTAGTATTACTATCAAACTTAATATTAGAAAATAAATTAAGAATAATAGCTACAATTAAAATTATTAATAAATATATTAAGTTTTTTAATTTAAAATTTTTTTTAGTTTTAAATCTCTTCCTCATATAATCACCAAATACATTATAAAATACACTATAATATATTTATGTCGAAAAAAAATATTTAGTATTAACTAAATATTAACTAATTAAAATATTTCCAATAGTATCTGCTATGTTATATAAAGTATCCTTAACAAAATATATTTTATCTTTAATATATTTATTATGTGCCTTAGTAGCATCTATCTTAATTAAATAACCATCTTTATATAAAGTACATTCTATATTTGTATCATATCTATTATACTTATCTATAATAAAATCTTTAGAAATTTTATTATTAGAATATAAGTATATTATATTATTACAAATATATATTGTATCTTTTATAATATATTTATAATAATGTCTTACTTCATCAATATTTATAAATAAAAAGTCAACTGATTTTTTATTTATTTTTTTTCTAAGCTTTTTAATATTTATGTTTTTGCTCCTATTAAATTTCATTTTAGAACTTGCTTTTTTTGCGCTTTTATTATCTTGTTTAGTAATTGAATACAAATTTACAGAATTATTTGAATCAAGGAATTTTAAAAATGCATCATCACAAGCTATTAATAAAACATTTCCTTTTATCTTTTTTAGTATTTTTTCTAAATTATTAAACATGTAAATCACCTACTATATCATTTATTACATAACTTGCGCATAATATTCCAGATAGTGCTGGAATATAAGAGTTTGAAGGTATTGTACTTATATTTTTATGAATACCTTTTTCTGTACTGGATACCACCATTACTTTTCCTTTAATCTTTTCATCTTTAACCATTTTTCTAATTATTTTAGCAATTGGATCATAGCTCGTATTTCTTACATCACATATTTTAAATTTTGATGGATCCATTTTATTACCAGTTCCCATTGATGAAATTAATTTGATATTTTTTTGTTTAGATATACGTATTAATTCAAGTTTTACTGTAATAGTATCACATGCATCCACTATATAATCTATTTTATCTAAAAATAAAGAATTTATATTATCCAGTGTAATAAAGTCATCAATAGTTTTTATATTAACTGAAGGATTTATAAGTAATGCTCTATTTTTTGCTTCTAATACTTTACTTTTACCAATATTATTAGTAGTACTTATTATTTGTCTATTTAGATTTGTTACATCAACAGTATCATTATCAACAATAATAAAGTTTTCTATACCAGATCTAACTAAGGCTTCAAAAGCATATCCTCCAACACCACCTAGACCTATTATCAAAACTCTTTTATTTTTTATATCATCAAACTTATCTCCAACCAAAAGTTTTAATCTATCAAATTTTTCCATTATAACACCCAATATAATTATAACATGTATATGATAAAAATAGACATTTAAAATTAAAAATAGATTAAAAAAAGCGCATTAAGCGCTACAGATTATTTTTGACTTTATAATAATTAGTATTGATGAATAACTTGACACTATTTTTAGTTGATAAAAAGAGTCATATCAGAAATTCATGATACAATGGGATTTAAATATAAAACACTGATTATACTAAAAATATTCTAAATATTAAAGATGAAAAAGAAACTTACTATAGTGTTAAATTCATTACTTTGAATTTATATTATAAATTAACAATTCTAGATAAATTTCATATTATTATTTAAGCTAGAAATTTTTAGATAAAACTAAAATTCGTTTATGAACTAAAACTAATCATAATTATTCTAAACTTCAAAAATATTGAAAATTAGTTTTAAAAGATAAACGCAAACTTGATAAGTACAATAAAAGTGGACTAATTTTTAGTTCACTTATCAATTTATTTATCATTAGTTTTTGATTTCATCACTTGACATTAAACCCTTAAAAGGCAAATAAAAAATAGGCTCAGAATTATCTGAACCTATGCAAAATTAAATGAATTTTTATACTTTTTATGTTACTTTAACAATTTTGATTCTCTTAATTTTCTAAGAGCTTTTTGTTCGACTTGTCTGATACGAGATGGCACTATTTGGAATTTTCTTGAAATTTCAGACATAGATATAGGAAAAACTCCATTTACGCCATACTTTAGTTCTAAAACATCTCTTTCTCTAGCAGTTAAACTCATCAACGCTTCATCTAATGCTAGTAAAAGTTCTGAATTTTCGGCTTGTGTTTCACAATCAGTTGGATCAACTAATTGACCATTATTATTCATCTCTTCTACTAATTCATCATCATCCAAACTTGCATTACCTATTAACATTGATATAATTTTTCTTTTAAGATAGTCTCTATTTTCTTTGTTATTTTTTGTTTTTCCAGTTTTAATAAGTAATTCTATTACATCTTCAATGAGTTCAGGTGATTCTTCCAATGTTACTCCACGTTCTTCTTCTATAATTTTTTTAGCATTGATATAATCATAATACCAACTATCTTTGTTATTTACTAAAATTGTTTGAATACCTATTAAAATATATTTCTCAATATAAGCTTTTGCATAATCGAAAAAATTATTTTCACGTTTTGGATTAAATTTTTCTAATGCCTTAACTAAGCCTTCATATCCATAACTTTCTAACTCTTGTTGATCAAAATAAGTATCTTTACTATATTCACGTGCTATAGCAGGAACTAACACCATGCTCTCTTTAATAATTGCATTTTGTAATCTTTTATCTTTAGTTTTCTTATATAATTTAATTTTTTGTAATAATTCATCTAATACTTTTTCTTCTTTCATCATATTATTATTTACTCCTTTTCTTTTCTTTAATAATTATATATGTATTTAATTATATTTTTTGCAAGAATTTTTCATAAAAATTAAATTTATTTACAAAACCCCTCCTTGTGAGTCATTATTCTACAACAAATATTATAAATTGTCAAATTTAACTATTAAAATGTATAAACAGGTGTTTTTAAAATGCAAAACAAATTTTAATATTAACAATATAATATAATAAAAGAGAACTAATTTTTAGTCCTCTTATCAATTTATTTATTATTAGTTTTTGGTTCCACCAACACTATTTGATGTTGAACCATTTTTTAGATCACTAATTTTATTTCTACTTTCAAAAGAAAACTTACATCCACAATAATCTTGTCTATATAAATTATATATTGAAGATAATTCTAGTGATCTTTTATACCCATTTTTCTTTTTAAAGTCAGAATATAAATATTTTATTCCATATTTACTTTCTAATTCTTCTCCTATTTCATTAATCCATAAAGAGTTTTTATAAGGACTTATAGATAAAGTCGTTGTAAAATAATCGAAATTATTATCTTTTGCATAAATTGCAGCATATTCCATTCTAAATTTATAGCAATTATAACATCTAATACTTCTCTCACCTAAATTTTCAAGTCCTACTACACTGTTATAATATTCTTTATCATTATAAGGCACTTCTATCAGTTTTACTTTATTAATTGTTTTATACTTAGTTAAAAAATCTTTTAACTCGTTCATTCTTCTTGTATATTCATCAAATGGATATATATTAGGATTATAATAAAGTATTGTTATATCAAAATATTTACTTAAATATTCAATAACATAAGAGCTACACGGAGCACAACACGCATGAAGTAAAAGTTTTAGCGGTTTATTTATATTTTTTAATATTTCTTCTAATTTTATTTGATAATTCATATTAATACCTATCTAAGAAATTATATCTTTTGCCATCTTTTTTATATTCTATTAAAGCATCTAAATTTACATTTTTACTACTTTTATATATATTAGTTTCTATATATGGATTTATTTTTCTAAATTTTTTTATTAGTTCTTTTATTTCTTTTCTTTTAGATACATTTTCAGTAGAACTTTTTGAAGTAAATTTACAAGCACAATTTAAAAATTTTAAACCAGCATAATTAGAAAAATTTATTATATCTTGCTCTTTAATATAACACATAGGTCTAATTAATTCCATATCAGGAAAATTAGTACTATGAAGTTTAGGCATCATAGTTTTCATTTCACCACTATATATAATACTTAATAATATTGTTTCTATTACATCATCAAAATGATGACCAAGCGCTATTTTATTACATCCAAGTTTAGCTGCTTCACTATAAAGACATCCTCTGCGCATTCTAGCACACAAATAACAAGGACTTTCCTTACTAATTCTATCAACAGTATCAAATATATCACTTGTGAAAATATGAATAGGTATATTTAATTTTTCAGCATTTGATTTAATTAGCTCTAAGTTTTCTTTATTATATCCAGGATCCATAACTATAAACTTTAAATTAAAATTAACTTTACCATGTCTTTTTAATTCTTGCATACATTTAGCAAGTAAAAAGGAATCTTTACCTCCGCTTATACATACAGCAATATTATCATTATCATTTATTAATTTATAATCATTTATGCATTTTACAAAAGGAACCCATATATCTTTTCTATACCTTTTTATTATACTTTTTTCTATATCTTTTAAATCCATATTTCCTCACTAACAAGATTTATCAATAGAGCAAGTACTACTTTTCATTTTAACTACATAATCAGTATATATATCATATAATTCATTATATTGATCTTTAGTTAATTTTTTATATGGATCAGTTTGACTTTCTACAGTTGATACTTGTATACCAATAATTTTGCCATCTTTAATAAATATAACTGATGGAGCATATATTCTTTTTACACCTGTTTCATATTTTTTTTCATCTATTTCTAGAACATAGTCAAATAAAACACTATCAAGTGCTTTTAAAAGCTTAGAGTAATCTTTAGTACCCTTAATTTCGTTACCATTTTCATCTTTTTCATATACTAGTTTTGAATCTTCTAATGTATATGAGTCTCTTTCATTTTTAATATTAAAATAATATATATCTTTTATATCATTTTCTTCTGCAACATCAAGTAATACACTTATTGCATTCCTGCACCAAGGACATTCTGGAAATCCTAAATAAATTATACCTGTTTTATTAGAAATTATATCTATTAAATCATCTGCTGATTTATATTTCATAGGATTATTACTTTCAATATTTAAATTTAAGTATTCTTTACCAGAGTCAGTTTTTTTATTATTATATTTTTCATATTCTCTTTTAAATTTCATAGCATCCGTATTAAGACTTGATAGCTTAAAATAAGATAAAAGAGCTAAAATCAATAATATTATAGGTAAAACAATTAATAAAATTTTTCCTTTTTTCATAAAAACACATCACTTCCAAAAATAATTATAACATATTTTTAAATATATAAATAGTTTAATTTGCAATTATTTAAAATTTGATGTATAATTATTCCTTGCATTAAGGGGAGGTTTTTATGAATATAGAAGATATAGTTGGAATAAAGTTTGAATTAATAAACAAAGTCATAAATTCCAAAGAAAAAAGTAAAGAAGAGTTAATTATATTAAGAAGAAATCTAAAAATAGTTAATGAATTGTTAAATGAATTTAATATGACTAAAAGTATTAATTTAAATAAAGTTGAAGAATTAAAACAAATAAAATAGAAAGTGTTAGTATAATAACTATACGTCATTTATATACAAGTGGCTAAATTATTACAGTATGCACTTTTATATAATGGTCTAGTAGAAATACTAGTCCTTTTTGTTAGATATTATACATTCCTTTAACCATAATAATGTCGCCACGATACACAAAGAATCACAAAATTACTATGTTTGTGATTCTTTATTAACTAACTTCGTGTTCCTTTAAATAATTTTGAATATTCACTATTATACTTCTAGATTATTGCTGATTAATATATTTTTTAATTCTTTTTATTAATAAATGTCACTTCATACACGAACTGTATGGTTTATACTATATATAATTATCATTTGTATTAAGTATTATTTACATTGCCATCTTCATTTTTAGATTCTATATTATGTTTTATCACTTTTTGGAATACTTTGGCTGCTATAGGTTTTGCTATATAATCATCAAAACCCATCCTTTTATAATCCTCTCTTTTTAAATATGTTGATGTATCGCTAAGTGCTATTACAGGTATATTAAAATTTTTAATTCTCTTAATAGAATTTAATAAATTTTGTGATTTAGTGAAATCTAAATCTTCTATAATTATTACCTTATAATTATCATTTTTTATTCTTTCTATACATTCTTCATCTGAGCAATATTCACCTATTACATGAATTTTATCTAATGCATCATTTATTATATCTTTAGATTCATCATCTTTTGTATTAACTATTAAAATTTTATCTTTTATTTCAATAGACTTTATTCCTTCTACTAAAAATTTATTTAATACTCTATTTAATTCATTATTCTCTATTGGCTTACTTAAATAATCATTAAATCCTACTTCTATATATTTATTTGATACTCCACTCATCGCATCTGCTGTAAGTGCGACTATAGGTATATTAAATCCTTCTATATCTTTTAATATTTTTAATGTTTCTACTCCACTTAATTTTGGCATCATGATATCCATAAATATTATATCGTATTTATTTCCACTTTTTATCTTTTCTATACACTCTTGTCCACTTTGAACTTGTTCTGTATCTATTTTTCTATCTTTTAAAAGTTTACATGCTATTTTTAAGTTTAAGAAGTTATCATCTACTACTAATATTCTTTTATTTGGAAATTCTACTTGTTCATCTGCTTGTTTATATATTTCTATTTTACTTTTATCTATTATTTTTTGAGTTAAGAATATTGTAAATTTAGATCCTTCTCCATATGTTGAATCTACTACTATTTTTCCACCCATCATCTCTACTAAATTTTTTGTAATGGCTAGTCCTAATCCTGTTCCTTCTAATGTTGTATTTTTATCACTTTCTAGTCTATTAAATTTAGTAAACAGTTTATCTATCTGTTCTTTTTTTATTCCTCTTCCTGTGTCTTTAACCGATATTACTAATTTACATTTTTCTTTTTCATTTACACAACTTATATTAAAATCTATATATCCTTTTTCTGTATATTTTGCTGCATTTGTGAGTAAATTTAATATTACTTGTTGTACCTTTCCTTTATCTCCATATAACACACTTGGTAAATCTTCAGCAAAATCACTTCTTAATTCTATATCTTTTTCACCTATTTTTATCTTCGTCATATTTATTAAATTTTTCAACATCTCTGGTACATTATATTCGCCTTCTACTAGCTCCATCTTATTTGCTTCTATTTTGCTTATATCTAGTATTCCATTTACTATTTCTAATAATGTATCTGATGCCATTACTATATCATTTGCATTTTCCTTTGCTTCTTCTAATGTTTCAGCCGATCCTATACACCCACTAAATCCTTTTATTGCATTTAATGGTGTTCTTATTTCATGAGACATACTACTTAAAAAATCACTTTTAGCTCTATTTGCTTTTTCAGCTGTATCTTTAGCAAGTTCTAATTGCCTCATTATTTTCACATCTGGATTCTCTATTGTGAAATACATTAAAAATGTTACAAATATCATCATTGAAGTTGAAAGTAAATATTCAGGATGATTTCCTTGTATATATGATATAGCACCTCCAAGAATAATATATAATATCATAGGCCAATACTTTTTTTCTTTAATTCTTTTTATTTTTATTAATAAAACAATGATCCACATCAAAGCATATATTCTAGTAGATGTAAAAACAAACTTAACAGCTGGTCCTGTTGAATATATAATGTTAGTCTCACTCACATATTCTATTGGTAATACTATTGATAAGAAAAAAGCAATCATTGTAAAAACTAAAATCATTGTTTTACAATATTTTAAGTATTTATTTCTTTTTTGTTCAGAATATTTTTCTCCTAATGAAATTATCAAAACATAATAAGATATAAGAGAAACAAAACTTAACACAAATAATAAATACGCTCTTGCAAAAATTTCATTAAGTAAAGGATATTTAATATAATGCATCATAAAATAATATGTTCCAAGTGATAATGTATTTCCTATTAAACAAGTTATTACTATATAATTATAAATTTTCGTTTCTAAATTTTTTGCTCTTGGTTTAGTAAAATAAACAGCTGCTAATAATATTACATAAACTAAACTCAATAATGTAAATGAATTTCCTGGATTTTGAATCATATATTTATCACCACCTCTATTTAAATTAAATTTTATCATACAACCCATATTTTTTCAATATTTTTGAGAAATTCACTATAATCTATATAACTTTTGTGTAAAAAAAAGCATATAATGATCATATACTTTTATTTTAATTTTTTCTTTAACACTTTTATATTATTTAATTTTACTTTTTCTATTTCCTCATCATGTATAAAATATTGATCAAATATAGGATCATCAACAATTATAAATTCTATATCTTCAAAGTTTAATTTCTCTAACTTTTTAAAATCCACTTTGCCATTTATTGTATATGGTATGTGATCAACAATAGAATATGCAAGAGCCATTTCTCTTTCTCCTGGTAACATCTCTTTAGTCTTAAATATTATAAATTTCAATAATTCTTTATTACCGCTATCGTTTTTATTTTTAAATTCAATAAATGCTGTTGGAATCACACCTTCATCTTGATATAAGTTCTTAATTCCTACTACAGCACAATCTTGTACCTCATCAAAAGAATTTATCGCATCTTCTATAGGTACAGAATTAACTTGATGTCCATCTGGTCTTTTCATAAGCCTTTTAAATCTTCCTGTATGATACAAAATGCCATTTTCAGTTATATATCCTTTATCTCCTGTTTTATAATACTTTCGATTAGTTTTAGAATCAATAAATATAGAATTTCGTGTTTCTAATTCATTTCCAATATATCCCATAAACATAGTTGGTGTATCAACATATATTTCACCTTCTTGGTCGTATGGTAACTCTTCTAAAGTTTCTCTATCAGTTATTCTTACACTTACACCAGGATATAAAACACCGCAACTACCTGACTTATAAGTTTCATCTTTATCTGTAGTAGTTGATATCATCATTGTTTCTGTTGAACCATAACCATAAGTTATCTTATGGTTACAATTATTTTTTTTCAATGTTTCATTTATTTTATCCAATTTTGCAGGTGAAATCTTATCTCCGCCCATTACTAATAATTCAGCAAAAGATAAATCACAATTATTTATATACTTGCTTTCAGGAAACATTTCGTATATTCTTGGAACTCCAATCACTATATTTGGTTTTGCTTCAGCATAAATCCGATCAAATTTATATGCATCAATTTTAGGAATTAAATCAACTATTATTCCATGTGAAGTTGCCGCATGCATGCCAACCGCAGATCCATATAATGAGAAAAAAGGTATATATCCAAAATATGTCATTCCCCTCTTTAAATGTGGTGCAATATGATCTATTTGATTTGCAGTTATATTATATGCTCTATTGGATTCCATAGCTCCTTTTGGAGTACCGGTTGTTCCACTTGTATTAACTATAATAGCAGGTATAGAAGGATCATATTCACTATCAGTAAGTAATCCGTAATTTTCTACACCTGACATAAACTCTTTTTGTAATAATACTTTATTATCCCTTTTCAAAAATCTTTTAAATTCATATAAACGTTCTTTTGCTAGATAAAGAGTTTTAACCTCACTTGCAGTTTTACAAAGTTTTTCCTTAGATTTAATAAATTCATCACCTGGTGAAACTACAACAATATTATCAGATGGTATTTTTTCTGATTTTATAGTTTTATCCATTATATCTAAAAGAGAAATTAATAATTTTGAATGAGATATATTCATGCAATCAATTATTCTTTTTAATGAACACCTTGGATCAATTAAATAAGGCGTTACCCCAATTCTATTACACGCATAAAAATATAACATAGTTTCAGGAATATTTGGTAAACAAATTGTTATACAATCCCCTCTATTCAATCCATATTTTTTTAATGCTTTGGCACATTCCTCTACTTTTTTATCAAAACTAGAAAACGTATTAGTTTCTCCAAAATAAGAATATATATTACAATTTTCAAAACCTTTATTTTTTTCTTTCATAAAGTCATACATTTTCATATCTGTATTACTTAAAATCTTATCAACTATATTATCTTCATAAAATTTTTCACTAGGTCTATCAACACTAGAATATCCCAAAATAACATCTTTTTGCATATTCATCCCCCTATCAAATATATAATTTAATTATATTTTAACACAAATTAATTAAATTTCAAAATATATTATCATGTTAAAAAAATGAATCAATATAAAATGCACAAAATGTCAAATTCCTTGCACGAAAATCGTTTTTTAGTATAACATAAGCATAAAAAAAGATTGTACTTGTAAATTACAAAGTACAATCAATTATAGAAATTATCAAACATTTAGTTTTTTTTAGACTTTTTCTTTTTCATTTAATACGTCTTCATATATTTTAATTAATTTTTTGCCTATTATTTTAGAATCTCTTTCTAAAGCAACTTTATATCCTTCTTCAGTTAAATTAGGAAGTTTACCATTTAAAATATCTTTTATTTTTTGATAAAATTCATCTATAGAAGATGCCTTATATACATTAACTCCATCAATAAGCCATTCTGAAAAAACAGGAATATCTCTAATTAAAGCAGGTATTTTAGCGGCACATGCTTCTAGAATTGGTATTCCCTCTGTCTCTTCTAATGTTGGAAACAAATATAAATCACATCCACTATAGGCTCCAACAAGCACTTCAGGTTCTACATATCCTGCAAAAAATAAATTATCCAACTTAGTATTAACTGCCTCTCTTATCTTCGCAGGACTTGCTGCAAGAGGACTATATCCAAACCAAATAAATTTATATTCTGGAAGCATCTTAGCAAGCTCAACAAAATCAAGTATACCTTTTCTTTCAATATAAAGTCCTACTCCCATTATTATTTTATCACTATCTTTATAATTAAAGTCTTCCCTAAATTTTTTACCAAGTTTAGAATTATGTTTGAAAAAATTAACATTTAAACCATTACTTATTGCTGTTATTGGAACCGTTATACCATAACTTTCTAATAATCTTTTAGAATATGGTGTTGGAGTTAATATGTGATCTCCTAACGAATAACAAGTAATAATCCATTTTTTAAAGGCAGGCGCAACTTGATTTGAAAATAAAAATGAATTTCTAAAATCTTCTTCTGTTGAATGTGCATGATAGATAATTTTTTTACCTTCTTTTTTAGCTTTCTTAGCTAAAAAATACGATTTAGGGCCATAAAAGTTTATATGAACTATATCATAATCATCAGAAGGATCAGTAGTATATTCTATATTATTATCTTTTAGTGCTTGCATTTGATGTTTAATTGCCTTACCAAGTCCAGACTTTCCTATCATTTTTTCATTTTCTGTATATAATAAAACTTTCACTTTATCACCAATTTAAGTATATCATAAATTTTTTTAATATACAATATTTACCAAAATAACATCTTCGCCAATTTTTTCAATTTGATCCCATTTTACAACCATTTCTTTCTTACTTGAAAAATATGATATTAAAAATCTATGTTTTTCAACTACAAGCCCTGTAGTTTTACCTTCACTATTAATACTTAAATCTATAATATTTCCTATATTTTTACCATCTACTAAATTTATAACTGTTTTATTTTGTAAGTCAGAAAGTCTCATCTTATCACCAATATATTATATGAATATTATAGTCATTTGTCATTAATTCATATTATTTTTTATATTTTTAAGTGCACTTTTTTCTATTCTAGATATTTGAGCCTGTGAAATTCCAATCTCACTTGCAAGTTCCATTTGGGTTTTTCCAAACATATATCTTTCACTAATTATATATTTTTCTTTATCTTTTAATTTATTTATAGCAAGTTTTAAAGCAACTCGCTCATCTATATTATACATATTGCTTTTTTTATCCTCTATTTGATCTTCTAAATATATAGTATCTCCACCATCATTATAAATAGGCTCAAATATACTTATAGTGTCTTTCATACTATCAAGTGCGTTAGAAACTTCATATTCAGATAAATCTAAATACTTGGCTATTTCACTTATTTTAGGCTCTCTATTTAAAATATTAGTAAGTTCTTCTTTTGCATTTATAGCTTTATATGCTATATCTTTAATACTACGAGCAACTCTTACACTACTATTATCTCTTAAATATCTTTTAACTTCACCAAGTATCATAGGTACTGCATACGTTGAAAATTTAACATCATAACTTAAATCAAAATTATCAATAGCTTTAATTAGTCCAATACAACCTACTTGAAATAAATCATCTAAATTATCAGTTCTATTATTATATTTTTTTAAAATACTTAATACTAATTTCAAATTACCATTTACTATTTTTTCTTTAACAGATAAATCTCCACCTTTATATTGTTTAAATAATACATCCATTTCCTCCTTATTTAAAACTTTTAAATTCGCAGTATTCACGCCACAAATCTCTACTTTATGACGTGCCATAAATCCTCCTTTCACATCTATTTTGGCTAAATATTTATTTTTTAAACAATTAATTTAATATAAAAAAAGATAAACAATTGTTTACCTTTAATTTAAGACTTGTTATTAATATATTAGTCATGTGCTTCATCTAGTTCTTTTATTTCTTCTTTCATAAATCTTATAAATTCTTTTGAAGTTTCATTTAAAGACTTATCATTATATGTAATACTAAATTTAGTATTAGGTGTATCTAAGTTTTTAAACATTTCAAATAATTTTTTATTGTTTAATTCCTTTTCTATACACTTTCTAGGACCCCAACCTATTCCTAAATTTTTTTCTACTAATTTTCTAGTTAATTCGAATGTATATATACGGTAGTCATTTACTATTTTTGTTCTTGATGTTGCAAGTAATTTATCTAGAGTATCTATATCTACATATCCTCTAAAAGGCAATATCATAGGAATTTCATCCAGTTCTTTATTTTTATATCTTTTATAATAATATTCTGTTGCAAAGAAACAATTTTTAAGCTCAAATAATTTTTCTTCAATAAATATTGAATTTCTTTCCATTAAAACTGGATATTGAGCTATTATAAAATCTAATTCTCTATTTTTAAGTTTTTCTTTTAATTCACTACTACTACTAGTTACTACTTCATATTTGACATTTGGATATTTTGCCTTAAACTTAGAAAACAGATTAGGAAGCATTATCAATGAAATATGCTGATAAATACCTACTTTAACTGTACCAGAAAATTCCTTTTTATTTTCTTTAATTATTTTTTCAGCTATATTTATATCATTAAAGGCACGTCTTAAATAATACATAAGCTTTTCACCATCATCAGTTAATTTTATTTTTCTATTTTCTCTTATAAATAGCTTAGTATTTAACTGATATTCTAATTCTTTTACAGCATAACTTATTGCTGGTTGTGATATGTGTAAGACATCAACTGCTTTTGAAAAGCTATTACATTCAGCAACAGCATAAAATATTTTATATTTATTATAATCACAATTACTATCGTATATACTCAAATTAATTCCCCCTAACAATCATATATTAGCATATTTTTTATATTTTAACAATCTTTTTGCTTTTTCTATTTTTTTTATATTATTTTTATTATAAGTATTATTAACTTGTTCTAATAAAGTAACATCATCATAAAATTTAATATTATATTGATTATAATTTTCAATAATGCTTAATTGTTTATATTTATATATTGTTTTAACTTTATATATATTTATTAATTTTAAGAAAGTATTAAGATCTATTTTTTTACTACTTATAATTATATTTTTATCTTTTTCTTTTTTTATCATTTCAAGAACATATGAATTCTTATTTTTATAAGTTCTTTTATACACTTTTATTTTAGGAGATTTTACATTTAATATATATTCTTCAATATCAAACAATCTAGAATTTGAATCATTATAGTCTTTATAATCATCTAGTGTTTTATTTATTATTTTTCTTTCTACTTTTTTTATTTCTCTTTTATTTATTAAATTATTAATTATATTTATTATTATATTTAATTCTTCTTCTATACTCATATTTGATCTTACTATATGCATATTATTATGTCCAACCCATGCATTGGTTGTTTTTAGATCAATACTTCTAGCTTCTTCTATAGTCTCATTGCGTGCCTTATTTCCTAAATTATATCTGTCTGGATCACATACTGCTAAGCTTACTAAATCAAGCACTAAGTCGTATTCATCAAGAGAATTTATTTCATCTATATTTTCATTTTCAAATAGATAATCAACATATTCAGGTTTACTTAAATAAGCTTTATTATCCAAAATTCCTCTATCGTATAAAACAATACAGTTTTGATCTTTATTTAGCGCTATAGCTCTATTTATATTATTTATATCAAATAACTGATGCTTTAATATGAAGCTTTGAAATATTATTTCATCATTAGCTAATTTAAAATCTATTCCACCTAATATATTATCTGTTGCAGCTTCTACAGCTACAAATACTTTGTAGTTTAAATCTTCATAATATTTCTTTAATTGTTTTATAAATGTACTTTTACCAGAACAAGGTCCTCCTGTTAAAGCTATTTTATATACATCCATAATATCACCTCAATTAAATAGTAACAAAGAATATTATATGTGTCCAATACTTTATTTTTATCTTATATATAAATGATTTTTATAAAAAATAAAAATAGCAAATTTAGCTATCTTTATTTTTCTTTTAAATCTATGTTATCCAAAAAATCATCTATAGTCATAATTCTCTCATCTATATTATCTAAATCTATATCATTTTTATCTTTTTCTTCCTCTAATATTTTTTTACTGTTATCTTCTTTTTCTAGCTTTTTTTCAATAAATGCATCAAATATATCAAATTTAGATAAGCTTGTTCCTGTTGAATATCTATCAGCAATAGGAAGTTCAGTTAGTTTTATAAATTCTATATCTTCTTTAAATTTTAAACCAAGATTATTTTTAGAATTAGTTATAAATGATTTTAATATGCAATATGGATTAGTTTTAACATCTCTTATTATTTGTATACCTTTTCTAGCACGTGATATACGTTCAAATTCTGATAGTTTAACTCTTTTACCAGTATTTTTATTTGTAATTATAGAAATATATTCTTCTAAACTAAATACATCTCCACTTACTACTACATCATTTTTAAGACTAATAGCTTTTACTCCAGAAGCGCTTCTACCACTAATTGGTACTTCATCAATAGAATACCTAAGACCCATTCCATATTTTGTAGTTATAAATACATCAGTACCGATATTATTTGTAACATTAACAACAAAGTCATCATCCTTAAGTTTAATATAAGGCATAGGTTTTGTATAACGAGTAGCTTTTAAATCACTTATAAGAGTTCTTTTTATCATTCCGTTTTGCGTAAATACAGTAATATAATTATCTGTATTAAAATCTAAAACAGGCATTGCATAAATAATTTCTTCATCTGGATTTATTTTTATTATGTTACTTACATGCTTTCCTAGATCTTTCCACTTCATATCAGGTATTTCATATACAGGAATGTATAAATAATTTCCAAGGCTTGTAAATAGTAAAAGAACATTCATTGTATTCATTTCATACATACCAAGAACATAATCAATATCTTTTAAGCCTGTTGGGTCATTGGTACTAGAATAACTTCTTTTTGATACTCTCTTAATATAACCGTCACGCGTTACTACGACTATACAATCTTCCTTTGGTAACATACTTGTTGTATCAATTTTTATTTCTGTTATATAATTGCGTATTTCCGTTTTTCTAGCTTGTCCATATTCACTCTTAATATTTTTAAGTTCTTGCTTCATAACACTTTTTAATTTATTTTCATCAGTTAAAATATTTTCTAATATACTTATTACTTTAAGTAAATTGTTATATTCTTCTTTTAATACATTAACATCGGTATTTGTTAATCTATATAGTTGTAATTTTACTATTTCTTCTGCTTGAATATCAGTAAAGCCATACTCTTTAACTAAATTATTTTGCGCATCTGTTTTGTTTTTACTTGATCTTATTGTTTTAATTACTTCATCTAATATATCAAGCATTTTAATTAAACCTGATACAATATGCATACGTAATTTTGCGTGCTTTAAGTCAAATTCAGTACGCCTTGTTATTACTTCTTTTTGATGAGCAATATATGCATCAATTATATCTACAACTCCAACAACCATAGGTCTACGGTTTACTATTGCAATCATATTATATGAATAACTAATTTGTAGTTCAGTATTTTTAAATAAATAATTTAATATATTATCAATATTAGCATCTTTTTTTATATCAATTACTATTCTAACTTTTTCTTGTCTATCTGATTCATCACGTATTTCTATCATTCCATCAATTTTTTTATCATAAATTATATCTGCTATTTTTTTTACTAATAGAGCCTTATTTACTTCAAATGGAATTTCGTGTATTACTACCTGTTTACATTTTTTAGAATCAATAATTTCATATTTAGACCTTATTATAATTTTACCCTTACCAGTAGTTAAAGCATTTTCTACTTCTTTTTTTCCTTCTACTATCGCACCAGTTGGAAAATCAGGACCTTTAATTATATCTAAAATAGTTTCAAGTTTACAATTTGGATAATCAATTCTCTTTATTGTAGCATCTATAACCTCAGATAAATTATGTGGTGGGATTTCTGTTGCATATCCAGCACTTATACCTTTAGATCCATTTACAAGTAAATTTGGATATTTACAAGGAAGAACTACTGGCTCGTATAATGTATCATCAAAATTAGGAGTCCATTCAATAGTATCTTTATCAATATCTTTTAAAAGTTCACCACTTATTTTAGATAAACGTGCTTCAGTATAACGCATAGCGGCAGCAGAATCTCCATCCATAGAACCATTATTACCATGCATATCTATATAGCATTCATTCTGTTTCCACCACTGTGACATATGTACCATAGCTTCATATATTGAAGAATCACCATGTGGGTGATAATGGCCCATAACATTACCAACTGCAGTAGCACTTTTTTTATGAGCTTTTTCATATGTATTTTTATCTCTAAACATAGCATAAAGAATTCTTCTTTGTACAGGCTTTAACCCGTCTCTTACATCTGGTATAGCACGATTTTGAATTATATCTTTAGCATATTCTCCGAATCTTTCTCCCATAATTTCTTCAAGAGTATAATCATAAATACGTCCCAATGCTAAATTTGTATCACTATTTTTTTCCATACTTCATTCCTTTCCTAAGGTTAATTTATTTTATAATTGTCTTCCATAGAAAATTCAACATTCTCTTCTATCCATTCTTTTCGTGGATCTACTTTATCTCCCATAAGTACTCTAACACGCTTTTCAGCAAGTGATGCATCACTTATATTTACTTTTATTAGACTGCGTGTTTTAGGATCCATAGTTGTTTCCCATAGTTGAGTTGCATCCATTTCTCCTAAACCTTTATATCTTTGGGTTTTAGTTTGCTTACCTTTGTATTTCAAAAGCAATGCTTTTCTATCGTCTTCAGTCCAAGCATACTCTCCTACTTTACCACATTCTATTTTATATAAAGGTGGCATAGCTATATATAAATGTCCTTCTTCTATTAAAGGTTTCATATATCTATAAAAGAATGTTAAAAGTAATATTTGAATATGTGATCCATCGACATCTGCATCTGTCATTATTATAACTTTATCATAATTAGAATCCTTAATATCAAAACTACTTCCAGCACCTGCCCCTATTGCGTGTATCATAGTATTAATTTCTTCATTCTTATAAGCATCTTCTAAACTTGCTTTTTCTGTATTTAATACTTTACCTCTAAGTGGTAAGATTGCCTGATATTTTCTATCTCTACCTGTTTTAGCACTTCCTCCAGCAGAATCTCCTTCGACAAGAAATAATTCATTTATTTTTGGATTTTTTGTTTGTGCTGGAGTTAATTTACCATTTATAATTCTTTCTTTTTTATCTTTACTTTTACCATTACGTGCTTCATCACGAGCTTTTCTTGCAGCTTCTCTTACATTTCTACTTTTAATCATTTTCTCAAGTATAGTAGTAGCTACTGCTTTATTTTCTTCTAGAAAAAATCTAAGTTTTTCAGTTACAATACTATCAACAACTGTACGTGCAATTGGAGTACCAAGTTTTCCTTTAGTCTGACCTTCAAATTGCAATAATTCCTCTGGTATTTTTAAGCTTATAATAGCTGTTAATCCTTCTCTTGTATCAGGACCTTCTAAGTTTTTATCTTTTGCTTTCAAGTATCCATTATCTTTAGCATACTCATTAAAGACACGTGTAATAGCAGTTTTAAACCCAACTTCATGAGTTCCACCATCAATAGTTTTTACATTATTTACAAAAGAAATTATATTTTCAGAATATGAATCCGTATACTGAAATGCAACTTTAACATCTATTTTGTCTCTAGATCCACTTATAACTGTTGCTTTGTGTAATTCTTTTTTTTCTTCATTTACATATTCTACAAAAGACTTTAACCCATTATCATAACAATAACTTTCATGCTTGTTATCTTCTTCATCAGTTATATCTATTGTAAGACCTTCAAGTAAAAATGCACTTTCTTGCATTCTTTCACATATTGTTGTAAATGAAAAATTAACTGTAGAAAATATAGAATCATCAGGCATAAATCTTACTCTAGTACCTGTTTTACTTGTTTTATCTCTTTTTGTAAGTGGTATATCCAAACATCCACCATCTTTGAATCTTATAAAATATTCATATCCATCTCTTTTAATTGTTACTTCCATCCATTTAGATAATGCATTAACAACACTTGCACCTACTCCATGTAATCCACCAGATACAGTATATCCACTACTTTCAAATTTACCACCTGCATGAAGTACTGTATATATTACTTCCGGTGTAGTTTTACCAGATGAATGCATTCCAACTGGAACACCACGTCCGCAATCTTCTACACTTATACTTTTATCTTTATGTATTATTATTTTAATTTTATTTCCATATCCATTAATAACTTCATCAATAGAATTATCTACAATTTCCCATACTAAATGATGAAGTCCTCTTTTATCAGTTGAACCAATATACATACCGGGTCTTTTTCTAACTGCTTCAAGTCCTTCTAATATTTTTATTGAGCTTTCATCATATTTAACCATATCTATTCACCTAAATCATTATAACATATATAAACTTTTAAAGTCAAAGATTATATTAATAATTAAAATCAACATTTATATTATATTTAAAAATGATAAAAATTTTAGTTTTTATCATTTATTTCAATTTTAACTATAGTACATCCTGAATTATTATAAAATAATTTAAAATCTAATACATCTTTGCTTCTTTTAAGTACTTCATGAACTTCTTTTTTTAAAGCACCGCTACCTACTCCATGTATTATACAAATTATATCATTTTTCATATGTTTATTATCTTTTATAAATTCTAATACCTTTACTCTAGCACTATCACGATCAAGTCCATGAAGATCTATACTATTTAGAGAATCTATAAAAATTACATCATCTAATTTCATATTATTCAAGTATAGCTTTTATTCTTCTAACTCCAGAACTACTAGCCTCTTCTTTAATTATTTTAAAATGTCCAAGTTCGCTTGTATTTTTAACATGTGGTCCACCACATATTTCTTTTGATACTGAACCTATGCTATAAACTGTTACTATATCAGGATATTTTTCTATAAACATACACTCAGCACCACTTTTAATAGCGTCACTTTTAGACATTTCAGTAAAAGTAACATCATATTTATTGGAAATCCAAGTGTTTACTAAATCTTCTACTTTTTTTATTTCTTCACTATCTAATTTATGATCACAAGAAAAGTCAAATCTCATTCTCTCACTTGTAATATTTGAACCTTTTTGATGACAATCAGGACTTACAATTATTTTTAAAGCTGCGTTGAGTAAGTGAGTTGCAGTGTGATACTTAGTTTCAACCAAACCATTACCTCCAAGGCCACCTTTAAATTGTCCACTTGAAGCAGTTCTAGAAAGTTCTTGATGAGATTTAAATTTTTCTTTAAATCCTATTATATCTACAGTTATATTTTTTTCTTTGCATAACTCTTCTGTAAGTTCAATAGGAAAACCATATGTATCATACAATTTAAATGCTAAATCTTTATTTAAAATACCATCTTTAATATTTGCAATGATCCTATCAAATTCCTTTAATCCCTTTTCAAGAGATCTATTAAATTTAATTTTTTCTTGTCTTAATACTTCAAAAACTATTTCTTTATTTTCTTCTAACTCACTATAATACTTTTTATATTTATTAATTATTAAATTAGCAAGTTCTATATCAAAATCACTATTTGTATCAATTCCAATCTTTTTAGCATGTCTTATCATTCTTCTAATTAATCTTCTAAGTATGTAACCTTGTCCTACATTACTTGGTTTAATCATAGCGTTATCAGCGCTTATAAAAACACTAGTTCTTATATGGTCAGCAATTATTCTAATACTTTCTAAATTAGAATTATATTCTTTATTAGACATTTTACATATTAAATCTATTACATCCTTCCATATACTTGACATATAATTATCATTGACACCCTCAAGTATTGCGGTAACACGTTCAACTCCCATACCTGTATCTACGTTTTTATTTAAAAGCGGAGTAATTTTACCATCCATCTCATGGTTATATTGCATAAATACATTATTCCATATCTCAACCCATCTACTATCTTCTGGGTCAAACTTTTCAGGAACCTCATCTTCACTTCTAAAATAAAATATTTCAGTATCTGGACCACATAAACCAGGCATTTCTAAATTAGGCCACCAATTATCTTCTATTGTTTTATATATTCTATCACTTTTTATACCCAAGCTTTTCCAAATATTTGTAGCTTCATCATCAGGAAGAGCTATATCATTACCTGCAAATACAGTTACAGCTAGTTTTTCTTTTTTTAATTTTAATACTTCAGTTAAAAATTCAAAACTCCAAGTAATTGCTTCTTTTTTAAAATAATCTCCAAGTGACCAATTACCTAACATCTCAAAAAAAGTATGGTGATATGAATCCCCTACACTATCTAAATCATTTGTTCTAATACATTTTTGATAATCACACAATCTAGTACCATAAGGATGCTTTTTTCCCTTTAAATAAGGAATAATTGGCTGCATACCAGCAGTATTAAATAATACTGTATTATCATTTTCTGGTACAACAGGTGCACTTTTTATTTGCTTATGGCCTTTACTCACAAAAAAATCTATATACAAATCTTTTAAATTCATAAACTCACCTCTATTATACTTTTTATTTTATCTACAACTTCTGATACTGTAAGATTAGAAGAATCTATATAAATAGAATCCGGAGTTCTAGTAAGTGATCCTACTTCTTTATGAGTATCATTATAGTCTCTTTTTCTTATATTATCTTCTATTTCTTCTAGTGAAACATTCATACCGGAAGCAACATTTTCTTTATATCTTCTTAAAGCTCTAACACTTAAATCTGCATCTAAATAAAACTTATAATCTGCATTTGGGAAAACCACAGTAGTAATATCTCTACCTTCCATTATAACATTTTTACCATACGCAATTTCTCTTTGCATAGATACAAGTATTTCCCTTAATTTCACTATGCTTGATACTGGAGAAACTATACGTGTTACTTCCATAGTTCTAATTTCTTTACTAACATCTTCACCATTTAAATATACTTTATCATCCTTAAATTCTATTTTAGAATTTAAAGCAATATCAACTATTCTTGCACTATCATTAATATCAACATTATTTTTTAATACACTATACGCTATAGCTCTATACATCGCTCCAGTATCTATATATACTAAATTACACTTATGAGCTAATATTTTAGCTACAGTACCTTTACCACTCCCAGCAGGACCATCTATTGCTACTACCATATTACACCTCTAATATACTTTCTATATCTTTAATTAATTTATAATGAGTTAGGTTTGTGACTACATAATCATAAGCATTATAATTATCTAAATCAGTTTCTGTTTTGTGCTTCTTTTCTTCTTCACTCAAATTATTACCTAATGGATTAATTATTCTAATATTAATAGAATCTTTATATTTATCCTTTATTGATCTAATTTCGTCTACAAGCCTTGCGTCATTAACAATTATTATATCATAAAAGTAAGAAAAAATTTCTATATCTTCTAGTATTCTTCTTATAAAAAGCTTATCATCTATTTTTTCTTTAACAAGTTCTATTCCAAAATTTTGTAAAAAAGTTCTAGGTTTATTAAATTCATTAAAATCGCCTATTATTCTTCTTGCATAATCTTTAATATAATGTCCATAAGATATAGTAATTACTTTTTTATCACTAAAATAGTTAGTGATTATTTTAGATACTTCGTCTTTACCGCTTTTAGCATATCCAGATAATATATATATTTTAATATCTCTTTTTTCAAATTCCATAAACCACCTAATTAAAATTTAATATGTCATATTTTTCATCAATATATTTAAATATTACTTTAATAACTCCTATTATTGGCGTTGAAAGAAGCATACCAACTATCCCAAAGAAATGACCAAATAATAAAAGTCCTATTATTATTGTTACTGGATTTAACTTAGTTGTTTTACTTATTATTAATGTTTGAAGTATATTACCCTCAAGTGATTGAATTATAACGATCGCTATTAATACACATATACCTATTCCAGTACTTTGTGAAAATCCAACTATTACAGCAGGAGCCCCACCTAAATATGGACCAGCATAAGGAATAATATTCATAAGTCCACAAAATAATCCAAAAAGTATTGGTGCTTTAAGACCTATTATAGCAAACGCTACTGATGATACTAAAACAACTAAAAGTGCATCTAGAAGTGCTCCGTTAACATATCCTCTAAGAGATGATTCTATCTTACTTGCTAAAGTTACAGTAGAATCTTTAAATCTATTTGGAATTACTTCAAGTAAAAATGTACTTACATTATTACAAGATAGTAATAAATAAAATCCAATTACAAGTCCTATTACAAATGTACCTATATATGAAATTATTGATGATAAAAAATTTATAAGTATACTAGGAAGAGACGTTGCTAAAGATTTTGATATGTCATCTATCTTACTGAAAATATTCTCTTCTAAATTATTTATATCTACAACATTTGTATCAAGTTTGCTTAGAATTCCTTCAATCCATTCTTTTAAATTAGAAAAAATACCTGGAAGATTTCCAACTAACTCTATTGTTTGAGTATATAATAGTGGTATTATAGTTTTTATAAGAAGCACTATACATAAAACAAGTATTATATACGAAAATAAAGTACCAATACCTCTTCTAACTTTTTTCTTTTCTAACCATTTAACAAATGGATTTAAAAGCCACGCTATTACTATACCTAAGAATAAAGGTGAAAGTATTTTTAATATAGAAATAAATACTCTAGCTATCTTTAGTTCTTTAAATATTTTAAGCAATACATAAGCACCTACAACAATTAATAATACATATACTAATTTTAATATTTTTTTAGAAATACTAACAACTTCATTTAAATTATTCTTATCTATATTTTTATTCATAATTAATCCTTTCTATAATCGTTTAAATTATAACATATTTTATTCAATAAAAAAAGATTATTTTTAATCTTTATATTATTATATTAAATACTATTAAATAAAAAAACAAATATTTTATTTGTCTTTTTAACTACTTTTTATAATTTATTTTAATTAAAAGCTCATTAATTCACTTTCTTTTACTTTTAATTTTTCATCTACTATTTTATTATATTTATTAATTAATTCTTGCACTTCTTCAATACCTTGCTTTTCTAAATCCTCTGGTATTTCTAATTTCTTTATACTGTTATTTGAATCTTGCCTTATATTTCTCAAAGCTATTTTACAATCTTCAGCATACTCTTTAGCCTGTTTTACATAACCTTTTCTAGTTTCCTCCGTAAGAGCTGGTATATTTAATATTATCATTTCTCCATTATTATTTGGAGTTATTCCTATATTTGATTCATAAATTGCTTTTTCTATTGCACCTATACTACTTCTATCAAAAGGTTTAATACATAATTGTCTTGCTTCTGGTATTGATATTGTAGCAAGTTGTTTTAAGCTAGTGTCAGTTCCATAATAATTTACAAATATTCCATCTAACATAGCTGGATTAGCACGCCCAGCTCTAATATTTGTAAATCTCTTCTCCATATTTGTAATTGCATTTTTCATACTTTCTTCAGTACTTATTAAAATATCGTCCATAATATCTCCTTCTTATTAATATTGTATTCCCCATACAACCAATTTATCTGCATCTAAACCACATACAACACATTTATCATCTATTTTTTCTGAATCTATTATACATCTTGATTTAGTGCCTTTAATTTCTTTCATTTTAAGTTCGCATTCTTCTCTACCACACCACATAGCTTTAACAAATCCAGGATGATTATTCATAATATCTTCTACTTCTTTCATATTATGTGCCTCATAAGTTTTAGAATTTCTTCTTTCTAAAGCTCTATTATACATATCTTTTTGTATGCTTTCCATAAGATTATTTACATATGATACTATATCTATATCCTTATCTACTTTAAATTTTTCTTTAGTATCTCTACGTACAATAGTAATAACTCCACTATCAAGATCACGTTTTCCTATTTCAATTCTAACTGGTATTCCTAAAACTTCTGCTTCAGCAAATTTAAATCCAGGTGACTTTTCCGTATCATCAACATAGCAACTAATATCATTATCAAGTAATTTATTATATATATCAAGGGATAAAAGTTTAACTTCACTATCATTTCCTACTTCTATTATAGCTACTTTATTAGGCGCTATTTTTGGTGGAAGTACAAGCCCAGAATCATCACTGTGAACCATAATAAGTGCGCCAATCATTCTTGTTGTAGTTCCCCAAGAAGTTTGATATGCATATTCAAGTTCATTATTTTTATTTAAAAACTTAATATCATATGCTTTACTAAATTTTTGACCAAAATAATGACTAGTACCAGATTGTAAGGACACACCATTATACATTAATGCCTCAACAGTAAGTGTATATTCTGCGCCTGCAAATTTTTCTCTTTCAGTTTTTCTTCCTGTTATTACTGGTATAGCAAGATAGTCTTCAAAAAATGTTTTATATGTATTAAGCATATTTTTTGTTTCACATTCAGCTTCCTCTTTAGATGAATGTACTGTATGACCTTCTTGCCATAAAAATTCACGACTTCTTAGAAATGGTCTTGTCTCCTTCTCCCATCTCATTACATTGCACCACTGATTATATTTAAGTGGAAGATCTCTATATGATTTAACAACTGAAGCATAATAATCACTAAAAAGTGTTTCACTTGTAGGTCTTATGCATAATCTTTCATCAAGAGTTTTACAACCACCAACAGTAACCCAAGCAACTTCAGGAGCAAAACCATTAATAAGCTCTCCTTCTTTTTTCATTAAGTTCTCTGGTATTAAAACTGGCATATATACATTTTTATGTCCAGTACGTTTAAACATTTTATCTAGAGTACTTTGCATCATTTCCCATATAGCATATCCATTAGGTTCAAATATTGTGCATCCTTTCACGCTAGAATAGCTAGCTAAATGTGCAGCAGTTACAACATCAGTATACCATTTAGCAAAATCTTTATCTCTACTAGTTATTGCTTTATTAGCCATATTATCACTCCTTTTACAATTATATCAAAAAATTAATTAAAAAGATATTATTTCTAATTACTTACTTAATTTTTTTATTTTTTTATTACCGTTTTCTACTAAATTAAATATATTAGAAGTTTTAATTTTTAAAAGAGATATTAATATTAAAGTATTAATTATATCACAAGATAAAGGTGAACCAAGATTTATTCTATTCAATAAAGACTCATTTAATGATTTTTTAATACTATTATTTAAAGCTATATAATCTATTTTAGAATCATAAACTAATCTATATTTATTTTATTAAGTGCTTCAATCATAATTACCTCAATCTTTATTAGATTCTTCTAAAAATTTTTTTAAATTAATAGCCACATTTAATGGTACTATTAAAGAAAGATCCTCTACACTTGCTTGACTTATTTTATTTATAGTTTTATATTTTTTAAGCAAATCATTTTTTCTTTTTTCACCTATTCCATCTATACTATCAAGTATACTAGAAAGAGCTCCTTTACTTCTTATTTGTTTATGATAATTTATAGTAAATTCATGTACTTCATCCTGCATGCGTTCAAGTAAATAAAATAAATTACTCTTTTTATCTATTTCTATTTCTCTTATAGGATCAAAACCTAAAAGAGCACTTGTTGTATGTTTACTATCTTTTTTAAGCCCTATTACAGGTATATTTAAATTTAAATCTTTTAATACACTACGAGCTACATTTATTTGTCCAATCCCACCATCTACTATAATTAAATCAGGTCGCTCTAAATTATCTTTTAATACTCTAAAATATCTTCTATATATAACTTCTCTCATAGTATTATAATCATCATTAGTATCATTACTAATTTTAAATTTTCTATAATTATTTTTACTTGGCTTTCCATCTATATATACAACCATTCCAGATACATTATAAGTACCAAAAAGATGAGCATTATCAAATATTTCTATTCGTGATAATTTAGATAAATTTAAACACTTCATAAGTTCTTCTTGTGCTTTTACTGTTTTATCTAAATCTTTTTTTATTAATTCAAACTTCTCAGATAAGCTTATTTCTGCATTCTTACAAGCCATATCAACTAACTTTAATTTTTCACCCTTTATAGGTTTTTTAACATTCAAATTTAAATAATCAGTCAAAATATTATTATCAACAATATCAGGCACTAATATTTCCGATGGTTTATTTAAATTAGTATAAAAACGCGCTATAAACCTAGTTAATTCTTCACATACATCATCAACTATATCAAATATTTTACTTTCTCTACCAACTATTTTTGATCCCCTAATAAAAAAAACCTGTACACTTAAATAACCTTTATCAAAATAATATCCAAATACATCCCTATCAACATTATCTTTAAGTTCAACTTCTTGGTTAGTTAAAGTTATATTTATATAATCAATTAAATCTTTATATTCCTTAGCATGTTCAAAATTTAATAAACTACTTTCCTTATACATTTTTTCTTCAAGTCTTTTAGTTACAATAGTATGATCGCCATTCAAGAACTTCTTTATCTCATCTACTATGTTATTAACCAAAGCATTATCAACTTTATGAGTACAATATCCTAAACATTCATTTATATGATAATATAAGCAAGGCTTACTTGGATATGTATTACATTTTCTAAGAGGATATATTCTATTTAACAAATTAACTGTATTACGTGCAGCCGTAACATTAGGATAAGGTCCATATAAATGCTTAGCTTTCTTTTTTCTATTAATATTTCTAATTATTTTTAATGTAGGAGCAGATCCTGTTATAAGTTCTATATAAGGATAGCTCTTATCATCTCTAAGCAATATATTATATTTAGGATCATATTTTTTTATTAAATTAATTTCAAGTATTAAAGATTCAACCTCGCTATTAACAACAATATACTCAAAATCATCTATTTCACTTACTAATTTTTTTGTCTTACCATAATGAGTACCTCTAAAATAAGAATTTACTCTATTTTTTAACTTTTTAGCTTTACCAACATATATAATTACTCCATCTTTATTCTTCATAAGATAACATCCTGGAAGACTTGGGAGATTAAGTAATTTATCTTTTAATTTAGCATGTGAATCCATAAAACCACCAAAAATATTATATCAAAAAAAAATAAGGATTTAAATCCCTATTTTAGTTTTCGTTATTCTTTCTTACTTTACATACTAAATAGATACTTTCGCCTACTAAGCATACTAGTAATACTAAACTTAAAATCATCCAAGCATTAGAATTATTTTCTTTTACAATTTCTTTAGGTTGATCTTCAGTTTTACATTCTTTTTTTACAGCTATCTTAAATTTAACATCTTCAAGTCTTTTTTTAAAATCTGTCTTTTCATCACAACTTGGAAGACTTTCTACTGCTTTAAGTGCTGCTTCATAATCATCATCTTGTAATGATTTTTCACTAGCTTCTACTAAAATTCTAGCTTTCTTTATTGCTTCTTGCTTTGCAGCTTCTGCTTCTGCCTCTTTTTTAGCTTTTTCCTCTGCCTCTTTTTTAGCTTTTTCTTCTGCTGCTTTTTTTGCCTCTTCTTGAGCTTTCTTTTCTGCTTCAGTCATAGCTGGGTTAACTTTAATATCAATTGCTGCTGCAAGACCTGCATATGTATTATCGCCATCACTTGCTTCTACATTAACATTAATTCTACCAGTACCTACACTAGTACCTTTTACTGTTATTGCAAATACACTAGTACCACTACTTACACCGCTTTGTGAATATAGAGCATATCTATTTCCACTTTGGCTCATTTTAACAAAACCGCTTTGTTCTTTAGCACTTACTAAAGCTATAGAACCTGATGTACTAAAAGTTATATCAGCACCTCTAACTTTACTTATACCATTAACTTTTACGTAAATAGTTGTTTGCTTATTTATCTTAATTGTATTTGTACCTGCTAAACTTACTGATGCTGCTTTAACACTTGGTACAACTATTAAACATAATAATAAAGCAACTAAATATTTTAACTTCTTCATAATTCCTCCTATTTAAATATTTTATCACATATTTTAACAATATCTGTTATATTAACTTTACCGTCACTATTCATATCGGCAGCCATAAATTGCCAATCATCAAGCTGAATCTTTTTAAACATTTGATCACAAGCTTTAACAACGTCTGTTATATCGATAACTCCATTAGAGCTAACATCACCTTTTACAATTACTTTATAATGTGCATATTTGCTATTGTTTCTCATAACAAAGATATAAGTACCTGTTGCAAGTCTATTATTGTGTTTATCCTCTGCAACAATAGTTCCATAATCAGATCTTAATCTATTAACAAAATTTTTAAGATTTAAGTCTTTACCATCATAATATATAAATTCAAAAAGATGATCAATTTTTATGAAAGAACTATCTGATTCATTCTTTAGCTCAATTGGATAACCGCCATATAAATGTGCCTCAGTATATTTATATGCTTCTTCTAATCTATCAATTATTTCTTTTTCATATGGATAAAAATATTTTGAAATCATTGGAGAATTAATTTTAATTTTTGAATTAATTGTAGCAAATCTTGCATTTACTTTATCTTCAACTTCTTTTATATAATCCATTATTTCATATAACTTATTATTTGCCTCAATCTTAGTTTCTGGTTCAAAAGGTAAAACCGCGCTGTCAATAATGTCAATACGATTATCAAGCATGCCTTGTAGTTTTTCCTCTATTTTATTATAAACTTTATAATAATCTTCCTTTATTTTTTTATAATAATCAGAAAAAATTTCTTTAAAATAATCATCATAATCTTCTAAATGATATAAATTATATAAATTTTGCCATTTATTTATTTTTTCTTCATACTTTGAATATATATCATTTACTCTATCAAATTCATCTAAAGCCAAGTCAAATAGCCTTCTTGCATCAGCTACACTATTTAATGAATTAACTTTACTCTTAACACTATCATAATACATATCATAATAGATCTTAACTAAATTTTTAACTGGAGATTTTAATTCTTTTATCTCAGATCTTAATTCAATAAATAAATCAAGACTTCCAGTAACCCCGCCTGATACATGACTATTTAAATAGTCCTCAATTATACTTAAGGTTTCTTTTAAATAATCTAAATTAGAAACTAATCTAGGCTTAATACTTAAAAGACTATCACTAGCTTCAGTATAACCATTACGTTTTAACTCATCTATTACTAAATCAATAGATTTACTATAGTCTAAACTATCGAACTTGTGAATAAATGCTTTACTGTATATACCCTTAACACTAGAAGCATAACTATTCGACCAATCAGTTAAATCGCTTACTATAGTTTGTGCAACAGCACCAGCACTATTTACTCTACTAATTACTTCTAATTGCGTATAACTTCTAGCACTTGTTTTACTTATAAAACATACAAACAAAAAAGCAGTAACTAGGAGTAAATTTTTAAACTTCTTCATATCATCACTCCTTTATGATACAATTATATAACATTTTTTTTAAATAAACAAGCTCTAGAAAGAAAAAAAGTATTTTTTTACTCATAGTCTAATTTTTATAACTAGATTCTTCTTTATCCTCCATATTACTTATAATACTTGCAACCCTTATCGCACAAAACATAACAAAATAAATAAGTAAAACTAATATAAATAAAATAATTAATAATATCTTCATAAAATCACCAATTTAAGTATATAAAAAATATTTGTCACTATTTGACAAATATTATAACTTAATATTTTTATTTTTTTCTATTAAGCCTTCACTTACTAATGCATCTTTTATATTTTTAAGTTCACTAATTATTATTTTAGACACATATTGCTTTGTAACATTAAAAATACTTGCTATTTCAACTTGAGTATAAATCTTATCATAAAATCCAAAATACATCTTAACAAACTCACGTCTAGTAGGATTACATATACTATTTACCAAAAGATTAATTTTACTTAATAACTCTTTATTTTCATAATGATTTGTAACATTAAAATCAGAACTAATATAATCAAGTAATATATTGTTACGACCTTTATCATTTTCATAAATAACATCATCCAAACTTGCAAAATTATTTTTATAAACAGAAAGTGAATATATACGAAGTATATAGTTATCAATGCAAGTAACCGCATAAAATGAAAATACTTTACTTTTACTAAGGTCAAAATGATCAATTGCATATAATAAACCTTGAATACCTAAAGATATTAATTCATTTTTATCATAGTTTACTTTACTAAATCTTTTATTTACTCTTTGAAACACCAACCTTAAATTATGCATCAAAAGCTTTTCTCTATTTTCTTTTATACCTCTATTAAGAAGCAAATATACTTCTTCTTCTTTAGATAATGGTTTAGGTAATACAAAGTCTTCTATAAACATATTTTCTTTTTCCATAACTACTCCTAGATGATGTTTTATATAATACACTAAAAATAAAAAAAAATAAATATATATTTAACTTTTTATATATTTATTATAAAATTTACTACACAAAAATATACCTATATAAATACCTATAGTATCTATTAATACATCAATAACCATACCACTCCTACCAGGTACAAACAATTGATGTATCTCATCACTTATAGAATATAATATACATAAAAGTAACGCTATTAAAAAAGGATCTTTCAAATTAAATACCATAACTAAATTATATACTAAAATGCCAAGTATTAAATATTCACTTACATGGGCAAGCTTTCTTATAACTAATTCAATTTTGTCCAAAGTATTTTTATCAGTTATCCTTTTATTATTAATACTACCTACAACATTTACAACCTGTTTTACAATTCTGCCACTAGTTTTTTTAGATTTATTACTAGGTGCGCTAGAAAAAGTAAATATTACTATCATCCATAATATCACCAGTATTACACTTATTAATTTCTTCATTAATATCTAAACCCTCTTTTATTACTATTTATAAAATCATTAATACCAAAATAACTATTTTTAATAGTGGTAATAAAATCATCTAATTTAACATTACAATGAAATGTAAGCTCATTATCATATATATCATAAAATTCAAGCGTTGAAATCTTATTTATATAATCATAATTTAATTTATAATTACCATGAGCTATACAATTACGCAAATGCTCAATAATAGATTTATTTTTTATACTAAGTTCATTTAACTTATTATTATTACATATATCTACTCTTTTATTTAATAACTCTAAGATTTCATTTTCCTTTTCTTGCTTTCTTTCATTTACATTATTAATGTTATTTAAAACTATATTATAAGCATCCTTATTACCTTTTTCTTTTAAGATTGATGCTGATTTTTCTAACTTTTTTAATTTTTCACACAGTTCTTCTTTTTCTTTCAATGAAGATTTAATTCTAATACTTATATCACTAATAACGCCATCACCCATCTTAATCTTCTTAATATCAAATAAATCAAAATTAAAGATAGAATAATCAAGATTCAAACTATTATAAACGTTTTCAAGGCCATAAGAAAATAAAGCATTAAAAAGAGAAATAGCTGAACCTGCAATATTATTATAATCTACTACTATACCATTTTGATTAAATTTCTCTAACAATTTATTTTTATCAAATGTATGAGCTTTTTCTATAGAATCAAGAACTAATAAATTACTTAAATTATTAACCATCATAATATGCTTAAATTTATCATCATTATAGTATTTGTTTAATAATTTACAAATATCATAAGCTTGGTCTTTATAATTTTTAGTTTTTAAAGTATTATTATAAATGATACCAGTAATAGAGTCTAACTCTTCACCTTTTTTATGTGATAATTTATATTTAAATTCATAGTTACCATAAACCTTAGCTTTATACGTGCTAAGTACATTTTCATCAAAAGTTAATTTATATTTATCAATAGTTTCTGTAAATTCTTTTAACGTTTTTTTAGATAAAGGTGTTTTATCTAAAGAAACTATACTACATTCAACAAATGATGTTTTACTTATAAAAGCCTTATATTCACCTTTATATTTCATTGGAACAACTCTATTATAAGGAATTTTAGAATTAATTACAATTCTTTTTTCATACTTACTTGTAAGAGGATTAATTAAAACATTTTTAAAACTATCAACTACAAAACAAGATAATTTATTAATATCAATTCTAACCTCACTACTATCTATATTAAAAACTATATTATTGTTGTCTAAATCTAAATAAAATAAGCCATGAGATAATTTATTTCTTAACGTTGCTACTAAAAAAGTAGCAGAATTAAACGAATACCCATCTATAGTATAATTCTTATTATCACCTAATAATTTACATGACGCTTCTAATGATTTTTCAAATACTAAAGGAATATAATAAGTATCATTATCTAAATCTTTATCAACCAAATCTTCCTTTATACCTTGAAATAAAGCACACATATTAGCAACTAAGCTAGTCTTAACAACACTAGTGTCATATTCAATATTACTACTATAATTACTACCATTTACTATATCTAATAATAAATTTAAAAAAGTGATATTACCATTAATATAATTTTCTAAAGTTTCTAATTTATTATTTTCCATTATTAATCCCTCACACACGTTATATAATAGCATAAAAGGAAATAAAATACAAATGGTAACCTTATTTGTTTAAAATTATAACTCCACATAAATAATAATACAATTTTATAAAATAAAAGGCCAATGGCAAGCATACTTTACTAATAGCCTAAATTATTAAAAGATATCTAATTTATTATTTTTCCTTTTTAAATATATTGTAAATAATTGGATTATATTTAAAATAATCCTTTGACAAGTTCATTTTTTTAAATGTTCTTTTAAAGCCTTTCAATAAATAATTATCTTTGTAAATAAAATATTGCTTTTTCTTTTTCATAGGATTGTTTAACTGTTCATTATGTAAATAAACCTCTTCATACGTACGTTCTTCATACAAAAATATTGGTAATATCTTGTTAATCAATTGTAATCCTTTTTCAGTTAAAATAATTACCGAAGATATTCCTGCTTTAATATCATCATTTATTTTGGAATCCTTGCTTAGACCCCAAAAGTCTCCAATCGTAATATCAGAGATTCTTTCTCTTTTTGCATAATTACACTCATAACAATTTTCTCTATATATATTTCCTCTTAAAAAAATTTTATAATATTGATCCAAATGCATTTGTGATATATCTTCTAATTCAAATTCATTAAATAATTCAAACACTTCTTTAGATACTTCTATTTTATTTTTATCAAATACAACTATATATGTATTATTTTCTATAACAAGAGAATAAGGATTATCCTTACTTTTTCTTCTCTTTGGTAAATTCATATTAACCCTCCAATCAATCTAAAAATTGATTGGATAAGGTGGTCCTCTAATAAATTTAGATTTTCCTAAAACAAAAAAAACACCGGGATCAAAAACCTTTTTAGGGGTTTTTGTCCCAGTGTTAAATATTTCATATTTAATTTTTTTGATTGGCATATTTAAAAGAGTATATCTTTTTAATATTAAAAATATACAGTTGTATAATAAAACAATAACATTCATCGACAGCATCACCTCTTAAGTAATGCCATTGTTGAAATAGCTATCCAAATTATTCTTTTAAATATAACAAAAAAATATCACACTAGTAATCAAGGCATTGTCTTGTTACTTGGTATGATATTATATACTTTTTTTAAAATTATGCAATTTAAACCATTATATAACTATTATTTTTTGAAAATCTTTTTTTTAAATAAGTCACAAAAATATTTAAAATTAGAACTTTTAGAAAAAATAATAATTAATATTAAATTCGAAATAACCATTCCGATTGCTAATCTTATAAATACTTCAATTAATAATACGTTAACATTTATAAAAGAAATTAAAAAATATGAAACAAATAAAACAATCAAAAATGTAAATATATATCCAATAGTTTCTTTAGCATAATTGTAATAGCTTCTCTTTAATATTTTTTTATATAAAAATTTAGGATAACTAAAACACCATAAAGTTAAGCCACTAACTATAGTACCTAAAAATATCCCGATCAATCCAAATGTTTTTGCAAAAATAATACTAAATAAAATATTTAAAATAGCCTCTACAAGTGGAACATACTTGTTTTCAACACAAATACCAGCTGCAATCATAAAAGAGTCGTAACACTTTCTCATCATTTTTTGAAAATAATTAAAAATTATAGCAAAAACAATTAGTGATGGTAAAACATAATCTTTACCTAGCCATAATTCAATAAATGGTTGAATAATAAGCATCATACAAATACCAGTAAATGTCGCAATATAAAAATTTAAAAACCTAATTCTTCTAAAAACAGTAAATATTTTTTCATCATTGTTCGTTACTAATAAATTTCCAATACTTGGCGTAGTAGCACTAATAATTTGTGAAAAAAGTGATGTAGCGGCATTTGTAATCATATAATAATTTGAACACAAACCTACACTAGCTACACCAAAAAACTTAGATATTAAAATATTATCAGTCCCATTAATTACAAAACTACCTATTTTATGAAATAACATAGCTTTTATTCTTGAGAAAATATCTTTAGTCGAATCTTTAGATAATTTATTTATATTTTTATCTTTTAAATAAGAATAATTTTTATTAACATAAAAATTAATCGCCAAATTTTCAAAAAGTACCAAAATTATTTTCAATATTAAATATAAAAAGTAATTTTTAGTTAAAAACAAAATTGAAATTTGAAACAAGTTTAGAAATATAATATATAAAATATGAATTAAATTAATAACATAATTTTTTTGACTAGCATACAAAATTGATCGTTTGTACGTCAAAAAATAAGAAACTATAGTTTGACACAAGAATAATAAATATACATAATAAATATTTATTTCTAAATTTGTTTCTCCAACAAAATAGCCAATAAAAGGGGTTAATAATAAACCAAGTATTAATATAATTAAAATAATATATCTATACGCTTTTTTATAGAAAAGCATCAGTGATTTAATCTTTTCTTCGTCATTTTCCGCTATAGGTTTATACATATTAAATATTATTGCTTCGCCTATTCCTAATTCAGATATACATAAAAACGAAATTATATTGGTAAACAATCCATTTATACCTAAATACTCTACACCTAGTATTTCTATAAAAATCTTTTGAGCAATAAAAGAAATTAAAATATTTACAAAACTAGCTATAGCTCCCATTAAAGCATTTCTTATCGAATTATTAGTTCTCATTTATTTTCACTTCCTTATTTTTTTTAAAAATTAAATCTGCTAAAAATAGTAAAAATGGATTATAAAATAATATAATCATACCATTTTCCATAAGTCCAAAGAAAACAAATGCAGTTAAACAAATTGCTATAGCAAAGTTTTTTTCATCTAAACCTTTTCGTACTCTTTTAGAAATTGCATATAACAAAATAAAAGTAATTATAATACCAAACTTTATCAAAAGTAACATATATGCATTATCTAGAACACTAGATGTTGAAGTAGAATGAGTATTATAATCTATAAATAAATTCCCAAATAATGAGATGGAATATCTATTATAAAATTCGCTCATTAAAAATATTCTATTAGATAATACTTCATTTAACGAAACCATAAAAGTGAAAACTTTTTTATATTTATACATTATTGTTAATCCAAATGATAGAATCATAAATATAAATGGTAAATTTGATAAAGAAAATTTAGCTACTTTATTATTTTTTATAAGTGGAATTACAAAAGAAAATAATAAAACTAAAATTAATGTATATATAGAACTTCTACTATTACAAAAGGTATAAATGAAAAGAATAGATAAAATAATGAAAATATATGATATTTTTTTATACTTAGTATCAAAAGTTAAATATAAGAAATCTAAGCAGACACTCATTAAATAAACACTAAAGGTATTAGGATGTCCAAATCCAAAAGAATATCTTGAAATATATTCATCTCTAAATATTATTACATTTTCTGTTAATCCATTTAAATATAATAAATAAATAATAACCATTATAATTGATTTAGTAATCATATCAAATTTTATAACTTTTTTTAAATTTATCTCTCTAGCAGAGATAACAAATAAAATAAGATTCCAAATGGCAGTTCCTTCAGTAATTTTCATTGAAATAAACGTAAAAATAGTTAAGATTATAATAACTAATAAATTATTCTTTTTAATTTTATTATTTTTTACATAAAAAACAAATAATAAGATTATAGGAATCATTAAATTACAGGCTCTTATTATAAAACTAATTCCATCGATAGTTACCCATCTTATCATACTTTGAAAAATAAAAAGAAAATAAGCAAATAAATATAAAAAATCAGCAACATTAACTGTACTCTTGTTAAATTTCATATAATATTACCTCTTCTCATTAAATTCTTTTATATATGAATTAAAAGTATCACAATAATTTTCCTTAGAAAATTTGTTCATGATTCTTTCATACACCACCATATCAATGCTTGTTTTATCATTTATAACAAAATCCATTTTTTTAATTAAATCCTCAGTCAAATTTTTTCTATCTACATACAAACAATCATTTTCAAAAATTTCAGGTAATCCTCCAGAATAACTAGAAATAATTTTTATATTAGAAGCAACACCTTCTAAAGCAATTAATCCAAAAGGTTCTTCCCACTTAGATGGAATAATTTGACAATTTGAAATTTGATAAAATTTATATAAGTCATAATTTTTTATTTGTCCAGTAAAAATAATATTTTTATTATTTATAGAAACATCTCTTACTTTATTTAAATAATCAGAATCATTTTTTAATGATATCGATCCACCAACAACTAGTAATTTAATATTATTATACTTTTTGTTTAACTGATCAAATGCATTTACAAGTTCAAGAGTTCCTTTATCATCCATTACTCTTCCTACATAAATAAAAACAAAATCATCTTTAGAAATATTATATTTAAATTTTAAAGAACTAACTTCTTCTTCTGATACATTTTTTTTAAATAATTTATAATCAATTGTATTATATAACACTTTAACTTTATTTGTTAACTTTACACCATCAATACGATTCTTAATAAATTTACTAACTGCCCAAAATTCATCAACATTATCTATTATTTCTAAAGAATTTGGATTATTTACATTAATATGATCATTGTGTAAATGCAAAACTATTTTTGAAGATGTTTTAGTCTTTTTCTTAAAATAACTTATAAATTCATCACCATTTTCAAAAATAATTAAATCATAATAATTAATTTCATTTTTCTTTTTTAAATCATTTATTATTTCATTAATATAATATCTTTGTTTACTTTTTCCGCTTAGGACTCTATATAAATTTTTAGTTAAATGTTTAATTTTATATAAAAATGTCCCAATATCAATTAATCTAAAATTTGTATGTTTATAAATTTGTTTATCAAAGGAATTTCCTCGTTTAGCACTATAAACTGTTACGTTATTTTTATATTTTTCATCATTTTCTTGTAAAAATATATTAATTAAATTTTCGACAGCTCCTCCATGCCCACCCGTAACCGGATGAAATCCCGGAGAAATAATAAGTATATTCATATTTCCTCCTATTTTTCAAATGAAGATTTTTCATTAAGAATTGTTTCAAAAGCTTCAATTATATCTTTTTTAGATTGTTCAAAGTCAATATCATCATTTGTATCATTAATACAAATTGTTTTTGTTTTTTGTTTCTTTATATGTTCTACTAAGTTAGAATTATTTTTAGAAACGTCAAAATATTTGCCAAATTTATAACTTCTTGGAATAAAATTTCCGTCGCATAATTGCCAATATCTCATTGTCCAATGACTAACATCATTATATTTTCTAAATTTATTTTTACACGTATTATTTAACATTTCATACTCTTTTTCCCAAACTTTATAAAATGTTTTTTTGCAATATGATATCGGCATATGAGGATTATGTATGCCACAAAAAGCATACCATGGTAACAAAAATAATGTTCTAAATGTTCTTAATCCATATTTAAAGTTAAAATATTTTGTGAACTTTTTATAAACTTCTCTTTTATTAAAATTACGATTAATTATATCCATATTATTTAAACATGCATGAATCGTTTGACTCTTTTTTCCAAAACTAATTAAAGGATTTTCGGCAAATTCATCTCTAGGAACTCCATCAATAAAGAAATCAGACTCTTTAACACTATTTATAATAAACATATCATCATTAAATGCAACAAAATTTTCTGACAACCCCTCGATTTCATGCATATTTAGTTCAATTGCATTAGAATTAAATGTTGGTAAATTTTCTTCTTTTAAATAATCCTTATGATTTATAATTTTTAATTTAGGATTTTCAGTATTCAACCATGATGGAAGATGCCCATAGGTAATAAAATATATATTATTTACCCAAGGAGCAAATTTTTCAACTCCTCTAAACCAATATTGAAGATTATCCCAGTCTCTATATCTACTGGCAGAAGCTGATAATAGCTTCTTATCTGTTTGATATTTGTTTTTTTCTTCTAACCACTTTTCGTCATTTCCATCTACCCATAAAATAACAAAATCAATTTTATTCATATTCTCACCTACCTATGTTTAATTATGTATTTAAATTTCTTTAACATTGATAAAAAACCAATTTTAGATAAAATATTTTTAATCAAATGTTTAATTCCTAAAATTTTCGTAATATCATATTTATTATTAAGTATATTATTAATAATTTTATCACGATTATCATTAATACTACACTTTTTAATAAGCGCAGGATTTTCTTTGAAAACTGATTTTAAATCAGTTTCACTAACAACGAACAATTTTGAAACACTTTCAAACAATTCTAATCCTGACTTTGAATTAATTATAACAGATGATGCACCTTTATTTCTACTTTTGATAAATAAAGATGAATCAATCCCCCATGCATCACCTAAAATAATATCAGCTAATTCAAAATTGTTTTTCATTTGACAATTAGAGCATGCATTACGATCAAATAATCCCGCACCAAACCCAACATAATAAGGGTCACTTACAACATCTACATGCGTATTATCATCAAAATAATATCTAGTATTTGGAGTTAACCATCCGCCTCTACCTTTATGCCTAAAATTAATATTAACTAACTTTTTATGATATTTATTTTCAACACTTTCTTTATATTTTTCAAAAATTAAAGGTGAAGGGACAGAGTGACATATAATTTGAATGTAATACATATTATCATAGTTTTTTCCTAAATATTTTCTTATACCACTTATTTGACAAGCCATACCAAAAAAAACAACTTTACTACCTTTATTTAAACATTCTTTTATACTTCTATAAATATTTTGAATATCAGATTGCACATATTTTGTACCGCTTAACTTATCTAAATCATTAATATCATTGGTTAAAATATGTTTAGCAACCATATTGTCCCAAACGCAACCACAAACATACCCACCATTTGAAATAATATTTTTTGCTATTTCATAACAAATACCAGAAGAAGTTGTCTTTTTTTCCAAAGTATTAAGCTCCTTTTTAAATAAGAACATACATTTTATAGGTTTCACATCTTCCGAACTCTCTTCTTGTTTTAATCTGGGACAGACTTTTTCACATAATTTACAATCAATACATTTTTCTTTATCTATTTTCGGAATTAAAAAACCATCTTTATCATATTCCATAGTAATAGCATTTTTAGGACAAATATTTTTACAAGCAGCGCAACCATAACATTTTTTATTAAATTCAAAATTAATCATCTAATCCGCCACAATTTTCATTCAAAAATTTTTTTGATTTATTTACTAAATGTCCAATATTTTTTTCAACTTCCTTATAATTAATATTATTATATACTTTAACATCTTTAAAATTATCATTTGTTGTCACAATATCTAAAAGTCCAGCCATTTCAAGTAATGAATATTTTCTTTCTTCTTTAATAACTTCTCCCTCATTCGTATCAAAAACAGGAACAAGTTTTTTTTGAAATAATATTGAAAAAACAGTGCCATGAAAGGAATTTGTAACAATATATTCAGCATTTTTTATTAATTCTAAAAATTCATTTGGTCCCTCACAATAATCATTTATAAATCCAGCTCCTAAAATTTTTGGATGTTCTTCCAAATTTATAACTTTTAAACCTGTTAATTTAGATAATTTTTTAGCAACACTCCAACTATATTTTCTACAATTAACAGAATAATACAAAATATATTTGCTAGGAATTTTTTTAGACTTACTACTTCTACATAATAATTCCCACTCAGTTTTTGTTAACAATAAAGTAGGATCAACCACAAAAGTATTTTTTATATTATTATTACTTAAAAAATCACAACCCGATTTTTCTCTAACCGATATAGCTGAAAATTGTTCTAATTTATCTTTAATGAAATTTATATTATTTTGTGCAATTTCAATTGATTCTCCAAAACTTGCAGCATAAGAAACCTTTTTACCACAAAAATCAAAATCTCCAAAATAAACATTACTTCTATCATAAATTTTTTCACTCATATTCCAAATTTGATCACTACCAAAAATTAAAATATCATATTTTTTTACATAATCAGAAATATTTTCCTCGTTTATTTCCTCTGTTGGGCTAAAATTAATGTTTTCATTAAAAAAATCATCAAATTTTTGTCTTTTCTTTTTTATATCAATTTTATACATAAATGAATAAAATTTTCTTAAAACATAAGCAGGCGATAATAAGTTACAAGAACCATATTGTTTTTCTTTTTTAAAATTAACCACTTCAGCATCGACGTTATTATTTCTTAAATATTGCTGTAAAGCATAACACTGTAAAATAGCGCCATAATTATAGCCATTACTAAAAGTTAAAATACCAATTTTCATATTTCCTCCTGTTTAATTTTTCTTATTATTTTCAAAATTTAATTCCTTAATAAATCTTTTCATATATCCATCGAGTGAATATTTCTTATACATACTTGTTAAAATAGAATTATCATTATTTCTTTCCTTATCAAGTAATTTTTTTACATTAACAGATAAATTTTTTACTAAATTATCATCTTTCTCTAAAACAATTGCATATTCAGAAACATATTCAGGAATTCCACCTGAATTAGTTGTAATTAAATTAGCACCGCAGCATAAAGCTTCTATCATAGTTAAACCAGCTGGTTCTTCCCACATAGATGGCATAATTGCAATATCTGCTGCATTATAATATTTAGGGATATTTTCTTGTTGAACATATCCAACAAAGACAACTTTATCTTTTAATTTATCTTTTATCAAATCATTAAGCTTATTATGATATTCATCTTTTATATTTGAAGAATGCATTAAGCCACCAACAATTAACAATTTAAATTTTTCATTTGAAATTAAATTTAAAGCTTCTAAAATTTTATCAATACCCTTTTCATAAGATAATCTACCAACAAATAATAAAATTTTTTCATCATCTTTTATATTGTATTTATATCGTAAATCTTGACAAAATTTTTCATCATTTCTAACACAAAACTTACTTGTATCAATACAATTATATAGTGTATGAATTTTATTTTTATCTATTGGACCAATTGGGTTAGATGAAGATAAAATCTCATTTCCAACAAAATCACTTACACACAAATAACCATTACAATTTTCAAAAACACTTTTACAATTCATATTAACTCTTGGTATATTATGTAAATGATAATAATATTCACCTTTATATTTAGACTTTTTAATTATTAGTGCTAAAGGAATGTTATTTTCCAAAACCACCTTATCGAATGTCTCTTTTTTTAATATTTTAGAAGATTTACTTATATAATATAACAAAGAAAAAATTGTTTTATATGAACTTGCTTTCTTTTTTTTAAAGAAAATTTTAATAAATTTAAATAACAAAAAATCAAAAAATTTTAAAATTTTAGGTACTTTTATCCATATAAATTCTACATTATTATATTGTTCAGCTTTTGTTTGAGCGTCTTTATCGTAAAATGATACAACCTTTAAATCACATTCTTTATTAATAGAGTTTTGTTCAACTAAATGTTCTATTAAAATTGGAACAGCGCCATCTTTCACAGCAGGTACAGGATACCCACCATTTGAATCAGCAGTAAAAATACAAACTTTCATAAAAACCGCCTATTTAATCAAATTAATATATATATCATTTAATTTTTGTGCTTCATCTTTAATATTAAAACCATTACTAGAAATTTCCTTTTTAGTATTTTGTCTTTTAAATTTACTAACGTCTTCTAATATAATATTAGCCCATTCTTGTGTTGGTTTACATAATGACATAAATTTAGCTGAATCTAATACTTTTGTTTCTTTAGTCATATCATAAGAAAAAATACACAGCAAACCATTAGCTTGTGCTTCAACTCCAACAACTGGTAATCCCTCATATAAGCTAGGTAGTAAAAATACATCCATAGCGTTATACAACTCATTTACATCTTCTCTTTGGCCTAAAAATTTAACATATTTTTCTAATTTTAGATTTTTAACTTTCGCTTTAATTTCTTTCATTAAAGGACCTTGTCCTATTAATAATAAAATTGAATCCTTATTTTTTTTATGTACTTCATTAAAAATATCAATTAAAAATCTATGATTTTTTTGTTCAACAAATCTCCCTACATGGCCTATTACTAAAGTACTATCTTTAACTTTTAATTCTTTTCTTTTTTTATTTCTTACTTTCTCATCATATTTAAATTTGTCTAAATCTATTGCATTATTAAGTAAATAAACATTTCCCATATCATATTCTTTATTCCCAAACAACCACCTACCAGCAAGTTCAGAACAGCACATATAATCTGTTGCGAATAACTTACTAAAAGGTCTAAGTACTTGTTTTAATAAATTTTTCTTTTTTTCTTTTTTATTAGTAGTACTATGACTATGGGCTATCCTAACAGGTACTTTAGCACATTTCGCAGCAAATAAAGAAAACACTGATAACGCATTAATATGTGAATGAACTATTTTATAATTACCTTCCTTTAACACTTTTTTTAGTTCTTTATGATACTTAAATACTTTTTGATAGGGTGGTACTAATATTACTTTACCACCTAATTTTTTTATTTCATCATATGGTATATTAGTAGAATCAGAATCGCATATAAAATCAAATTGTATTTTAGAACGATCTATATGCCTATAATAATTCATAACTACAGCTTCTACTCCACCGCCTACCCATTTTCCAATAATTTGTGCAACGCGCACTGGTTTTGTATTCAAAATAGCACACTCCTTAATTACTTAGCCCCGTTTCTCATTATTACTACTTTAATAGTTTTAAATATAATTTTAACATCAAGCATTAAACTATAATTGTTAGAATAAAACTGTTCTAATTCTAATCTTTTTTTAAAGGATATATCACTTCTTCCATTTACTTGCCAATAACCTGTAAGTCCTGGTTTAGTTGCAACTATATCATTATACGAATCTGCCATATCTTCTTTTTCACGAGGCAAATATGGTCTATTACCAACGAAAGCCATATCCCCTTTAAGTATATTTATAAACTGCGGTACTTCATCTAATGAAGTTTTTCTTAAAAATTTACCTACTTTTGTAATTCTTGGGTCATCTTTTATTTTTTTATTTAATTTATATTCTTCTCTATATTTTTTCTTTCTCAATAGTTTTTTTAATTCAATATCTGCATTTGGTACCATGCTTCTAAATTTATATAATTTAAATATTTTACCATTTTTACCTATTCTCTCTTGTGAATAGAATATACTATCATGATCACCATTTATAATACTTATAATTTTAACAATAAGTGTAAGTGGCATTAATACAAATATTCCAAGTATACCTACTATAACGTCAAAAAATCTTTTAACAAAGTAAAAGATATGCTTACTAAAAACAATTTCATTATTGGAAACATTTTCCATACAAACACGACCTTACTACTTTTTTTACCACTAATAGTATAGCAAATATGAATAGTACTTGCAAGTACTATTAGAAAATTTATAAAAAAATACTTAAGTTTTACTTAAGTATTAATTGTTTGTTTGTATCTATACTATAGCTATAATTTAATAATTTAAAGAAACATTCAGAATTTAAAAGTGTTATTTCAAATTCTTCTTTAGTTACTTTTAATTTACTGAATAAATAATCTAATTTATGTGGTATTTTAATATTATTTACAAGTTCAAATTCATATAGATCTATTTGTTCTTTAATATCTGTTTTATTCTTATATAAGTATGAAAATTCTCCTTTATTTATTAATTCTATATTCATAAGTTCACTTGGTATAGATAATATATTTTTATATTTTACATTATTTAAATCTTTACTCATATAACTTTTTGGTACCAAAAAGTTATAGCAATATCTATAACATTCCATATCACTATCATATACATATGTTTTGATAGGATTTGCATATCTATAAAATCCTCTTAAATATTTATTTACTATATTATTTCTTGTTATGATTTCATCGCTTATAGGAAAGCTATTAAATTTAATATCTTGATGGGTTAAACAATATTCATTTTTTTTATTAATAAACTCATCTATATCCATTTCTCTTTCACTATCAAGTTTAACACTTTTCTCAAATAAATCAGTTTCAAAATCAAAAAATTCTATTCCTCTTCTTTTTATTATATTTCTTTTATATTGTTCTATTTCTCTATAATTTGGTTTTAGACAATATATACTTAAAGTATTATTATCATTAATTTTATATATTGTAGTCATTCTTTAATTCCTTTCTTTTACTTTCTTGTTTTAAATTATTTTTTATTTTAAAGAAATATTCAGATTCATCATTAGATAAATCTAAATTATCTATAGAAATACTTGTTACATATTTTAAAGTAAATAAATTTATAAGCTCATTAACATCTATATTATTTTCATATATATATTTAAACTTAGATTTTAAAATTAATTCTAAATTCATAAGATTATCAGGAATAGAAATAATATTATTAAATTCTACATAAGCTCTGGTAATGTTTATATCAAGAGGTACCAATAAATTTAAATTTTTATCTTTCATTTTTACTAAAGTGTAGCTTGTATATCTTAAGTTTATATAATCAGAAATCATTTTATCTTTTAATTCTTGATTAGTGTTAGTACTACTACATAAATTAATATCACTTATATCTATACCATTTAATAAATCAAGAGACTCTCTTAAACTATTTGTTTTATAATTATAAAATATATTATTATTTCTTTTATAATCTAAAATTAAATTTTGTCTATATGAACTTATAGCATTTAAATTAGGTATTAAATCATAAACAGATACAGTATCAGCATCATTTGATTTTATTATTTTAATCATTTTAAACCTCCCTATTTAATTATACCAAAATAAAATTATTAGTCAAATTAAAAAGGGAAAACAAAAGTTTTCCCAGTATATATAAACACCTTACCTTTAAAGCAAGGTGAGGTGTAGCACTCTCACTCTACTTATATTATATATAATTTATAAATTAATATTCCAAAAATTTATATCTATAATAATATATGATTAATTATAAATTATGTGTGTACTTATTTTTGTATTTAATCTTTATTTATATGCTTTTTTTGAAAATATATCATACTCATTAATATTTCGTCATAAAGACTCCATGACAATTGTGTCGCAGCTTGCGACACTTTTTCATCACTAAACATACTATAGAATTGTTTCATCCTAAATAATGTTCTTCTGTTATATTTTTTACCAACTTCAACAACTAATTTTTTAGAATATTCATCTATAATATTATCTCCATATTTACCACCAGCTTCATTTAATAATTTACCTAATTCAAAATATATAATAACTTTATATCTTTCTTTTGAATAATCTTTAACTTTTGCATATATTTATCTTATTTTTTATTTCATCATACTAATTCATATTCTCTAGAAATAATTCTCCCATCAGAACAATATTTAATAACATACTCATTATCCTGTTTACAAATGATAATACCTACTGTGTCATTTTCTTCAATTGTTTTAATATTTTTATCAATATAATTCATATAAGTCATAATCTGACCAGTATGTTCTTTCTTGAGTTCTGTAACCTTTAATTCTACTACTACATAACATTTATACTTAATATTATATAGAAGTAAGTCTATATAGTTATATCTATCATTTAACTTAATGGGATACTCACTTTTAATAAATGTAAATCCATTTCCTAATTCATCTAAAAAATTTTCGATATCTTCCAAAATTAATTTTTGTAATACTTTCTCTGAAAATATATCATAGTTATTGCTATTTTTAATCAAAATTGGATTCTTTACGAAATCAACAATATTAGATTCTTTTTGCTCTATTAATTTATTTTTAGTGAATTCCGGAAGTCTTTCATATTCATTCAATTTTATTCTTTTTCTTAACTGTCTAATAGATAGATTATTTAATTCAGTTATTTTAATATAGTATTGAAATTTATTATCATCAAACCAAAGAATTTCACAATAATGACTCCAACTTAATTTGGCAGACAGTGTCTGCACTTTTTCATTCAACTCATAAAATTTTAACATTAACCATAGATTTCTCTTACTATAACCCTTACCTAATTCATATGTTAATCTCTTCGAATATTCTTTTATTATTCCTTCTCCATAATGATTACCTGCTTCACTTAACATTCTTCCAACATTGTAATATGCATCCAAATCACTCTTATTAATTGAATAACTTTTAACTTTTCTATTTATTTCATCATTTATTAATTCATTTTTAATTTCATTATAATAGTTCATATTACTCCTTTCTATGAACTACAAGTCTCAATTTTCAATTTATAATTTTTAATTTTAAACATAATACTACCATCTTGATCTGTTCTATATATTTTTGAATCACTCAAATTATTTAATACTTCTTTATTGGAATGACCGTATCTGTTGTTTTTGCCAACACTAATAATGGAATAATTTAGATTTATTTCATTTATAAATTCTTTACTACTACTTGTTTTACTTCCATGATGACCAATTTTTAATACATCAATACCAGATATATTATATTTATTTAATATGTCTTTCTCTTTTTCTACTCCAGCGTCTCCCATAAACATAAACTTATAACCATCAAGTTCAGTATAAATAACATTTGAATTATCATTTTCATTATCATATTCTTTTGTTTGTAAAAAATATAGTTTGTTATTATCTATATTTAATTTTTTAATACATGAATAATATTTTATTTTCTTTTTATCTAGTACTTTGATTAATTCTTTTTCTAATTCATTAAACTCTCCACAATTAAATATTACATTATCTACTTTAAAATTATTTACTAAATTAATAGATTCTCCCATATGATCAAAATCGCCGTGTGGTGACATAAGTTTATGCATATGGATTTAATCAAAGAAAAAGAACTATCAAGTTGATGGTCCTTATATGATGTATCATAAAATATCATTGTAACCTATTTTTAATTAATTGTTTAATATTTGAATCTTTTATTTTTTCAATTTGATCTTCAATTGAAGGATAATCATTATATCTAACTATCTTTGCTTCTGATTTATATCTATCGTGGCTAATCAGATCAATAGTCGGAGATTTTAAAGCTATATTAATTATTTTAAAATAGTACTCTTTTTCGTGTTCACTTTTTGAGTTCAAATATCTAAAAACAAAATATATGAATGAATCCATTTCATTTTTCAATATTTTCCAGTCTAATTTAGGATTTTTATATACTATTAAATTTGTTTCATAAAATTCAGGTTCTACAGGTAAAACTGTAAAAAAAGGTTCACTAGAAACACCAATATTCCAGTTTGGATTATACATTTCACTAATTATAATATCTTTATACAATCTTTTAAAAACAGATCCATTGTATAGTTCAGAGTTTATAATAAAAATTATATTTCTACACAAATCAAAGTTCACACACAATTGAGTATTATCAACATCGTTTTCAATAATGCTTGCCATTAAATTTAAATCATCAACTCCATACTTTTTGTAAATATTATCAATCTTTTCTAAATAATGATTTCTTTCATCTGATTTTTTAAACTCATCATCTAATTCTTTTCTTGCAGCCATCTGATTATAATATTCAATCATATAAAAGTATTCACAAAGTTTATTAAAATCATTTATTTTTCTTATTAAAGTTTCCATAAAATCTCACTCCAATTAAAGATTATTATAACATAATATTATATAAACCGTACACGTATATATTAATACTTTTAATTTATAGTCTTTAATATCTTATTTTCTTTTTCTAACTCCTTCAAACTTTTCTTTGGTGTAAGCAAATTTTCAGGCATAGTCCTATGATTTTTTTTAATTACCTTTCGAATATTTTTACCTATATTATAATGAGTTTTATTTGCATTATTTTCTCCTATAATATTATCTTCTCTCAATGCTGCCTCTGTTTGAGTGATTCTAAACAAGTTAGCCCCTAATTCTTCACTACCCATATTATCTAAAATTTCTTCTCTATATCTTAAACCTTTTCTTTTGGCTATATCATTTGCAGTTTCTCCATTATATAGACCTTTATAACCACTATTATGAAACTTATCAAAGTTTTTAACTCCTGCATTTCTAGCTGCAATATTTAAAAAATAATTCCCTTTTTTAGTCAAATCTCTTTGATATAATCTTTTCTCATCTTCTGTTAGTTCATGATACTCTTTTTCAGAAAGTTCTTGTTTCCTTGTTTGAATAGCAAAGTAAGTTTGACCTAAAGCTACCGTTTTCTTTTTAGGATTAGCATTTTGAACAATTAAATAGCATATGTATCTAGATAATTTATAATCTTTAATTAATTCTTCTTTACCTTTACCAGTTTTTATTGGCTTCCTGACTTCGGGAAGCCAATATGAATCATCATTGATGCTATTTCTATAAGATATTACCGCTTTTTTGATTACATTATCAAAATTTTCCCACTTACTATATTCAAGTAATGGCATTAATTCTCGCGCAAACCAATATTCGTTGCCAAACTCATCTATATGTTTAATATCTTCAAATATTTTTTCAGTATATTCTTTTATTTCATTCATTTTATTAATCTCCTTTCTATTGGCTACAAGTTTTAATTTTTAATTTATTATTTTTAATCTTAAATATAATACTTCCATCTATGTCTGTTCTATATATTTTTGAATTACTTAGATTATTCAAGACTTCTTTATTAGGATGTCCATAACGATTATTCTTTCCAACACTAATTATTGAGTACTTTGGGTTTGCCTCATTTATAAAAGACTTACTACTGCTTGTCTTACTTCCATGGTGTCCAATTTTTAATACATCAATACCAGATATATTATATTTATTTAATATGTCTTTCTCTTTTTCTACTCCAGCGTCTCCCATAAACATAAACTTATAACCATCAAGTTCAGTATAAATAACATTTGAATTATCATTTTCATTATCATATTCTTTTGTTTGTAAAAAATATAGTTTGTTATTATCTATATTTAATTTTTTAATACATGAATAATATTTTATTTTCTTTTTATCTAGTACTTTGATTAATTCTTTTTCTAATTCATTAAACTCTCCACAATTAAATACCACGTTTTTTACCTTAAAATTATTTACTAAATTAATTGCTTCTCCCATATGGTCAAAATCTCCATGTGTAATTATAAGATAGTTTATTCTCTTTATACCATTACTTTTTAAATAACTTATTGTATTATCAATTATATTTTTATTATACACTCCTCCTGTATCTATTAATATATTACTTTTATTTAATTTAACAAAAGTAGAATCTCCTTGCATTACGTCTAAGTATGTAACAAAGGAATCTTTTTTAAATAGATTAATATTATTGTGAATTAATATTGTAATAAAAAGAAGTAATATATAAATATATTTTTTTCTTATAAATTTATATAATATGAAAGTAATTAAAATATAATAATATATTATAAAAAATATATTTATTTTAGATAATATTATTTCTATTTTATAGTTTGATATAAATAAGTTTAATTGTTCTAATATATTTATTAAATATATGTATAAATTATCTAATATAGGTATAAATAATACTAAAATAGCCATAGGAAATATTATAATTGATATAAGTGGTACAAATATCATATTATTAAATATAGTAAGAAGATTTATACTAAAATAATTATTAATTAATATAGGTATACTAGACATAAAAGCTATTAAAGATGTAATAAATATCTTTTTTATATATGTATTACATCTTCTAATTAATAAGTTAAATATAATTAAATAAAATGATACGATATAACTAAATTTAAAGCCTATATTATATATACTAAAAGGATTTATTATTATTGCAATAGTAAAACATAATATAAATATTTTATAATTTTTTATATTAAAATTTAGTATTCTATTAAATGTATAAAGTATAAAGAATAATAAAGAGCGTATTACTGATAATGAAAAACCAGTAAGAAATGAAAATATAAATAAAAATATTATAGTTATAATATAGTTTATATTACCTTTTTTAATTTTATTTAAAATAAATAATATAATAGTTGATATTAAAGATATATGACTACCTGATATTGAAAATAAATGGCTTATGCCATTTATTCTATATGAAGTTTTAATATTTTTTTTATATAATTATTATAACCTAGTATAAATGAGTATAAATATTCACGTGTTTTTAATTTATCTATTCTTTTTATTATATATTTTTTTAATTCATATAATAATGATGTATTTTTCTTTAATATAGTTATATTATCTGCATGCATCTTATAATAAGTTTTTTTACTTAACATATATTTTTTATAATTAAATAAATTAAATATACTATTTTCTTCATATGAAGATAAAGTTCCACTTGCTTTAATTTTATCTCCTAAGTTAATATTCATATTTGATTTATTAAAGTATACTCTAACATTTTCTTTATTTTTAACTGTATATATTATATTTTTATCACTTACTTCTATATTTGATACATATCCTATTACATACCTAGTATCTAAGTTATAATTACTATCTACCTTTGTATATTTAATTATATATATTAAAGAAAATACTAAGAGAATTAGATAAAATACATTAGAGTTTAATATAATCTTTAATTTTTGAATAAAGTTTATCCCCTATACCAGAGACATTTTTAATATCTTCTATATTTTTAAATTCTCCATTCTTTTCTCTATATTCTATAATAGCCTTAGCCTTAGTTTCTCCAAGATATGGTATATTAATTAAATCTTCTACTGTACAAGTATTAATGGATACTAAAGCACTTTTTACGTCATTATCTAAATTATCACTAGTACCATTTGTATTAACAGTATCATCTTTATTAATACAAGCATCATTTATATTATCAGGACATACACATTCATATTCAATATATATAATTTCTTTATCTTGCTTTTTATATTTTTCTACTTCGTCATTAGAATATATTATTATAATCATTTCATCGGTTATTTTTTTGCTTAAATTAATATACTCTGTATTAGCGCCATCTATAAGTCCACCCGATAATTTTATTACATCAATTATTCTACTATCTTTTGCAAGCTCATATACTCCAGGCTTTTTTACAAAGCCTTTTATATCTACTTTTAATAATTCTGGTTCTTTATTTTCTACACTTGTTATATTTTCTATATTAGTATTATCTAATTCTTTAGTATCTTCTACTTTTCCTTGTACATCTATAACTACAAATAATAATATCACTAAAATTAATATTATTAATATAAATAATTTATATTTATCTAAATAGTATTTTATTTTATTCATGTATCTCCTTCTGTGATTTTCCTATATATATAATACTATTTTTTTTACTATTTTCCTTTTACATGCAAAAAAAGTGATAAAAATCACTTTTTTAATGGCTTTAATACAGTTAATCTTGCGTCATAGGTCAAGTTGGATTTCCCTAAATCTTACTCATCGTTACCAATAAAGCGGTTCCCCTTTAAAAGATTTAATACAAAGTATTACTTGATTACCACTCAGTACGCACTGCAATCCTATACTAATTCACTCTAGGAGATTTCCTCACCAGTTATTTATTATTAATTCTTTTTTGCAAATAACATTTCAAATTGCATTCTTATAGATTCTAGCTATAAACTTATAAGAATGTTAATCAATTATCCCTATTACTCACTCAAGACTAGCTACACTACCCATAACTTTCATCACGAGGTAGGTTTAATCCTATTTCGTATTAGATCCATCAGTTTGTTCGTATAGGTCTAACACAAGAATAGGTCTCCACGGATGGTGGGTCATTTACATATGCCATTATGGATGCCCAACATCCTCATTTCCAGCACTCACCCCAATCTGGGCGAAAGAAGCAAGCACAAGAAGTTTCACAGGTGTGCTATTGAACGGATTTTTAGCCCCGCCTTCATAATAAATATTCTGACTAGAATAATGTGCCACCACGACTAAAAGTATATCAAATTTACACATATTTGTCAAATTGAATACTTCTAATATATTATATTCTAAATAACACTATTATTCCCTAATTTAAATACTTATTTATTTCTGAATCAATAAGCTTAACGAATTTTTTATTATTACTTTTATACTTTTTAGGCTTAAAAGATTTTATTTTATCTAAAACTAAATCCAAATGTTCAAAATCATCTAAAGATAAAATATACCCTGCATCTTTAAAATTTTCAATTATTTGTAATTGATGATCATTAGTATGTTCCTTATATTTAGAAAGACGTGCTGCTGCTATTACTTTTTTATTTTTATTTAATCCAGATATTATGGAACCTACCCCACCATGTGTTATTAATATATCACATTTTGATATAAGATTTTCATATTCATCCATTGGTATTAAATCAAATATTTTCATTTTTTTAGATTTAAAATCACTACAGCTTCCTGCTTGTACAATAACTTCATCTTTTATATTTCCGTTATTTATTTGCTTTTCAACTGCAGAAAGTAACCTATAAAATTTTTTATCTTGAGTACCTAATGTTACTAAAATCATTAAAAAATCCAACCTCCATATATTGCTTTAGGATAAAGCTTCATCATCTCTTCCCACTGTACTATAAAAGTATCAGCTATAGGAGAAATAATTTTACCTGCTACAGTTTTTGTGTTTCTATTTGCAAATGTTTCAATATAAATTATTTTACTTCCAAAAACTTTGCCTATATAACACATAGGAACTGCAGTATGTGTTCCTGTTGTAACTATAACTTTAGGATTAATTTTTAAATATAAAATTAAACTTTTAATTATGTTATAGCTAAATTTAAAGATATATGTAAAAAGATGTAATTTAGTACCATATACTAAATAGTAGACATTACTATATTTATCTTTTAATGTTTTATTTGATTTAGTCTTTTCAGTTACTATATAACTATCATATTTATTAAATAACTGTTTTAATTGAAGTAATTCATTCAAATGTCCACCTGTTGAAGATATAAACATAACTTTGTTATTAGTATCACTAATATATATATAATTAATTAACATTCCATAAAGTAGTAAAAATAATGGGAAAATTTGTGTATCATATATTGCATTCTCAGCTATAGCATTCACTGCTATAAATCCCATAGTTATTAAACTACATATAACACTTAAATTATATACTTCATTCTTTTTACTAAAATTGCTTAAAAATAATCTTGCAGGTTTAAATACTAGCATAATTAAAAATAGAATAAAAAACATTAATGAAAAAGTACTAACTTCTGCATATAATAATACAAATGATGAATGTGGGTGTGTATACGGTAAATTATATTCTGGATGAAGTTTTTTAAATTCACTACTCTTCATATAATCAATATATGAACCAAATCCAACACCAGTATATTTATTTTCATTTGCTATAACTTTCGCTATATGAGCAAATTCTTCTCTATGTTGAAGTGAATAATCTTTATAATCAGAATCATCATCATAATCTTTATAATCATTTGGATTTTGATTATCTTTATCCTTATTAGAATTTATATCTGGCAAAAAGCTTAAAATGTTTTCAAATTTTGAAAAAATAGCTATTGCATCATCACAAGATTTAATTGCAAGCTTACTAGCGCCTGGAATATATACTGTAAGAAGTATCATAGTTAAAATTAATAGAAGAGTTTTAAAATTTATTGACATTTTATATAAAAATATTATTGCTAAAATTAATATTGCAAAAAATACTAGTAAAGCAGATCTTGTAAATGTTAATAAAATATTTACATACGTGATAGTAGATGCAATAAATAATAATATAGTAATTAATTTATTTTTTGATTTACAGAAAGCATAAAATATTAATACAAAAAATAAATTAATAAATATACCATAATAAATAGTATTAAAGAATGTTGTTGATATCCTACCTGTTGCACCCTCATAATATGAAATACCAGCCTTAAATATATCTTTATCAAATAAGTATTCTAATATTCCAATGCCACCTAAAATTAACAAGGATATAATAATTACTTTAAAAAATATTAAATATTCTTGTTTTTTAAAATTATACTTATATGCTATAAAAAATAAACAATATGCAACTATGAATTTTAAAAATGTATAAATACTTACTATAAAATTTCTTGTTGCAGATAAAGATGGTATAGCAAATATTATAAAAAGAAGATATATAAATGTTATTAATTTATAATTATTTTTATTTATGCTTATTTTCTTTTTATATAACATTATAAAAAAGATTAAAATAAATAGAAAACTAAGACCAATTCTAACAGGTATACCCTTAAAATTTGTTACTGATTTAGGTATAAATATAAGTAGTAATATATATATTAAAGCAGAATAAAATAACATATTATGAGTTTTTAGTTTTTGTTTTAAATTCATCTTAATTACCTCCTAATCTATACATTATTTTAGCTATTAACTTATTAAATATAAGTAAGTATAAGCCCTTTTTATTAGTATAAAAATATTTATTTTTTTTATAATTTGGAAAATTATTTTTTACATTTTTTATTGCATCATTTACGGCTTTATCATACATTTTTTTATCTTTAAAATAAGTAGCTCTTTTTATGAAAGTTGCATATAAATATCTAACATAGCAATATTCTAATTCATTTTTATAATCAAAAAATAAGTTATTATCTTTATAATATTTTATTATTCCATTCCAATTATCAATATAGTCCCATAAACGTTTATCAAATGTTTTAGTAATAGCCCCATCTCTTTGTACATAATTAACAAATGGTTTTTTTACTACACCAATAGAATTTATATATGGATATAGTCTATATATAAACTCAACATCCTCAAACCAAACTTTTTCTTTAAAAAATATTTTATTATCAAATAGTGATTTTTTATATATTTTATTCCAACATGCTGGATATATAGATATCATGCTTCTTTTTATATCTTCTTTAGTAGTTAAATCTTTTTCTATATTTGAATATGCATTAACAGTATGGTCCTCATAAACATATTTTAAGTCACATACTACTACATCAAAATCTCCTGAAATTGCTTTATTATACATATTTAAATACATATCGCTATCTATATAATCATCACTATCTAAAAAAGCTATATAACTTCCACTAGCATGCTTTAAGCCATAGTTTCTGGCACTAGAAAGTCCTCCATTTTCTTTAATATATGATTTAATATTTTTATAATTTTTCTTATATTTATCTATAATTTTTTGACTATTATCTTTAGTACCATCGTTAACAATAATTATTTCAATATCATTTAAAGTTTGATTTAATATACTGTCTAAACATTTTTCCAAATATTTTTCAACATTATAAACAGGTACAATAACACTTAATTTTACCACTATTTGCCACCCAATTTCTTTATAATTTTACAAGTATTTAGCATACCTTTTGACGCAAAAAAGCAAAATATTTTAAATTTATAGCTTTTCATCTTATAAATTACATTTTTTCTATAGTTTGGATAATTTTTTTTCATATATTTAGTTATATAAATACAATTTTTTTGTCCCTCATCAAAAGATAAAAATCTTAAATATGCACTATATAATAAATGTTCTATGTTTAAATATTCTAAGACAAAAAAGTATTTATCACTTCTTAATTTAAATTGTTCATTCAAATATTTCATTATAATAAATATATCTTCCAATTTCTTAGAATATTTTTTTTGATTCATTGATGAATTATCTCTTATAACATAATAGTATAATTCTTGATCAATAAAAGAAATTTTTTTTGCATATATACCAAGTAGTGGTATTACTGCAAGATCTTCATATATACACTTTTCTTTAAAAAATATATTATTTTCTATAAAAAGTGACTTTTTATATAATCTACCAACAGGACCTGAGTGAGAAATCATATAATTAACATTATCATCATCACATAATTTATTGAAATTAACAAATTTTTCTTCATGTGATGAATACTTTTTTATTAAATTACAAATAGAAATATCCGAATCATTTTCCTTCATAGAATTATATAGTTTCTCTATCATATCATTTTTTATATAATCATCACTATCTACAAATGTAATAAGCGACCCAGTAGATAATTTTATTCCTAAATTACGTGCTGAGCCTTGACCACTATTTTTTATAGTTCTTACAACTAATCTAGAATCACTTATTGAATCTAATACCTTTAAAGTATTATCAGTAGATCCATCGTTTATAACAATTACTTCAATATTTTTATATGTTTGATTTAATATACTATCTATACATTTCTTAATTCTTTTTTCTTCATTATAAGCTGGAACAATAACACTAATTTTATTCATAAATCACCTTTTAAAGATTTCCCTTTTAATTATTCTTAAAAAAACAAATAATTTATATCTAGTTTTACTAGTCTTTATTATTCTTTCCTTTTTTGGCATATTTAATATTACATTTGATTTTTTCCAATTTGGAAACTCATTATTTAAAAACTTAAACATTTTATCAATATAACTATAATTATCACTAAATGAGCCTACCTTAATTAATGAAAGTAATCCTTTTTGTATTTGTAATACTGACATTTCTTGTACTTGGTCATATATATTATTATAATCTTCTTTATCCTTTAAATAATTTACAACATCTTCTATTATAAAATAAATATCTTTATCTTTAACACTTATAGTACAAGTCTCACCTGAATCATTTATTCTATAATAATATAAAGCTTTATCGACTTTAGAGATTTTTTTTGCTGAAGACAACGCCTTTATAACAAAATTTAAATCCTCATACTTTAGTTTTTCTGGAAATTTAATATTTTCTATAAGAGATTTTTTATATAATTTATTCCAAGGACAATAAGCTACGGAATTAATTATTAAAGGTTCTTTATATATTGATTTATTATATATTTTTATATCACCGCAAATTTTTTTTTCTTTATTTACATTATTAAATTTTATATAATCACATACAGCTATATCTGAATTATTTTTAATTATACTTTCCATTAAAGATGAATACATATCATCTAAAACATAATCATCGCTATCTAAGAAGGCTATATAATCACCAGTTGAAAGATTTATACCTTTATTTCTAGTAGCACCTATACCAATGTTTTTTTGATCAATTATTTTAAATCTTGTATCACTTCCAACGTTATTTTTGATTCTTTTTAAAGTACTATCTTTTGATCCATCATTAATTATAATAAATTCAATATTTTTATATGTTTGCCTTTTTAAAGAATTAATACATTCATCAATATATTTTTCTACATTATATGCTGGAACTATTACCGAAATTTTATTCTCATTCATTTTATCACCTAACAAATATTTTATATAGTTTTGGATTAATATAAACTAAAACTTTTTTTATTATACTTTTTATATTTGTACATCTAAATAGTTTATATGCTTTTATTTTTCTTAATTCTCTTAAATAAATTTTTCTATCAAATTTATTTATATCATAATATTTTTTTATAACAGTTGTCATTAAATAATTAGCAATTATATTTCTAGTATTAGAGTCCATTTCCATATTAAGGAACTCATAATTTAATATTCCCATCTGATATAATGTATCAAATGACTTTTTAAATACTTTACTGTACTCCAAACTTTTTGTTATACTTCCTTCTCTTTGCAAATAATTATACCCAACATAATAAATACTAGATACTGTTTTGGCACGCGCTATAACATATGGAATTAATCCGAAATCTTCATGATATCTTGAATCACAAAAACTAAATTTATTTCTTTTATAAAATTCTGATTTATACGCATATATTACTGCCGTTTCAAATGTTTTATGACTTAATATTAACTTACTTAATGCATCAATACCAGATAATTTATTAAATACAGGAAGTTCATTAACTACAAAGATATTTTTTTTATCATAGTATTTTTGCAATCTATAACATATTAAATCATCAAAAGTTTTATTAATCTGCTCACTTAGTTTTAATAACAAATCAGGCTCTAACCAATCGTCTGAATCAACAAATAAGATATATTTTGAAGAAGATTTTAAAACTCCATAGTTTCTAGCACTAGAAAGTCCTCCATTTTCTTTACTATAAATTTTTACTTTATCTTTATATTTTTTATTTAATATATTTAAAGTATTATCAGTTGACCCATCGTTTATAACAATTACTTCATAATTTTTATAGCTTTGATTTAGTATACTATCAATACACTTTTCTATATATTTTTCTACATTATATGCTGGAACTATTATACTAAAATCTTTCACTTTTTAACACAACCTTTTTTACTTTTCTAATACACTTATTTGGAAATTTAACTAACTTATTTAAATTTAAAAATAATTTAAAAATATTTTTTTTATTATTAAATAAATTATATATTTTATACTTTAATGAAAGTGATTTCATATCTTTTAAGTAAGCATATTCTTTATCAAATTCTTTTACTTTATTATATTTTGCACTATATTCTAGTCTTATTTTAGAATATTTTATTTTTACTTTATTAATTAAATTTATTTTATTTTCTATATCCATATTATTTAACACATTTAATATTATATCTTCATATCCATTATATTTATTAATATATTCAATATAATTTTTTTGATTATGCGAGTGACTATTACTACGCTCATAATATATATATCCAACTTTATTTATATACCCGCATTTTTCATAATAAGATATTGGTAGCAACATCTGAAAATTTTGCCCCCATCTTGATATATATATACTCATTCCACCATTAGACTTCTTAAATGAATCAGTTCTAGCCATATAGCACCCATCACAGTAGTAAATGCCTTTATCAAATAAAAAATCATAAAATAAATTTTCTTTTTTATTATTATTATCATTCCTTTTTATTCTATATATAGGTTTACTTAAATCTGATTCTGAGTATGCAAGTGCTTCAGTCCTAACATAGCCATATTCTAAGTTTTGCTCTAAAAAGTCCACTTTCATAGAAATTGAATTAGGGGTTAATTTATCATCTGAATCAGGCCAAGTTAAATATTTTCCCTTAACATATTTTAATCCATTATTTAATGCCCCAGAAGCTCCAAGATTATCCTGCTTTATATATTTAAAATTAGAAAGCTTATCATTCAATTTATCTTTATATTTTTCTACTATAGAGCTAGTATTATCAGTTGACCCATCATTCACTAGTATTAATTCTATATTAGAATAATCTTGATCTAATATAGAAAGTAAAAATCTTTCTATATATTTTTCTCCATTATATACAGGAGATAAAATTGTTACTAATGGTTTCATTTCATCACTTCCTAATAATACATTTTATAATTTCTTTTATCTTATTTATAATTTTATCTTTCGTTTTCTTTTTATATTTATTACCTCTAAAGTCCTCTTTTAGTAAACTATTAATATTCTTATTGCGATTTAAAAGCGCTATATCATTATATTTACCATTAAAAATTCTTGGATTATATTTTCTAAAATCAAGCAAGTTTTGTTTTTTATATATGATTTCATTTTTAATGCTATCAAATAAATCACTACCAGTTAAATTATTTATAATTACAAGAGAAACACCATTATCCTTATTATCTTTAAAAAAATCTTTATCAATTTGACCTATGCCCCAAGCATCGGAAAGTGTAATATCACCTACTCTTGGTATAGTATTAAAATCACAATCATAACAAGATTTCATCAAAAATAGATTTTTTAAATATGCCATAAACCATTCATCATTATAATGCTTATGCTTTGATACAATTTTATCACCATTAAAATATCCAAGCGAATAATTTGTCCAAGATTTATCTTTAAGTCTAAAATTAATGTTATTTACTCTTCCATTAAATCTAGATTTTAATGAATTATCGAATATTATTTTAGATGGAACACCATGACATGCTAAATCGACTACAATTAAATTAGAATTATCTATAATTTTTCTTATTGCCGCACATTGACAAGGTGTCCCAACAAATAATATTTTTTTAGACTTTATATTCTTTTTTATCTCATTATATATATTTCCAGGATAGCTTTGTATATATTTGGATCCTTGCATTTTAGATAAATCCGATACACTATCTATTAAAACATGCTTAGCAGTATTATTTTCAAAAATGACTGAAGCAACCATTCCACCATAATCTAGTATTTTTTTTGCTAAATGATAAAATATTCCACCAGATGATGATGTAGATAAAACTTTTTTATCTTTTGAATATGCAGAATATGATTTAATTTTATCCTTAGAGTTAGAATTTGTGAAAGATATTTTAGGACAAATTTTTATACATAATCCACAATTTATACATTTATTTTTATCTATTCTATACTGATAAAAACCTTCTTTATTTAATTCTATTTTAATAGCATTTCTAGGACAAATATTCTTGCAAGCACAACATCCAGTACAGTTAAAGTTTAAATCTTTTAAATTACTCATGTGTTCTCCTTACTTTGTTTAATATTACTTTAAAATTATTTCTCATTGCATGATCAAATAAATAAAATACTGAGAATATAACTAATAAAACTATAATAAAAATTACTAACATTACTAAAAACCATTTAAAGTAATTTGTACTAAATAATAAAACTTTACTTTCTAAAGGAAACAGCACAATACTTAATAAAACAAATGATAATATAACTATAATTGGTCTTATAATTAATGACTTATATGATGCTTTTTTAAATACCTTTTTATTTATTAAACTAGTTCTTATAAATATTCCAACCAAGCTTGCAATAAATGTTGCAATTAAAATACCATTTATTCCAATAAGCTTTAATAAAATAATTGAAAGTATAATGTTTACTACAGATTCAATTATTGGAAAAAATCTACTTTCCTTAAATAATCCATTAGCTTGAATTACAGTATTTATATTTGTTAAAATAATGTTTGATACAATAATTGCTGCAAAAGAACAACTTGATAAATAGTTAAGAATGTAATTAGGTTTATCTATCCATAGTTTAATAAAACTTCTAGCGCCCATTACAAAGCAAAATGAAATAACAAGAGTTACTGCTGAGAAAAATGAAACATAACTTTTATAATAATCTAATGTTTTTTTATCATCCTTAGCAAATGAATAACCAAATATATTACTTATCATTTGATTATTTTTATCAAATAATTCCCTTATAAAAGTAACAATATAATTATAAGATGAATATATACTAACATAAACAGGTCCTAGAAAACTCATTAATAAAACAGTATCTACATTATTAAATATAACATAGCCTATTTGGTGAAATATCATATCTCCTGACATCTTTTTAGCACTTTTATCTGGAGTAGCCGATTTATCTAAATATGTATATTTCTTTTTACAATATGATGTAATTACTAAAGTTTCTAATATTTTAAACAATAAGTTTACGATAACAATTGAAATTATTGAATTAGTTAATGAAACAACAAAAATTATTAAAATATCAGTAAGTAATCTAGAAATATTATAAACAAGACCATAAGTAAATCTTTTTTGATCTGCTGTAAGAAGTGTTGTATAAGATCTAGTTCCACTTAAATAAGGTAAAGCTACAGCAAAAACCAACATAAAAAAGCAAAATGAAATTGTAATAAACAATTTAATTTCCTTTGTATACATATAAATAACAGGTAAAAGTATAACTGCTATTGATATAAAAATTATACCTATACCTTTTAAAATAGCCTTAGAACCATTAAATAATTCAGAAATCTTTTTATAATCATTATTAGCAACCGGCCTATACATTTTATATAATATGGCAGTTGAAATACCTGCCTCAGCAAGAACAATATATGATATAATATTATTTATAAACTGATAATATCCATTCATTTCAGAACCAAGTCCATGAATTATATATTTAACTTTTAAAAGTCCAACAACAGCTATTATTAAATAAAATATAGTTTCCATTACTGAATTTTGCAATATTTTCTTTAATTTCATTCTACTCTCCCTTTAAATGTTTACATATATCATCAAGTGTCGCACTAACTATTTCTTTAGATGAAGAAACACTATCTGCTATTTTACTTTCTATACTGCTATCATTTTTTATATAATTGATTCTATCGAAAACTAAACTCTCAAATTTCTTCCAAAAATTTTTTTGCTTTGCATCTAATACTAAGTTAGGAAATTTAAGACCATCAGCAATAACTCCTTTATATTTTTTACTATATGAAATACATATCGCTGGATGTCCCATTTGAAAGGTTGAAACTGCTGCATGCATTCTACAAGTTATTGTAAATTTGCCTAATCCAAGTATAATTCTTGCTTCAACTGGAAGAATTGGTTTATCAATTAAAATGCAATTATTTGATATAAAATTATTATATTTTTTATCTATTTTTTTGTATAAAATGTTATCATCTATTCCGTTTTTAGTAAACACATGAGCAAGACACACAACATTATACTTTTCTTTTATTAATCTTTTGATAAGATTATAAAAAGCATCTACCATTTCTTCTGGATTTTTTGAATAATTAGATAAAAGTCCTGTACCAACTACAGTTATATAATTATTTTCTTCTAAATTATACTTACCTAATATTTTTACTTTATTTTTAAGATATTCTTTTTGCAAGTTTAAATCTAGAAATGCTAAATCCCTAGACTCAAAAGAATCAGTACCTAGTACATTTTTTAAATATTTTTTTGTTTCTAAATCTCTTGTATAAATTCTTATATCCTTAAAAGTTTTCTTTGCAAGATTAATTCTCTTTCCTGTGTATGGACCAATAGTTTGTCCAACCATAATTAAATTTGAATTTGAATTAAATATTTTTAATTCTTCAAAAACAAATTTAACCTCTAAATTATCCTTAGGAAACTTATAATACACCTCAGAAAAATCATCTCCGCCTAAAATAATAATAGCATCATAAAATAAAGAAGCCTTCTTTACATGGGATTTTCTTCTTAATTTTCTTTCCAATACTCTAATATATTTGATTTTACCTGTAAGCAAATTAAATTTTAAAACATTATCACAGTATATATTATCATTTTTTGTTGCAATTCTTAAACGTTCAACATCTTGATAAGTATCAGCTTCTATGTAAAATTTTACATCACTAATTTTTTTAGTAATATATGTTATTAAATTTTCTGCCATCATCATACTTCCATAATTATATGTATTTGAAATATTTTTTAAAAGTATATTCATAAAATCTCCTTTTCTGTTTATTTTTTACTTCTATCAAATAGTATATCTGTTTTAAATACAAAAATCATTAATCCAATCATTAGTACACCATATACAATATATCCTATATTATAGTCCACTAATAACCATATAATAGATGCTAAAGAAAATAACGCTGTAATTAAATATATAATTAATACTGTTTTTCTAACACCACAGTTTCTTCTTAATAACTGATGGTGAAAATGACTTTTGTCTGGTGTACCTATGCTTTCACCCTTTAATTTTCTTCTTATTATCGCACATGCTGTATCAAGTATTGGAACTACTAATATACAAAGTGGAATTATAATTGAAGATGTAAGTATAGTTTTAAATCCTAAAAGAGTTATAACTGAAATTATAAAGCCTAAAAACATAGATCCAGAATCACCCATAAATATTTTTGCTGGATTAAAATTATGTACTAAAAAACCTAATGTTGATCCAAGCATTATAAATGTAAGGACAAAAGATAATCCTATCCTTCCTTGAAAGTAAGCAATTATTCCAATAGTAAGAAAGAAAATGGAGCTAATGCCTGCTGCAAGGCCATCAAGACCATCAATTAAATTTAAGCAATTTATGCATCCTAATATAAATAGTACAGTTATAGGATATGCAAAAATTTTAAAATCAATATATAATCCTAAAAAAGTTACATCTCTAAGTAGCAAATTACCATATATTACTACTATTAAAGCTGAAGCTAATTGACCTATAAATTTAGGAAAAGGATTTAATGGTTTAATATCATCTATCATTCCTGTAATAATTAAAATAAAACTTCCTATTAATATTGAGTTCATAATAGCTGTATGTTCACCAAAAACCATATATCCAAGTAAGAACCCACCATATATACCTATTCCACCTAATCTAGGCATAGGAGTTTTGTGTACTTTTCTTTCATTTGGTATATCTAGTGCTCCGACATGTGTTGCTATTTTCTTAACAAAAGGAATTGCTAAAACAACGAACACAAAAGGAATAAATATCATTAATAAAATCGTTGTTATGTTTGTATTACTCATCTTACCACCCTCTTAAACATTATATCATATTTAATAACGTTTACAAACAAATTATAAAAATTTAATCTAAAAATAACTAAATATATCATTTTTTGTAAAAATAAGTTATAATTAAATAGGTGATAGTATGAGCAAAGAAAAAATAGATTTATCTATTATAAAGGATAACGATTTAGATAAAACTGGAACATTTACAGATTTAATGTCAAGAAAAGAAAAAAAAGAAAGACTTAAAGAAATAGAGTTAGAAAAAGCAAATTCAAAAGACGATCTTGAAAGCATGATAGACGAGAAAAAAAGAAGTACTAAAGATCTTTCTAAAGACTTAGAAAAAGCAAATATGGAATATAATAAAGAAAAAGAAGACATAGAAAAAACTCAAATACTTGAGTTAACTAGACAAATGAAATTCAATTTTGAAGAAAAAAAGAATGAAAATAGTAAATCTAAAAACAAATGGGTATCTAAACTAAATATAATTGGTGAAATTAATTTATTATGTATCTTATATTATATATACTTACTTGTATTTACTAACTATCAAGACAACCCTAAAAATTATTCAATAGGAGGCTTATTAGTAGTTTCACTTGTATTAATATTTGGGCTTTCCGTTGTTACAAGCAAAAAAATAAGTACATTTTTTAATATATTAAATATACTTACTATATTTCTATTTATTGCATTTAATATTTATAGTTTAATATAAAAAGCTTCAGCCTTTGCTGAAGTCTTTTTAATATGATAAATCATTTGTAGATGATGCAGTAGGTGCAAAATCACTCATAGGTATAGATATTACTGGTCTATATGTACGAAAATTTTCGTCTATGGATATTGGCACAGTAGATATATATTTTTTATCTCTTTCATCTTCATAGCTATCTTTTTGAAATGCCATAGTTGTATTATCATAAAGATATCTTTTATTATTATTATATGAATCTAATAAATCAAAAGAGTTTGGTGCACTAAGAGTATAACGACCATTAACCTCTGAAAGGGTATAGAACCTTAAAATGTCTTTCTTCGTATCAAGTAAAGCTTGAATTTCTTCTTTGGTAGCAAGCCTAGCTTTTAGGTTCGGTGCTTGCCAAGATGCATGACTTATATCAGATGAACTTGTAGCATATCTATTAAGAATATATGTTGTATTACCTATTGTATATATTCCATAATATCCATTTGATGAATTTTTTGCATTATATGGATCCCTAAAATTTATATTAATATTTGGTACATTCCAATCTTTTGTTTCATTATAAATAGTTTGCATAATAGAAACAGGTCCAAATAAATTACTGATGGTACTTTCTTTAGGATAACCAAATTTGGCTTTTAAATTATTAAAATCTGAGTTTTTTATCCAATAATATATATTAGGTACTCCACCATATTCAGATTCTGACATTAGATTTATTAGATTGTTTTCTGAATCTATACTTAAAATATAATAACGTCCAAATAAAAGTTTATGATTATTAATCTTTTTTTTATCAGGCCCAGATATGTTACAATAATATTCATCGCCTATTTCAAATATAAGTTTATTATTTTCATCTAATTTTGGAACAGTTGCAATAATAGCCCATTCTGGGTGCTTATAATGATCTGAAAGTACCTTATTTCCTCCAGCATCTATTGTAGCAATACAAGTAGAAGTTATACTTACTTTACACTCACCTTTAAGCTTTATATCATATGAAAATCTTGAGCCACTATATTTAACTTCTACACTGTAATCAGTAACCGGAAGATCATTATAAGTAGTGAAAGCTCCTAAACCTAGCATATTTTCGTTTATAAGAGTTGATACTTTTATACAGTATGTATTTCCATCTCTCTCTGAAAATTTATCAGGATATTTTGATACAAACTCCTTAGCAGCACTTATTATAGCTTCTTTTATACATTCATCATTATTTGTAACAACTGTTATATCTGATAAAGCATCTAATTTAACATCTTTGATTATTTTAGGTATATATTTATAAACATTTTTTGTGGAATCATAATCCGCTAGCACTATACAAGCGCTACATTTTCCTTCTTTTGTACATTTATCATAGTCTATTATTTGTTCAGTACATTCATCTACCATTTCATAGTGATAGCCACCACTATATGTTACTTTTACTATGTTTTTAGCTTTTACATTTTCATTATCATAATCTTTTAGATAACCTTTTCCCTTTAAAGTATCTACAGCTACACAATATGTATTAGTTGTTACTTTAGGATAATTACGACTGTTATCTGAAATATATAAATCTAATGCTCTAAATATTATATTTTCATAGCTAGTATTAATAGCAAGTTCCTTATTTTTAACACTACCTGTTATTTTGGGTAGTACTATTAACATTATTCCTATAATTAATATTATTACACTAAGCAGTTCTATTAATGTAAAACCATCTTTAGATAATGACTCTCCCCCCCCCCCGAAGCGTACGTTTGTTTTCATATAATTACCTACTTTCTATACTAATGATATCATATATTTTTATATTTTTCTAGGATTAAAATCTATATCTAGTGTTATTTTTTTATTATTACTTAATAAATCAACTACGTCTTTTAAATTAATATATATATCTTTTGAATTTTTGTATTTAATTATTATTTGCATGTAATATTTATTATTTATCTTAGGCATTGCATTTAAACTAGGGCCTAAAATTATTATATTTTTATTTTCTAAATATTTTTTTATTTTAATAGCTTCCTGTTCTAATTCTTTTAAATTTGTTCCTATTAATTTTATTAAGCATAAATCATAATATGGAGGATATCCTAATTTTTTTCTAATACTCATTTCTTCTTTATAAAAACTATTATAGTCATTTAGGGCTGCATATTTAATACTATAATGATCTTTATTAAAACATTGTATTATAACTTTACCATTTGTTTTAGATCTACCAGCTCTGCCTGATACTTGGCTCAAAAGAGAAAATGTTCTTTCTCCACTTCTATAATCTGGTATATTAAGTGTTGCATCCCCATTTATTACTCCAACTAAAGTAACATCCTTAAAGTCAAGTCCTTTTGATATCATCTGCGTACCAATTAATATATTGTACTTTTTGTTTTTAAAGTCATTTATTATCCTCTCATGACTTCCTTTTCTTCTCGTTGTATCAATATCCATTCTGATAACCTTAGCCCTATCAAACTGTTTTTTTACTTCTTCTTCTAATTTTTCTGTACCAATGCCAAAATCAGTAAGATTTTTACTATTACAATTAGGACAATTACTAGCTTTATATGTAGTATAATTGCAATAATGACAATTTAATTTATTTGAGCTTTTATGATATGTAAGTGGTATATCACAATTAGGACATTTTACTACATACCCACACTCTTTACAAGTAATAGTAGTAGAATAGCCTCTTCTATTAAGTAATAATATTACTTGTTCTAAATTATCTAATCTATTATTAATATCATCTATTAATTCTCTTGAAAAAATTCTAAAGCCTTTTTTTATTTCTTCTTTCATATCTATTACTTTTATAACAGGCATAGATTTATTAATTCGCTCTTTTAGCTCAAGTAATTTATATTCTCCTAAAATAGCCCTTGTATAACTATCAATTAAAGGAGTAGCACTTCCAAATATAACGGGGCAAGAATGTGTTTTAGCACGCTTAAGAGCTATATCTATTGCATTATATTTAGGGTTATTTTCTTGCTTATACGTATCTGAATGCTCTTCATCTAGTATAATTAATCCAATATTTTTAAATGGCGCAAATATAGCACTTCTAGCACCTATTACAATAGAGACCTCTCCCCTTTGAACTTTTCTCCATTCATCATATTTTTCACCATCTGATAAAGCACTGTGTAAAATAGCTATAGAATCCTTAAATCTAGATCTAAAAATATTTACCATTTGAGGTGTTAAACTTATTTCAGGAACAAGTACTATTACCTCTTTTTTTTCTTCTAATACCTTTGAAATTATATTTAAATATACTTCAGTTTTACCAGATCCAGTTACTCCATGTAGTAAAAAAGGAGAAAATTTGTTTAAACAATTAATAACGCTTGATACAACTTTTTCTTGATCTTTTGTTAATACAGGCTTTATAGCATCTATATCACCATTATAATTAAGTCTATATACTTCTTTTTTTTCTTCTTTTATTACATTGTTTTTAAGTAAAGTATTTATACTTGATAAAGATATCTTAGTAAGTTCACTTTTTAAAGTAGGTTTAATTTTTAATATATCAATTATTTCTTTTTGACAATCGTTTTTAGGTATATATAGGTAATCTTTTAATGATAAGTATTTATCATATTTTTTATTTATATTAGTATTTTTATGCGCTTTTAGCGCTACAGGTAACATAGTTTGATATGATTGTATTAAAGAAGATAATGTTTTTTTACTTATATATTTACCAAGTTCAATCATTTCTTCTGTAAGCACTGGGTCACTATCTATTACATCTATAATATCTAATACTTTATACTCTACTTTAGATTTAGTATTTATACCTAATATAAATCCTTCTAATTTTTGTCTTCCAAAAGGAACATATACTCTTTTACCTATCTTTATTTTATCTATTAGACTATCTTTTACATTATAGGTAAATGTTTTATTTATTTTTTTAACTTTAAGTTCAACTAAAACATCTATATACATAATACCTCCTGAGAATAAAACTCTTGAATATCAAGAGTCATGATTTAATAATTTATTTATTATTAATAATATAATAACTATTAGTCCTGTTATAAATAATTTAAATGTAAAATTATTTATAAGCGTTATAAAAAACTTAGAAAAATAACTATTTGTATATACAAATTTATCAAATATATTAAATATTTTTATAACTAGATATGGACATAATAATAATATTGAGCTTGAAAGTATGCTCGTTTTTAAGAATTTTTTATCTTTATTTAATATTAATAATATAACACTAATAACTATTATTACAGTTATCACTGATATAGTAATAAAGAGCTTATTATTTAAATATAATTTATGAATCATATTATATTCACGAGTTGGAAATAAATTATATGTATATATATCATTTATTTCCTTAGCGTATCTTTTATTTATTGATATATCATTTGTATATGAATCTATAATATTATAAAGATCTATATATCTATTAACACTCTTACCATTTATAATATTTTTTATATCTGATTTTATCATATTAATTGTAAAATATTCTAAATACTTATTTTTAATTTCCTTATTTATTACAAAATTACTTACTTCTTCTTTTATATTATTGAATGCTAAATCATAATAGTTAATTTTATTTAAATTATTTAAAATACTTTTTTTAGTAAGTGTACTTTCAAGTGATATAAATAAAGTAAAAATAGTTAAAATAATCATAAGAGTAAATGATAAAACATGACTAATACTACTTTTCATTTGTATCACCTAACCATTCACTTTTAATATTTTCTAAATATACAACTATTCTTTTATTACCGTATATATCTTTATTAGGATAACAAGTATATAATATAAGATCATAATCTTTTTTTATACTATCATAATTATCTTCTAAAACGATCTTACTTGTCTTTACTTCATATGTAAATTTGCCATAAACTGTTTCTATAACTACTTTATCCGATTTTTTTAAGGAATGTAGTTTTTTAAATATGCCTGTATTATGAGCTGATAGTACTGTAGCATTTTCTTCACCCGGCATAGAACTAAAGCTAGCTTGCCCAATTCCATCTTTAAGTATACTAGAACTATCTCCAAAATATACATCATCACTATCATCATCTATATATAATTTGCCATATTTTTCTCCATAAGATGGATATGATATTATTTTTTCATCTTTAGCTACTACTTCTTTTTTAGAATTACTATAATTAACATTCATAAGAGTAATTATATCAAGATACATACTTATTTTATCATTAAATATTAGCATTATAGGTAACAATAATATTGTTATATAAAGTAAACTTGTTAAAATTATAGATTTATATTTTAAAATTTTAAGAATGATTACAGATATAAATGTAATAATTAAAGTTATTATAATATATTTAAGAATTTTATTCATACCTACATAATTAAGTTTATCTTTTGTACTAATAACATCAGATAAAACACCATTATCATAAATTTTAATCTCATTTGTACTAGTATCTATAATAACCTTTGAAGTATCTTTACTAGTATTGGAATTATCATTAGAATCACTATCTATAATTTTCTTAGAGTTAAGTATAATATTACTTGTCTCATTATATAATGAATATAATTCATTCTTTAAGTAATTAGGTATTTTATTTTTATCCTCAACTGAGCATACACTATATTCATTAATTCTATTAACAACATATTTCATATTATTATATATTTTATTTAAATCACTTTCACTAACATCACGCTCATTTAATAATCTAGTATAAGATGCTTTAGTACCATTTACAAGTGCTTGAGTTTTAGATGAACAAGTTTTAATACTAGAAGCTAAGGATATGATATCTTCTTTTGTATATGCATATACATTTGGTATTATAGCAATTAAAAACATAATCATTAAAATTCTTATATATTTCATTTTATCTTCTCCCTAGCAAATAGTTTATTTGTTTTAATTATTTCATATGGTTCTACTTTTTTATTTGAAATTATTTTATTAAAATTTTCATATACTATATCATTATACATATCATAATCTACCATATGTCTTAAAATACTTAGTCCTTTATTTATATCTAAAACATGGTTATGTGTATCTGTACCAATGACATGTACCATATGCTTTTTTATTAATAATAATGCATTTTTTCTAACTCTTTTTCCATACTTATCTATAAGAGAAGTAATATTCATTTGAAATAGGCAACCCATATCTATTAGTTTTATAAAATCTTCTATTTTTAAATATCTATATCTTTCAGGGTGCGCTATTATAGGAGTTATACCTTTATCTTTAAGATTAAATATTATATCATACATATAATTTGACCTCTCATTTAAAGGAAACTCCATAAGTAGATACTTAGTATTATTTATTGTAGATATAAATTTTTTATCTATATATGCTAAAATATCATTATCTATAAAAGTTTCATTACCTAAATATAATTTAATATTTGTATTTTTTTGTAATTTTTCTAATAATTGTTTTTTTTCTTTATTACTACTATTATAATTTGTTCCTATTATATAATGTGGAGTTAAGACTATATTTTTAATTCCTAACTTCTCCATTTCCTTTAATAATTTTACACTTTCCTCATATGATTTTGATCCATCATCAATACCATATAAAATATGAGTATGAATATCATTCATTATTTATAATACTCATTATAATAGTAACTACTGTGTTTTCTTTTAATTTGATTTACAACAATACCTGCTAGCTTAATACCAGTTACTTCTAAAGATTTTTTAGTTTGCATTAAAGACTCTATTGGTGTTTTCTTATATGCACTTACAATAATTGCCTCATCGCAAAGTGAAGTAAGTATTAAAGCATCTGGAAGTCCTTGTATTGGTGGACAATCTAGTATAATTAAGTCATACTCTTTCTTTAATATTTCAAGTAATTCTTTATTTTTTGCAGAACCAAGTATTTCACTTGGATTTGGTGGTACTATACCTGACTTTAATACATATAAATTATCTACTTCAGTTTTATTTATATATTTTTTATAATTTTTTATATCATCAAGTAATAAATTAGATAATCCTGTTTCTTTATCTAAATCAAATATTTTAGCTTGAGTTCCCCTTCTTAAATCACAGTCTATTATAAGGGTTTTCATATTAACCATAGCAAATGCAGCTGCTAGGTTAGATGATATAAAACTTTTCCCCTCACCTGGCATAGAACTAGTTACCATAATTGTTTTAACATTATCATCAATAAAAGTAAATTGTAAATTAGTTCTAAGAGTTCTAATAGCTTCACTTGTAGCCCCTTTAGGTTTAGATAGTAATACTATATTATTCATGTTTACCTCCTACTGTTGGAACTTCACCTATTACAGGTAATTCTAATTTTCTTTCAACTTCTTCTATACTTTTAATTGTTGTATCAAAGTAAAATAGAATAAATACTACACCAAAACTTAATATAATACCTATAAAAAATGATATTAATAAAGTTTTAAGCATATTGATATTATAAGGACTTTCTTCTTCTACCGCTTCATCTACAATACCAATATTTTGAATATTATATAATTTTACTACCTCACTATTAAATACATTAGCAGTTTCATTTGCAACATCCATTGCGATTTTACTATCTCTATCAGATACACTTATCTTAATTATTTCAGTATCATTTATACTTGATACACTTATCTCTTTACTTAAAGATTCAAAATTATAATCTATATTTAAGTTATTAATAACTTTGTTAATAACTTTTCTACTTTTAATTATTTCTCTATATGTATCAACTAAATTTTTATTTAAAGTAATATCATTGCTAGTTATTTGATTAACATCACTTCCCTTAGTTAATAATATTGTAGTATAACTTTTATACATTGGTACTTTAAAAAATCTAAAGTAAACAAATCCTGTTAAAATACACACAATAGTAATTAATATAATATATAATTTTTTTGATAAAAAATAATCAAACATTTCTTTTAAATTTATTTCTTCCATAACATCCTCCTACAATCTACTAGATATATTATATAACATTTATATTTAAGATTCAATAATTTTTATATGATTAAAAATTATTTTTACATAACAAAAAAAGATGATTAAATCTTTTTAAAATTTTTGCTTATTTAAATTTAACTCCATTTTTTTCTAGTAATTTCAAGCATCAATTTTATATTTTGACTTTAAATTCTTTTTTTAAAATTTATTTATTTACGTTAACCTTCGTTTATTCACTCATTAATTTTACAAAATCAAAATTTAAAATTAAATTTTTCTTAATATCTAAACTTTCTATAGTTGATATAGGAAGCGATTGTTTCATTACATCATCAATCCAACGTACGCTAAGGCTTTTTATATATTTTATTTCTTTTCCCATAAGTATTTTATCTTCATAATAGTAATTCAAAAATATTTTTATGCCTTCTTCATTTATTCCATTTTTCTTTGAACAAAATAAGTGAACTAAAATGATTGCTACATCCATTACGCTGATACCATATCTAGCATCATCAAAATCTATTAATCCTATTTTTTTATTATAATAAAATATATTTCCTTTAGTTAAATCAAAATGTAATAAAGACTTTCTATCTAAATTAATATTATCTATTTTTACTTCCTCTACATCATATATATTTTTAGATGTATAATTATGAAACAATCTAAGAGTACATGCTATTTCTTTTATAATGTCTTTTGTTATTTTAGTTTGTTCTAACTGTGTACCTAAAAGGAAATCATATAGTATCAAATGATAATTATAAATTTTCATATAAAATTTATTATTTATAGTCTTTATTATATTTGGAACATAAAAATTATCTTTGATATCTTCTATTATTTTAATCATACTTCTATATAAATCATTATTATATATTTTAGCTACATATTTTTTATTTTTAGTTCTTATTATATATACATTTTTAACTGTTGATTCACTACTTTTTGTAATATCTACTATATCTAAATTATAGTTTTTCTCAATACTTTCTTTAAGTTCTTGTTTCATATCATTACATATATTTATAAACAAATCACGTAAGTCTTGATGAGTTAAAATACTACTTACATCTTCTATATCAACCCACTGTGCTTTTTTTAGCTCTTCTTCTTGTATTTTTAAATCAAAACTAATAGGATGTGCTAAAAAGAAAACTACTGTCTTATTAATATTTTTATCTGTAATATAATTTATACTATATCTTTTACTTTCATCTATTACTACATCTAAGTTTACTTCTTCTTTAACTTCCCTTAAAGCAGTTTCAATCTCACTTTCACCCTCGATAACATGTCCCTTAGGAAACCCATAAAAACCTTGTTTTTGTTTTATTACTAGTACCTTATTATTATAAATAATAATAGCACCGCACGATTTTTCATTCATAATACTCCTTAATCTAACTATTATTTTCTTGATAAATTAAATCTATATTAGTTATTCCTATACTTTTTAAATAAGCTATATTATCTCTAACCAATTCATAATTACAAGCCATATTTAAAACTATATCATACCAAAATAAATTTATCATTTTGTTAATTAAATCATCATTAATACCGATTAATTAAAAATTCATCTATCATACTAACACCTATTTAATTATAGCAAAAAAATATACTTATTTAAAGTATATTAGTACAAGATTTTACAAAATATTTAAATATATTATTTTGAAGTTTATCATATTTAATCATAGACTCAGGGTGCCACTGAACACCTAGAAAAAATTTTTTACTTTTATCTTCTATTGCTTCTATATAATTATCATTACTATAAGCACTTATAAAAATTTTAGGATTTAAAATAACACTCTTATGTCTACTATTAACTTTTATTATGTCTTTTTTATATATATTATATAATAAAGAATTTCTTTTTATTTTAACTTCATGAGAATAATATAATTTTTTCTTATGGTTAGCAATATTAATCATATCTGATTCAAATAAAATTCCCATAAGTTGCATACCTAAACATATACCAAGCACTGGTTTATTTATATCATATATATATTTTAAAGCTTCTAAATCATATAACTCAAAATCATCTCCACCACTAAAGATAATTCCATCACATAAATCTATAAGGCTCTTATAATTTTGATCTAAAGTAATACCTATACAATCTCCACCATTGTAATTAATTGCTTTAATTATATCTGTATAAACATAATTAATTAAATGTCCCTCACTACTTCTAGATTTTCTTGTTACAATACCAATTAAAGGCATATTATCACCTAATACATGATATTAAACAATTTTTAATTTAGACTAATTTTATACTGATGGAATAGCGCATGTATCTTTTTTATATGAAATAGAAGTACCGGGTGGAAATGCATTTTCTCCAATAGTAACATCGCCCTCACATGCATATATTACTACTTCCTTAAGATTAGAATTATTATAAAACGCATAATCACCTATTGTTAAAGTAGATGGAGTAACAACCATTGCTAATAAAGAAGCATCTACCTTTTTATTTTTAGAATTAAATACACTTAGATTTGTATCATCGTCTCTTAGACTAGTATCACTACTAACATAATTTCCTATATATAATTCTTTTATATTATTGTTACTAAAAGCATATGAGCCTATTGTCTTAACAGAACTTGGAACATACAGTCTAGTTAAATTATTGTCTTCAAAAGCATTTGACTCAATAGTTGTAATATAATAATCAAGTGTTACTGACTTTAAACCTTTACCTTTAAATGTTGAGCTTCCTATTTTAGAAATAGATCCGTCCCCTACATATATATTTTTATTATCACAATTATAAGCTATATAACTTGAACTATTTTTAGTATAACAACTATCTTTTGGAACAACTTTACATCCATTTACATTTTCAACATTAAAATTATTTCTACTTGAATCTATTGATATCGAATAATTGCTATATTGAAGATCATATATATTATCTACCTCACCATTTTTTATAACAATTTCCCCGCAAGATGGTCTATCATTTTGAATACCTATATTTAAAGACCCACCATTAATTGAAAGTCCTCTTTTACAGCTTAAATCAGAATTTATTCCATTTAAACAGAAATTTCCATCACTATTTATAAAATATATTCCATCACGAATATAATAGCCTTTTACTTTTAAGTTAATTATATCAGCATCTAATACATTTGCATACATTCTAGCACTGCTAATAGCGCTATTTTTTTTAGAATCACTTATTACATTTAATACTATTGGAGTAACAATAGTAGCAACTATTCCAAGAAGTAATATAACTGCAAGCAATTCTATAAGTGTAAATCCCTTTTTCATATATTCACCTACCATTAATATAATTATAAAAAAAAAGACATATATTGTCAATTCTTTATTAATTGTTTATTTTTAATATTATTTACCCTATTATATTTTTTTATTATATCTTTACTCAATAAATAATCAATATAAGAATCAATAGAATAAAAGTTAATTTCTTTAAATATATAGGTAAAATACTTACTATATATATTCAAATATTTATTAATATCTAATTTAACTATATTTAGTTCCATATTTGTAAGTCCCAAATATAAACCTAATATCTTTTTATCATTTATAGACAATATTTCACCTTCTATACTTATCTCTAAATTCTTAATTAAATCATATACATACATACCTCTATATATAGCACTTTTAACTTCAATCAATTCTTCCTTCATATATCCTCCTTTTTAGTACTATAATATTATTACATATAAAATTTAAAAAAAATGTCGAAAAAAAACTTATACAAAAGTTATCCTGTATAAGTTACATCTCCATCAGTATATTTAATAACCGTTCCTTTAGGAAATACGCTTGATCCAAATGTAACGGCCCCTTTAGGGCTATTAATTGTTACTGTTGGATTGTAATATTGTTCCTTACAACCATTTGACTTATAGAAAGCTTTGTAACCTATATAACTAATTCCACTACCAATAGTAATTTCTCTCAAAGGATTGCAATGAAATGCATTATCTTCTATACTAGTTACACTATCTGGAATTATTATACTAGTTAAGTTGTTATTTTCGAAAGCTTTGGAACCTATATCACTAAGACCATCTGGTAAAACTATCTCAGTTAAATTGTTATTTTCGAAAGCCCCTCTCGCATAATTACTTCCAATAGTTTTAAGCTCAGATGGTAACGTTAATTTAGTTAAATTAGTGCTTGCAAATGCACCTCCTGATATCGTAGTTATTTTATTTGGTAAAACTAATGTTTCTAATTTATTACCAGCAAAAGCATCATCACCTATACTTGTTACACTATCTGGAAATTCAATTTTTGTAATGGAATTATAGCCAAATCCAGTTAATTCCGTAAGCTTAATATCATTAGGAAATTTAATTTCAGTAATATTGTTACCCTCAAAAGCATATTTACCTATACTTGTTACACTATTTGGTAATTCTAGTGTTCCTGTTATATTGTTATATCTAAATGCAGCATCACCTATTTTTTTTATGTTTTTTCCTAAATTAACTTTATCTATTTTCATTGCATTTATAGTAAAATCTTGATTGCAAAAAGCACATGTACCAATTGATTCAACACTATTTGGAATATCTAAGATTCCAGTAATATTGTTACCCTCAAAAGCATATTCACCTATACTCGTTATATTACTTGAAAGAATAACTTTTGTAATGTTTTTTCTGTTAAAAGACCATTCACCAATGACATTTACATCATCTGGCATTATAACACTCCTAGGACAGAAATTATAATTAGTACTATTATTTTCGTTATCATAGTATCCAGTAACAGCCTTTTCGGTAATTGCAAAACAACCACTAAAGCATTTATATCCTTCTTCTACTGTATAATTATTATTAGTCTTGTTTATTGAATATTTGCTAGATTGAACATTTTCAAGTTCACTTACTTTTCCATCACTTACCCTAACGTAACCACAAGAAAAATTATTTGATTTAAGTCCTAAATCAATAGTTTTACCTGAGCAAGTGGAATCAGCTTGGATTATTCCAATACAAAGTAACCCATTATTCATAATAGAATAAGTACCATCACCTATTTTATTTTTATTCATTCTTTCATTTATAATAGCTTCATTAACAGCTTTTACATATACTTTAGCACTGTTAACAACGCTTTCTTTTTTTGAATCTTCTATTACATCTAGTGCTTTTGGTACTGTTATTAAAGCTATGAAGCCAAGTATTAAAATAACAGCTATAAGCTCTATTAATGTAAAACCTTTTTTCATATAATCACCTACCATTAATATAATTATAGAAAAAAAGATAAATATTGTCAATCTATCTTTTTTAGTTCATATAATGTATTTAATGCTTCAATAGGAGTCATATTTAATACATCTAATTCTTTAATTTTCTTTTCTATTTTAGATTCCTCTTTAGATTCTAATAAGTCAAGTGGAAATGATTCTTGAATTTTAATATCTCTTTTTTTCTCTCTTGATTCATATACGCTTAATATATCACTAGCTCTTTTTATTAATTTATCTGGTAGTTTAGCTAGACTTGCTACATGAAGCCCATAACTTTTATCTACGCTACCATCTTTTATTTTATGTAAAAATGTTATATTACCATTTTCTTCTAAGGCAGAAACATGTACATTTTTTAAATGTTTAAGATTATTCTCAAGATCAGTTAATTCATGGTAATGTGTAGAAAACATCATTTTACATTTAATATTATCGTGTATATATTCAATAATTGCTTGTGCGAGTGCCATACCATCAAAAGTTGCAGTACCTCTACCAAGTTCATCAAATAATAATAAAGAATTGCTTGTAGCATTACTAATAGCATTATTAGCTTCTTTCATCTCAACCATAAAAGTTGATTCTCCACTAACTAAATCATCACTAGCTCCAATTCTAGTATATATAGCATCAAATATTTTTAATTTAGCCTCCGTACAAGGAGTAAAACATCCTATTTGAGCCATTATAACTGTTATTGCAAGTTGTCTCATATAAGTACTTTTACCTGCCATATTAGGTCCTGTTATAAGTAATATATTTTTATCTTCATTGAATATTATATCATTAGATACATATTCACTATTTAATACTTTTTCAACTACAGCATGTCTATTATCTTTTAAATAAACTACATTATCTTTTGTAAGTACTGGTCTAATATAATTGTTTTCTTCACTAACGGTAGCAAAAGATTGTAATACGTCAATTTCACTAATAACTTTTGCTATTTCTTGTATTGGTTTTATATATTCTTTTATTTTATCTCTAATATTTATAAATAATTCATATTCTAAATTAATTATTTTTTCTTCTGCATTTAATATTAACGATTCTTTTTCTTTTAATACAGGACTTATATATCTCTCACAATTACTTAAAGTTTGTTTTCTTGAATATCCATAAGATTCTTTAACTAAATTAGTCATGCCTTTAGATACTTCTATATAATATCCAAATACTTTATTATATCCTACTTTTAATGTCTTAATACCTGTTCTTTGTCTTTCTTCTAATTCAAAACGTGCGATAAAATCTTTTCCATTTGATCTAATGTCTTTTAAAGAATCAAGTTCACTATTAAAGCCATCTTTAATTAAGTATCCTTCCTTTATACCTATAGGTGGATTTTCATATATACTATTTTCAAGTAAATCATATAAAGAATCTAATGTATCTATTTTAGTATAACCAATAGATTTTAGTATTTCATTTATTTCAGGTAAAACTTTTAATGACCTTTTAAGTTGCAAAAGGTCTCTTGCATTTGCATTTAAAAATGCAATTCTACCACTAAGTCTTTCTAAATCATATACTTCATTTAATAAATTTTTTAAATCTTCTCTTAATATAAATTTACTAATTAACTTATCTACTATATCATATCTTTTATTTATTTCATCTATATCAACTAAAGGATTTTCTATGTATGTTTTAAGTAATCTAGATCCCATAGCTGTTTTAGTCTTATCAAGTAACCAAATAAGAGAATACTGCCTTTGTTTAAGTCTTAACGTTTCTGTAAGCTCTAAATTTCTTTTAGTATGTATATCCATGTGTAAATACTTATTAGGTACTTTTACTATAGCTTTCTGTAAATGAGATAAATCAGTCATTTTTATATTTAATATATATGTTATTAAATATTTAACAGATGTAACTTGATTCTCATCTTTTATATCACTAAATACATATGAATATTCATCTAAAGGTTCAATTAAATCATTAATAGTAATTGATATATCAAACTGATTTTTTAATATATTAATTATATTTTTGTCAAAATTAGAATTAACTATTACTTCTTTTAATCCTAAATTTATAACTTCATTAACTAAACTTGTTTGATTATAAAGACAATTTGTAACATAAATTACACCTGTAGTAATATCAGCATAACTAATTATGTAAGAATACTTAGTATCCATAACAAAACCTATATAATTAAAATCATTTTCCTTTAAAGATTCACTACTTATAACAGTACCTTTACTAATTATTTGAGTAATACCTCTTGAAACTATACCTTTAGCATTTTTAGGATCTTCGAGCTGTTCACATATACCAATTTTATATCCTTTTTCTATCATTTTTTCTATATAAATAGAAACAGCATGATATGGAACACCACACATAGGTACTTTTTCATCTAATCCTGCATTTCTTCCTGTTAGTGTAAGTTCAAGTTCACGAGAAGTTGTAACAGCATCTTCAAAAAATACTTCATAGAAATCTCCTAATCTATAAAATATTATAACATCCGGATATTCCATCTTAACGCTTATATAATGCCTCATCATAGGAGAGACTTTATCTAAATCTACATCACTTAATTTCATTTTACCACCATCTAAATCTAAAAACTCTAGTAATTATTTTAACAAAAAAATAAAAATTAATCTATAAAAAACATATTAAACAAGAAAAAAAGTGTATCAACACTTCATTTTATTTTATATTTTTATTCCTTTACCATCAAAATAATTATCAATATCTTCTTTTATATAAGAGTTCTTGTAATCTTTATATCCTAATACTAAATCTAATAAAAGATTTTTATCTTTTATAGAGTAATCAATTAACCCCTTTAAATTAGTTTCTATTTTATTTATGACTTGAATGTCATATATAAATATTGGCTCACCATTATCTTGTTGATATTTTTTATATTTATAATATTTATTTATTATATAATTAATAAGATTAAAATAATAACTTTCATTATAATTATATAAATCAATAAGAAAATATACTATATCATCTGGAAGCCTATCTTCTATACAATTACACAAATCATCTAAATTAAAATCTCTAGAATAATATAATAAATCATAAATATAATTTTTTGATATTTTCAAAAGTTTTTTATTTATACTTTCATCTATTTCATCAAGATGGCATTTAATATATAAATCGTCAAATTCAAGAGATATAAACATATTTGATTCTAACATTTCTCTTATATTAATAGTTTCATTATCTATAAGTTTTATTACATCATCTATATTATCTAATTTGTTAAGTTCTTCAACTAAGTTTTTTTGTGATTGATATTCTTGATATATATCATCTTCACTTGGTATATTATATTCATCATAATCTTCTATATCAAATGATTCAAAATCACTATAATGATTTTCTATTTCTAGTGATGTCTCTAAGGATTCCAAACCATCTAACATAGATAAATAATAAAATGGATATAAAGTGCTTATTAATATTTTATAAGAATTATAATTCGTTTTTCTAAGATCAGTTGTGTATTTATTAAATGTTTCAAGTGCTGTATACTTAAGCGACGATGTATTTTCTATACAAAGTGCTTCAGCCAACGTTTTTCTTATATCATCATTTATATTAGTATATTTCATATTTTCACCATAAATTTCTATTATTAATAACTTATTATAATTATTTATTCAGCCCAATTTATATCTTCATTGCTTTTACCAGATACCCAATTAAATGAAGTAGAATCTATTGTTACTTTATCTTTTGTTGTATTTATAGTTACACTTTCTATTTTATTTGGTCCATAACCATCACTTGTATCTCCACCGAAAGCTTTCGTTTTTACGCTTTTTATTCCTCTTCCTATAACTACACTTGTTACATTGTTATAATCAAACGCATATGAGCCTATATTTATTACACTATCTGGAATTGTTACACTTGTTATATTGTTAAAATAAAATGCACCAGTACCTATATTTGTGACACTATCTGGGATATTTATAATTGTTATGTTATTTTCAAGAAAAGCATACATGTCTATTGTATTTATACCACTTTGTATTGTTACACTCGATAAATTTTTACTTTGAAATGCACTAATACCTATTTTAGAAATTTGATAATTTTCATCACTTTTAGAAAATTTTGCAACATCAAATATATTATACCTATTTAATTCAGAAAGCAGTGCATTATTATCTATTTTACAAGTTTTTGTTGCAAGATCTAAAGAGATATATTGCGTTGCTACAAGTTTATTAATACAAGCTTCTGTATCTAAACTTTCTATACTAGTTAGTGGAAGGCTACTTGGTATTACTACATCAGTACCACACTCTGGATTATATCCAGCTATACTTAATGTATTATCATCATTTAATGATGTATAAAAACAAATATCAATTGGTATAAGTGTATTATTTTCAAATTTATAAACATTATCATAATTTTTAAGTTTAAAGCCGGTTGCACTTGTAATCTTACCATTATCAAGTATTATATTACCACCTATTAGTGGATTATTATCTATTTCTATATTTATTTTAGAATTATTACATATAGTACTTCCATCACTTTGTATAACACATTTTACAAGTTTTATATCTTTAGATGGATTAGTTGTAAGTTCTATAGCTATACTCTTCTTTAAAGTGTCTAGATATAATTTTACACTTTCATCTTTTGAAGATTTTCTTGTATCTTCTATTATACCAAGTATTATTGGAGTTGCTATTAAAGCTATTACTGCAAGTATTACTATTACTGCAAGTAACTCTATTAATGTAAATCCTTTCTTCATAAATAAATCCTCCTACAACTATATCAATTTTAGCATATATTAATGCGAATTACAATACAACTCCAAAAATTATAGAAATTAAGCTAGCTATTATACCAAACAGACAAAAAATCTTTACAATATCCCTTTCTTTAAAGCCTTTTTTTTCAAATGAATGATGTATTGGTGTCATTGGAAATAACCTTTTATGTGTAAATTTATAATATATTCTTTGTATAATACAAGTTAATGTTTCTATTACAAATACAATACCAATTAATATTAATAGAACCTCATGACGAGTTAGTATTGCAATAGCGCCCATTCCAGCACCGAGAGCAAGAGAACCTGTGTCTCCCATAAATATTCTTGCAGGGTTTAAGTTAAATAAAAGAAATCCTATTAATGATCCTGCAAGTGAAAAACAAAAAAGTGCTACTTCTTCGTATCCTTCTAACCAACCTGTATTATAAGCTATAATACCTAGAGTTATATATGAAATAAGAGAAAGGCTTCCAGCAAGTCCATCTAATCCATCGGTAATATTTACTGCATTACTGCTAGATACAAGTACAAGTAAAATAATTATTCCATAAAGAAATCCTATATCATACTTAAGACCTAGCGTATGTACCCAAAATAATGGTTCATTTCCACTTTTCATAAAAAGATAAAAAAATACAATAGCTATAATAAGCTGAAGTATAAACTTACTAGTTTCACTTAATCCATTATTATTATTTCGCTTAATAATTAAAAAATCGTCTATAAATCCTATAATAGAATATAATAAGAAGGTTAAAACTAATATAACTATAGAAGAATTTAATGTTATTTTTTTAAAAATAAACATAAGTATTAGTGTTATTATAGTTGGTATTATAAATATTAATCCTCCCATTGTTGGAGTTCCAACTTTTGACTTATGTCTTTCTTCTAAATACTCACTTAATCTTTGTGAAGCATGAAACCTTTTTAATATAGGAATAATAATTATTCCTAAAATAACAGAAAATATTAAACTTATAATCATAACAAGTACTGCTTTAGTAAGTGTAATCATATAATCCCTCGGTAAATAATATTCTAAAATTATTTTAATATAACAAAAAAGTGCTACAAACTATTTATAGCATCTTTTATTACATTTATTGAATTTACTATTTTTTCTGTTTCTTCTTTATTAAAAGGAACATATATTTTTTCTTTAACTCCAGTTGAATTTATAACAGCGGGTGTAGATATATATATATCATTTTCTTTATCATATGCTGATACAGAAAGTATTACATTTTCATCGCCTAAAATTGCATTAGTTATTCTAACTAAACACATGCCTATTCCATAATATGTAGCACCTTTTCTATTTATAATTTCATAAGCTGAATTTCTAACATCATCCTCTATTTGTTTTTTTTCTTTTTCATTTAAATATGAATTAATACTTTTTAAAGCAATATTAGCATTACTCCAAGGGATAAATTCTGAATCTCCATGTTCACCCATTACATATGCATGAATATCTTTAGGACTAATCCCTACTTTTTCACTTATTAAATACTTAAGCCTTGCTGTATCTAATGTAGTACCTGAACCAAGAACCCTATTTGCAGGTAATTTTGAATATTTATAAGTTAAATATGTCATAACATCTAGTGGATTTGTAGCAACTAAAAATATACCTTTAAATTTATTATTCATAGCTTCTTCTACTATAGATTTAAATATTTTACTATTTTTATTTATTAAATCCATTCTTGTTTCGCCAACATTTTGATTAGCTCCTGCAGCTATGACTATAAGTTTAGCATCAGCACAATCAGCATAATTTCCTACTTTTATTAATATTTTAGATGGACTATATGCAAGACAATGATTTAAATCCATAACCTCGCCTTCTATTCTTTTAGTATCCAAATCTATTAAAACAAGTTCATTTACATATGTTCTTTGATTAAGTAACGCATAAGCATAACTCATTCCAACATTACCACATCCAATTATAATAACTTTATTTTTCATGTTTCCTCCTACTATACTAATATTTTACCATATTTTTTTAAAATTAACATTCTTTTTTTTATTTAAATATTATATAAAATTATTAATAACGTAATAAACGATGATTTAAATAGTTTAATTTATAAAAAATTAATAGTAAAATTTATTATATAAATAAAACACTAACTCTACTTTTTAGTTAATCTAATATATTAGATACACCCACTACTATTATTCACTTAAAAGTAGTCTTATACTATCGCCTTCATATATATATTCTCCACTACTAGGAGATTGATACGTTACAACTCCACCACTACCACTATAATTTACTTTAAATTTTTTTAGATTTTTTATAGCATCCTCTATATTCATTCCAACTACATTAGGAACTTCATAATATTGTTTATCTGTATATAGATATTCTCTTTCTATAGCATTTTCTCTTTTTTCTATTTTTAATGTATCTATTATACTTAGTAGTACATTTTTAGCTATTGGGGCAGCTACTGTTCCACCGTATTGTGTTACTCCCTTAGCATTATCAACTGCAATATAAACAACTACCTTAGGATCATCTGCTGGAAGAAAACCTATAAAACTTGTTATATAATTACCACTCAAATATTTACCATTTTGAGCTTTTTGTGCTGTTCCTGTTTTTCCACCGACTCTATATCCACCTATATAAGCATTATGACCTGTACCTCTTGCTACTACACTTTCAAGAGCATATCTAACTTTATTACTAGTATCTTCACTAATTACTTTTCTAACTATCTTTTTTTTATTTTCTAAAATAACACTATTTGTTTCAGGTTCGTTTAAACTTTTTACAATATATGGTTTATATAAAATTCCTCCATTTATAGCAGCGGATACGGCTGTTATTTGTTGTATCGGTGTAACTGATACGCCTTGACCAAATGCTGTTGTAGCAAGCTCTAAATCTCCAATTTTGTCTACATTAAATAAAATACCACTAGCTTCCCCATTCAAATCAACTCCTGTTTTTTTACCAAATCCAAATAAGTTTATATAATTAAATAACTTTTCTTTTCCAAGTTTTAATCCTAAATTAACAAATCCGGTATTACAAGAATTTTCTACTACCTCTAAGTATGTCTCATTACCATGCCCACCATGTTTCCAGCAATGAAGAGTTGCACCACCTACTTTAACTGACCCACTATCAAAAAAAGTATCTTGCTCTAAATCAACAGTTTTTTCTTCTAATGATGCTGCAAGTGTTATTATTTTAAATGTAGATCCTGGTTCATATGTCATCCATATTGGTAAATTTCTATTTATTTGTTCTTCTGTATAATTCTTATAATTAGATGGTGAAAAATTTGGTCTAGATGAAAGTGCCAATATTTCACCAGAATTTGGATCCATAACTATACCTAAAGCTTGATCAGGACTATATTTAGATACAGCGTTATCTAATTCTCTTTCAAGCGCAGACTGAATGTCATAATTGATTGTTAAAGTCATATTAACTCCACTTTGTGGTTGTTCATATATTTGCTGCATTGATAAACTATTTCCTTTTGCATCGCTAAAGTATTTAATTGAACCATCACTACCTGTTAAATATTTATCATATATAAGTTCTAATCCACTAAGTCCTTGATTATCAATACCAACAAATCCTAAAGTATGCGATAGCATCTTATCATATGGATAATTTCTTTTAGCTTCTTTTACTAAGTAAACTCCATCATATTTTAATGCATTTATCTTATCAGCTATATCATAACTTAAATTTCTACCCTCAGGGTGTACTCTTTCTATTGAAGTTTTTTTAGATACATGTTTATACATTTCATCATAAGAAACATTAAGTATCTTGGCTAAATCTCTTGCGACTTTTTCTTTATCATTTATTTGATTTGGTATAAGTACTAATGATGTCGTTGTAACATTTGAAGCAAGTTCTACACCATTTCTATCATATATAATTCCTCTATTTGCAGATATAGGTAAATTACGACTCCAAAGTCCTGTAGCATATCCATTTAGTTTCTTATAATCAATTACCTGTATGTAAAAAACTTTTCCTACAATTATTAAAAACATAATTATAGTAATTAACATTACTATCTTAATTCGTACATGTATATTTTTAAAAAACATATAATCACCAATTAATTTTATGCTTTATAATTAAAAAAAACTAAATTAATTAGTTTCTTTATTTGCTAAATTTATTATTGTTTTTGTATATTTCATAAGTTTTTTTATATTATGAATCAATAAATTTACTTTTAAAACTACTATCAGAAAAATAGTCTATTCCAACTGCCTTTTTTACTTCTTTTAATACTTGATTAGTATAATCTACACTTTTTTTTGTACCATCCTCAAGCATTTTAAATACTTCTTCTTTTTTTTGCGCATACATTTCTCTTCTTGCTCTCATAGGTTCCATAATTTCTTGCATTACATCATTTAAAAATTTCTTTACTTTAACATCGCCTAACCCACCACGCATATAGTGAGCTTTTAATTCATCTAAATTTTTATACTCAGGTAAGTATGATTTAAAATGATGATCTTCACAAAAAGCATCTAAATATGTAAAAACTGTATTACCTTTAACGTTTCCTGGATCTTCCACTCTTACATGATTTGGATCTGTATACATACCCATTATTTTCTTTTTTATTTCTTCACTTGAATCTTTAATATATATACAGTTTCCTAGTGATTTACTCATCTTAGCATTGCCATCAGTACCTGGTAGTCTAGAACACTTTGGATTATCTGGAAGTATTGCAGAAGGAAGAGTTAAAATATCTGTTTTATATATTCTATTAAATGAATTAACAATTTCTCTTGTTTGTTCTATCATAGGAAGTTGATCATCACCAACTGGAACATAATTTGCTTTAAATGCTGTTATATCAGCTGCTTGACTTATTGGATAAGTAAAAAATCCAACTGGTAAATTATTTTCAAAATTTCTAAGTTTTATTTCGTTTTTTATTGTAGGATTTCTTCCTAATCTAGATACTGTAACTAAGTTTGAATAAAGCATAGGAAGTTCGTATAAAGCTGGTATTCCACTTTGAAGTAAAAATGTAGTTTTATCTGGAGTAAGTCCTACTGCTAAATAATCAAGCATTACTTCCATAACATTTTCTCTTATTTTTTCTGGATTATCTGCATTGTCTGTAAGAGCTTGTAAATCTGCTATCATTACATATTGATCATATTCATCTGTGTTTTGTAACTCAACACGTTTTCTTAATGAACCAACATAATGACCTATGTGCAAAGGTCCTGTTGGTCTATCACCCGTTAATATTATCTTTTTTTCCATAAATTACCTCTTTCTATATATCTAAAAAAAATATCCTATAAATAGGATAAGTTTAAACTTATTATGCCACCTAAAAAGTTACATACATTAACTTTATAACGAAGAAGATACTCCGTACTAGCCTACTTAATTCGGTAGCCTCTCATCAGCCCATTCAATATATAAAATTAATAATTTTCCATCAACCAATTACTTTCTATATAATCTATATATATTTACTATCCTGAATCAACAATTTATAAGTAAATTATAATATTTTTTTTAATGCTTGTCAAATATTTTTATTTTATATAACAAAATATTTTTTATATTATTTATTTCATTATCAATATTAACTACATTTCCAGCAAATAAATAATAATCTTCTATTTCTATTTTAACCTTTAAATATTGATATAGTTTTTCAACATCACTTACAATACTTATACCATCACCTGTTCCATCACCCTTTACTATATTTGCAAATTTTATTACTACTTTGGCTCCCGACTAACAAAATCATTTGAAGTAATTTTTTCATTATTCTTTTTTAATATGCTATCCATACTTCTCCACTAGCAATGAAATTCCAGTGGGATCAGAATTAATCAAAAAATTAGATTTAACAAATTGCATTCTTATAGCAGATGCATTAAATACGCAAAAATATACAAAAGAGTGATAAAATGTTAAAAAAAGATTATGTATTAGCACTAAAAGAAAATGAGAATTTTTTAGACGTTTACTGATTTAGGTTAACATCATAGTTTAATTTTATTTTTAATCTGCTTTAAATGTAATGTTTCCACCTAATATATTTTTTAAATTCTTAAGATATAGTTTAATCAAATTACATTTTTTTACATCTTTATTACTAACTAAATCTACCTCATTTATTTTAGTATTATCATTATATAGTATTATCTTGCCTATTACATCACCTTTATTTAAAGGTAATTTAATATTATTTATCTTTATTTTATATGTAGGTGTTATTTTTCCATCTACTTTTTTATACAAAACATTAACATCTGTTTTAGGTACTGCTTCAATAGTTTTTTCTGCCTTAGTCATATTTACTTTCTTTACTACACTTTTATTCGATAAAACTCTATTGATACCTACTTGTGCGAATGCATAATCAAGCATACTTGATACTTCACTATTTCTAACAGTACTAGATGGTTCTCCCATTACTGTTGCAATTATTCTCATATTATCTTTTTTCATCGTAGCTGTAAGGCAATACCCTGCCCCTTCTGTATATCCAGTCTTAAGTCCATCTACACCTGGTTTAAATCTTACTAGTTTATTTGTGTTTACAAGCCATATTTTTCTATTTGTTCCTTCCCTTAAATATGCTTCATATATACTAGAATATTTAAGTATTTTTTCATGCTGCACTAATTCTTTTGCTATAAAAGCCATATCATATGCACTTGAATAATGTCCCTCTTCATCCAAGCCATGACAATTTTTAAAATTAGTATCTTTTAAACCTAAACTTTTTACTTTAGCATTCATCATACTTACAAAATTCTCTTCTGTTCCAGCTATTGCCTCAGCTAACGCTACAACTGCATCATTTCCACTTGCTATACTAATTCCTTTAACAAGATCATCTACACTCATTTCTTCACCAGTTTCAAGTAATATTTGACTTCCTCCCATACTTGATGCATTACTTGATACAGTAATCATTTGATCCCAAGATATAACATTCTTTTCTATTGCTTCCATAATAAGTAATAAACTCATCATTTTAGTCATACTGGCTGGCTCTCTTTTTTCATGAGAATTAAATTCATATAAAATTTCACCTGTAGAAGCCTCGATCATTATTGCACTTTTTGCATTTTTAGCAAGTGTATTCGAATTTTCTTCTTTTTGGGCTTTTACAAATGGAATAAACATAAATAAGCATATAATACATATTAAAACTTTTTTCATAATCCACCTCAATAAATATTATGAAAAAAAGAAGTTTTAATTCTTTTATTTAAAAACTTCTTATTATATTTTACCTTTTAGATTTTATTTTAGTCTTATTCATACAATTTAATTTGTTTTCTTCTAGATCAATATTATATTTTTTCACTACTGGATACATATATAAAATATCTTTACTATTAGGAAGTGTTAGAACTTTTAAATATTTTTCTCTTTCGTTTCCTATATTTTCATATGGTATTATATAAATATCATAAAGAGATAACTTATATATTTTATACTCATCTATTAAACTATTTTTTATAGTATTAAATAATTTATAAATATCTATATTAGGATTAAATTTATCTTTAATATCTAATATATATTCTAGTGCGACAAAGCAATCATAATCTAATATTTGGTTAGTAAAATATGAATCAGTATAACTTATTTTTTTTACATCTTTTAATCCAATATTAAGTAAATTGCATAAATATATAACACCTTTTATATCTAACTTTTCATATAATTTAATAATATTATTAAGTTCTTCTATAGCGTTTTTATATTGACCACTTTTTATATATAAAAGCATTCTAAAATATGAATTATTTTTACTATCTAATAACATATTATCAATTTTATCTAAGTACTCTTTAGCACCATCAAAATCTTTTTGAAAAGTTTTTAATTTAGCCATACCCATTAAGGCACATTCCTTATCACTTATATTACCCTCATTAAATAATTTTTCATAATAGTTACTTGCTAATTCATATTCTTCACATATAGTTTCTAAATCACCTAGTTCATTTAAAGCAAACATTTTATCTTTTGGATTTTTAGAATAATTATATATTAATTTAAAATACTTTCTAGCTTTAGCATATCTATTTTTTAAAACACATAACTTACCAAGTTCCAAAAAAGCATAATATTTACTCTTAGTAGTTGTTAATTCTATTAACATACTATAAGCTACATCATAATTTTTAGAAATTATTTCAAGTTTTGCAAGTTCAAACTTTGCATAATTTAAATTTTTTAATTTACTACCACAAATATTTTTTTCTTGTGAAATTTCAGATACTATAGTATCCAAAATCTCTTTTGCCTCATTATATTTGTGATCCATTAAATAGATCTTACTCATTTCTGTTAAAGCACAATATCTATCTTCACAAGTACTAGCAGTACTTAATAATTCATCCAAATAATCAAGAGCAATATTCATATTATTTTTCTTTTTTTCATAAACTGCAAGTTCTAATAATGCATAATTATGACTTTCAGTATCTAATAATTGATACATAAGCTCTTCACCTTTTTTCTGATCATTTAATCCAGACATTAGAAGTGCCTTAGCATATTTAAATTTTTTTATTAAATTAGATTTATCATTTAGATAAGATTTTTCCAATTTATCTAATGATTCACTATATTTTTGATTTTTCATGATTTTATCACCTTTAGACTACACTATATACGTTATAGTTAATTATTAAAATTATTTTTTTCTATTTTTTTTACAATACTTTTTTCTGATTCCAAGTTATCTATTGTAGGCCAAAATTCTGGTAATAGCATATATGGTTTTAAATTAGAATCATCTTTTATATTTTTAGTACTACAATCTTTTAATATTAATTTAACATTTTCAAGCAATTCCTCTTTTACTGAAAATGATTGATCAGTCCAATATTCAGAACTTAAAAGATTTGATAGTGATGATATAACAATACTATTATATATTTCTTCGGATTTTGGTAAATCTGAAGAAATTTTTATAGATAACATTGTAATAATACGTAATATCATATCTGATAAGTTTTTTCTAACAATGTCTATATCAGATAAGTCACTAGAATATAATACTTTTAATAATAACTGATATTTATTTTTATCTCTAGATAGGACTAGTTTTCTATCATATATTTCCATTAATACTTTATTATTTGCAGAAAGTATATTACTTAATCTATTTATTTCATTATTTAGTGTTGATATAATATCCAATATTTCTTTTTCTACTTTAGAATTTTTTGAAAAATAATTTTTAATTAATTTTTGAGATAGTTCTAATATGTATGTATCACTTTTTAAATCATTTTTTTCTTTATTTTCATCAATGAATTCAATACCTAAATAATAGTTATTATTATTAAATATATACTTATATATATAATTTTCTAATAAATCTCTAATAACTTTTGAATTATTAATTATATCTTTATAATTATCTCTTGATATATCCTGTAATATTTTTTCATTATCTTGTAATAACATTTTTGATAAATATTCTATATATTCATAATATGATGGTAAAATGCCTATTTTATCTGTTTTCATAATACCTCCTGAATAAATATAATATATAATATTTTTATAATTGTCAACAAAAAAAGGATATTTAATCCTTATAATTGTGTGCCACATTCCATACAGAATTTTGCATTTTCATCTACTTTGTTTCCACAGTTTGGACAAAACTTTTCTAATACTTGATCTGGTTTCTTAGTTCCGCATTCAACACAGAAGTTTCCAGTTATTGGTTTTCCACAGTTTGGACAAGCTACAGAATTAGTATCCTCTACTTTTTTATTTTCTTCTACTTGTTGTGGTTGTGGTTTCATATATTCTTTAGTAGTATTAGCCATACCGCCAAACATATTACCTGATGCCATGTTCATCATACCAATTCCCATCATACCTGTTGCAGCACCATTTGCATTATTTGCTGCTGATTCAAGTGCTTTTCCATATGAACCAGTAAGAACTCCTTGTTGTTGATATTGATCTCCACCCATTTCGTAGTTAGAAATCTTAGTATCTGATTCTTCATCAAGTGAAACAGATTCAACTGCAAAGGACATAATTTGGAATCCTCTATTTCTCATGTTTTGGTCAAATACATTTTCATCCATTATTTTTCTAATTTCATCAGTTTTGTTTTGTAGTTCTAATACTTCAACTTTATATTTATCACTACCTAAACCATTCATAACATTATTAAAGGCAGCCATAATTTCTGATTTAAATGTATCTACAACATCTTCTCTTTTGTATACATCTGCAGTTCCTGCTAAATTTCTCATTAATACAAAAGGGTCACATATTTTAAAAGTAAACATACCGTGGCATCTAACTTTTACACTCATAGCATAATATGAGTTAGTTCTCGCATTCATAAGTGGATGTCCCCAGTCTTTATACATAACTGGTACTGATGTTCCAAACTTGTTATTTAAAATTTCTTTAGTGTTAAAGAAATAAACAGCCTGTTCTTTTGCAGTTGCACCATTATATGTAAATCTTTGCCACATTTCTTTAAACATACCACCAAATTGTCCAGCAAATAATGATGGTGTTGAAGATGTATCAAATTTATATACTCCCTCTTCTGCTGATGCATCTAATATACGACCATTATCATATATTATTGCGCATTGTCCTGGCCCAACTATTACTGTTGAACCATTTGATATTACACCAGTAGGTGTAGTTTTTTTTACCATTAATGTATCATTGTCTAAATTTTCACACCTAATGGCCTCTTTCCATTGGTCTGCTAAAGTACTTCCAACAGCACCAACAGCTGCTCTAATTAAGCCCATAAAAAATCCTCCTCTAGTATCTTTATACCATAAATATTATATAATACTATTTAAAAAATTGCAACAATAGTAAAAGATTAATCATATTATTTATCTTTCAATTTTTCCATTATTTCTTTTTGATTTTTTAATATTTTATCCATTTTATCATATAGTTCTTCTAATATTAATTCGCTTTTTACATCTGTTTTGTATTCATTATTACTTTTAATTTTCTCCTTTTTTGCTTCTCTATTTTGACTCATCATAATTATTGGAGCTTGAATTGCTGCAACGCAGGATAATATTAAGTTAAGTAAAATAAATGGATAAGGATCAATATCAATAAAACAGTAGTTTAGTACCATCCATAATAATAAGAATAAACAAAATATAATTATAAAAGTCCAAGAGCCAACTATTTCAGTAATTTTATCTGCAAGTTTTTCACCTAAACTTCTTTTTTCTTCTTTATCTACATTTATAGCAATAGGCTCATCTACTAACATATCTATAAGTTCTTCATAATTATCTATAGGCTCTATAGATTCGTTATTTAAGATTGCTTTTACTATCTTTTTTTTATTTTTTTCCATATAGCTAATCCTCCTTATATGAAGCAATATAAAAGGATTTAAGATTTATATCTTTAAGTACTGAGCCACAGTAACTACAAGTTTTATTTTCAAATTGTTTTACTGCTGCTCCACAATTTGGACAATTAATACCAAAGACTCTTCTTTTGTCATTAAACTTAGAAGCATCATAAATATAAATAAACCAAACTTCATATCTTGTTTGTTTTTTATATTCATTAGAATAAATTACTTTATCATCTTTCATTTTAGAGTAATAATATTCTAAGCTTGTTGAAACTATTATATTTATTGATCCGGCCTCTTTTTTATAATGTTTAATCGCATACCTATGAAATTTTACATCATCATATTTAACTTTTATATTACTATTTTTATAGTCATCTATTTGTTCTTTTATTATATCTTTTATAAGAGCTAGCTCTTTATTATCCGATAATTTTAAATTTTCTAATGAATTAAAGATTGCTAAAAGAGCTAAAGACGTTTTACTATATAATTCTTCTATATTAAAATCTGGAAAATCTTTTTGTATTCGTGGAAGCATTAAATTAGTAAGTCCACTAACACTTTTAGTTTCAGTTTGATCATTTAATTTTTCTTGCTTTATTTGATCTGTTAAATCTTTGATAGAATTAAAACCTAAATCGTTCAAAAATTTTTTTGAATATTTTTTTATAATTAATATAACTATAATTAATAAAATAAGAAAAATAGAAAGAATTATTAAAAGTGTTTTCATATTATGGATTTAACCTGTTAGGTCCTCTAAATACAAATTGTGCTTCTTTAATAGTTAAGCCTAAAAGTAACATAGTCATTCTATCAACACCTATTGCAAATCCACCATGTGGAGGACATCCATATTTAAAGAATTGTAAATAAAATTCCACATCACGTCCAAGACCTTTTTCATTAGCATTTTTTAATAATTCATTATATCTGTGTTCTCTTTGCGCTCCTGATGTTATTTCAGTGCCTCTCCATATTAAATCATATCCTTGAAGTACACCATTTTCATCTCTCATATGATAAAAAGGTCTTTTAGCAGCAGCATAATCTACTACAAACATAAATTCACTATTATATTTTTCTAAAGCTAGTTTATATGTCAATTTTTCTGCTTCAGCGTTCATATCTCCTACATCATCCTTAGGTATTTCAAATCCATATCTTTCATTTAGTTCTTTATATAATTCTTTTAATTTCATTCTTGGAAATGGTTTTGTTGGAATGATTACTTCTTTATTAAATACTTCTTTTATTTTATCTCCGTATTTTTCTTTTACTTCAGTAAGACCTGCAATAAGTAAATCCTCTTCAAAATCCATAACATCAAAATAACTATCTATATATGAAAATTCCAAATCAAATGAAGTAAATTCAGTTGCATGTCTATTTGTATTTGAATTTTCTGCTCTAAAGCAAGGCGCTACTTCAAATACCTTTGACATACCTGCTGCTATTGCCATCTGTTTATAAAATTGTGGACTTTGAGCTAAATATGCAGTCTTATCAAAATATTTAACAGGGAATACTTCACTTCCAGACTCACTTGCAGCACCTATTAATTTTGGAGTATGAATTTCTGTAAAATCTTTAGTATATAAGAATTTTCTCATAGCACCTACAAATGTAGATTCAATTTGACGAGCTAACATATTTTTTTCATTTCTAATATCAAGCCATCTATAATCAAGTCTTGTGTCTATATTAACACCATCTAGATTATTGTAATCAAATGGCAATGCCTCTGCTACACTTGTCACTTCTATATCCTCTGGAATAAGTTCCATACCGCCTAATTTTACTTGTTCATTACTTTTTATAATACCTTTTACTTTAATTGTACTTTCTACAGTTAAATTATTCATAATATTAAGTAATTTTTCATTTTCAGGAAGACTTTTTTCAATAGTCATTTGTACTTTTCCTGTACTATCACGTAAAATTACGAACATAACCCATTTTTTATCTCTTATAGCATCAACAAATCCACTAAAAGATATTTCTTTTTCTAAATAGTTCTTAAGCTCATTAACATATATTTTTTCCATATTTTCCTCCTTAAAAAAAATCTATAAATTCAAGGGCGAAATGTTCGCGGTACCACCTTGATTCATAGATTTATCTACCTTTAAACTTATAACGCAGTTAACGATTATTCTAAAGTTTGATGTCTTCTATATAAAATTATTATTAGTTTACACCACACACTAACTCTCTATAAATATTTTATATATACTCTTTCAAACAAATACAACTACAGTATATCATTTTATAATATATTTTTCAATAATTATTATTATTTTTATAAAAAATTATAATTTATCATCAAAGAAATCTATTAAAGAATCTATATTAACTTTATATTCTTCTTTTGTTTTATTATTTTTTATAGTCAATATATTAGTATTTTGTTCTTCTTCTCCTATAATAATTACATACTTAGCACCTAATTTTTCTGAATTTTTAAAATTATTTTTTATATTTCTATTATTAAAGTCTATATCAACAATAAATCCATTTAATCTTAAATCATTCATAATATCTACTGAATATTCTTTTTCATTATCACTTATAGGAATTATATAAATATCTATTCCGTCAATTATTGGTAAAGATATATTCTCATGCTCTAAAGCAGACATTAGTCTTTCCATTCCCATAGCAAAACCAACCCCACTTACTTTAGGCCCATCTAACTCTTCTACTAGATGATTATATCTTCCACCACCACATAAAACATTTTGACTGCCAAAACCTTCAACGGATGCCTCTACTTCAAATACTGTATGAGTATAATAGTCAAGACCTCTTACAAGATTTGTATCAACTTCATAAGAAATATGCATAGCACTCAAATACTTTTTAACAAGTTCAAAATGATTTTTACTTTCTTCATTTAAATAATCTATTGTTTTTGGTGCATTTTTCATACATTCTTTATCACTATCTACTTTACAATCTAAAATTCTAAGTGGATTTTTTAAATATCTTTCTTTACAATCTTCACATAGTGTTTCAATGTATGGTTTAAAATATTGAAGAAGTGCTTTTCTATATTTTTCTCTAGATTCTCTATCACCTAGTGAATTTATTTTAACTTTTATTCCCTTAAGTCCTAATAATTTATATAAATTTACAGGAATACTTATAACTTCAGCATCAGATATAGGATCATCTGTTCCAAATACTTCAACCCCAAATTGATAAAATTCTCTAAATCTTCCAGATTGAGGACGTTCATATCTAAACATAGGCCCATAGTACCAAGCTTTAACTGGCATGTTGTGATTACCATACATTTTATTTTCTATAAAACTTCTAACTATTCCTGCTGTACCTTCTGGCCTTAAAGTCATAGGTCTATTACCTCTGTCTATAAAATCATAAGTTTCTTTTTTTACTATATCAGTTGTATCAAAGGCTTCTCTGTGAAATAAATTACTACTTTCAAACATTGGAGTTCTCATATATTCATAGTTATATTTTTCCATTAAACCTTCAATTAATTCTTCTACATATAATAATTTTTTACCATATATTCCAAAAACATCATATGTACCTTTTGCTTTTTGTATCATAAATCCTCCTACTTAAATTTATTTTGATGAGGATATATCTCCTCAATTTTATTATCTTTAGATATTTTATATCTTGTAGGAAAATCAAACGAATTTATATACGCATTTTCCTTTTTTATATTATTTATTGCATCATCTACATTACTTAAGTTATATCCATATTCTTTTAAATATATAAATCTAACTGCACTTAATATAGTATCGAGTGGTATTACATTATTTATTTTACTTTCTACATGACTAAATACTTCATCAATCATTAAAGTATAATTATCATCCCAATCTAAATCATAAATATAATCATATTTATGATAAATATATGAAACAAATTTATAATCTATCTTAAAAAGTAATTCTATAAAATCTTGCATAAAGCTTTTAACATCTGGATAAAGACGATTATATCTATTAATGAAAAAATTCATCTTAATATATAATTCTTCTTTAGTATTTGAAAAAAACATTTCACTTAAATCAGCTTTATTAAAATGATTATATCTATAATTATCTAATATTTCATTATGTGTAAGCGCTAAATAATTATATAAATCTTGATTTAAATCATTATCCCAAGTAGGATCAGATATATAATATCCATCTATTTTATATTTTAAATCTACAATATGAACTAGTCTTCTAGAATGATATTCTTTACTAAATTCATGATTTATAACGTAATTTTGATCCGAAGGATCAACCTCATCAAATGATGTGTCTAAACACACAGAATATTCTTCATTTTCAATTCCTAATTTTGTAAGTAAATCTCCAAATAAATCGGAAAAAGCAACACATACCATATAATCATTAAATAAAATTTTGTATAAACTTCTAGACTGCGTTTTATCGTCTTCATTTTCTTTATAATCTTTAAATAATTTAGATGTGTTATATGCATATATATACTTTTCAAATGGACTAAATAATAAAGCTGGCTTAATTATATCATAAAGTATACGTTCAACTTTTTTATATAATTCAAGTGATATTGTAGATATCGTAGAAGTAGAAATATTTATTTTAACCCTATTGTCTATTTCATTTTTTTTTAAATAGCTGTTAAATTTTTCTTTTTCTGTATCGATATCAATCACTACAACATTTTTTTTATTATAATAATCTAAATATTCATATATTAAATTTACATACCTATAAGAATCCCCCTGAAGCATTATAGTAGCATCTTTAATATATTTTAAATTATCCAATTCTCTTAAGTCAAATTCATATAAGAATATTATATCTGAATCTTGTAAATCTTTATACGTATAACTTTCTATTAATTTTCTATTTTTATTATACCCAATAAAGTCATCAAATTTTTTCATTAGAAGATTACCAACAGCATTTGTATACACGCAAGATAAATTTGTCCTTTTTAATTTAATGTAATTTTTATATGTAAGCATATATGAATTATCCAAACTATCACCTAAATATAATTCAGATATATAATCTGTATCTTTAAATGAATCAAGTATTTTATTTGTAATAAGTACTTTGGAAGCTATACAAAATTCGGATTCCGTTGTATTTTTTATTACATATCTTATAATATCCTCAACTTCTTTTTTAGAATTGTTATAATATTTCCTATCAATATATAAAGTTTTAGATTTAAATACTAATGATGCGTTAAACTCACCTAAATTACCTATATCTTCTAATACAACTTTATCAACATAAAGTATCTCTTTATAATTACTTAATGGTCCATCTATTATTTTTAAAGAATCAAGCTCATTTTGATATAAATTTTTATTCATTATTTATCATCCGCCTGTTTTACTTTTTTTATATTTTTAGATATATCTTCTTTAAAATATTTATATGTAGTAACAACCATTAAAGCAAGTGGGAATGATATAAACACTCCAGCTATACCAAAAATTATTCCACCAGCAAATAAAGCTATTATTGTAACAAGTGGATGAATTGAATTTGTTTTTCCATATACTGTTGGATTAATTACATAGCTATCAATTGAACTCAATACACCGAATGCTATAATTGTTCTAACAAGTAATGATGGACTTACTGAAAATGCTGTAATTGCAGCTATAATGTTTACTCCAATTCCGCCAAAATAAGGTATAAGATTAGCAACTGCCGCTAAGAATCCTAGCAATATGGCATTTGGATGCCCTATTAACGTATAAACAAGTGTATATTCTACTAAAGTAATTATTATTACTTGTACAAGACCACTTAAATATTTTTTCATTTCTTCATCTAATGCTTTAACATAATTAAATATTTTATTTGATTTAGTCTTAAAGAAATCTTTTATTTCTTTTCTGATTTTGTCCATATCAATTAAGAAATAAATAAATACAGCAAATATAATTAATATTTTAGATAATACTCCAATTGATGCATTAACTATATTTAAAGCACCATCTGATACATAAGTACCTAAATTTGAAAGTATAGTTTTAAATGTATCTTGAAGTGTTGTCTCAAGACCTACTAAATTTATATCAAAATCATATTTTCCAAGTGAAGATATAAAAGACATTATATTATTAAATAAACTTGATACTTGATTAAACATAACTGTTGTAATCAAATATATAATAAGTGCTCCAAGTGAAATTATAAGAGTAATTATTATAGTAACTCCTAACCATTTAGGAATCTTTTTTTCTTCCATCTTCTTTAGGAAAGGATATAATGCATACGCTATTGCAAAGGCTATTATAACAGGTATTAAAATAGCTAACACCTTATCTAATATTCCAAGCCATAAATTACCTGTTTTATATATTAAAAACATAATAAGAACAATCAAAGCTAAATTTACTAATTTATAATCTAATTTATTTTTTATCATAAAGTCCCCTTTCTAATAAAATTGTAGTTGGGCCAGAATTTACTATGTTTACTTCCATAGAAGCTCCAAATACTCCAGTACTTACATTTATATGTTTCATTAATTTATTATTAAATTCAGAATAAAGCTTATTTGCTTCATCACTTTTTAATGCATGCACATAACTAGGTCTATTACCTTTTTTAGCATCACCATACAAAGTAAACTGACTTATACTTAATATCTGACCACCTACGTCAAGTACACTCAAATTCATAACATCATTTTTATCCTCAAATATTCTAAGATTAATTACTTTATTTACCATATAATCAATAATTTCACTATTATCTCCATAAGTAAAGCCTACAAATAATACAAGACCATAGTCTATTTTACCTACTACTTTATTATCTACAACTACACTTGATTTTAAACTTTTTTGTACTAATATTCTCATATTTCACCTATTATATTCTATTTTATAATTCTTTCAACAAAAGTAATATTTGGTAATGTCTCCAAATCATTAATAAATTTAGTTAATTTTTCTAAATTTTCTACTAAAATTGTTATTTCATATAAAAATTCATCCTTAGAATCAAGTGTATTTATACTTTGAACTGTTATATCACTAGATGATGTTTTTGATATTAAATCTATTAAGACATTTTTATTATTTAAAGCATGTACTAATATATTTGTAGAATACTTATTTTTTATATCACTATTCCAAGATACATCTATAAGTCTTTCTAATCCATCAAATATATTTGGACAAATACTTCTATGTATACTAATTCCATTTCCTTTAGTTATATAACCAACTATTCTATCCCCTGGTATTGGTTTACAACATAATGCAACATTTAGCTTTATATCATCAATACCTTCTACAATAATATCATTTTTACTATTAATCTTTTCTTGATGTATTGAATTAACCCTACTTAATATTATTTCTTCTTTAGTCTTTTCTTCACTTTCTATAATATTAATAACTGATATAGGTGTAAACTTATTACTTCCAATTGCTAAATAAAGTTCCGTTACATCACCTAAATGTAGTTCTGATAATATTTTACTTATATTATCATCCTTATAAAATTCAGCCATAGGAATTTTTTTCTTTTTAAGCTCTTTATTTAAAAGATCTTCTCCACGTTTTAAATTTTCTTCCTTATCTATTTTATTAAAATATGCTTTTATTTTATTTTTTGCTTGAGCAGTATGAGCCATATTTAGCCATTCTCTTGATGGAGTTGAAGCTTTATTTGTATTAATTTTAATAATATCATTATCAGCAAGTTTATAGTCAAGTGGCACTATATTACCATTAACAATAGCGCCAACCATTGAATCTCCTACTTTACTATGAACACGGTATGCAAAATCAATTGGAGTAGATCCCGTTGGAAGTTCTATAACATCTCCTTTTGGAGTAAATACATATATCATAGTTTTAAGAATATCATCTTTTACACTATTTACAAATAATTCATCACTTTCTTCTTCATTTGATAATTCCATAATTGATCTAAAAAACTGTAATTTTTCTTCCATAGCAGATTGCATTATAGATTTACCTTTTTCTTTATAAGACCAATGTGACGCTATACCATGCTCTGCTACCTGATCCATATCATAAGTTCTTATCTGTATCTCATAAAGCTGTCCATTCTCACCAAACACAGTTGTATGAAGTGATTGATAACCATTTTGTTTAGGCATAGCTATATAATCTTTAAATCTTTTAGGAATAGGTCTATATTTAGAATGAATAATACCTAACGTTTGATAACAATCTTGTTCTGTATTTACAAAGACCCTTAGTGCTAAAAGATCATATATATCACTAAATCTTCTTCCAGTATCAAGTTTCTTATATATACTATAAATACTTTTAGCTCTTCCCTTTATTTTATGCTTTATTCCATGCTTATTTAAAAGTGAAGTAATAGATTCCATCATAAGTTCTACATTAGCATTTCTCTCAACTTTAGACTGATTTAATTTTTCAACAATAGAAAAGTATACATCAGGTTTAGAATACCTAAGTGATAAGTCTTCAAGTTCACTTTTAATTTTATTCATTCCAAGTCTATGTGCGATCGGAACAAGTATTTCAAGAGTTTCTTTAGCATTTTCTTTTTGACTTTTCTCACTCAGTATCCAAAGAGTTCTCATATTATGAAGTCTATCTGCAAGTTTTATAATAATTACCCTTACATCCTCAGTAAGACCTACTAATATTTTTCTATGATTTGCAAGTGTTGCTTCACTATCACAAGAAAAATTTAACTTATTTATTTTAGTTACTCCATCTACCAAGTTAGCTATTTCAGTTCCAAATTTTAAAGCAATTTCTTCTTTAGTAACACCACAATCTTCTATTGTATCATGCATAAGAGCTGCGCATATAGTTTGATAATCAGCATTTATGTCTGCTAGAATATAAGCAACATTTAAAGGATGAGTTATATAATCTTCACCTGTATGTCTTTTTTGACCAAAATGCTTTTCATATGCAAATAGATATGCCTTAGTAATTAGTCTTCTATCATTTTTATTTTTTATATATGATGAAACCTTTGTAAATAATTCATCAAAAGTTAAATTTGGATTATCTTTGCGCATTAATACCACCTATATTTAATTATATCATGAAAATTATAATTTAGTATCTTACTTTTTATATATAAAAAAAACTTGTGATAAACTATTTAAACAATGTAAAATAGCCTGCTACTATAATAGCCACAAGTAACAAAAGTGCAAATAAAATATATAATTCACTTTGAGATTTTACTTTTTTTCTTTTTTGAATTACTTTTTTTGATGGTCTACCTCTTTTAGCCATAAATTACCTCCACTACTATTTGAATTATATCATACTATTAAAAAAAAGACAATTAGTCTTTTGGTTCAAATATAAATGAAAATATAAATGAAAATACTATAGCTGCTACAATACCAGATGAAGTTAAATCAAACATTCCCATAAATAGTCCCGTTACTCCAAAATTATTTACGGTATCCATAGCCCCATGAATTAATAAATGTCCAAATGAAGTTATAGGTACTAAAGCTCCACCACCTGCCCATAATACAAACTTATCATATATATTAAAAGTATCAAGAAAAGTACCTACTACAACAAAAATTGTTGTAATATGACCTGGTGTAAGCTTTGTATTATCAAGTATTATTTGTCCAATTAAACATATAATACCACAAAATATAAAAGAATTAATGTATATCATCTAATACCTCCAAACTTATAGCATGAGCAATACTTGGAATATCTAAATGTTGATTACACATACTAGGATTCATCAAAGCACCTGTTGCTACTAATAAAACTTTTTTTAATTTTTTCTTTTTCATTAAATCTAATATATAAGAATATGTAACAAGAGGAAGACAAGATATTCCACTTCCCCCCTGATATACATCTTGCTTTTCTAAATCAAATATCATACAAGCAGAGTCATCATAATTTTCAAGAGTAATATTATATTCTTTTTTTATATATTCCCTAAGTATATTTTTTCCAACAGCACCTAAATCTCCTGTTAATATTAAATCATAATATTTAGCATCCCTTTTAGTATCCTTTAAGTGATCATATATAACACGTGCTGCAGCAGGTGCCATTACAGCTCCCATATTATATACATCTTTAATTCCCATATCACATACAACGCCAAGGGTAGATGACTCAACCTTTATAACAGATTTTTTATTTGTTAGATAAGCACTAGCACATCCAGTAGTCGTAAATGTAGTGTATTCTTTTTTTGGCCCTCCATATTCAATTGGATTTCTAAATTGCTTTTCAGCAGAATTATTATGAGAAGAAGACGTTACTAATGCACTTTTTATCTGACGTGCTTGTATCATATTACTTGCAAGAATTAAAGACAAAACACTAGATGAACAAGCACCATATACACCTATAAGTGGTATTCCAAGTTTACTAGAAGAATAATTAGTTGCAACTATTTGATTTAATAAATCAGATCCTATATGAACATCTATATTATCTTTATTTATTTTAGCTTTATCAAATAAAATATATACACTATCTAATATAGATCTTATTTCAGCTTGTTCCCAAGTCTTAGCAGAAAAATACAAGTCTTTATATATTTTGTCATAATACTTACAAAGGGGTCCAGAGCCTTCATAAGGCCCTACTACAGTACTAGTTTCATTAATATATACTTGATTATATTTAAATGTCATATTATACCTCCATAATTATTATTCTAATAAGCCCAAACAAATATGCACTTACGACACCAAAAATTATTACCGATCCTGCAAGCTTAAACATATTCATACCAATACCAGTTACTAATCCTTCTTTTCTATATTCAAGAGCTGCTGATGCCATTGCATGAGCAAATCCTGTTATTGGTATTATTAGACCACATTTAGCAAAATTTACCCATTTATCAAAAAAACCAAGACAGGTAAAAAGACAACCTATAAATACTAAAGTAATAATCATAAATACACTTGCATTTTTTGTAGATAAATTAAAAAAATAAGAATATATATCTATCAAAAAATTACCAAGAACTCCCATAAATCCACCAATAACAAAAGCTATTATACCATTCATTAACTTATGTTCCTTAACTGTATATTTATCTACAATTTTAAGATATTCCTTTTTTTCCATAAAAAAATCCTCCCATAAATATTATGGAAGAATTATTAAATTCTATTCACTTATATTATTGTTCCAAATCCGTTGAACACTTATTAGAATATGTATAATTATATTTTTCACCACTTTTGCTAATTAAAACACATCCAGTAAGTGATTCATTTGTCTTAGCATCTTTTACCTCATCATTATCAATATAACCTTTATTTATTAATTCTGATACCAATATAGAACTTTTATCTTTATTTTCATTCATACCTTCTTTTAAATACCAATTCTTAGCAGCTTCTACTATTCTTTTTTCTTGAATTTCATTTATAGAATCTTCAGAATTATCTAATATTTTACTTACAGAATATATAGTAATTGATAATATAATTGCTAAAACAAGTAATGTTGCAAGTAACTCTATTAATGTAAACCCTTTTTTATTATTCATACTATCACCAGTTTAATTATATATTTTTTTTATATTTTAGTCAATATTATTCATTACCTTTTCTAGTTAGCGTTTATCACTTAAACTCAGATTTTTCGAGTTGTAAATCAATCTAGTGCGAGTATCGTAGTAATCTACTGAAAAAGGAGTTGTGTGTTCTAAAACTACTGGGACTAATTGTTTTCTATAATTTTCACTATTTGGATCTATATTTATATAAGTTAAACGATTATTTCCGTATACAGTAACTGATTTTAAATTATTTTCAGATATACCATCATATAAAATTGGAACAACAACTTATTCTCCCATTGGAATTATATTTCCTTTTTCATCACTTTTTATAGCAATAATACCATATTTAAATGAAAGTTTTAAATCTTCAAAATCTTCTGCATATCAAAATTGTCTTTATCTCTTTCGTAATCGTGATTTCACTAAATTTATAAGTATCTTGTAAGTCTTCAAGCATGTCTTTTCAATGTTTTTTTGAATATAAAACTTATACACACCTATTTAAAAAAGACTATAAAGAAAAACTAGATATAATAAATAATTATAAAAATAACATAGAACAAATTTAAAAGCAAGACCAAAAATAAGATCAATATATTTTTAGGTAATAAAAAAACCTTATGAAATAAGGGTTTATTACAATCTAGTGCGATAAAAGAGCCTATTTTGAACACTTATATCTAAAAGAACAACTAATAAATATCAGTTCCTATGTATAATATACTATAAATTTAAAAAATAATAAAGTAAATAAACTAAAATTTCCATAATTAATGATATAATATCTATAAAGGATGTGATTATTATGTTTTTTGAATATAAAAATTTTGATGGTACTAATAACAATATTATAGAAATAGTATCATCAGACTCTGCACTTGGATTATTAAAACGAAGTGGCAATGAAAATATTAAAGTTTGTTTGCCATTAGCATTATGTATTGGTAAAATTGATAGTATTACACCATTTAATAGAAAAGTTCTTTCTCAATACTATAAAAACGAGAATTATTATGATTTTACTGATGATTTTAATAAGTTAAAAGAGTTTGTTAATAACTGTTCAAAAATTAGAGTTTGGTCAAGTCATTTAGATAGTGATGATTATTGTTTGTTATTATTAATATGCTATTTGTTTAAAGATAAGGAAATTAGTGTGATTTTCTCTGAAGAATTAAATTGGGGTGCTACAACAATAAGTGCCATTAGTGAAAAAGAAATTTATGAATTAGAAAAAAGAGAACATATTTTAACAAAATGGCAAAAAGAAGATTATTGCAATGAATGGGGAAAAATTATTAATGATAATAAAGAACTAAGATATATGATCAATGGAACAGTTGTGTCTTGTAATGTAGATAAATTCGATGAAGATATTATTGATAGACTTGAAAGAGCAGGAAAAATATATATTTTTAAACTAGTGGCAGATTTAATGGGAAATCCAATTATTCCATATGTAATGTATCCAGAGTGGATATATATTTATTTGATAGAAAGATTAGAAAAAATTGGAATAATAAAAAGTTCTATAATTGATGACAAAAAATATGTAGAATTAAATAAACAAAATTAATTTTAATGTTAAATTTGAAAAATATATAGTATAATATAAAACACAGGGAGGTTTATATGGAAAAAATAAATACTGAAATATTAGTCAGTTCTTTATTTAGCATTGGTTTTGATAAAGTTGATGCTGCTCTTTTTACTTACACATTAGGACAATTATCAATTTATAATAAACAATTACAATTATTTGAATTTGAAGATTCTGAAACACATCAAATATTTAATAAATATGTTGATTATGATGGCATTGTTTTTAAATTAAAGGATGGAATAACTCTTGATACAATGGTTAGTTATAATGATGAAAAGTTTTATCCATTGAGAAAAATGTTAAATACAAACAAAAAATTAATTGAATATTTATCTCAATTAGATTTTAGTGGAATTGTATTTAAAAAAGCAGAATCATATGGTATACAAAATATAGAACAAATCGATGAATCTAGATTTAGTAATAAAGAACTAGGAATACTTCAACATTTAAATTCTGGGCAAACTAATAATAAAACTCTGAACTTAAAAAGATGATTTATCTCTCATAATCATCTTTTTCTTTGCTTAAATCTAATTCTTCAATATAATCTTCTTTGATATTGTTTTTACATTCATTACAACCATAGTAATAATAAGTTCTATCAAACTTCTTTTTATAAGTTGCTTTACCACCCATTATCCTTCCACAAACTGGACATTTAAGTTTTTGTAAGAATAAATAAGTTTGGTATCTTTGATAACTTCTAGAATTCTTTTGTTGTTGAACTTGACAATTTTCCCAAATTTCTTTACTAACTATTGGTTCAACTACATCTTCATAATAAGCTGGATATTTATTTCTTTTTCCATGTAAATAATCACCTTTATAAATTGGATTTTCTATCATTTCAAGTATTGTATTATCTCTCCATTTTTTATTACCTACATTTTCAGCATTAAATATATTAGCAATAGTTTGATAAGAATTACCTTCAAAATATAATTGATACATTCTTTCAACTATATGTTTTGTTGTAATATCAGGAACCATTAATTTTCCTTCTCGCTTATAACCAAAAGTAGTATGTCCTGGAATATGACCAGATTTAATTGCACCAGCAAGTCCTATTTTAGTTCTTTCTGATGTTCTTTCTATTTCTTGTTGAGATACAGAAGTTAATATTCTTGAAATCATTTTTCCGTTAGCATTAGTAGTATTGATATCATCATTAGCACAATCTAGATAAGCATCATTTTCTTCCAAAAACTTTAATATATTTTCCCAATCATAAACACTTCTTGTTAATCTATCTAATTTTAATACAACAATAGTATTACATTTCTTATTTTTAATATCTTGTAATAATTCTTCAAATGCAGGTCTATAATTACCAGTTTTAGCACTTATTCCAGCATCTTTATAAAGTTTATATATTTCATAACCTTTATACTCACACATAGCACGAAGTCTTTTTTCTTGCTCTGGTAAACTAAAACCCTCACGAGCTTGATCTTCAGTTGATACACGAATATATAGACCAGCAATTTTCTTTTCTTCACTCATAAAATCAAATCCTTTCTAACAAAAAAGGTGTCAAAAGTATTAAGGATATTAATACTACTGACACCTTATTAATTCTAAATAATAAAATATAATTAAATTATCTTTCCATCTCATCTATTTAACCCCCTTAAATAGACATATTTCTTGATTGACTTATATTCTATCACTTTTTAATAAAATATCAAATATTTGACTTAAAATCGTTACTTAAAATGGAATTGATAAGTTATTTAAATACTTTTAATATATTCTTCTAAATCTTTAATTAATATCTTATTACTTAAATTCTCTATATAGATATTTGTTTCATAGTTAAATGCTAAAAATGTAATACCTTTAATTATTATTCTATGAGGCTCTACATAAGATAGGTTTGTTCTTTCTATTGTTCTAATTGAACCTTTTTGTATTTCACATTTAGTATTGCAGAAACTACATACAAACTCTAGTTTCTTTTTTAATGCCTCTTCAATATCAATTTCTTGTTTAATAATATTTACCATTAAATCATCCCTTTCTTTTACACAACAAAAAATCAATTCCATTTCTAGAATTGATATTTATTAGTAAATTGAACCTAAGTTCAACCAGATTCTTTAATGGTGCGAGTGAAGGGACTTGAACCCCCATGCCTTGCGGCGCTAGATCCTAAGTCTAGTGCGTCTGCCAATTTCGCCACACTCGCACACAATGGTGGATCTTATAGGACTCGAACCTATGACCGCCCGGTTATGAGCCGGATGCTCTAACCAACTGAGCTAAAGATCCATTGCATTGACTAATTAAATATATCATATATTTTTTTATTATGCAATACTTTTTTATAATTTTTTGAAAATTATGAAATAGAGCTATAATTTTTATAGCTCTATTTCATTATATCGTAACTTAACTTCATCTTTTCCTAAAATATTCATAATTTCAAATAAATCAGGTGTCATAGATTTACTTGTAAGCGCTACTCTTAATACAGTTGAAACATCTGCAACATTGCCTTTATAATTTTCAGGATTTTTCTTATAATCTTTCATATTTGATGCATATCCTAATTCATCACACATAAGTTTAATTTTATCAAACCAAACTTCTTTTGATGATAAATCCATATACTTTTCTATATATAAAGATAAAATATTTTTAATTTCATCTTTATCAGTTATTTTTTTCCATTCATATACTTTTTCTTTTCTATTATATACATCACTATACATATACCATATTAATGATTCAATATCACTCCATTTGGCAATATCTTTTCTTGGCTTTTCTTGCTCTCTTTCTATATTAATAATAGATTTATAATATTCTTCATCTCTTTTTATTAAGTTAACTAATGTATCACTATGTTTACAAGCCCATTTAAGTGACTCAGTATAAACTTCTTCTTTTGTCATTTTTGATATTATATTCTTAGATATATCATCAAGTTTCATTAAATCATAAAGAGCCCCACTAGTACTCATTTTATCTGCACTAAAGCAAAAATCAGTAAATTTTTTGTCTTTATTTTCTGTATGCCATTGTTCATAATTTGAATTTATTATTGTCATTAATGACTCAATCACAGCAAGAGATGGATATCCTAACTCGTCATAATATGACATAAGAGCTTCTGGATCTTTTCTTTTACTTATTTTTCTTATAGAATCTCCATCTTTTTTTAATATTAATGGAGTATGAATATATTTAGGTGCTTTTAAATTAAAGGCTGCAAACATTTGAACATGTTTTGGAACACTTGGAAGCCATTCCTCACCTCTTACTACGTGTGTTGTGTGCATTAAAGTATCATCAACCACATGTGCGAAATGATAAGTTGGAAGCATATTTTCACTTTTCATAATTACCTCATCTATATCATTTTCATTTAAAAATAGCTTACCTTGTCTTAAATCATCAAATTCAAATTTATTTTCAAAATTACCATTGCTTCTAAATCTTAAAACAAATTTTTCACCATTATTTATTTTTTTAATTGCTTCTTCCACACTTAACCTAGAACATCTAGCAAATTTACCATGATATCCTGGTCTTACTTTCATAGCTTCTTGATTTTCTCTCATTTCTGCTAATTCTTCTGAAGTACAAAAGCAAGGATATGCTCTACCAATTTCAATTAAATGTTTCATAAATGAATGATAGATTTCTTTTCTCTCACTTTGAATATATGGTCCATAATTTCCAACAATTTTGCCCTCAAATTCATATTCATCTGGACACATATCATAGTGCTTTAATGTATTCATGATTATTTCAACTGCACCTTTTACTTCTCTTTTTTTATCAGTATCTTCATTTCTTAAATAAAACACACCATTAGATTGTCTTGCTATTACATAATCAATAAGAGCAGACATTAAATTTCCAATATGCATAAATCCTGTTGGAGACGGTGCATATCTTGAAACAATAGCGCCCTCTTTTAAATTTCTTTCAGGATACATTTTCATATAATCATCTATTGTTTTTGTAACATTTGGAAAAATTGCATTAGCTAAATCTTTATTTGTCATATAATCATCCTTTCAAAAAAAATAGATTAATCCCTAGCATAAGGACGAATCTATTCGTGGTACCACCTTAATTTGTATATTTCTATACCTCTTTACTATAACGCATTACCGTAAATAAGCTCCAAAGTTTCTTCAAATATTCCTAATATTAACTTACACCAACCGTTAACTCTCTATAATTATTTATATCATACTATTCTTCTTCATTGCTTTTTAATAATAAAATTATAACAGACTTTTTGCTATTTGTAAATTATTTTTTATTTCTTTTATAATTAAACATATACTGTATAGCAAGTCCACTATATTCCATATATTTTTCATTAGTAAACTTTTTTATATCTTTCTCTGTTTCTATACCATATTCATCTTTCATATATTTTTTTACCCAAGTATCAATTGGATATACATTAAACTTATGATAAGCAAACAAAAGTATACAAGAAGCGACCTTATTTCCAATACCTTTAAAGCCGATCAAATAATTCAAGGCATCAGTATCATTCATTTCATATATTTTATTTAAATCTAATAAATTTAGATTAATAGCCTGAACTATATCATATATATATTTATCTCTAAACCCTACCTTACATAATCTATACTCTTCAACACTTACATCTTTTAATTTACTATATTCTGGAAATAAGTAGTATTTTTTATTATTAAATATAACCTCTTTTCCATACTTTAAAGCAATCATATTTAAAGAATTAGCTATACTTGGAACTCTATTATTTTGAGATATAACATATTCAATAACAGTTTCAAATGGATCTTGATGAATCATATGAAGTCCACTACTATAATTTACTGCATCTTCAAGTCTTTTATCCATATTTATTAAATCAGAGGTAATTTTTTTATAATCTCTTTTTAAGTCAAAATAATCAGTTACTACATCTAAGAGATTATTTTCATTATTTGATTCAATTAATAAATATTTTCCATCTTTTTTTATACTTATTACCCTATCCTTAAGTATAATAATATATGTATCGTCAATTAATTCATATCTAAATATCTGACCACAAGTAATAGTAGAATCAATATCAAAATCATTATTTATTTTAATCATTTAAACCACCTAGATAAATTATATCATTTTTTTAATAAAAAAGCTTGCAAAACATATTTTTTTCTGTTATAATCTTATTTGTCAGATGGCGATGTAGCTCAGTTGGCTAGAGCACATGGTTCATACCTAATTAGCCACTGACTTAATTTATAAATTTAAAAATCAATTTTTACTAGATTTTATAAGGGTTTGCAAAGTTGCAAATTCTTTTTTTAAAATTTTTTCAGGGAAATTTTAGGGAATTTTTTATTAAATTCTCTTTTTTTATTTATGTTTATTTATACTTATTTAATTTTAATTATATTTTTTAGACAAAATAAAAATAGTCCTGTACTAGCGACTATTTAACAATTTAACAATAAATCAATCTTCCTAATGAATTAGCAATATAATGTGTACTTTTATAAAATACAACTAACATAGCAATACACAATACAATAGTTAGTTCTGCTCTAAAGCCTATACTTGCGACACTTATACATAGATCATAAGGTATTTCCATCTTATCACAAATATTTGTTGCTATCTCAAATGAGTTGCATAGTAATAGTCCTGTAAGGATAGACCATAGTGTTAATTCAATATTATTTCTCATTTTTTTCATTTTCTCCTTTTTTACTATTCAATAAATATTTTTGGTAATTAGGAACTTCTTGTTTTGATTTTAATTCTTCCTCATAAGCGTCCGTCATTTTACTCATTAATTTTCCCATTTTTATAGGAAATAAATAACAACCCATTGTTTGAATCTTTTGGGATAAGTTATGACAAATAATAAAAGAGTTCTTATTTATATGTCTTGCTAAACCAATTCCGACTTTTGAAGAAATACCATACAAATTATTAAATTTAAGACAAGCAGTAATAAAAGAAAATGATTTATATAATGAGATAAAAGATTTTTTAAAGGCAAATTCAAATGATTGGAAAGCAATAAATAAAGGTATTGAAAAATACGGAAATGAATTTACAATAAATGGATATACTAAAAGTAAGCAATATGATGAAAAAGATACCAAAATTGATAAAGAAATGGTAATTTAGGCATTTTTTTAAGGAAATTTTGTGTTAAGTATTGTCAATTAACAATATTTATGATATTATTATATTGCTTACTTGATTTATGGCGAGGTAATTCAGCTGGCTAGAATGATCGGTTCATACCCGATATGTCGGGGGTTCGAGTCCCTCCCTCGCTAC
>CAKPDH010000002.1 GCA_934148845.1 uncultured Bacilli bacterium
AATCCTATTGAAAGACTTAATACTGCTAATATTAGTGCAGCTACTGTTATCTTTTTATTTTTCATATATCCTCCTAGCTTACGTATTAATTTTATCATTATTTAATGTAATTTACAAGATAAAAAAATTACTTAATACTAAAGTAATCTCTTAAAAATGTTTTTTCAGTTATATATCTTTTATTTATATAAAAAATATGTCTATAGTCTTTTTTCATATCTTCTATTTTATTAATTTTTTTCTCTTTTTTAAAATTATATTCATATATATATCTTTCTAATAAAAATTTATTAAATAGATCTTTTCTTTTTTTATATAAGTTAAAAGTTTCTTTAAACAAAAAATAAAGATATACATATATTATTTTATTTAAATATAAATATTTTATACTTATTATACTTATAAATATACAAGATATTATTATTGTTAAATTTATACTATTTTTATAACTAGTTAATATATTTAATATAACACTAATTACTTTAGAACCATCTAATGGATATATAGGTATTATATTTATAATTATTATAAATATATTTATAGCACTTAAATATTTATAGTTTAAAGCAAAAATTAAAGTTAGCATATAATAAAAAATTATTTGAAATATTATACCTGATATAGCTATAATAAATTCTTCTTTTAATGGTCTATTTATTTTTTCTTCATATTTAATTAATGCACCAAAAGGGAGAATAATTATTTTATTTATATTCCATTTAAACATAATTGATGTAATTAAATGTCCTACTTCATGGAGTATTATTAATAACATAAAGTAAAATAAGAATCTAAATTGCCCCATTAAAATGAATAATAATAATGTTATTAAAAATATTGGATGTATATATATTTTATTTAATATATTCTTCATAATTTAAATTTTTTCCATCTTTTTTATAAACTAAATAGTAATAATCATCTGCCTCTCCTATTATTGTCCCTTTGCTAACATAGTCATATAATTTAACTCCTACATTATTAATGTTACCATACCATTCATCTACTCCATCAATTCTTTGTATTACTACAGTATTATTATAATTATCTTTATTTCCTATATATATTACTATACCACTTTCAGCTGACTTTATTGCAGTATTTTTTTCTACATATAATTTAGCTCCATCTATATATTTTTCTATTTTATTATAAGTTCTTTTTTCATTAAAAACAGGTTTTATATTTAATATATCTATTTTACTTATATATTTATTATAAAATTTATTAAAAGTAGAAAATGATATATTAGTATCATATACTTCTTTATAAAATGTGTTTTTAAATGAACTATTTGATTTTATTAATATTAATATGATTAGTGTAATTATTATAGATATAAATATTTTAGATAGATATATTAAACTTTTTTTCATCTCATCACCAATTAATTATATTATAAAAAAAAGGAGAAATTCCTCCTTTTAATCAAATAAACTAAGTTGATTTGATTCACTCATTCCATCAAAGATTCCCATAAGTTTCATCTTATCTATTAGAGTTGACGATATTTTTGATCTATATTGAACTTCTTCAATACTTAAAAATGGTCTTTTTTCTCTTTCTTCTACTATATTTTTAGCAACGGTATCTCCTAGTCCATCTATACTAGAGAAAGGAGGATAAATACTTAAATCATCCTTTACTTTCCATACTGTTGAGTTACTATTATTTAAATCAACTTTTAAAAATTTTATTCCACGAGCTGTAGCCTCTAAACATACTTTCAAACTTTCAAGTTGTCCTAATTCTTTATTTGTAGCTTCAAATCCTTTATTTTGAATTTCTAATATTTTGCTTTTTATTGCATCATAGCCTTTAATCATAACTTCAATATCAACATCTGTTGCTTTTGAAGTAAGCCAAGATGCATAAAAATACACAGGCATATGCACTTTATACCAAGCAATTCTAAAAGCACTTATTACATATGCAGCAGCATGAGCTTTTGGAAACATATATTTAATTTTTCCACATGAATTAATGAACCAATCCTCTATACCTGCTTCTTCCATAGTCTTTTTATGTGCACTCCAAGTTTCTGGATCTTTACTTGCTCTTCCCTTACGTACAAATTCCATTATTTTAAATGCTTTTATAGGCTCTACTCCATGGTACATAAGATATACCATAATATCATCACGACATCCTATTACTTCTTTAAATGGAACAATCTTATTTTTTATTAATTCCTGTGCATTGCCAAGCCACACATCTGTTCCATGTGATAATCCTGATATTTTAATAAGTTCTGCAAATGTCGTAGGTTTAGTTTCTGCAACCATTCCTATTGTAAAATTTGTTCCAAATTCAGGGATACCAAGTGTACCTGTTTGACACATAATTTGTTCATTAGTTACTCCAAGTGCTTTTGTACTTGTAAATATACTCATTGTTTCTTTATCGTCTAAAGGTACTTTTAAAATATCTGTATGAGTTAGGTCTTGAATCATTCTAAGCTGAGTAGGATCTGAATGTCCAAGAATATCTAATTTAAGTAAATCTTGATCTATTGCATGGTAATCAAAGTGAGTTGTTCTCCAAGCACTATTTGGATCATCTGCTGGAAATTGAAATGGTGTAAAATCTGAGACATCCATATAATCTGGTACTACAACAATTCCACCTGGATGCTGTCCCGTTGTTCTTTTAACTCCCGTACATCCAAGCGCTAAACGTTCAACTTCTGCACTTCTCATAATGATATTATGATCCTCACAATATCCTTTTACAAATCCATACGCAGTTTTGTCAGCAACAGTTCCTATAGTTCCTGCTCTATATACATTATCAACTCCAAATAAAACCTTAGTATATTCATGTGCTGATGCTTGATTTAAATCAGAAAAATTCAAGTCAATATCTGGAACCTTATCAGCATTAAAACCTAAGAAAGTTGCAAAAGGCATATCTTGACCATCTTTATACATAAACTCTCCACAATTTGGACATTTTTTATCTGGAAGATCAAATCCACTTGAATATGTTGCTCCAAGTTCTAATCCATTTTCATCTTTAAATATGCTTGTTTTACACTTTAAACATCTATAATGAGCTGGAAGTGGATTTACTTCAGTTATTCCCATCATTGTTGCAACAAAACTAGAACCAACAGATCCACGTGATCCTACCAAATATCCATCATCATTAGAATGTTTAACGAGTCTTTGAGCTATTAAATATATAGGATCGAATCCACCTCCTATAATTCCTCCTAACTCTTTTTTTAACTTTTCTTCTAGTATTTTATCAGTTAATTCGCATTCATCATTATATGTTTCTTTTATATAATTTCTTAATGTATCTTTTACACTTGAAAAACCTTCAAGTATTATTTTATGAATTAATTTAAATGTTTCTTTAGTTATATCTTCATCAGATATTTCAGGATACATTTTTTTTACATTATAATTACAACATTTATATACAATATCACCATATAATTCTTTAGCAATTCTCTCTTCTATATTAAAAGGTAATTCATCTCCATACCATTCACTTGCTTTAGTGTATACTAAATCAGTAACTACTCTAGGACAATCTAGATAAGACTTGCCATCATCACTTTTTACACGAGGAGAAAATGGTATTCCACCTGTATCAATAATTACTTCAATTTCATCTACCATATCAAGTATTTTATTAGTATTTGTAATTACTATTTCTTCACTTAAATTATTTCCTAAAAAGCTAAAATCATCTAGCATTTCTCTTGTAGTACGAAAATGCTGTGAAGGTATACTTGTTATACTTGATTTTGCAAGAGGATGTCTTCCACCACCTGGTACTTTTTGATTAACAATAATTTCTCTATATATTTTATCTTCTCTTTTAAAATGATGAACATCACCTGTAGCTACTATAATTTTACCACTATCTTTTGTAGCATTTACTATTTTTCTTATATGATTTTCAATTTCTAATTCATCTTTAAAATCACTTGTTTGAATTAAATGACTATAAACTTCAGGTGGTTGAACTTCTACGTAATCATAAAAATTTATTATATTAGTTAATTCTTGTCCATCTTTACTTCTAGATTCTAAAAATACTTCTGATTCATAGCAGCCACTACCTATTAATAAACCTTCTCTTAATTCTGCTAATTTACTTCTAAGTATTCTTGGAGTTTTATATAAATAAACGGTATTAGCAAGTGATATAATTTTAAATAAATTTTTAAGTCCAGTTTTGTTTTTAGCTATTGCATTAAAATGATATGTTCTACCAAATTTATATATTTCATCTCTTGATATTAATTTTTCTAAATCTGATATAGTTTTAAAATTTTGTGATATTAATTTTTGAACCATTTTATGAAAAACTAAAGCCGTTCCTTCAGCATCGTAATCTGCTCTATGATGCGCATCTTCATCAAACTCCACATTATATCTTTTAACAAGAGCTGATAAACTATGACGAGCAAATCCTTGATCAAGTGTTCTAGATAATTCTAAAGTATCTATTACAGTGTTTTTAAATTCACCAAGATTATATTTTTTCATAGACATTTCTATAAATGATATATCGAATTTAGCATTGTGCGCTACCATCGGAGCATCTGATGTCCATTGTAAAAATCTTTTAGTTACATTTTCTTCACTATCTTTATCTTTAACCATATCATCTGTTATACAAGTAAGTTCAGTAATTTTATCAGGTATATGCCTAAATGGATTTATTAATTCATCAAATCTATCTATTATTACGCCATCTTTTATTTTTACAGCACCTATTTCAATCATTTGATCTCCACCTGCTGCATTAAAACCAGTTGTTTCTGTATCAAATACAACATAAGTTGTACCTGACAAATTAATATTTTTTGGTCTAACTACAATATTTACAGTATCATCTACAAGAGTTAATTCTGTTCCATATAAACCTTTAAATATTGGAGGATTCTTGATTTTCTCTTTTACATCTTCTAATTCTTTTAAAAGTTCCTCATTACTATCTTCACTTATTTTATTTTCAAGTTCAGCTTTTAAAGATGAAAGCTTTTTTCTTATATCTTTATTATGTGAATTTATAATACCATAAGCAATTGGAAAAGCTTGACAACCATTATGATCAGTGATCGCTACACCTCTATATCCCATATCAATGGCTCTGCTTACAAGTTCACAAGTATGCTTTCCAAGATCAATTTTAGTTAATCCATCCATTTGACTCATCATCGTATGTGCATGAAGTTCTACTCTTTTTACCAAAGCATCGTCTATTATTTCTTCTTCTTTATAATCACTATAGTTTATATCTATAATACTTAGTACATCCTCAGATGAATATTTATCTTCTTTTATTGAACCTCTTACTTTATAATAATTACCACATTTTAATAACTTGCTTAATCTATCTGCTTCTTCCTTACTATTTACAAACATTTTTCCATATATACTATCTGTTTTATCAGTAAGTTTCAAAGTAAATATTCTAAGATCTGTTTTAGTTTCCCTAATATCTATTCCAAATATCATAACTTCTAAAGCAATTAATGGTATTTTTCCTACAATAGTATCTACTCTACTTATTTTAGTATCAATAACTCTTCCAAGTATAACTTTCGGATCATCAACTGTTTCAACTTGCTTTGGAGTATAATTTTTCATCCAATTTGGTTTTGGAGCTTGTTTTTCTTCTTTTACAACATATGGAACTTCTACGACTTTTTTAGATTCTATTTGTTCAACTACTTTAGATTCTTCATCTAAATCTACAAGTATACTAATATTAAGCGTATATCCAACACAACTTAAAAAATTAAATATTTCTTCTTTATATTCTTCCATCTTTTTTAATTCTGCTACATTATTTACATATATTGTAAAATTGTCACCTTCTACATTTACTTTACTGTCTATAAATATTTCTAGCATTTTACTTTTTTTACTTAATAAGTCTAATATATGTTTATAATATTCAATTAATAGATCATTATTTTTTTCTTTTGCATTAAATATAATTTTAATACTATTTACATCATCAAAATATCTTTCTAATTCTTTTTTAAATTCTATATATATATTTAATGGTATATTTGTATTACTATCAAAATAAAATATATAATTATTTCTATCTTTATTAGAAACAATTTTTTTTAATTCACAATTATATAATACATTTTTACATTCAAGAGATATATTTAATTTTTCTAATAATTGCTCAAATTTTGACTGCATAATACCACCAATTTATAGTATATCAAAAATTTAACTTAAATTAAATATTTTTTTCTATTAAAAATTATATTTTATAATATAATATACTTGAAAATACCTAAACAAAAATTTTTAAAAAATTTAATATACTATATTGTTTTAAATATAATTTTAATAATATTATATATAACTACAAAAAAAATAAAAATTAGATAAATAGATAAAATAAAAGAGAACCAAAGTTCTCATTTATTTAACAATTTTTTTACCTTTTGTATTATTTTCATCTTCAATTTCTGCAAGCTTTTCATTTAATAAATTTTCAATCCAAGAATTCTTTTTCACTTGAAATAACTTATCAAAATTAAGTACAAGTTCTTTTTCGTCTATATAGTTTCCACTTTTTACTGGTTTTAATTCTTTTAAATTAGAATCATACACATATGTTATTGATTTAGCAGATAATTTTTTTAACCTTTTTATATTTGCAAATTTAATCTTACATCTTTCTTTTTTACCTTCACTATTTATAAATACATAATCAGTCGCTTTATGTTGTTCATAATATTTTTCAAGTGCCGAGAATAATTTTTTATAATCAACATAACTAACTTTATTTGAATCAGTTACTCTAAAATTTTTGTCCTTTATTTCCTGTTGTATAGAGTCATATATAGAAGCTGCTAAATTTCCACCTGACTTATATACCCCACTAGTATCATCACTTACAACTGCTTCTGGAGCTTTTTCAGAATCACTTTGATTTAAAGGCTCACTTGCTCTTCTCATAGCATCATTATATGAATCAGAAGATTGATTTGTTTCTGTTTCTTTGACAAATTCTCTTGTTGCAAATAAATCAAATGGATCATCATCTAGTAATTCTGATGCATCTGGAGCTTTTTCAGAATTGCTTTGATTTAAAGACTCACTTGCTCTTCTCATAGCATCATTATATGAATCAGAAGATTGATTTGTTTCTGTTTCTTTGACAAATCCTATTGTTGCAAATAAATCAACTATATCATCATCTAGTAATTCTGATGCATCTGGAGCTTTTTCAGAATTGCTTTGATTTAAAGGCTCACTTGCTCTTTCTGTTGATGACATTACTTGTCTTTTTGAATTAATTATCTCAGATACTTTTTCTAATCTGCTTAAAAGTTCTTTTTTTTCCTCACTAGGAGCCAAGCTGTTTACTCTTCTCATAGCATTATTATATGAATCAGAAGATTGATCTATTTCTGCTTTTTTGACAAGTTCTTCTATTTTTTTTAATAACTCAGCTACCTTATTTTCTAAATCTTTCTTTACTTTAAGCTCTGGAAGTGAATCTATATAAGTCTTAGCCGCATCATAATTTCCAAAAGATAAAATCTCATTAGCAGTATTTACCATTTTCTTTATTTCATCATTATATTCATCATATGCTGAAACAATTTCTTCTGGATTTTGATATTTTGTCCCAACTATTTTAAAATCGTTAAATTTACATATATATCTTTTACCACATATTGCTTGGGCTACATCGGAAATGTTCGCTCCTTGTGACACTCTGCATATCGTAAATCCATTTTCTCTAGCATAGTCACTTTCTTTAGTTGCAGCAGCATCAAATATAATTGGACTATTCATTGTATCCATAGACATTTTTGTGGAAATAATTTTATCTGTATATTTGTGTACCCAAAATAATAAATTTTCTTTTACTTTTTCATCAGTTATTTTTTCTAGTATTTGTTTTACTTTTTCCAAATTACTATTTGCTTCTTCTATATTGCTTGCTGATATGTCTTTTGCTATAGTTGTAAGTAATTCAAAAGCCTGAGCACTTAATTTTGAATTAGAATTTTCTATGTCTTTACTTTCATCTTCTATAGTAGATACATCCTCACTAACTACTTTATCTTTCTTTGTAATCTTATTTAAAATTTCATCATATTTTTCTTGTTCTTTTTGATTAAGATTTATTTCTTGATAGTTTTCTAATGAAACTAAGCTTAAGGCTTTCGCTAATTTATTTAGACAAGTAATTAAATATTTTTGTTCTTTTTTTATTTCTTTTGATCTCTTAGAAGCTGCAATACGTTCATTACGATTTAATATTTTGCCATCAGAATCTATATCCATAGTCATTAAAATAACATTTACCCCATTAATTTCATCTGCAAGTTTTTTACCATAATCCTCAAGTTCTTTTTTTAAATTTAATAATTCTTCTTTTGACTTTGATGCTATATCAATTATTAATTTATCATACACTTTTGTGTAATCCTCTTCTTGTAATTTTTTTAATGCTTTCTCTATTTTATTCTGTTCAAATATCTCTAAGTTTTTTCTTATATTTAATATATATCCATTATAATTTTCTTCTTTGTATTCTCCATATCTTTCCTTAATTTTTTTATCAACAATATCGCCTATATTCTTTTCTGCATTTTTAATTAATTGCTTTTTAAATTTTAAATTAGATAGATAATTTTTTCTTTTTTCAATCAGTTGATTATACAAATTTAATTTTTCATCTATTAACTCAATATAATTAGTCATTCTTAACTTCCTTTCTTATTAATATGAACAATTGTAATCTTTATTATTATACTTATACACACAAGTATAAGTTTTATCTTCCTCTAAAGAACATACTAGCATTCCACCTAAATTGCTTTGACTATCAGATATAAGGTCTTCACCTTTTAATAAAGCTATACTTATATTTTTAGGATCTACATTACTATTACTTTTAATATACGTATTAGCAGCTAAACATATATCCTTTATTAGAGTTTGTTCTTGTTTTTCTTTATCATTTTTAGCAACACCTATTAAATTTGGGAAAGTTACCATAAACATTAAAGAAATTATAAGTACTACACCAATTAATTCAATTAAAGTAAAACCCTTTCTATTCATATTACCACCCATACATGTTTATTTTAACATAAAAAGTATAAATACTCAATTAATATTTATACTAAATATTTAAATTTTCTCTTAAATTTACTTTACTATTTTCAGATAATATTAACATTTCCCTATTAGTTAATTTCTTTTTTATAATAAGATAAAGTTTATCATTAAATTTAATAGTTTCAAATTTATTTAAGAAATTAAAATTTATATCATCAATTTCATATACAAACTTAGTTTTTTTAGTAATAATGTTCATATCTACCTGTTTTTTTAAATAATTATAATATTCAAAATCCTCTCTTTTTAAACTAAGCGCTACACCATAATTATTATCAATATAAATAACTATATCATAAAATCCTTCTATTGTTATATTATATTTATCATCAAGCATTTTAAATAAATCTTTTAAATATTTTTCTAGTTCATCTAAATTTTCAAAATTCACTTGATTCATTAATTCTTTTTTTATAAATATATTTGTTGTTACATCATCAATAAATCTTATAATCAAGTTATCACCTATATTATGTTATGAAAAAAGAACAAATAAGCTACATTGTTCTTTCTATCTTATCATATATTTCTTTTTTACCTATCTTAGTAACATTCGAAAACATAACAAAGTCATCACCAACTACTAAATCTAAATCTTCCAAGATAGAGTTTCTCTGTTTTTGGTGAAGTGTTATTCCTATTTTATCAGTTTTAGTTGCTACTATTGTTACTGGTATCTTATAATGTTTTAGGTAATTATACATCATTAAATCATCATTAGATGGTTTATGGCGAAAATCTATAAGCATAAATACTTGTTTTAAATTTGGCCTATTTTCTAAATAATCTTCCATCATTAATCCAAACTTTTTTTGCTTTTTCTTACTTAGCATCGTAAATCCATATCCAGGAGCATCTACTAAATAAAATTTATCATTAACAAGATAAAAATTAATAGTTTGAGTTTTTCCTGGTGTTGCTGAAGTACGAGCATAATTTTTTCTATTTATTAGAGTGTTAATAAAGCTACTTTTTCCTACATTACTTTTTCCAACAAGTAAATATTCTGATTTTTGATCAGTTGGATATTGACTTCTTCTAACAGCACTTATTACTAAATCAACACTTGTTACTTTCAAGTTCTCTCACTCCTTTAAGCTGCTACAATTATAACATCTAATAAATATTTTGTCAAAAATCTAATTTTTTTCTATATAAAAGCGTCATAAATAAACCAAGTAGTAATAAAAAAATACCTTTAAAATATATATTTATATCACTTTTATACGTATCTGGAACTTCTACAACAAGTGCTTCATTAACTAAATCAAATATATATTCTCTATCTTCATTTATTACTATATCAAATCTATCTATTAATTTACAATTTTTCCTGCCCTCTTTTTGAATTAAATAATATTTACCATATGGTAATTTAATCTTAATCATTCCATCTTCATCTGTCTTTAATGTATTAATTATATTATTGTTAGAATCATATATTGAAAATATAGCATCCTTCTCTTTATTTTTTTTACTTTCATAATATTTATTTATTATAACACTTACTTTAATTTTATTTTCATAAGAATTAACTATTGCTTCTTTGTTATCTTTATTAAGATTAATATAATATATATTATCATCAAGTTGATATCCTATACTAGGTTTTAATTCTTTTATATAATAATTTCCAAGTTCTAAATTATCTACAACTCCCTTACCTTCTTTATCAGTTATAATAGTTTTTATTAATACATCATCCTTGTATAATCCATACTCTGCACCTTCTACATTAGTTCCTTCCAAATACTTATTTTCACTATCATATTTATTTAATATGATTTTTCCACTATTAACTTCTATTTCTATATTATATTCAATATCATTTATATATCCTGGATATATTAAAGGTTGATATCCTTTTAGATAATATAAAATATATTTTTCACTTATAGGACTCTTTCTTATTAAAGATATATTAAATTTTCCATCATATTTAGGATTTATAATAAGCGTATTATCATTTATATATGCATCTATATTACTACTTTTAATTTCATAATTTGAAAGTACATTATTACTATCATATATTTTATATTCTTTATTTTTTGTATATTCATAGTGCTTTTGTATGTTTGGAAGAATAGCATGTTTACTTACTTGTGACTCAATTAACTTTATTTCATCAGAATATTTTAAAATTTTATTTCCATTTAATTTATCAGTAAAATATATATATCCAACTTTCAAATTTTTCCAAATTAAAAATTGAGTTATTGCATACCACTTCGTATCAGATGCATAATTTTTCATACCATAATAAGCTATTAAATTCAACTTATTTAAAGTTTCATCACTTATATTAAATAATTTATCATTTGAATCATATTCAAAATATTCATCTTTGGTATTTATAACTGTATATGGATCTATACAAAAAACTTTAGTTCCATCTAGTTTTCTATATTCCTCCATATTAAAATAATTTATTCTATTCTCGTTTGATATTTTTACATATGTATTTTTAATTTTTTCGGTATAAAATTTTGATGCGGCATTAACATTTATAATACCTAAGAATACTATTAGTATAATTATTATTTTCTTCATAAAATCTCCTTTCGGATATGTTTTAACACATATTGTAAATAAAAGCAAAAGCCTGTTTTTAAAAAACAAGCCTTTATTTTTTTTAAGATTTTATGATTTTTAGCATTTTTAAATAATTTCTAAATTTCAATAAATACAGAAATTTAAAAACTAATATTTTTACATTTTTTAACGTATAGTTAAATTATAGGATTTACATGAATTACTGCTAAATATATTTCATCTATTTCTTTTATTATTTGCTTTTCTAACATATCAGCTATAGCATGACTTTCATAAGTAGGCATATTTCCATCTACAAATATTGTTAAAGATATTTGATACTTATATCCTACTGGTGTTGAATTAAAATGATTTACTGATTGTATGCTTTTATATTCTTTTATAATATTATATACCTTACTTTTAGTTTCATCAGATATAGATGTATCCATTAATACTTTATAGCTTTCTATAAATATATTTAAGGCAGATATAATTATCCAAATAGATATTAATATACCAACTAAAGAATCTACTATATAAATATTATTAAGCGCAAATATGGATGATATTAAACTTAAGAAAGTAAGTACACAATCATTTCTATGATCAATAGAATTTGCACGTATAAGTAAATTATTATATTTTTTATATAACTTACTTGTATATATATATAAACCTAATTTTGTTATAATAGTAATTACACACACTATTATGATAAAAATAGAAAATTCATATTTGCTTTTAATAAATATTGATACTATTGAATCTTTTAAAACTATTAATGACATAAATATCATAATTATGCTTATAAGCATTGAATATATATACTCAGCCTTGCCATGACCTAAATTGTGATCATCATCACTTGGCTTACTTGCTATTTTATTTCCAATAAAAGTCATAAATGAAGAAAGTATATCACCTGCACTATTAAAAGTATCAGCTATCATAGCTTTACTATTAGTAATAAAACCAATTATACCTTTAATGACAAGTAAAAATATATTAAATATAATACCTATTATACTTGCCTTTTTTGCATATTTAAATCTCATAACTAAATCCTTTCAATAAAGACATTAATATAAATAACACAAAATAAAATATATATAATATATTTCCAAATTTTATAATAGGATATATATTACCTATTACAATTATATCACTGCCACTTAAATAGTATGTCATAAATAAAGAAAATGATATACCTATAAAAAATATAAAATAAAATACATAACTAATTTTTCTATATTTTATTTTATTAAAAGTTAATAACTGAATAATTAAATAAATTAATGAATTAAAAAAATACATATATATATTATTGATTGGATTACTAAAGTTAAATTTAATAATATTATTACCATAGTAAATAATAATAAATATAATTAATAATATATTTACTATATAATATGTATATTTTAAATATTTGTTATTATTATTTAAAACAAGGACTAAAAAAAATATAAATGATATAATAACTAATGCATTAAATATATCATATTTAAAAAATAATTTTGATAATTTTATTGTTTCTAATAAATTGTAATTTAAACTCATAATACCTACTTCTTCAAAAATAACGAATAAACTATCTTTATATTTCCAAAATAAACTTTTAATGGAATATCTGTCATAGTAGCAAGGGAATCATAATAAATAGTAACTAATACCTCTTTATTATTTCCTTTTAATAATTCTTCTTTTAAATTAGTTTCACTTTTAGTATACCATTTATCACCTATTTTTATCTTTATATTGACACCTTCACATGCCTTTGTACTTTTTTCTGTTATAGTACTAGTTACACAAGTTTTAAATTTTCCATTGCTATTTTCAAGAAAAGTTATACTCTCTAGATAAGCATTATATGCACCATAATTTATAATATAAAGCTTATATGTAACACTCTGTCCAGGTGATGTAAATGTAGCATGTAAATTTGTTATTATAGAGCCATCTCTACTTATTATTATTGCATCTCCTAGTGCTTTATCCATAGAAGATAAAGGTTTTATTTTACTATACTCTAAATTATATGGATGACTTGAAAAAGATACTCTAAAATCTTCTTTATTTATTTTATCTATTGTATGTTCAAACTTTACACTAACAGAATATGCCATATAACATATAGTTAAACATATAACAGACGCAATTACAGAAGATATAACTAAATATCTTTCACTTTTGGATTGTTTCATACTATCACTGTCCTAACAATTATATTATATTAAAATATAGTAAAAATTACAATATCAAACTAATTATATAAAGGCATTTTTATTATTACTTTCGTACCGAATCCATATTTAGAATAATATTCTACACTACCATTATGTGCTTCGATTATCTCATAAATTAAAGAAACTCCAAGTCCTGAACCTCTTCTTTTTGTAGTATAAAAAGGTTCTTTTATTTTTCTTAAAACATCTTCATTCATACCTATACCATTATCTTTTATTGTTAGTATATATTTATTATTTTTAATTTCAGAAGATATTGATATTACTCCACTATCTTTTATAGCCTCAATACTGTTTTTAAGTATATTAATTAGTACTTGACTTAATCTATTGTAATCACCATTTATAAATATTTCATCATCAATTAAATCAAGTGATATATTAATATCTTTTCCATTTAATATAGGATTTACTTTACTTAATGTATCTTCTACTAATAAATTTAAATCCATTATATCTAAATCCATATTATTTTTATTAATTAATAAGAAATCTTGTAATAATGATAGTAATCTTTCTATTTCTGATTTTATTATTGGTATATATTTACTTACCTTTTTTTGATCATTTACATTTAACATATCTAAATATCCTTTACAAACAGCAATAGGATTTTTAATTTCATGTGTTATTTTAAATAATGATAATCTAATTTGTTTTTCTTGTTGTAAATTTTTAAATGTCATATGAGTTTGCAATATTTCTTTACTACTTTTATATATTATAAATACAATATGCACTAAAAATATATAACTAATTATAATAAGATTTATATTCTTAAAATTATAATAAGTATTGTTATACGCATATATCCATATATAATAAAATATAGAATTTACTAATGATAGTAAAGATATAAATAATATATTTTTCATTTTTAACTTGTTTTTTAATATATAAATTATAAAGCATATTATATAGCCTATTACTAATACATGCATACTTTTAAATATAAAATAATATCTAAATATTATTAAAAGACAAAATATATTAGCAAGTATATATTTATTTTTAATATAAGATAAAACAATAATAGTATTTAAAATAAGTATAGGAATTATTATTGGATTATTAACTCCATATTTTAAAGTTAAAAAGAAAGAAGTAATAAGCATTAATGACTCGTAAATTTTTTTTAATCTTTCTTTTATATTTTTATTTGTAAATAAATAAATTAAAAAAGCTAATATAGGAAATGTAAGTAGTATACCATCTAAAAATATTATTTCAAATATATTCATAATTAATCACCATTTTTATTATATTAGCTTTATTTGTCGAATTTTGTCGAATTATGTAAAAAGATGACGAAATGTCATCTTAATTCATTAATATATTTCTTTATTTGTTTTGCACCTGGTCCTAATATTATTTTAAGTTGATCATCTATTTCAACAATGCCTTGTGCACCCATTTTTTGAATACCTTCTTTATTTGCTTTTGATACATCTTTTAATGTAACAACAAATCTAGATTTATTTACCTCATAATTAATAACATTATCTTTTCCACCTAAAAGCATTATTAATTTATTTGCATCCAATTTAAAATCTTTTTTCTTAGATCTTACAATAGCTAGCGCTACTATTAGGCCTACAATAATAATTATTATATATTCTAATTTCATAATATCACCTAATTAATTATACAATAATTTTCAAAAAAAATAAATATTATTGTATAAATATAATATTTAGTGTAATATAATAATGGTGAGATTATGAAAAATACTTCTAAATATAAAATAGATATAAGCCTTTTTTTATATATTTTAGCATTTGCTATAATAAGTATAATTACTATTTCAAGTGCTTCACAATTGCTTAATACAAATGGGCTTGTAAGTAAACAAGTTATGTGGTATTTAGTTGGATTTATTTTTATTTATATTATTATGTTTATTGGTAATAATTTTTTATTAAAAAATGCATTTATATTATATATATTAGGTATTATATCTTTAATATTAGTACTTTTCTTTGGAACTCCAATACACGAAGCTAGATGCTGGTTCAAAATACCTGGTATTGGGAATATACAGCCTAGTGAATTTATGAAAATAATTCTAATTATAGTTCTTGGAAAAATGATTAATAATTTTAAAGAAGAAAACAATTCACCTACAGTTATGGAAGAATTCAAATTCTTATTAAAAGTTATATTTGTAGTTTTAATTCCATCAATACTTACATTTTTACAACCAGATACTGGAGTTGTACTTATATATCTTCTAATAACTTTAGTTATGCTTTTTATATCTGGTATAAGATATAGATGGTTTTTTATATTATTCTTAACATTTGCTGTTAGTATTGGTTTTATACTTATAACTTATTTTTTTAACAATGATTTATTTATAAAAATATTTGGGTCTTCATTTTTTCTTAGAGTAGATAGATTACTTGCTTGGAAAAGTGGTAGTGGATATCAACTTGAAAATGGAATAACTGCAATTAGTACAGGTGGAATACTTGGATATGGTATAAATAATACACCTATTTATTTTCCAGAACCTCAAACTGATTTTATATTTGCCGTTTTAGCTAATAATTTTGGATTTATAGGAACTATTTTATTTATTATACTTATTATGTTTTTTGATTTTAAGCTTATCAAGCTTGCTATAGAAAGTCCAAGTAACACTAATAAATATATAATTGGTGGTATTATTGGAATGCTTATATATCAACAATTTCAAAATATAGGCATGACTTTAGGAATCATGCCTATTACAGGTATCACACTACCATTTATAAGTTATGGTGGATCTAGTTTATTAAGCTATATGATGATTGTTGGAATAGTATTTAACATATCAAATGAAAATATAAGATATAGGAATAAGTAATTTATAATTTTAATTTTTTTATTATTCTTGTATCACATTCATATTCTAAACTTAAGGTTTCAAAATTAAATTTTATATCTCTTCTTTAGTATTTGTATCATATTTATGTATACTCTTTTGAATATATATTTTAACATATAAAAATGTAGAATAAGCAACAAAATATTGGCTAGATTTCTACATTTTATTTTACAATTTACAATAAAGAGGGATATTTCATAGCCCACCATCGGTCAATTTATTCTTATTTTTAGTTATTCCAACATCATTTGACATTTTAATTTGTTTGTCTTCTATAGATAATTACCAAAGCACCAGCAAGTCCAATAATTGATAAAATACCTGTTGCTAAATAAATCATAACATTATCTCCTGTTTTAGGATTTTCTATTATATTTTGATTTAATGATTTTTCTGTTGCGATTATTCCATATTCACTTAAATGAGTTGTTTCAAATACTATATATCCATCTTCTATTGTTGCTGGTATAGTTTCTTGTATTTGGTTATCTTTAATATAAACTACTTCATATTTTTTATAACCTTTTAAATCTTCTGGTAAAGCAATTTTTATTTTCATTTTAGTATCATTAATTTTAACAACTTGACCATTTTCTAATACATTAATATCAACCACATATTTAACATTCTTATCAGCAAGTTCTTTTTTAACTTCAACTTTTTTAATATCTAATACATAATTCTTACTAATTTCTTTATTAAATATGATACTAGCTTTTACTTCACCATCATTTTTGATTTCATTATTTTTAACCCAAGAAGCATATAAAGTTATATTTTTATATCTTTCATAACCATTTTCTTCTTTTATTTTAGTATCTTTTTCAAACTCTTTATCTGTTTTTTCATCTATATCCCAAAATCTCCAGTAAACATAATTATAATTTTCTCCGCTTCCGTCTTTTTTAGTATTCCAACCATTAAAGATATAACCATCTCTTACTGGAATATATGGTAATAGTGACATAATTGTTCCTGAATTTCCTCCACCTATATAGTCATAACTATTAGATTCTTTATCATTTAGTTTACCGCCATTAGCATTTAGTTTTAGTACAATTCCATCACCTTTAAAAGTATCTTGAGTATATGTAGCAGTTATTTCTATACAATCACGATTAGCAAAATAACTAGAATTAATAGAAGTTACAATTTTTCCGTCTAACTCCCATCCAAAAAAAGTATAACCTTCTCTTATAGGTACATATTTTTTTAAATCAACAGTTTTAAATTCCGTACTTTTACTTGTTAATTTTATAATTTTTTCCCCGTCTATTGTTCCTGCAAAACCATCAAGTGTTATATAATACGTACCTGTTCCTTGTAATGGTTTCTCAGAAAATCTTGCATAAAGAGTCAAGCTATTTGTGTATGATTGCCCTTCAAGCTCTCTACTCCAACTAAAATCAGTTATTGCTATGTCTTCTTTAGACTTTTCACCCACAAAACTTCCCCAATATGCAAATTCAGTTCTACCATTAAAAGGTACAATATCTTTTGTTAATTCAGATAATTTAACTGTAGTTTCTCCTTCGGCAACATTGAATTTTATAATCTTTTGATTTTCACCATCAATACTAACATTTTCATCAGAACTAGTTAATATTAATATATATTTACCATCATCACTAATCGTTAAAGCATTTACTGAAGATATTCCTAAAATAGTAACTACTGCTATTAACATCATAAATAATGTTTTTTTTAAATTCATTTCTTTCTCCTCCTAATTTTCTTTAATATTGTTGTAACAATTTCTTCTAATGTAGCATCTACTATTTTCTATGTTACCCTTTCTTTATTCCTCGTACCTAACTTCACTCATCTGATTAAATCCACCTAGAAAATAATCATATGAATACTCTTGAACTCTATTTTCCATAATATCATTTATAGGGATAAGCGTATAATCTTTTAATACTACATATTTATATGTGAATGTTAATACTTCATCATAGTATTTAGTTAACATATTAATTCTAACAGTTGTAACAACTCTTTTATTTAAATCATTATCAAAGTAACTCATTAGTTCATAAAATCCTTTATCTGTTTTAAGTATTCTTTCATTATATATTCTAATTACTTTTTCACCTTCATAATTACCACTTACTTTTTGAATATTAGGATATTTTTCATTACCGTAATTTTTATAGTACAAGATATTTTCTTTAGAATAAACATAATTAGACATAAAATCATAATCAACTTTTTTACCAAGAAACTCTGTTGAATACTCCCATTTAAGGTAGTCGCTAAGAGTATAGTTTGCATTTAAATACATATCATAACTATCAATTACTTTATTATCTGTGTTATCATCATGTAATGTGTATATAGTATCATTATAATCATAAAACTTTATATCAGCACCAGAATTTGGAGCAATATTCATAACCTTAATATTTTTATCTATATCATATACCTTTTTATAAACAAACTCTCCACTATCTAATTTACTAGGATTGAAAATATATATGGAATTATTATTTATGAAGGAGTATTTGCTAAATGGAGTATCCTCATTTAAAAATTCTCCACCAGTTAATTTTAAATACTTTTTATCTGGATATTTCTTTTTTAATTCTTGAGTTATAGACTCTGCCTCTATAGGCGTATGGTCTATTAACATAGGTTTATTACTTATAATAGCAATAATAACTATAATAGCTATTAATACAGCAATTCCTATTATGGCATAAATAATTTTTTTATTCTTCATATCACACCTACTTTTCTATATATCCACTTGTCTTTTGTGAGTACATATCATCAGTTACTGGTTTATATCTCTCTCCATCATAATCATCAGTAAATCCATTATATGCTTTATATATTTCATTAGTTTTTGTATCATATACTCTTTCGTATCCAAGTGTTGCATCACTTTGTTTTTGACTCATAATATCAAAAGATGTATTTCTCTTATTCCATGAATCCATTATTCCATCACTTATCTCGTTTCCTATAGCTCTAATTTGTTGGAAGTTCTTCATAACAGCATCTTGTTCCTTATTAAATCCATTTATAAATGTATCAGTAAAACTAAGTGAAGAACAAATAGTATTTAAGATATCTTCCCAATCAATAAATTCATCTTTTGGGGCAGTAACAAAGATAGCATCATATACATTTAAGTATTGTATATCTATTTGTTTTCCTGAAGTTATATTTTCATTAACATAGTATGGTCCTGGATCGTATACATAAGCCGTAAATATACCCTCTCCTTCTTCGCCATTTGCATCTTTAAAAGTTGCTCTAAGCATATCACCACCTAAACTACCTTTACCTAAGTTTTCACTTACAGTAAAATCAGTTAAAACCGGGAAAGTAAATGCAGACGTATTATTTAAAGGTCCCATATCATTAAATATTTTATAAAATCCTTCGGTATCTTTAGTAGCTATTACACTAGTTTTTGCAAATGGATTATTTGGATAATATTTTTGTTGCCATCTTTTGGCATCTTCTGATTTATTATAGCCTTCTGTTTTCAGGTTAAAGAAAAATTGATAAAGTGGTTTATCTGGATTATATACTTTAATTGTATAATGGATATAATCTCCTAATGTTTCTACTTTCCATCCCTTTGGTTTCTTAATAGAAAATTCATTTGTTTGATAGTCTTCTAATTCTATTTTATTTGCTTCTGATTTAACTATTTTAATATTTTTATCTGGATTATAAAATAGTCCTTTTCCATTACCTCTGAGTAGTAAAAGAATACCTCCTATTACTATTAGAATTACTATACCTATTATAATAAGATTCTTTTTAGAAATATTTAACTCTCCTATTTTTATCATGTTTTATTCTCCCTTCTGTATTATATTTATTTTTCTATATATCCACTTGTCTTTTCTAAGTACATATCATCAGTTATAGGCTTATATCTTTCTCCATCATAATCATCAGTAAATCCATTGTATGCTTTATATACTTCATTAGTTTCAGTATCATATACTCTTTCATATCCAAGTGTTGCATCACTTTGCTTTTGACTCATAATATCAAAAGATGCGTTTCTCTTATTCCATGAATCCATTATTCCATCACTTATCTCGTTACCGATTTCTCTAATTTTATTAAAGTTTTTCATTCCTTCGGTTTGTACTTTATTAAATTCATTAATAAAAGAATCTGTAAATGTAAGTGAGCCAAAAATAGTAGTTAATGTATCTTCCCAATCAATAAACTTATCTTTGGGGGTTGTAATCATAATTGTATCATATACATTTAAATAGTACATATCTATTAGTTTACCATAATAAACATGTTCATAAATATAATAAGGTCCTGGATCAAATACATAAGCCGTAAATATTCCTTCCCCTTCTTTACCATTTACATCTTTAAATGTTGCTCTTAGTATATCTCCGCCAAAAACACTTTTTCCTAAATTTTCACTTATTTGAAAATTCTTTATCACTGGTAAAACGACTGTATCTGTAGTTTCAGGTTCACACATTTCGGTATACATTTTGAAAAATCCTTCAGTTGTTTTTTCTTCTATATAAGGTAGTTGAGCCATATTACTACTTGGCATAGTATCTTGCCAATATTTCTTACTATCTGCAGATTTTGTATATCCTGATGTTTTTAAATTCAAAAACACCTGATACATAGTATTATTAGAATCATATACTCTAATTGAATATTGGTCTTTAGTTCCGTATGTAATAACTTTCCATCCCTTTGGCTTTTTAAGAGTAATATCACCATTACTAAAATCTTCAAATTCTATTTGACTTGCCTCTGATTTAACTATTTTAATATTTTTATCTGGATTGTATAGTATTCCTTTACCTTTACTACCACCCTTAGTAAGTAAAATAGTTCCTCCAATAACAACAAGAACAACGACACCAATTACAATAAGAATTTTTTTGGAAATATTTAATTTTCCAATCTTCATAGAATCGCACTCCTCCTTCCTATTTATTATTATAAGTAAAAAAATCAAACAAGACAATAGAGTTGTCTTAAAAACCAATGTTTTTGGTGGAAACTTATTTTTATTATTAAAAAATTATAGTATAATAATCTTTAAGGAAGTGATAACTTATGAAATTTAATGAAGTTTTAAACGAATATTTAAAGGAATTAGACTGCACTGCAAAAAAATTGTCAATAGAATCAGGATTAACTGGATCAGTTATATGTAGATATAGAAGTGGTGAAAGAACGCCTATAAAAAATAGCGAACAACTTAAAAAATTAACAACTGCTCTTTTTAATATTGCCAAAGAAAAAGGGAAAAGCAAATATACTCTCGATAAAATAGTAAATGACTTTAATAGTACATTTCCAAATGATGACTTTGACTATACTACTTTTAGTAATAATCTAAATACTTTAATAACATCACTTAATATCAATACTCATGAAATGTCAAAATATATTGTATTTGATGCCTCACATATTTCAAGAATAAGATATGGTAAAGCTAGACCATCTAATCCAATAGAGTTTTCTAATAAGATATGCACTTATATTTTCAACAGATATAAAAGTCCTGATGATATAAATAACCTATCTGCTATTATTGGTTGCAAAAAAAGCGACTTAGCAAATAATAAATTTTATAACACTCTATTTGCTTGGTTAACAAGTGAAGCAACTCCAGTTAAAAGCCAAGTATCTGATTTTTTGTATAATCTTGATTCTTTTAATTTAGATGATTATATAAAAGTAATAAAGTTTGATAAATTAAAAGTTCCTAGTATTCCTTTTTATAAAGCAAAATCAAGACATTATTACGGACTGGAAGAAATGAAAGAAGGAGAATTAAACTTCTTTAAAGCAACTGTTTTGTCAAAGTCAAAAGAAGATATTTTTATGTGTAGTGATATGCCAATGGAAGATATGGCAGAAGATACTGACTTTGGTAAAAAATGGATGTTTGCAATCGCGATGTGTCTAAAAAAAGGACATCACTTAAATATTATCCACAATGTTGATAGACCTTTTAATGAAATGATGTTAGGACTTGAAAGTTGGATACCTATTTATATGACTGGACAAATATCTCCATACTATTTAAAAGACTCAAGAAATAATGTATATAATCATTTTAACTATGTTTCGGGAACTGTAGCATTAACTGGAGAATGCATTAAAGGTTATCATAATAAAGGAATGTATTATTTAACAACTAATAAAAACGAAATTAGATACTATAAGGAAAAAAGTGACTTACTTCTTAAAAAAGCAAAACCACTTATGGAAATCTATAAAGAAAATAATATAAGAGAATATAAATTATTTCTTAAAAAAGATGAAAATATAATATGTGATAGGACAAGGTATCTTTCTTCATTGCCATTATTTACAATAACTGACGAACTACTAATTAAAATATTAAAAAGAAATAAACTTTCTAAAATTGATATTGATAAAATAATTAGATATAAGAATGAAGAACTAAAATATATGAATAATATTTTCAAAAATAATAAAGTTAACGATTATATTTATGTAATAAAAGAAAATGAGTTTAAAAATGATACTCCATCACTTTCTCTAAATAATTTATTCATAGATAAAAAAATAAATTATACCTATAAAGAGTATATGGAACATTTGAAACAAACTAATGAATACACAACAAAAGTAAATAATTATGAAATAAACTATGTAGATAACAAGACATTTAAAAATATAACTATAACATTTATTAAAAATCATTATGTAATTATTTCAAAGAATTCTAATCCAACAATACATTTTGTTATTAAACATCCTAAGCTAATTGAAGCTATTAAAAATTTTAATCCACTTATAAAAGAATAATATAATAAAATTGTAAAAGAAGTAAAATATACAAATTAATGAAGTGAACCCCAAATAGTTTACAAAAATAAAAAAAGATTTAGAATTTATCTAATGAGCTTGTAAACAAAAAAGTAGACAGTAAAAAGATTTTAATTAAACCCTAGTTGAGCTCTATACTCAATTAGGGTTTTATAATTTAATGCATAACTTGTTCTCAAATAATTATAGTTATAATAACAGCATATATATATTCCTCAACGGTATCGTAATCATCTTGATTGAAATCTATACGCATCTTTATGTTTTTTGATACCTGTTCCATGATAAAAAGGTTTAATATTAGAGCCTATTATTGAATCATCAAATAATCATAATAATATTTGCCTTAAATATCTCTATATTTATAATAGGTTAATTTACTTATTTTTAAAATGGCACACGTGTTAGAAAACTTATATTCATTTAGACATAATTTATAAATGTTACTTTTTCTCTCGTTTTTTCTTGAGTAATTATTTTATATTAATTCTTCTTTTTAATAAAGTGTATAATTAAGAGTTAACTTCATAAAAATTAATTTTTTAAACAATAAGACAAGTACACTTACTTGTCTTAATAATAATATTTTTTATTGATTATCTTCTAATATTATTTGCCCATCTTTTATTGTTATATTAGGAAAGCTTGCATCAGTAAGCATTATATTTCTAACTGGTGCTTGAGGATTTGCTATTTCAACAGTTTCTGCTGATGTAGTCATAATAATAGATTTTACAGTATCATCAAATGTATGACCACCATCACTCGTAATCTGCTTATAATATATTTCTGTACTTTCTTTTGGTGCAAACGGAACGTTATTAAATACTGCATTCCCATCGGCATCAGTTGTTGCCTCTACTCCAATTATAGTCCCTGTGCTATCTGTCCTTACAAATTTTGCACCTATAATTTGAACACCTGTAGTTTTATCTCCTGTATCAGTTACATGAAGTGTTAAAATTCCTTTTGCACTTATAGTAAAAATATAATCATTTACGCCTTCTGTTATAGTTACTTGTTTTGGGCTTAAAGTAGAAGCATCATAACCCCCGACTACCGCAGTAGCATTATATAATCCATTAACTAATTCAATGCTTCCTTTACCATTAGTTATTGGGATTGTATGTCTTGCCATATTATTATTTTCCCTCCTTTAATCTTAACATTTGGATTATATTTATCCATTAGTATAATTGTAACAAAACGTTTTTCTCTGATTGAATTATTATTATTAACATTTATACAATAAACTGAATTTTTTTTTGCTATTAACGGTATTTTTATAATTGATAAATTAGAATATATAATTAAATTATATATCTTGTTATCACATATTGGTATTTTTATTTTTCCAAAACAATCTGTTTTATCACTAAAAACAATCTTATTACATTTATTTATTAGTTCAATTTTTAAATTACTTGGACTTATATTCACATCACTACAAAGTTTTATATAAATATAATCATTTGTCATATTTCACCTCATTACAATATATTTTATGAATCATTTTAATTTCTTGTAAAGGCTTTATTCCTCAACACTCCAAACAATTAAGGTAGAATAATCCTCATCTTCTAATAAATCTTTACTAGGTTTTAGAAATAATCCTTTATCAGTAGAAAATGTAACATTACTAACATTTACATTTCCATTATTATTACTTGATTCATATATTAATTTTTTATTCGTTTTAAGCACTATTTCTTCATTATTAAATTTTTTTAAAAATAATGAATCAATTAATACCTTACCTTTTTTTTCTATCATTGGATTTGTATAATTTATATATAATTTCCAATTAGTACTATTAACCCTACTATCAACTACAGTTATTATTGTTCTGTTTTTTTTAGGTAAAATTGTTGGCTTAATAGATAATGGTGTCATACTAAAAGGAATGTTTTCTGTTGCTTTTAATAAAGTTAATTCTCCTATAAAAGGTGTTATTACTCTTCTTTCAGTAAAGCACCCATTTAAACAAGATGTTATTTTAACTCTTGTATTATCTAAAATAATAGAATCTATATTTACCTCAAATAAACCATTTTCATCTGCTGATGCTTGTAAACTTTTATTATCGTATTCTATTTTAACATTTACATATGGAATAGTATGACCTGAAATAATATTAGTAGAATTTGTAATTGGATGAACATTTATCTTATTTAATCCTATTGTTAATATTTTTCTATTTTGAAATGAAAAACTATTTATATCTGATAGTGAATCCAGCTCTGTATCTGTAAAATTGTGTGATGTAAGAGATGTAGTATCCTTATTTAGTACACCTGATATTTCAGCCAAGTTGTTTTCTTTATACCAATAAAATGCAGGTGTATCATCAAGTGTACAAGCAGAGGTATAATCAAAAGCATATATCCACATATTAATTCTTGTAAATTTAAATGAAAAATATACAGGATTATTCGTATACACTATATTTGCATTTTTAGTATAAATATTTATATATTTTGGATTATCCAATATGAACTTTTGATTTGATCCTTTGAAATATACATTATAATTATCAGATGGTGTAGTCATATATGTATTTAATATTGAAACACTTGCTCCTTCTTTAACAACAAAATCTCCAAATATATTCCACATTGGAATTCTTTGGTGGCTTTTTTCAATAAATGTAAAATTAGCCATTTCTTCTATTAAAACATTTTTAGAACCATGTGTTGTTGTTTTAGCAAATCCATTACCAGTAGTTAAAAGAAATTCCGCACCATGCCCTACTACTAGATCAAGTCTATTTGTCCCGTTCATAAATTCATTATTTGTGGTTATGTTTACTCTACTATTAGGCATAACTTTAAATGAAGATGGTATAACATCATTAAGAAATATAACTGTATTAGCACTCGAATTACTTGTTATTGTTGAAGTACCACCTATTATAATTCTATTTGAATTGCATGCTCTTTGTGCAGGAACACCATTAGTATCTTTTATTTCTATAATAGAGTCAATAATTTTAGTTATTCCATAATAATTCTGTGAGAGTTCTATTCCATTAAAGTTTATATTGTTATACTCTACTACTACATTAGAATAATTCGGATGGGACGGTACATATACAACTCCATAGCCATGTGAAGATACTATATTCATGTTTTTTAATATAATACTTTTATTAGTTGTACTTGCCTTTATAACTTCTTCTTCTAAACTTAAAGTATTTGTATAAGTATATTTTGTATTGTTATAGGTTCCATCAATTATAACTTTACTTTTATTACTATTTATAATAAAACCGCTAGTGGCAGTGATATCATTGCCTAAATAAATATAATTATAATTATTATCTTCACATACTACCTGTTTTAATTCATCGCTAGTTGTAACAACAACAGTATTATTGTCTATTATTTGAATAATTATCACATCCTTTACAATAATTTATGTTAATAATTAAAAATGAAGTAATTAAAAAGAATAGAGAACTCTATTCTTAATGAATTTTAGTAACACTTAACATTGCATTAGTACTTCCGTTAAATTTCATAGTGACCGCTTTAGATGATTTAACATTTAATGTTATGAGATCATTTGATTGCAATGACACTATAGTTGTGCCACTAATATTATTAATCATTTGAGCGCTAAATTCATTTGTTGCACTTGTAGCAGGTTGTAATATATCATTTGCTCTAACGGACATAGTTATAGAACATTCTTCATTTGTTGCTCCACACAATAAATATGATACTAGATATACTCCACTTTCTTTTATCTTAATTGAATTACCATCTGGATATTCAGTAAGAAATGAAGTTCCTTTTTCTGGAAGTGGTATTATTGTATCAACTCCTTGTGGTAAAGTGATTTGCGTATCAGTCATTGAATATCTAATACCGTAAGAAGATACGAATTCCGTTCCTGGGGGACCTGCGGGTCCTTGTGGCCCTCTTTCTCCTGCATCTCCTTTTTCTCCTTTTGGTATTGAAAATGCTAGATGATGCACCCAATTTTCAAAAGTATCCATTACAGTTGCTGGCTCCCCTGGTTCCAAAGTTTCCGTTTCATCTATTGCAATATGTTCTGTTCTACCAATTTCTCCAGGCAATCCTCTTGGGCCCATATCACCCTTTTCACCTTTTATCCCTTGCTCTCCTCTCGGTATTTTGAAATTCAAAATAACATCTTCATTTGTTCCAACATTTATAACCTTAGCGTCCTCAAAAGGCTCTAATGTTTCTGTAATTCCAACATCAATACTAGATGGCCCCGGTATTCCTCTTTCTCCTTGAGGACCAGCTAATCCTTGATCACCTTTTGAACCCATATCACCCTTTTCACCTTTCGGTCCAGTTGGTCCTTGAATATAACAAACTTTATATTTTTTTCTTTCCTCTTCAATCCTTTTCTTTATTCGTTCATAATAATTATTATTCATTATACTCCTCCTTTATTTTTTAGAATTAATTTTTTATTTCAATTCTTCAATTTTAATTTATGAACTTATTTTAAAAATGTATAATGAATATATAATATTTAAAAAGAATAGTTAACAAAATAAGACAAACATTATTACTGTCTTATTAACTATGATAGTTTGAATATTTCTTAATTTTATTGTGATTACATTCATAACAATATAATTACTTTTTTTATTACTCGCTTATCAAGACACCTTTTCTAACTTTAAATCTACTAAATATTATAGTTATAGTAAACCCGTTTCATTGTGTGATAAGCGTTAAAGTCAATATAAAAAAACTTATAAGCTATTGTAATGATAAAATATTATAGATAAAAAACTTACTATAAAAAACATTACTATATTATAAGTAGGATAATCAAAATATAAACTTTCAATGATACTACTAGAAGACATTTGAATATCGGATATGATTTAATGTTATTTTATAAAAAACCATTTTACTAGCCAAAAAGGCAACTCTGTAAAAATTTATCTACTATTAGAAAAATTGTATTTAATTATGATAAATTTGATAAATACAGAAATAATAAATTTATCCAAAATTCAAAGTAACTAGATACAAGTATAATTTTATGAATGTTAACAATCTTATCTTATTCTATATGAGTACAAGTATCATCTTGAGCAAATGTAAAATCAAAAGATAATGGATTGTTTTCATTTGATTTGATATATACTTTGATATCTTCCATTTCATTATTTGTTTTAGGATCAATTACATCTCCTAACAAACCATAATTTTTCAAATCTGATAGTAATATATATTTACACTCTCCAGATTGTGGCATTTTATCTAAATTATCTGCACTCCACATCTCAGCTGCAGATATAATTGATTCCTTTTGTGTTTGTGATAGCTCTTCTTTTGAATCTTTAACCACTTTTGTTACAGCTACTGATCCTATTATAGCTAACATAGATAATATTATAATAACCGCAAGTAGTTCTATTAATGTAAAAGCATTTTTATTTTTCATGTTTCCTCCAAACATCCACTAGGTATATCTTTTTCTAGTGTATATGTATAATTATTATTTAATAGTTCTATTTTTACATATAAGCTAGTTTCATTATTTTGATTTATTATATTTTCAATATCTGAATTTAATAATTTAGAATTAATTAAGGTATCTAAAGTAATATAAATACATCCACTACTAGGCAATTTATTAATATTATCTGCACCCCACATTTCTGCAGATTTTATTATTGATTTTTTTTCTATGTCAGTATAAATTTCACTTTTTGAATTATTTACAAGTTTTATAACAGATACACTTGTAAGAGTTACAAGTAAAGTTAATATAAGTATAACAGCTAATAATTCTATAAGTGTAAATCCCTTCATACTATCATCTACTTTCTATTATTATTATATAAAAAAAAAAATACTTTTACAAGTATTTAATCTCTATATTCAAATTCATAATCTAAAATGCGAACAGTATCTCCCTGTTTTATACCCATTTTTTTTAATTCATCATCTATTCCAAGTTTTCTAAGTTTTCTTGAAAATCTCATAAAAGCTTCATCACTTGCAAACCAAGTCATTTTAAGTATTTTCTCTATTTCATCACCGTGTACAACAAATACATCATTATCTTTGTATATTTTAAAAGGCTTTTCTACTTTAAATTTATATAAAACATGACTTTCTATTTTTTCATCTTCATATAAAGGTACTTTTTCTATTTTATCAAGCATATTAGCAAGTTCTATTAAAACTTCATTAATGCCCTCTCCTGTAACTGAACTTACAGGAAAAACCTTGCATTTTACTTCTTTTTTAAATTTTTCTAAATTTTCTTCTGCACCTTCTATATCCATTTTGTTTGCTATAACTATTTGTGGACGATCTAATAATTTTTTATTAAAGTTTTCAAGTTCTTTATTTATTACTTTATAATCATCAATAGGATTTCTGCCTTCAAATGCTGACATATCTACAATGTGCGCTATTACTCTAGTTCTTTCTATATGTTTTAAAAATTTATCTCCAAGTCCTTCACCTAATGATGCACCTTCTATAAGTCCAGGAAGGTCAGCTACTACAAATGATCTATTATCAGGAGTTTTAACAACACCTAAATTAGGATGAAGTGTTGTAAAATGATACGCGGCTATCTTAGGCTTTGCAGCACTTATTTTACTTATAAAAGTACTTTTACCAACGCTCGGTAGGCCTACTAATCCAACATCTGCAAGAAGTTTTAATTCTACTTTAACTCTTCTCTCCTCACCTGGCTCACCATTTTCGCAAAATGCTGGAGCAGGATTAGTTCGAGTAGCAAATGCCATATTACCTCTACCACCTCTGCCACCATAAGCAGCAATTACACTATCACCTTTTTTAGTTAAATCACCAATTACTATATTAGTATCAACATCAGTAATTACTGTTCCTATTGGAACATTTATTACTAAATCTAAAGCATTTTTACCATTGCAACCTTTACCTTCACCATGTTCTCCATTTTTTCCTTTATAAATTTTTTTATATCTTAAATCTATTAAAGTATTTAATCCTTCATCAACCTTGAAAATAATATTAGCTCCTCTACCACCATTTCCGCCAAAAGGTCCGCCCATTTCAACGTATTTTTCTCTTCTAAATGCCATGCATCCATTTCCACCGCGGCCAGCACATAAATCTATTACAACTTCATCAATAAACATTAAATCACCTCTTGTATATGTAATTATAACACACTTTTAGGATTTTTATATATATTTTTTTTAATATTAGTGTTAAAATAATAATGGTGATGATATGAAAAGAAAGTTAAAATTAAAGCCGTTTGTTGTAATTTTAGTAGTTATAATACTTATGCTTTTAGTGGGAATATTTGTAAAAAAAATTATAGATGACATCAATTATAAAAAAACATATGAGTATAAATTTATAACAATGGGATATTCAATGGATGATTTTAAAAAAATTGATAAATTAAGTAATAGTTCTAAGGATTATTTATTAACTATTAAATATAATAAAAGTATTGTAGACTTAATAAATGAAAAATATTTTCTTGAAAAGAATTTAAAAAACTATATTGAATATTCTAAAGATAGTGAATATGACTTACATAATATAATTGCTGTTATAAATGTTGGTTCTAATAATGAATTTTATACTAATACAAAAAAAACTGATATAAGTAAAGGTATTACTATGCTTACTAATAAATTTTATTATTTAGATAGCTCATATAATGAAGAAAATATGGTTAAAGTAAGTAAGCAATATAGTTATGGTGAAAATCAAATGTTAACATCTGATACATTTGATGCTTTCCTTAGCATGTTTAATGCTGCTAAAAAAGATAATATAACTCTTATAATTAATTCTTCTTTTAGAAATTATGAAGATCAAGAAGAAATTTATGATTATTATAAGCGAGTTAAGGGTGTTGAAGAAGCTAATAAAATAGCTGCTAAGCCTGGTCATTCTGAACATCAAACTGGTCTTGCTGTTGACATTCAAACTTATGGTTCTAGAGCAGATACATTTGATCAAAGTGATGCTTTTAAATGGTTAAGTGAAAATGCTTATAAATATGGATTTATTTTAAGATATCCTAAAGATAAAAAATATATTACTGGATATGAATATGAATCTTGGCATTATCGTTATGTTGGAGCAGAAGTAGCAAAATATATACACGAAAATAATATAACATTTGATGAATATTATGCATATTTTATAGAGAAATAGAATAGATGTGATTATTATGAAAAAGAAAAAAAGAGTATTAAAGAAACCTGTACTACTAATTATAATTATAGGTATAATTATAATTATAATATTTAATATTAATAATAAAGAAAATACTAAAAATAATAAATATAGCTTTAGTGAAAATGATATTATCAATAAATTATCAAATGATGAAAAAGATATTATTAATAGTGAAGAATATAATAAAAATTTAGTTTATATTTTAAATAGTAAAGATTATAAAAAAGAAAATTTAAAATTATATTTAAAATATACTAATAAATATAGTATTAGTTATGATAGAATTATTTCTCTTGTTAATAAATATGGAGATAAAATAAATGATGATATAATTAAATTTGCTCTTGAAAAATATTTTATTTTTGATAATTTAGATAGATATATTAATTATTATAATAATAACAAAGATTTATCATATAGTGAGGTTATAACTAGAGTAAATTCTAAACTTGACTATAAATTTTATGATGATTCTGAAGCTTGTGATTTATCTAAAGGAATGTATTCTTTAGTAAATAAATTTTACTATTTAGATAAAGATTATGTACCACTTAATCTTGTTACTATAACTGGTAAATATGCAAAAGATAGTGCTAAACTTGTTGACGTTGCTTATGAAAATTTTGTAAAAATGGCTGATAGTGCTTTTGAAGATGGACTTGTTATTAAAATTACAACAGGATATAGAAGTTATAACTTTCAATCCACTTTATATAATAATTATGTTAGATTAGACGGTATTAAAAATGCTGACACATATTCAGCAAGACCAGGATACTCTGAACATCAATTAGGTTATAGTGCAGATTTAACTAATAAAGATAATGTGTCTTTTGCACAATTTGATACAACCAAGGAGTTTAAATGGTTAAATGAAAATGCCTATAAATATGGATTTATTATGAGATATCCTAAAGAAAAAGAATATATTACTGGATATGTTTATGAGTCTTGGCATTATCGTTATGTTGGAGTAGATATTGCAAAATATATACACGATAATAATATAACTTATGAAGAATACTATGAATATTTTTTATCTAAATAGTATTCTTTTTTCATATAATGTAATGGTGAGATATGGAAAAAATAGTTTGTATATTGTTTTTAATATTATTTGAAAATAGTAATTTTTATAAAAATATTAATATAATAAAAAAAATAGATAATTATGAATATATAGTAAACAAGAATAATAAGTTAGAAAGCGATTATATCCCTACTGATTTAGAAGAAATTGATTTAAGATTTGCTTGTCTAAATAAATTTTTAAGAAAAGAAGCAAAAATTAATTTTGAAAGAATGGTTAAAGATGCTAAAGATAAAGGATATAATATTGTTGCAGTATCAGCATATAGAAGCTACAACTATCAAGAAAAATTATATAATAATTATGTTGTAGATAAAGGCTTTTATTATGCTGATATAGCATCAGCAAGACCAGGACATTCTGAACATCAAACTGGCCTTGCAGTTGATGTTGCTGATCTATCTTTAGATTATGACAATTTTGATAAAACTAAGGAATTCAAATGGATGATTAATAATTCTTATAAATATGGATTTATTTTAAGATATCCAAAAGCTAAATTTCATATTACAGGATTTAAATATGAACCATGGCATTATAGATATGTAGGTATTAAACTTGCTAGTTATCTATATAAAAATAACTTATTATTAGAAGAAAAAAATTGAACAATCGTTCAATTTTTTATCTTATACCTATTCTCTTATTTGCATTTTGCACAGGCATCGTATCTAGAGAGCTTATATATCTTGAAGATAATGCCATATTGATACTTTCATTAAATGTACTAACTGCAGTTTTCATATCTTCATTACTATGTTCAAAGCTAAAATAATCTTCTACCTTACCGTTTTTAAACTGACTAATAAATGATAACATATTGAAAGCTTCTTCCTCAGTCATTTTGCCCATTTTAACTTTATTAGCAGCTAAATCCCCTATTTTAGAAATAATTTTAGCAAGTAAATTTTTAGGTAATGTACCCGTATTTTTAGATTCATATAAAAAATTAGTTTCTTTTAAAAGCAAGTCACTCGTTCTTTCATAATTCATAGCATTCCTACCTCCGATTCTTGCAAGGCTTTAATTATCATATCACCGTTATTAGTAAAATACGAGTTAAACATAACCTCTTTACCTACTATGTGGCTTAATAAATTAGTAATCAGCATTTCTTCTTCTAAATCTGACTCTCCTTCATTACCTACTATATAATTAGCAAGTATCTCTGTATAAGCACAATTTAAAGCTTTTAGTTTTTCATCAGATTGAAATCCTGTAAAAAAATTATTACTTGTAGCCATCTCAAGTATAGCTTTCATAAGTAGGTTATCTATATCATAATTTAATGAAAGACTATTTGAAAATAATATTGTATTATTAAAAACATCATAATAATAAGTACCTTTTCTCTCAAATCTACTCATTTTTTTTATTTTTACTGTTTTTATTTTATTATTTAATTTATCTAAGTTAATATCAGGTAATTTTTTATGAAATAAATTAATTAATGTATAAAATTTATCCCTAATATTATCATCAATATTAGGATTTTCTCTCAAACTTGATTTTATTTGTTCTAAAGAGTCCATATTATCACCTAATATTAATTATAGCATATTTTGAAAAAAAAAAAAGATTTTTTTAAGCAATTATCTCTTCTTTTTTTAAACTTTTAATATATATATTAGTATTTTCATTTAATAATTCATTTATTATTATATCTTCTATTTCAATTTTAATAAGTTTACTTATTTTTCTTGCACCATATTCTTTATAATTAGACTTATTTACTAACTCATCTATTACATTATTATTTATTTTTACTTTTATTTTCTTAAGTTTATATTTGTCTACTATTTGTTTCAATTTATCTATTATTATATTCTTAATAACATCTTCTGTAATATAATTAAAATTAATTATATTATCTATTCTATTTATAAAAGGTATACTAAATGTTTCTTTCAGTTCATTATTAGTTTTTATGTTATTAAATCCTATACCATTTTTAGTATAGCCAATATTAGATGTCATAATGATTATTGTATTATTAAAATATATATCTTCTCCCTTAGAGTCTTTTATTTTTCCATCATCTAATATCTGATAAAAAAGATTAATTACACTACTATTTGCTTTCTCTACTTCATCAACTATTAAAACAGTAAATGGATTATCCTTAATACTTTCAAACACATTTTTATTATCATCATATCCAACGTATCCTGCTGGTGATCCTATTAATTTGTTTACTGAATTAGGTTCACTATATTCACTCATATCAAGCTTAATTACATTATTTGATATCTTATTTGAAAATATTTTAGCAAGTTCAGTTTTGCCTACCCCACTTGGTCCTGTAAACATCATAGAATAGCAATTATCATCCTTAAATCCTAACCTTAATTTTTTATATATTTTCATAATATCATTTATTTGTCTATCTTGACCCTTAATCTTACTTAATAATTCTTCTTTTAATTCATTATATTCTTTAATATTAAAATCGTCTATACTATATATAGGTATGTTACTTTTCCTACTTACTATATTTATGACATCATCCTTTGTTACTACATGATTTTTTTCATTAGATAATTCAAGCTCTAGTTTATTAATTTTGCTCATAAGTTTGTTTTCTTTAGATTTAATACTAATTGCATTATTGAAATCCTTATTTAATAAGTATGATTTTTTTAAATCAAGTATAGTTTTTAATTCTTTATTTAACTTATTAAACTTTTTAGTTTTTTCACTTTCTATTAATGAAGTATGAGCACATACTTCATCAAGTATATCAATTGCTTTATCGGGCTGGTATCTATTAGTTATATACTTATTTGATAAATTAATTATTAAATCCAATATATCATCTTCTATTATAGTTTTATGATAATTAGAATAAGTATCTCTTAGTTTTAATAATATTTGTTTTACAGTTTTACTATCTGGAGCGTTTACTTCTACCTTCTGAAATCTTCTATCTAGTGCTTTATCGTTTTCTATATATTTTTTATACTCGCTTCTAGTAGTAGCACCTATACATTTTATTTTATTACGCGCTAAAGCTGGTTTAAAAATATTTGATGCATCTATAGCTCCTTCAGCCCCTCCAGCACCTACTAAAGTATGAATTTCATCTATAAATAATATAATATCATCATTTTCTTCTAATTCTTTTAGTATTTTATTTATTCTTTCTTCAAATTCTCCACGATATTTTGTTCCTGCAACTGTAACAGACATATCTAGACTTATTATTCTTTTGTTTTTTAAACTATTAGGGACTTCACCGTTGCTTATTAGTCTTGCAAGCTCTTCAACTATAGCGGTCTTACCTACACCTGCCTCCCCTATTAGTATTGGATTATTTTTCTTTCTCCTTGAAAGAATTTCAATAGTCATTTTTATTTCTTCATCCCTTCCAACAACGGGATCTAAAAGTCCATTTTTAGCCTCTTTAGTCAAATCTATTCCAAGGTCTTCAACTAATAATTTTTTTGATTTTGACCTTTTATATGTAACAGGCAGAATAAACTCATGATATAATTCTGAAACATCAATGTTCATTCCAATAAGTATTCTTATAGCAATTCCTTCACCTTCTTCTAATAATGATGAAAAAAGATGTGATATAGTAACTATTCCAGAATTATTTTCCTTACTATTTAAAACTGCACTTTCCATAATTCTTTTAAGCATAGGAGTATATAAAAAACAAGTGCTTTTTTTACTTCCTTTACCTATGATATTAATGATTTCATTTTTAAACTTCTCATAAGTAATTCCATAATTAAATAATTTTTTACTTATTTCATTATCGTCCTTTAGTATTGCAAGTAGTAAGTGTTCACTTCCTACATAAGGATGATTAAGCATACTCATTTCTTCTTTTGCACTCATAAGTATCTTTCTAGCTTCTTCTGTAAAACTATTATACATATTTCTCCTCCTTTAATATTCTATGTATATAATGAAATAAAAATCTAATTTTAAACATTATTTATATATAATCATTGCACTAAAACAATATATTTGCTCCTCTCCATTTATGGATATAGCCAATTGATACTTAATATCTAAGAGATCTATATCATTTTGACTTAAAAATTTATTTATAGATTTTTCTAAATCTAACTCATGAGATTCATCAAATAATTTTACTTTCATAAAAAAATCACCACTATTATTTTAATAGTGATGACTTTATATTTTTGTCGATTAATATTTAGTTGTTCTATTATTAAACCATACTCCAAGTGCTGGAATATTAAGTACCCTTCTTGGATCAAAACTACGTGATGTAAATTTTGTATAGAATCCTGTTCCTTGCTCTATATTTGTAGTTGCTATTTGTATATGAAGATGTGTTCCTGTTGAGCATTTATCCCAAGTTTCATATGATGGATTTCCACCTACTCTTCCTATTACTGTATTTGTTGTAACAACATCTCCGACTTTAACATTAATAGAAGCTAAATGATAGTAAGCTGTTGTGTACCTTACACCATTTATATTATGGTGAAGATAAAGCATATTTCCTCCACAACTATTTCTTTCTATAATAAATGCAACTTTACCATCTGCCATAGCATATACATTTGCGCCATGTCCAGTACCAGCTATATCCATACCATAATGCATCATAGCATATCCCCAAGGATAATATATTCCATAATTTGCAGAAACTCGTCCACTTATTACAGGCCTATAAAATGCAGTTCCAACAGGAAGTTTATTAACACCACAAGAAGTAATATCCTCATCAAGACCACATTTATACAAATTTTCGTATGTATTAACCAATTTTCTTAATGACTTAACTTCATCTTCAAATGTAACATTTTCATCCAATATGTCTCCTAATTGATTTCCAAGTTCAGCCATCTCTTTTTGAAGTGTATTCTGCTTTTCATTAAGTGAAATCTTTTTACTTGCTAATTCTTTTTTCTTTTCTTCATTTTTCTTTATAGTAGCATTATACTCATCTATTAATTGCTCATTATATTTAGATAATTGTTCAGCAACTGCTAATCTATATATAAAATCAGTAAAGCTTGCAGCTTCAAATACATACTCAAGATAAGCACTTTCACCATTTGCTAATTGATAATAATTAAGTATATCTTTTATCTCTTGTTCCTTAGAAGCTATTTGCTCATTTAACTGTACTATTTCATTTTCAAGATTTTCAGTCTCCTTTGTAATATTTGATATTTCTAAGTTTATTGCATTAATAGATGATTTTCTTTTTGCAATTTGTTCTTGAGTAAACTTTTTATCTGCTTCTCCTTTTGCAAGCTTTTCTTCCGCTTCCTTAAGTTCACTTTTCAAATCTCTAAGAGTTCTTGCTTTTACTTTATTTGTAAATGGCATTGCAAAACTAACTAAAAGCATTATTAATATTAAAATAATACAATTTGCTTTTTTTAATATTTTACACATTATTACTTCATCTCTTTTCTAATTTGTTTATAATTTGGACAATACTTAAAAACTAATTCCCAAAATTCTTTAGAATGATTAAAATGTATTATATGACATAATTCGTGTATTATAACATAATCTATCTTACTTACATCAAATTCAATTAATTTCGAATTTAAAGTAATTGTATGATTTTTTCTATTATACACACCCCATCTAGTTTTCATGTTTCTAATTTTAAGTATTGGTGAGGTTATATTTTCTTTAAACTTATTAAATATATAAACATATCTTTCATCAAATATTCTAATTACTTCATCCTTATACCATTTATTTAAAGCTTTTAAATTTTTAGAATATATAACACTATCACATACCATTACATCTTTAATATCATCTTTAAAAATTATATCATAACACTTACCTAAATAAAAGAAACCCTTTTCTTTTTCTTCTTTATTTTTTACACTATCTATCATTTTTCTTAAAGATTTTTGATTTAAATCTAGTATATTTTTTATTTTACTTTTAGTAGTTAGATAATTACAAGTTACACATATATTACCTTCTTTTACCCTTATATATAAATTTTTATTATTTTTTTTAGTTATAATGACATTATACTCTATATCATCTAATACATATTTCATTTAGTTATGTCCTTTATTTTTTCCTTTAAATAACGATTAATAGATGTATAAGGATAGACTGAATTTATAAATTTTTTATTTGTAATTCTTTTTATTATATCTAATCTTAATTTTTCTAAATCAACTGTTTGCTTTATTTCATTAGCATATTTAACTATTCTATTTAAAAGCTGTATAGACATAGCCAAATCTATTATAAATATACCACTTGCAAGTCCTAGAAAGAATAATCCATAATCACTACTTATAAAACTATTTGATATATTATTTATAGGATTATACATAAAATAGTAAAAACTAAATGCAAGAATTCCCCATATTAAAGAAAAATTAATGCAAATTAGGCCTTTATAATTATACTTATATTTAGAATAATCCCATAATCTTAAATGAAATAATTTATCTAGTAGTATACCACTAATTAGTTCTAATAAAGTTAATAATAAAATAGATATAAGTACTATAATTAATACTTTATATTTACTATTAATTTCACTTAAATCATTACAAAGTAAATACATAATAAGTGCTCCAAATCCATATAATGGTACAACGCATCCACTCATAAATCCTGGATTAATAAATTTTTTACTATTATAACTTCTATAAACTAATTCAAGTATCCATCCAACAAATGAAAATAATAAAAATATAAATAAATATTTAAAAAATATCATAATTCACCTACTTAACTATATAAAATTATATTTTAGTAAAATTAATTATCCTGCATTTTTTATACAATCTTCTTTATTAACTAATTCTTTATTTAAAACATTATTAACATATGTTACATAAATACCCTTTTCATCTTTATATTTTTTATTTTTATCAATTATAGATTTATTTATATACCCCTCACTTACAAGTTCACTTATTAATATACAATAGCTTGTACCATCAGAATTACTAAACTTATCAATATTTTCTTTTATTAATATATCAGCAGCATTTAATACAATATCATCTATTTTTGTATCTTTTTCTTCACTTTTTCCTTTTATTACACCAACCACATTTGGAAATATAACTAACATAAGTATACTAAGTATTACAATAACACCTAGTAGTTCTACTAATGTAAATCCTTTTTTCATAAATTCACCTACTTAGTTTTTCTAACTTGTACGTGATATGCAAGCTTTAATTTTAATTTTAATGGAATAAACCTACCAAATAAATAAATTAACTTAATATTAAAACCTGGTATTATTAATAATTTATTTTTAAACATTTTATTAATAGCATATCTTGCTACATATTCACTAGACAAAGCACGTACTTTAAATTTACAGTTTGCTACATTATTAAAATTTGTATTTACAGGACCTGGACATAAGCAACTTATATGTACTTTACTATTACTCTTTTTTAATTCTTCATATAAAGCGAGTGTTAATGAATAAACATAAGATTTAGTAGAATAATAAGTAGCCATAAGAGGACCTGGTTGAAATGCAGCAGATGATGCTACATTTAAAATATATCCACTATCTTTTTTTACAAAATCTTTTAAAAATAATTTAGTTAATAAATGAAGTGATTTAATATTTAGATCTATCATAGATAATTCTCTATTAGTATCTGATTCATTAAATTTACCAAATAATCCAAAACCTGCATTATTAATAAGTATATCTATATTATTAGAATCAACCATATCATATAATTTATATACATTACTAATTATACTAAGATCCATAGGAATTACTAAAACATCAGTATTTAATTCTTCCTTTAACTTAAGTAAATTATCTTTATCTCTAGCTACTAATATTAAATCATAATTAAGATATGATAAATATCTAGCTATATCTCTTCCAATACCACTACTTGCTCCTGTTATAAGCGCTTTCATATTATCACCATATTAATTGTACTATAAAATCATCTTAAAATAAAGATTTCATTTGAATTTTATATAATAAAAAAAGCTATTTACTTTAATAGCTCTTCTAAATTTTTAAGTCTATCTAAATCCATAGGGTCTATATCTTTTAATTTATACTCTATATTTAGTTTTTCATATTTACTAACACCCATTGTATGATATGGAAGTAATTCTATTTTCTCTATATTATTTATTTCCTTTATATATTCTTTAAATCCTAAGATATATTCTTGATTATCATTAATTGTTGGTATTATTACTTGTCTTATCCATACTTTAGTATTGCTTTTATTTAATACATTTACAAAATACTCAAAACTATCTATTTTTGATCCTGTTATTTCAGTATATTTACTACTTGTAATAGCTTTTATATCAAGTAATACTAAATCAGTATATTTAAGTATATCACTTAAATATTTCTTATTATACCCAGTACCACTTGTATCTATGCAAGTATGAATACCTGCCTTCTTACATAGCTTTAACGTTTCAAGTAAAAATTCTGATTGAAATAAAGGTTCACCTCCTGAAAAAGTTACCCCTCCACCATTTTCTATATATGGTCTATATTTTCTTACTAAATCAACAATTTCTTTAGAAGTAAATTTTTTATTAGAAGTTTTACCCCAAGTATCTGGATTATGACAAAATATACATCTTAAAGGGCATCCTTGCATAAATATAACAATTCGTATATTAGGTCCATCAAGTAATCCCATTGTCTCTATTGAATGAATAAAGCCAGATTTAAATTCTTTCATGGAAAGTCCTACTTATTACTTCTTCTTGTTGACTTCTAGTTAGCTTATTAAAATTAACTGCATAACCCGATACACGTATAGTTAAATTTGGATATTTATATGGGTTATTCATAGCATCAACAAGTAGGCTTTTATCTAATACATTAACATTTAAATGATGTGCACCCTGAATAAAATAACCATCTAATATTTGTATTAAATTATTTACTCTATCATCATCAGTTTTACCAAGAGTACTTGGAGTTATAGAGAATGTATTAGAAATTCCATCCTGACAACAATCTTTATATGGTATTTTAGCAACGCTTGAAAGACTTGCTAAAGCTCCACATTTATCTGCACCTTGAGTTGGATTTGCACCTGGAGCAAAAGGAGTTTTAGCTTTTCTTCCATCTGGAGTTGCACCTGTATATTTACCATAAACAACATTAGATGTGATTGTTAATAATGATAATGTTGGTATTGCATTTTTATATAAAGGATATTTTTTTAATTCTCTAAAAACTCTCTTTACAAGATTAACAGCAATCTGATCTGCCTTATCATCATTATTTCCATATCTAGGATAATCAAATTCTATATCAAATGAGTTAGTTAATCCTCTATCGTCTCTTTTTACTCTAACATGCCCATACTGAATTGCAGATATTGAATCTGTCACGATAGAAATACCAGCAAGGCCAAATGCCATTAAGTATTCTGGAACACTATCAATTAAAGCCATCTGACTACTTTCATATGCATATTTGTCATGCATATAATGTATAATATTTAAAGCGTCAACATATAGTTTAACTGTTTTCTTTAATACTTTATCAAATTGTTTTAATACCTCTGTACAATCTAAATACTCACCTTCTATTTTATCTATTCCGTCAATAACAACTTCACCAGTAATTTCATCTCTTCCTTCATTTAAAGCATATAATAATACCTTAACAAAATTTATACGTGCTCCAAAAAACTGAGTTTGATGTCCTTCCCTCATTGCAGATACACAACAGCTTATTGCATAATCCGATCCATATATTGGTCGCATTAAATCATCATTTTCAAATTGCAATGTATGTGTTTTTATAGACATTAAGGATGCATATTTTTTAAAACCTAATGGCAACTTATTACTCCATAGTATCGTTAAATTAGGTTCCGCTGACTGACCTATATTGTTTAATGAATTAAGTATTCTAAATGAACTCTTTGTTACTAAAGATTTTTCAGAATCTAATAATCCTCCAATACTTTCAGTAACCCAAGTAGGATCTCCTGCAAATAACTCATTATACTCTGGAGTTCTTAAATGTCTAACAAGTCTTAATTTAATAACATATTGATCAATTAATTCTTGTGCCTCTTCCTCTGTTAAAATACCCTTTTTCATATCTCTTTCTATATATATATCAAAGAAAGTAGTATTTCTTCCTATACTGGTTGCTGCTCCATTATTTTGTTTAACTGCAGCTAAATATGCAAAATAAGTAAATTGAATAGCCTCTTTTGCATTACTTGCTGGTTTTGATATATCAAAGCCATACCTTGAAGCCATTTTTTTCATTAAATTTAGCGCTTTAATTTGTTCTGTTATATCCTCCCTTAACTGAATTATAGAAATATTAGAAATATCCTTGTATTTTTCTAAATCTTTTTCTTTACATTCTATTAAAAAATCAATTCCATATAAAGCAACTCTTCTATAATCTCCTATAATTCTACCTCTACCATAAGCATCAGGAAGTCCTGTTATTAAATGATTATGTCTAGCTACTCTAATATCATTTGTATAAGCAGAAAATACGCCTTCATTATGAGTTTTTCTAAATTCACTAAATTGTTCTTCTAATTTTTTATCTAAGTGATATCCATAAGACTCCAGTGATTTTTTAACCATTCTAAGTCCACCATATGGATTAACAATTCTTTTAAGAGGCTTATCTGTTTGAAGACCAACAATAACTTCATTTGCTCTATCTATATATCCAGCATCAAAAGAATCTATACCACTCATATTATATGTATCTACATCTAAAACACCACTTATAGCTTCTTTTTTTAATAACTTAGAACACTTATTCCATACTTTAGCAGTCTTTTTACTACATCCCTTTAAAAAGCTTTCATCAGAAGTATACTCTGTATAATTACATTTTATAAAATCTGCTACATCTATATCCTTTTTCCATTTAGTTCCACTAAAACCTTCCCATTCATTCATCTTACTACCTCCTAATATTTTTTATAAATTCATCTTCATCCCATATAGTAATATTAAGCTTTAAAGCATCATCATATTTACTACCTGGATTGCTTCCACATATCAAAACATCTGTCTTTCGACTAACAGAATTCGTATTTTTTCCGCCTTTTTCTTCAATTAATTCCTTTGCTTCATTTCTTCCCATACTAGAAAGTGTTCCTGTTATTACAAAAGTCTTAGAAGAAAAAGCTAAATCTACATTCTTTATTTTACCTAAATATTTCATATTTAATCCGAATTCTTTTAATTTATTTATAAGTACTATATTTTTAGGCTCTTTAAAATAATCATATATTTCTTTTGATATCTTATCACCTATATCAGGTACCATATTTATAGATTCTATATCAGCATTAATTAAAGAATCTATATCTTTAAAATATTCACATATTACCTTTGCCTTTTTACTTCCTACATGCTTTATTCCAAGTCCAAATAATAATTTTTCAAGTGAATTAGTCTTACTTTTTTCTATATTAGTTATTAAATTATTTATACTTTTTTCACCGAAACCTTCAAGTTCCATTAAATCTTCTTTATATTTATATAAAGTATAATAATCTTCTATACTCTTCAAGTATCCTAAATTATAAAAGTCTTCAACTATTCTCTCACCAAAACCTTCTATATTCATAGCATTTCTACTTGAAAAATGTATTAATCCCTCTATATTTCTCGCATCACAATTTTTATTTACACAAAAATAAGCTACTTCATTATCTTTTCTTACTAATTTGCTGCCACATATAGGACAATTTTCTATCATTTTAAATGGTATTTCAGTTCCATTTCTTCTTTCAAATTTAACTTCTACTACCTCAGGTATAATTTCTCCAGCTTTTCTAATAGAAACAGTATCACCTATCATAATATTTTTTTCTTTAATATATTCTTGATTATTTAGAGTTGCACTTTTTACAACACTACCTGAAAGTCTAACTGGATCAAGATCTGCACGTGGGGTGATTTTACCTGTTCTACCTACACAAAATTCTATATTTCTAATTTTTGTAAGTATTTCTTCTGCTGGAAACTTATAAGCTATTGCCCATTTAGGAACCTTTGCAGTAACGCCAAGTTTTTTTTGATCATTTAAATCATTTACCTTAATTACAATTCCATCTATAGGATATTCAAGATTAAATCTATTAGCAGACCAATACTCAATATACTTAACAACATCCTCTATACTATCAAACTTTTTTATATTAGGATTAACTGTAAATGTTAAATCTTTCATAAACTCTAATGCATCATACTGAGTATATATATTATATTTATCAGCATTAGGTAAATGATATAAAAATGTAGATAATCCTCTTTTACCAGCAATTTTACTATCTAATTGTCTTACAGATCCAGCTGCTGCATTTCTAGGATTTGCAAATTCCTTCTCACCATTTTTCTTTCTTTCTTCATTTAATAAATTGAAAGAAGAAGTTGGCATATATATTTCCCCTCTAACTTCTATATCTATATCTTTAGGTAATGATAATGGTACATTCTTTATAGTCCTAACGTTATGAGTAATATCTTCTCCTGTAACCCCATCACCACGCGTAGCACCTCTTACAAGTTTTCCATTTTTATATAAAAGAGATACACTGAGTCCGTCTATTTTAAGTTCGCATACATAACTTGGGTTTGGAACTATCTTTTTTACTTTACTATCGAAATCTAATAATTCATCTAAATTAAATATATCTCCTAAACTCATCATAGGTATTTCATGAGTAACTTTTTTGAACTCACTTATTACTTCATTGCCTATTTTAACAGTAGGTGAATCACTTCTAACTAAATTAGGATATTTAGTTTCTAACTTTATTAATTCATCCATATAACTATCATACTCTTGATCAGTTATACTAGGATTATCTAAAGTATAATATTCATACGAAGCTTTATTCAATATTTTAATTAATTCATCAATTCGCTTTTCTTGCATATTATCACCTTTATTTATTATATCACAAATAATTTTAATTTTAAAAAAATTAGAATATTTTTATACTCTAATTTTTAATAATCTATTTCAGATTTTAATATTTCAATAACAGGCCTTACTGAATTTTCAGATGCAACAGTATCACTATTTAAGCTTAAATTTTCACCACTTAAATAAAATGCTTTATCATCTGCTCCTGAATCATAGACATGTGTTTCAAGCCAATATCCTTTTAAATACATATTTGAATAATCATAAGGATGATTAAATCTTGTATTTTGAAATAGCCATAAGCAGTTATTTAGTGCTAGACTGTTATCACTTGAACACGCTTCACTCAATTCTTGATAAGTTAGCAATCTAGCTGCATATCCTGAATAATAAAAGATACCTAAACTTCCTGCATTTGTCGATGCCAATCCATTTTCACTTAATATTTGTCTTTCTGTATTTGAAAGGCTAACATTTGGCCAATCTGTTATTGTAGGTAAATTTTTTAAAGCAGACTTTGGACCAGTTAAATTATTTCCATACTCAATTATATACTCAGTTCCCAAATCTGGATTATAATATTCATTTCCTAATTCTAATTTATTTGTAGTTGAATTTAAATATGTATTATCGTGAAATAACAATACAGCATAATTAGAATCGGTAGATAAGCTTGTAACATAGTAAAAGCCTTCATCTGAATCATAATATCCATTACCATCTACATCACAAAATAATAACTGTCCAGATGTTAAAGCACCATCTTCTCCTAAAGTACCATATGTTATAGTTCCATTAGAATCTGAACTACAAGTGCTGCTAAAACAACGTTCAGTATAAAGATTTGTTTTAAGTTTTTTTGCGCTTTTACATTTATATGAATTTGTAGATCCAAGCGTATATGTTCCAAGTATATAAGAATTGCCTCCAGTTAATTTAGAAATTTTTAATACTGTTTTATTACTAGAATTATCTACATCTATAGTCTCACCCGCAACTTCATGATAAATTTTAATATCAGAAATTAATACCCCTAAGTCAATATTTGTTGTAAATTTAGAATACACATTATTTTGAAAACCATTGTTTGGCATGTTAACATAAAATATATCTAATAATCCTGTATTTAATATTTTTATATTATCACTAACATTATTAATAGTTATTTTAGAGTTAGCTTCAGAATAATCTGTATTTTTTACTAATTTATTTTCACCCATATATATATCATATGAATTAGGCATATTTGCATTTCCAATATCAATATCAATTTTTGAACCACCAATAACTTCGCTTGGATATTTTTCTTTATTATCAATTCCAACATATGTTATAGTATAAACTGCATCAGTATCTATGTTAATATTTATATCAAAGTATTGGCTATTATCTCCTGCATTTGAAATAAATACTCCCTTTTCTATTAAATAATTAGTAGCTTCCTCTTCTGTCATTGATTTATTTTGAATATACAAATATGGTATCATAGATGCCATTGAGCTATCACCGCAAACTGATTTAAGATCATTCTCTGATTCTATTGAATCTTTAAAATCACTACTTAAAACAGTCATACAAGAATCATAATTTAAATCATATTCAAATTTTTCACTAAACATTCCTTCTTTATATTTAACTTCTACATTAAATGTTTTACTTGCACCCAATGTACACTTTTCTCTATCACATATTTTATTACCAACCACTCCATCATCAACAATAGTATCAAATGTAGTATTATCATTAGTAATTTCTCTAATTCCCGCTTCTTCATTTCCTAGGTTTATAATAGTTACAGCATATGTTATAGAAGAGTCTTCTTGTGGCATATTTATTCTATCTGTTATTTTGCCTTCCTTTTTGCTAAGCGCTAAAGATACAGCATTACCTTCTGTAGATGCTATAGATACATCAGATATATTAATATCTGATTGTTTTAATATTTCCATTTCCATATTATCTAATAATAAGTTTTGTTGAAAAGCAGAATAACCTATACTAAGTAGGCATACAAATATGGCTATTAGTATAGGTATAGCTTTAATATTAACTAATTTTTTTAATTTATTTTTTAGCTTTTTTCTTCTCATCTTTCTTTTCCTCTAAATCTACTGCCTTTATTATTGTTAAAAATACATCATTACCTGATTTAATATAAAAGTAACATTTATGATGACTAGCAATATTAAAGTATAAAATAGGACTCTTTAGAGTATCTCTTGCATCTAGTAATTCCTCAAATTTTTCTATTCTAATTATATTTTTGTCTTCAAAATTGGGCATAGTTTTGGTTTCAACTATCAATCTATCATATTCTTTAAATATATCATCTATTTTTTTATCATATGGAGATTTTCTTTTAAAGCCACCTAATAATAATTCTAAAAATCTAAGTAGTGATGCAACCATTCCTATAAACAATATAGCACCAACAACTACTAAGAATTTGCGGCTTAAATTTGTTTTTGAAGGAGTTTTTAACTCTTTTGTATTATTCATAGATGTTGTATCTGTTTTAATATTAATAGCTCTTTCTGTTAATGGAATAGTAACAGAAGTAGAACTAGCCTCATTTAAACCATTAGATGTTATTCCTTTATTTAACTTAAATGAAACAATTAAATTACTAGAGGCACTCAAACCATATTGTGATTTAAACTTACTTGCAATAGTATTATAATAATCATAATCTATAGTAATGCTTTTATATATACTATAACCAGTTTTATTCTTTACTTGCTCAACTGTCGTTGGAAGAATAGAATATTCTTTTTCATAATATGTCTTTTGACCCGATTCATCAGCTATTACTAGCCTAGCAGAAATACTATAATTAAAGTTTATATCTGATTGTTCATCAATTAAAAATTGATAATTATAATCTATTTTAATATTTTTAATTATACTTGTTATATAAACCATATTTTTTCCTAAATATGATTGGGAATAAAATTCATTTGGCTTTAAATATACTTTATAATCAACATTTCCAAATTCTCTATACGTAGTTATTTTTTCTTCAGTACGTGTATATGAATTTTTTACACATAAATAGCTTAAAAAGAATAATATTATAAATGCACACAAAAATATAATTAAACGTGGTATATAACCTATATATATATTGTTTTTTAAATCATTAAATTTACTAAATAAACTTTTGATTTTTTCTCCTAAATTTATTTTTGGTTTATTTATTTTTTTAGCATCTGATTTCTTTTCACTATCTTTTTTTGTCCCCTTTTTCATCAAATTACCTCCTATAATTCGTTAACCCACACAGTAGGTATTCCCAAATATGGAATTTTAACATGTATTATCCCAACTATCATATCTTCTTTTACAGGATAACCATCCTCAACGTTATTAGCATCCCCTTTAGTATAAAAATAATACTCATTTTCGTTTTTAATTATTCTAATAATTCTATGTACTATAACAACACCATTATATTTAAATGCTATAATATCTCCTTTTTTTAAAGTATTATAATTTTTATTCATTTTTTCTATAACTACTACATCACCTTTATGTATTTTAGGTTCCATACTACCTGTTGCTATAGCTATAGCATGGTATCTAAAATATCCTGATGTAAAATATACCATTACAACAATAAGTATAGAAGGAATTAAAACATATACCCAACCAAACTTATTTGTATCACGTTCAAATTCACGATCTGATTCAAATTTAAAAAATTCATATACCCTATACCACAAAATTGCAGGTAAAATTAATCTTATAACGGAAGTTAAATACTTATCTGGATTTGGAATTATAGGTAATAAATATTGGTATAATTCTACAACTAGTAAATATAATATTATAGGCTTATATCCTACCTTTAAGCTTACATATGTACAAGCTAAATTAGTACAAATTGAAGGCAATAGATATAAAGCTACAAATATAAATGTATTATATGGTGAATCAAAATTATTATAATATATAGTACTTGTAACATCTAAACATATAAAAAGTATACAAGTAGTGGCAATTAAAATTTTATCATCATGCGTTTTAGATAACATCTTACTTCTTAATATTTCTTTAATTATAATGTTTAGAACAAGTGGAAATATAAAAGTATTAAATCCGTAAAAACTATAATAATCTTCTGGTCTTGCAAAACCTATGAATATGCCAAGTATATAAAATAATATAAAAAATATTATAAGTACAATTAAAATGTCAAAGATTATATCTTTTACATATCTATGTCTATCTTTTGTAAATCCAAAAAATAATCTAAAAAGTACTAATAAAAGTACTAGAAATATTGCGGTCATATAACCTTTTAATATATTTGATACAAAACTATTTACGAAGAAAACAATGAAAATTAAAAGTTCAAATGTTAAAAATCTTATCCTTGCCCTTTTCATTCTATCCTCCCAAATAATCTTGTTAAAATATATTAAAAGTTACCTTTTAATATATTAAATTTTATTATTGTTGTGCTACAGAACTATATCCTAAAGTGATATTTCCAAAATCAACTGAGAAAGCACCATCAGCTACTTCTGAACCTTCAGCATAACTTATAGTTACAACTACCTCTTTAACATTATTAGTGTTTCTACTTAAAACAGTGTTAATTTTTGATTTAGATCCATCTGCACCATTATATGTAGCAGTATCAATTTTTACAGAAACATCGATTCCCTTGCAAGCTTCAGTTACTAAAGCTTTTGTTGCTGCAGTTTGTCCTGCTCCTGTTGCAGGAGTTACTGTACATACTTTGTATGCAGATTGGTCAGCAACATTTGCAAAAGTTACATTTGTTAAATATGCATCATATTTACCAAAGTTAGCTACTGCAAATTTGTATGAAACACTCTCTCCTGGTTTAGTAAAATCAACATGCAAATTACTAACAGTTGTTCCATTTAATTTTGGTTTTAAATCATATGTTACATTTTCACCAACTACAGTAATTGCATCTGCTTCAAGATCTACATCACCAGTTGGTAATGCTGTATCAGTAGTATTTCTTACAAATCCAACTACGAAATCTTTGTCAGATGGTTTAACAGTTGCACTTGACTTAATCATTAAAATATTAGAGAATGCAGCAAAACCTACTGATAATCCGATAACAGCGATAAATAATGCAACGATTGCTACTACTTTTGAACTTCTATTTTTTTCCATTATTTCACCTCCTAGCATACGTTGATAGCATATGATAGCTACTCTATATGTTATTGCTCATACACTATATACAAATTATAACACAAAAAAAATGTAAAATGAATATATTTTTACATTTTTCTAAAAATTTTTTTTGACAATTTTTTTATAATCTTCTACCGCCGCCACCATGGCTTACTCCACTGCTACCATGGCTTATACTAGATCCTCCACCAGATCCACTAGAATTATTAGGTTCACTTATTCTAACTGATGTTGTATGTGTTGTTATAAATGAATCATTTCTATTATTTATTATGACACTATTTTCTTTTATATAGTAATTAGCATCTACACTTTTTCTGATCATTTTATTTTTAAGTACTAATACCAAGACAACTATTGTAGGTAATACTAAAGTAGCCATTATTAGTGGAATATAATTTTTCTTAGCTTCTATAACTTCTGCTTTAGGTATACCCATACTAGCATAATCAGTAGAACTTATAATAAAAGCATTAAACCAATTATAATAAGTTTCATCTTTTTCTTCTGCAACACTATCAAGTATTTTCTCTATTCTATAATCATTATACATATTTATAGCAGATCCTGTTGTTGTCATATAAATATCCCTATATCCAAAAGTAAAATCTATAACAAAAAGTATACCACTAGAATCATCACCAATACCAAAACCATTATAATCATAAAAATCTTGTGCATAGGCTTGAGTAGTACTTTTTTCATGGTGCTTTACTGTTACTAAAACCATATCCATATTATATTTATCTATAAATTCTAAAGCTTTTTCTTTAAGAATTTTCTCTTCATTTTCGCTTAATACATTAGCATAATCATATACTTTTTTAGTTGTGTCAAATGCAAGTACACTATTTATTCCTATAAAAAGTAAAAACAAAATTATTATATATTTAATTTTTTTCATATAATCTACCTACCCATAATTAAAAATCCAATTACAAATGTTACAATAGCTATTATAAACCAAATAACTACTGCTTTTAATTTATCTATAGGAATATTACCAATCATTTTACCAGTTTGACCATTCATAGCAAACGTATATATTTTATCTTTATATTTAATATTTAGCATCCATACAGGTAGTAACGCATAAGAATTTTTTAAATCCTCTAAATTAATATTAGAACTTGAAACACTTACAGAATCATAACCTCTTATATCTTTTACCATTTGATTTTTAAATGATTGCTTAGCTCTTTCTACACTATCAGTTTTTGCCTCCTCCATAGAAACATCATATTTCTCTGATAAAAATCCTGATAGATATGAATAATTAAAGTCTTTTATATCTTTATAATCAAATGGTTCTATTGAATTCATAATATCATTTTGAAACCTTTTTGATCCATCTACTGGAATATTTTCAAAAACTACACTTCCACCTCTAGTTGCCTTATAAATATCTGTTTTTGTGTATCTATAATTTCCACTAGTCCAAGATGTAATTCTTTTACAATCAGCTTCTATAATTCCATTAGCATTATAATCATAAAGCCAAAAAGGAATATATATACCTGACATTTCTTTAATATTATTTTTATTATTAAATGCTTTAGGCATTAAAATTCTACCTTTTTTAAGTTTCATGAAAGCTTCTATAGCATCTTCTTTTGTTTTCCTAAAAGGTATTACATAATTAGGCGAAAACTCTCCTTGTAATTTATCTTTTAATATTGCTGTATTCTTACAATAAACGCAAGATGTAGTACTTACATTAGGATCTGCTACAATTTGAGCTCCACAATTTTTACATATGTAAACATCTAAATCTCCTTTTTTTATAGGAGCTTCTTTTTCTAAAGTTTTACCAGTTTTTTCTTCATATTCTTCTAATTGTTTTAGGTCAAACTCACTAGAACAATATTCACATTTCCAATTTTGACCATGTGGATTAAATTTTAACACTGCATTACAATTAGGACACTTGTGATCTAAAGTATTATTCATAACACACCTCTATACTATAATATATAGTATAACATAATAAATTATATTTTAAAATATATTTATTATACATTAATATATTTTCTTGGTACTCTTTTGGATACATTACATATAAGTTCATATGGTATAGTATCGGCATAATTACTTAGATATTTTATATGACTATTATCTTTATATATGTATACTAAATCATCTAATTTAACTTGATCGTCTATTAATACCATAAGCATATCCATACATATATTTCCAATAATATTATATTTTTTATTATTAATGTAAATATATGCTCCTGTTAATTTTCTACTAACGCCATCAGCATATCCTATTGGTACTATACCTATCTTAGAGTCTACTTCTACTTTATATTTTCCCAAATACCCGACACTCTCACCAGGTCTTACACTTTTTATCGAAATTATTTTGCTTACAAGAGAAAATGTACTTTTAAGATTTTTATCTATTAATCCATACATAATAAGCCCCAATCTGCATCCATTACAAAATGGTATTTTAGGATAATTCACCAAAGTACCACTTTGTGAGATATGAATTATATCTACATCATATATTTTATTTCCAGCTATATATTTAAATTTATCTACTTGATCTTCTATTAATTTTTTATCTTGTGTATTATATATATGTGTATATATTCCTTTCAAATATAAGTTACTATTTTTAATTAGTTCTATTATATTGTCAAATTCATTTTTATCTTTTAATCCTAATCTATTCATACCAGTATCTATTTTAATATGTATATTTACTTTATAGTTTAAAATTTTTTTTACATATTCTATATTATCTACTGTTATATCTATATTATATTTTTCACATAGATAAATATATTTATAATCTATTATACCAAGACATAATATCGGTATATCAAATTTTTTTCTAATTTCTAAAGCTTCATCTAATGACGATACTGCAAGATAATTACATCCACTATCTATTATTGTTTTAATAGTATCATAATGTCCATATGAAAAAGCCTTAACTACACCTATATAATATTTATAATTATTATATCTTTTTATTATAGTTTTTATATTATATCTAAGATTTTTTAAATTTATATTTGCATACGTATTTCTATAACTCATAATACCACCTACTATATTATACTTTAAAAAAAATTAGCTTAATACTAATTTATAAATTTATTATAATGCTTACTAACATAATTAAAATACCTATAAATATACCTATTTTTGATACTTTTTTATCTTTCATATGATATATTTGGTGCCACAACTCAAACACCGTAATATATATAATCATGCCAAGAGTAAGCCCAAGTAACAAACCTTCAACAAGCTTATTAACACTACCTAATATAAACATAATAAATCCACCTATAAATGTAGATATTGATGCTGCTAAACTTATATTAAGAGCTGTTTTCTTCTTAAATTTAGAATTAATTAACGTAGATGTTATTACAATTCCCATTGGAATATTATGAAGGCCTATACCAAGACATAATAATAATCCAGATTTCATATTATTTAAACATACTAGATATAAACTCATACCTTCAATTATATTATGTATAATGACTGCAATAACAGACATAATTCCTATATGTTTTAAATGTTCGTTATGACAAATATCGTTTTTATGATTATGCGCATGATGTGCTTCGTGTTCATGACATGGAATAAACATATCTAGAATTTTTAAAATAACTATACCTATCAATATCAATAAAATTATTGCAATAATTGATCTTACACTGCCTATTTCACCGTTTAATATTTCATATGCTTCTGGTAATATTTCAAGTATTGAAAGGACTACCAAAACACCAAATGCCATACTTATAGAAAAATCTATAAACTTTTTATTATTTGTATATTTAATACTACATAAACTACCTCCATATATAAATACACCAACAATTAAAGTTAATAATAATCCTAATACACTCATAAAATACCTCCACAAACATATAAATTATATCATATTTTTATATTTTGTTATACATTTTTAGTTATTTTATCTTCATATTTAAATAGTTTTTTATCTATTATATTAGTTAAAAAGTCAAATAATCCAATATCTAATACAAACATTAAAGTTATATATACTATATATATAGGTTTAAGTATTACAAATTCAAATATCTCTGGAATACCTAATATTGTACTAAAAAATAATAATATCAAAAATATAAAAAGAATCACTCTAAGTTTATTAAAAGGATAACATATTCTATATAAAAGAATAAATCCAGTAGTAGCTATTAATATAATAGACATAGTAGATATAATATTACTATCAATATTAAATAGTGAAGATATTATTACTACACTTATTACATTTATAACTATTGTGATGCCACCAGGTAATGATTTTTTTAAAACATTCATAAAGAAATTACCTTCAACTTTATTTTTATTAGGTTCGAGCGCTAATATAAATGATGGAATACCTATAGTTACAGTGCTAACTAAGCTAAGTTGTATTGGTTCAAATGGATAACTTAACGATAAAAATAAAAATAATATAGAAAGAAGTGTAGCATATGTCGTTTTTGTTAAAAATAATGAAGCTGATCTTTGAATATTGTTTATTGTTCTTCTTCCCTCTTCTACTATTTTAGGTATAGCATCAAAATCTGAATCAAGTAATACTATCTCAGATACATTACGTGCAGCTTCACTTCCACTTTTTATAGTTATACTGCAGTCTGCCTCTTTAAGAGCTAGACAGTCATTCACTCCATCTCCTGTCATAGCAACGACATGTCCATTAGCTTTAAGTGCTTTGATTAAGTCTTTTTTTTGACTAGGACTTACTCTACAAAATATGTTATATTCTTCCACCATTTCATTTTTAGTTATTTTATTTTTTGACATATCTATACATTTAAATTCATTAAAATTTAATCTTTTTGCAATTCTAGTAATTACTTTTTCATTATCCCCACTAATTATTTTTATATCTACATTTTGGCTTCTAAAATAGTCAAGTGTACTTTTAGCTTTATATCTTATTCTATCATTAAGTAATATTAAAGCTATATTTTCCCTAGTGTTTTTTAAAAGAACTAACCTATAAAGTGAGTATTTATCTATAAGTTTTTTCATAGATTCACTAGGATCAAGTATATCAGGCGCTCCTAGTATATATTTTCCTTCTTTAAAAGTAACACTTGAATATTTTTTTTCTGATGAAAAATGTTCTTTCTCTAAGCAAGTATAATTAGTTTTTATATTAAATTTTCTAACTATTGCATCCATTGTAGCATTATCATCAAAAAGTTCACGAGCCATTGCAGATAAAATAGTATTATAATCATATTTATCACTTAACTTTATAACATCAGCAACTTCCATTACACCTAGTGTGAGTGTCCCCGTTTTATCTAAGCATATCGTATCAACTCTAGCAAGTGTTTCTATACAATAAAGTTGTTGTACTAAAACATTTTTCTTAGCAAGTCTTATTACACTTACCGCAAGTACTGTACTTGTTAGAAGGATTAATCCTTCTGGTATCATACCAATAACTGACGCAACAGTTGCAACTGTAGAATCAGCTATATTATTTGAAATACTATATTGTTTAAAAAATTGAAGTATGCCTAAAGGAATTATTATAATTGATATTATTTTTATAATTTTTTTTAATGTATTTATAATTACAGAATTACATTTTTTTATATATTTAGCATCATTAGTTATTTTGGATGCATAATTATCTTTACCTACTTTTTCTACTTTAGAAATACAACTGCCACTTACAATAAAACTTCCAGAATATAAAGTATCTCCAATTTTCTTTGTTATAGAATTTTCTTCTCCACTTATTAAAGATTCATTTACTTCAACAACTCCATCTTTTATTATAGAATCGGCAATTATTTGATTACCTCTTTTATAACATATTATATCATCTAAGACTACTTCATCTATTGGTATTTCTGTTTGCTTTGAATTTCTTATTACATGGGCTTTTGTACTAGATATAATAGACAGTTTATCAATTATTCTTTTCGATCTTATTTCTTGAAAAATACTTATAAATGTGTTACAAAATACAACACCTAAAAAAGCTAAATTTTTATATGATTTTACAAGCACTAAAACAAATGCCAAAAAAAAGTTTAGCATATTAAAAAGTGTAAATATATTTAAAAATATTATTTGACCCGTTGTTTTAGTTTTAACCTCACTATTATAGTTATACTGCAGATTATCTTTTCTGTATTTTACCTGGGCATCATTTAAGCCTTCATTTAATTTAGGATTATATCTTATCACATTATCACCTATTTATTTATAACATAATTATATTACTAAAATATATAATTGGTCAAGAAAAAAAGTAGTATATCTACTTAATTATTATTTGGAATTACAAGCCAAGAATTAGCAAGTATTCTTTCACCAGAATATCCGAATCCACCAGCTACACTTATTTGATTACCTTCAACGACAAGTGAACTTGAACCTCCACCATCTAAATTAGCTGCATTATATGCACCATAATTTATTAATATATTAGTAAGTTCCACCATATCTACACCAATACTATGCCCAGGTCTTCTTCCATCAATTACAAGCATTAATACTATTCCATCTTTTCTTTGAGCTATAGCTGTTCTTGGAGCAACGCCATATCCCCCATTTCCTTTAAATTCTGCAGGAATACCATTTACAATTAAAAATGGTCCAAATGATACAGCATCTCTTATTCCCATATTTATAGCTTCATTAGCGCTCGCACGAGTTAAAACTAAAACATTGTCATTATTAAATCCAATGATTCCTCCTGCTCCCCAAAATGGATTATCACATATGATTTTTCCATCAACTATAACAACACCATTAGGTACATAACCTGTTCTTTTAGAATATGAATAACCACCCGCATTAATACCTGCTATAGCACCATATTCACGTGCAAATCCTTCAACAGTATTACCATAATTAAAATTAGTTGTTTGCTTAAGCTTTACAGTAGAAGCATCATAAATAACAAGTAAATGTCCTTTATAGCCATTTCCTTCTATATCTATAACTTTATATAATTCATTACCTTCATCTTTCTTTAATACTTGTTCTTCATATATTGAACTATAATGAGTAACTTCATCTGTGTTAAAATCAATTTGATCTGCATTTGTATCATGCTTACCTTCTATAACTGTATTATTTTTAAGTATATTATCTATTTGGCTTTGATTAAAGAATATATATGCTAGATACTTATGTGTCATAGTGTTCATAGCACTCGTAACCCATAAATTTCTAAAATAACTTATAGGACCATACATTAAAAATAAACAAGTTATTGCTAAAACATCTAATATTATACTTGTTATAAATAATTTTTTAGGTCCTTTATATACCTTTTTTTTCTTTTCTTTTTTACTTTTTTTACTCTTATTTGCATCTTTATCTTTATTTACATTAGAATCTTCTTCTTTGAAAGATTTACTATCTACTATATTATCTTCTACATTTTTTTTAAAAATATCACTATTAGTCTCAGATAAATTTTTATCTAATTCTATACTTTCGGATAAATTAAGATTATCAAGTATTATAGAATCATCATAAGTATTATTAGTAGATGCACAATCAAATTTTATTTCTTCTATGTTATCCTGATTATTCTCTTTTATTTCATTATTTTTTAATATTATAGGCTTATTTTCTTTTTTTTCCTGAGCTTCATCAATCATGTTCTCAATGTCATTATACATTTTCATCAAATCTAGTTCATTTTTCATAAATACCTACTTAAATAAATTATAATAATGTATAAGCCTATATGAATATATAACTATCAAGGATAAAATAAATACTGCACTTATTACTATAAATATCTTAGTTTTAATATACTTTTTTTCTTTCATATTATTCTCCTAAAAGAAAAGATTTAGCACTAAGCACCAAAATCATTTTGATAACTTATAGCACTCGCACTAAATACACCTTCCATATCTTTAAATTTATCTAATAATTTAATATCATTATTTTTAATTTCAACTTCAAAAGTTAATTCTATAATATTTTTTGTAATTGTTTTACTTTTAATTTTTATCTTCTTATTTTTATTTATATACTTTAATATATCATCCTCTACTGATTGATCATATTTTAATATAAATAAATATTGTTTTCCTACTTTAAATCCAAAAGTATATCCAACAAAGTATAATAATCCAATTATTAAACTAGCTATTAGAGCAACTAAATATAATCCTGCACCTGTCATGATACCAGCAGTAATACTCCAAAACATAAATACTGTATCCACAGGTTCTTTTATAGCTGTTCTAAATCTTACTATAGATAAAGCACCCACCATACCAAGTGAAAGTGCTAAATTAGAACTAATTGTTCTAATAATCATAGCCGTTACCATACATAACAAAATTATACATAGTGAAAACGACTTTGAATACACAACGCCACTATACGTTTTTTTATAAACTATTACTATAAATACACTTATTATAAAAGCAAGTAATAGTGAAAATATTATTTTTTCAACAGATATTGTACCTGTAAATTCTGCTAAAACACTTTTTTTTATCATATCAATAAAACTCATATTAATCTCCTTATTTTATACTTGCACATGCTGCAAATTTTGAAAACGCTTGCCTAGATATAGGAACTGTAGATAAAATTTTAGCAATTGGATAAGGTAAAATTTCATTATATTTAACCTCCAGTATTACTAAATTATTTTCAAGTACATCATAGGTTTGCATATTATTATCATATAAATTATAATTATATAATCCAGATTTAACATTAAAATCAAACGTTATTCTTACATCTGATACTGGATATGTATATGCGATACGTGTATAATCAACTATAACAGAAGGTTTTAAATTTTTTATTTTTATATCCTTTACAAACCTCGTTAGCAGATTATCTTTTTTTATAACAGCATCCTCTACTCTACCCATAATAATTCTATCACAAATATTTTTATCTATCAATATTTGTTCTTTAGAAGTCATATTTTCATGTTTATATTTACATTCTAATCTAATAAAACTAGTATCATTATTATATATTCTAATTCTATATTTTTTTCTATACTCTACACCATCTATTTTTTCATGATATGCAGTACAATTTAAATCATCAAAATATAAACTTCTTATAAAATAACTATTATCACTATTTATTGAATTCTTATCTATATCCATAATTATACTTAATCTTTGCATTAATATATGCGCAATATTTTTATTTATAGTATATTTAATTTCATGTCTATATTTCATATTAATCACCGAAATATTCTTTCATTTCTTTATCACTCAATTTAAAATAATTTTTAATAGATTTCTTTAGATATCCTAATCTTTTTTCCTCATACTCTCTTAAATAGTCCACATTCTTTTTAAAATCTTCATAAGTATAATTCCATCTTTCTTGATTTCTTTTCATTTCAGGATCTAACTTTTCCAATATTTCATCTATTTTTTTATTTACTCTCTCACTGTTCCACACTTTTTTAACTTGATAGCTTAATCTATTTAAAAATGTCTTCTTAAATTCATCATTTTGTATTAAATATCTCATCATTTCAGTCGAAACATTTAAACGGCTCATTCCATCTTTACTTGTCATAAATGTCATATAGTCAATATCATAATTCCACATAGCATAATCTAAATCATAGAAAATCATATTTATTCTTCCAGAATCTACATCCTTATGCCAATAAAATCTAGTATTTACTATATCATTATTTGTTACCCAATTTTGTGCTGCCCAAAAATCAGCATAACTTTCTACATTTAATTCACCTTTAACATATTCATAATTTTCTTTTTTCGTAATATCATGAGTCCTTAGAAACTTAAGTAAATTACTATACTTATCTATAGTACCTGTTGTAACATTATTATCTATTCTTACTATATTAGCATCATCTTTTGATACATTAAAATTATTTGCAATATAATCATCATCTACTTTTTCTCTTATATTATATATTCCCCAATAATTTCCATTTATATAAAGTATAACAGATTTATACGCCTGTACGCTTAAATTTGTTACCCCATCTACAAGAGATGTCATAAGTATATCCCTAATAGTTGCAAACTCTATATCTTGAGATCCAGATCTTAATATCAATGTATCAAAAACAGAGTAATCTCTATTATCAAACACTTGATATTTTAAATTAGCCTCACCATATTTTTTTCTGAATTTAAGTGCAAAGCTCTTTTTAGTAAGCCCTCTTGTAGATCCACCAAAAAGTTTAAGACCACAAGGTATTTTAAAACTTTTTCCATCTTCATATAGTTCTGCATAAGCACTAACTTCTATATCTGTATTCCAAGGATTAGAATGCATATAATTAAAATCACTACCATTTAACGATACAGACATTACAGGTATATTATGGTTTTCATTAATAATATAAGTCCCGACAGCAGGAGACCCTGTAATTCTATTTTGATCATAACTAATTGCTTTTACAACAGTTGTCTTTGAAAGAAAAATAGGACCAGTATATACTTTAGAATTAGTATTTGGTATACTTCCATCTAATGTATAAAAAACAGTCCCATTACCACTTATCTCTAAATTTATACCATCTACATTATTATAAACTCCACTATTTTGACTTAACTTAGGAGTATATGATATAGCTAATGTTCCATCAGTATTTTTTGATTTAGGAGTAGGTGTTTTAAAATAATATATACCATAATCACTACCTCTTCCAATACTTTGATTAACAGGTACATTGCTAATAAGCATAGAATCTTCTATATTTTTATTTTTAATTAAATAAATACTTTCTACATTAGATATTTTAAAATTACAATGTTTATAACTATTATTTGATAAATTACTATCCCCACTAGCCATTATAATATAATACTCATTAGGTTTAATAGTAATATCTTCTAACTCACATTTATTTAAATCATTTAAGCTATTAGTAATACTATAATCACTTAGATTTATATCTGAATTAGAATTATTCTTAAGTTCTATCCAATCATAATATCTATTACCATTATTTACAACATATGATGTATTATTATTCATGACTTCATTTATTATTAAACCTTTTTTAGTTTTCAACTTTTCTTTTGAAAATTTCTTTATACCATTTGTATCATTAGCATATCCTGGACTAATATTACTTGTTTCAAAGAAATCGTTATTTTCCTTAACAAGTGATAAACCATTAGCTAAATTCTTGTATTCTACTTTATCTATTATTTTACCATTTGAATTGGTTAAAACTGCAACTCCTGTCTTTGAATTTAAATTAAAGCCTGCATATGTTTCAGTATCCGTGCTTTTATATTTTCCCATATATATAACTTTTACTTCAGAAGGAGATAAAGTTACATCTTGCATACAATATTTAAATGGTACAAGTAGTGAATTAGAAATACAATAATTTGTTAGATCTAAAGCCTCTTTACCCTCATTAATAATTTCAATATATCCAGCATAATTATCATAACTATTTTTAAAATTTCCAGCATTATTTGGTAATACTTCGTTTATTTTTATAGAACCTTCTGCATATAAATCTTTAGAATATTCTAAATAGCCATCTTTTGTATTAGCATATCCTGGAGTTGGAGTTGTAGACTTATACCAATTACCATCAAGATCGCGAACCATAACTTGATCTTTTTCTAATTCATAAGTTTTAACTGCATCAACTACTTTTCCTTTTGGATTAACTAAAAATATTGATTCATTACCACTTCTATTTAATTTAAATGAAGCATATACTCCACTACTCTTTTTACCAGTTAAATAAACCACTAAATAACTTTCTGGTTTTATAACTACATCAGGAAATACCCACTTAACTTTTTTACTTTGATCACTTAAACCATAATTTTTTAAATTTACCTCATGCTTATTAGAATTATAAATTTCTATCCAATCTGAAACAATACCATCAGGACTTGAAACAGAGCCACTATTTTTACTCATAATTTCTGTTATCATAAGACCTGTGTACTTTACTTCTCCATTTATTGGTAAGTCTTTTTCTTCTAAGTCATCATATTTTAAAGTTACAAATATATTTATTATTGAAAATATTATTACAAACATAATCATAAGTAATATTATTTTTTTATTATTTTTTATAAATTTAATATTAACATTCATATTATCTACTCCATTAATATATTATCATATTTATACTTTAATTAAAATAGTAGTTTTTTAATTTTTAAAAAAACTAGAAATAATTTTTTCTAGAGCAAAGATTTTAATATATAATTTAATAATTATTTTACATATTGTAAATATAGTGTAAAATATATATTTATTTATATGTCTTTTTTTATACTATTATTTAATATTAATAGTGTTAATATAGATATAATAACTAAACTAAAATTTAATATTATATTATTTTTTATTATTATATTAAACATAAGTACTATAGTTAAATTTAATGATATATGAAGCACTATAGACGAAATTAAATTATTATATTTTTCATATACATATGTAAACATAAAACCCACCATAAAAGCATATATTGCATTTAAAATGTTATCATGAAATAAAGCAAATATTATTGATTGAAGCACTATTGCTCTAATAGGTTTATTAAACTCTTTTAACTTATTATATATAATACCTCTAAATATCAATTCTTCTAATATTGGACCTAATATAGCTGATGATATTACAGTAATCATTAAATTTTTATTATTAACATCATAATTATGTGTAAAAAACACTATATTATTTAGATTAAAAACTGAAATATTATATATAAGTGAAATACTTATTCCAAGTAATATTGGGACTACTAATGCCTTAGTACTTAATTTTGATTTACTTTTATACTTCTTAAATTGCTTAAATAAAATAGGTATAAAAATTATACACAATATTAAAAGCATCAATAGTACTATTTTATCACTTGTTATATAAGTATTTAATTTATCTTTATATTCATTAGTATTAATATATTTTAAAAACTGAGATTTAGTTAAATTATTGAATTCTTTCTTATTATATATAGCAACAAATATATATTGTATAAAAACTTGACCTATTACAAAAATAATAGGCCAAATTAATACTTTGCATAATTTTTTAAAATATTCTTTATTTTTCATCCTTAATCATTTCTTTAATAGTTTTTGATAATGTCGCTATATTTTGTAAATTGGATGGAATAATAATCTTCGTTGCTTGACCATTTGCCACGTCCTTTAATGCCTCTAAACTTCTTAATGTAATAATTTTTTGATCTGGATCTGCAGATTTTATAATTTTAATTCCTTCTGCTTCAGCATTTTTTATTTTAAGTAAAGCAAGTGCCTGACCTTCTGCTTCTTTAATTTGTGCTTCTTTTTTAGCTTCAGCTCTTAATATAGAACTTTCTTTTTCTCCCTCGGCAATTAATATTGCAGATTTTTTTTCTCCTTCTGCCTTTAGTATAGACTCTCTTCTCTCGCGTTCTGCACGCATTTGCTTTTCCATTGCCTCTTGAATATCATGTGGTGGTAATATATTCTTTACCTCCACTCTATTTACTTTAATTCCCCAAGGATCTGTTGCTTCATCAAGAATAGAGCGCATTTTAGTATTAATTAGATCGCGACTTGTAAGTGTTTCGTCAAGTTCTAATTCTCCAATTATATTTCTAAGTGTTGTAGCTGTCAATGTTTCAATAGCATTTATAGGATTTTCAACACCATAAGTATATAATTTTGGATCAGTTATTTGAAAATAGACAACAGTATCTATTTGCATAGTTACATTATCCTTTGTAATAACTGGTTGTGGATCAAAGTCTTTAACAATTTCTTTTAAAGATACTTGATTTGCTACTCTATCTAAAAAAGGTATTTTTACATGTAATCCATTAGACCAAGTAGCATAATAAGATCCTATTCTCTCTACTACATATGATTTTGCTTGTGGTACTATTTTTATATTAGGTATAACAAGTACCACAACAATAATAAGAATAACAATTAAAAATTCCATTACTCTGCCTCCTCTACTTTTAATTTTACTCCATCTATCTCAAGTACTTTAACAGTACTATCAACCTTTATATTTTTATTAGAATAAGCCGTCCATCTTTTACCATCTACTTTTACTTCTCCATATTTATTGCGTTTAATTTCAGCAGTTACAACGCCATTCATACCAACAACTCTATCTAAATTAGTTTTTTCCTTATTAACATTTATCAAATTAACTAGATATTTTCTTGTTGTAAGCAGTAAAACAGTACCAAGAATTACAAATGTAGAAAACTGTATAAAATAGTTATCGATAAATACAGATAATATTAGTGATACGAATGCTGATGCAATAAACCATACTGACACTAAATCAACCGTTGCAGCTTCTAAAAAAATCAAAAATATTATAATAATTAACCATATCCAAGACATATACATCACCTAATTAAAATTATACTATTATTCTTAATTTTATTCAAGATTTATTACTAAACAAAAAGTATTTACAATTGTAAATACTAACGTATATTTTGTTTTTCTAAATTTACTTCATTTATAGATTTTTCAGTTACTATATAGTCTTTTTGTAAAATATTACACATAGATAAATAAAGATCATCAACTTTTTTTCTAAAATCTTTAATATCATCCTTATCCCAGTTTGCACCACTACCATTATACTCTTGAACTAAACATAAATATCTAATGGCTTTAGTAATATCATTTGAATTCAATCTTCCTTGATTTGTTAAAAGTCTTGGCTCATAAAATTTATCGTCTACTTGCAAAGTAATTTCCCTTCCATCGGCGCTTCTTTCAACGTCAATGTGAACTTCTTTTGCATTTAACTTGTATTCTAAGCATTTAAATAACATACGGGCTCCTTCATTCCCATTAAACACTATACTTTCTCTATTTTCAACTGTATTCTCTAAATCATATTTTTTACAAGCTTCAAAATAAGGTTCAAAAACTTTTAAAATTTTTAGGGATTCTTCTTCCATATTAATAGATGTCCCATTACTAAATACCGATATATCATTTGCATTTTTTGCCTTACATCCAGTAAACGTAGCAGTTAAAGTAACTCCTACTAAAATAACAGCTGCAAAACGTCTACTCATATTACCATGCACTTTAATATTATTTATCTTACTCATATTAGTCACCCTCTAGTTTATAATAACACATCACTAATTATAATGTCAAATACGATATTATTATTTTAATATTTTTTACGTTTGTTTACAAAAAAAAGAGACTATGCCTCATCATCAATCTCTTCATCATCTACGATAGTTAAATCTTCCATATCGTCATCTAAATCTACTTCATCATCTGTTATTTCAAGACTATCACTATTATCCTCTTCTGCATCTAAACTTTCTTCATCTTCTGAATCAAATAATTCTTCTTCATCCTCATCAATATCATCATCTAAAACGATTTCAACTTTATGTTTATCTTTCAAGTCCCATTCTGCATTATCAAGTAAAATAAATCTTTTATCAGTAGTTAAAGATGTATAATAGTCTCCTATTTTACTAGAATATTCTTCCTCTGTTAAATCTAAATAATCACAAATTTTTCTAAATATCATAGCAGTATTCATTGGCTTATTATTTTCTTTTAATATTAGTTCAGTTAAATCAGTATATGAAAGAACTTCTAATTCTTCCTTTTTCATATCTTTTAATTTCATATTTCCTCCCAAGCTACATTTCTGTAGGTATATCTATTATAAGTAAATTTAATAATTCTTTTATTATATTATTTGCAAGCTTAATAACACTTACCCAATCATTTAATTTATCCATATCAGATAAATTAGAAATATGGTTATTTTGATAAAATGAATTCATCAATACACACATATTATATATATATTCTGCAATATAATTTGGTTTATACTCTCTAAATGCAGAGTTTATATACTCTTCATATTCTAATATACAAATTCTTAACTCTCTATCATATTTATTATATATTTTTTCTTTTAAATTATTTATATTTGAATCATATTTATTAATTATTTTATTCATTCTAAGATAAGTATATAACACATATGGCCCAGTTTTACCTGTAGTTTCACTAAATTTATTTATATCGAATATATAGTCTTTATCTCTACTATTTTGTAAATCAGCAAATTTTAATATAGCATTTACAATTATATCAATATCACTTGAACTCATATTTTTATTTGATTCTTTTTTTTCTATAAATATATTTTTTACTTCTTTAAACAAATCATCCAACTTTGGAGTTTCGCCACTTCTAGTTTTATAAGGCTTACCATCCATACCATTAATTGTACCATGTGGTAGATGAATTAATTTAGTATCATTCGTAAGTTTGCTTTCTTCACATACTCTAAATACTTGTTCAAAATGCATAGATTGCCTTTGATCAGTAACATAAAGTATATAATCTGGATTAAAATCTTCCATTCTCTCATATATAGTACCTAATTCTGATGATTGATATAAATAGGCACCATTACTCTTTTGAAATATAAGTGGTGGATATTCTATCTTATCATCTTCCCTATTTACATAAACTACAAGAGCACCATTACTTTCTTTAAGTAAATTTTTACTATTTAAAAATTCTTTTACTTTTGGAATATAATTATATGCATCACTTTCACCGTACCAGTAATCAAACGATACGCCTAAATAATTATATAATCTTTTTATATCTAATTTTGATATATCACAAATAACTTTCCAATAATCCAAATAATTTTTTTTATCCTGAATATCTTTAATAATACTCGCACATTTATTTTTTAGTTCTTTATCTTCTTTAACCTTTGCACTCATTAATGGATACACACGGTTTAGATAGTTTAAATCAATATCTTTAATATTTAATTTATCTTCTAATACTTTATATACAACTTCACCAATAGGTAATCCTATATCACCTAAATGAACATCAGATATAGTTTTATGTCCCATATAATTTATTATACGTTTTATAGATTCACCTACTATAGCTGGTCTCATATGACCAACATGAAGAGGTTTAGCAACATTAGGTCCACCATAATCTACTACATAAGTATTTACTTTATCAACACTTTTTAATCCAAATTTTTCACTATTACTCATTTCAATTAATTTATTGTTTATAAACTTATCACTTAGCGTAATATTTATAAAACCTGGTTTACAAAATGAAACTTCTTTAAAGTAGTCAGAAAAATTATCAAGTTCATTTATTTTATTAACTATTTCTTCACCTATTAAAATAGGATTTTTATGATATATTTTAGCTAATTTAAATACTTCATCGCACTGATAATCACATAAATCAGGTCTATTAGACTTAATAACTTTCAGTGCACTATATCCTATAGAATTTGATGCCATAGTAAGTATATTACTTAATTTATCTACCACCATATTACCCTCCAATAACTAAATTATATTTAAAAATATTTCCTTCTAAATCATACTCTAAATATATATTATTATCACATATATTAAGCTCTATTGTTTTAGTATTTAGTATAAATTCTTTATCCATATTAAATAATTTATATGTTGACTTTGTAATACTTGATTTATCAAAAATCAAATTAATTTGATATTCCTTGCAATATCTTTTCATTTCTATTTTATTTTTATAAATCAAAATAGTTACACTAATATCTTTTTCTTTATAAAAAATTTTATTTTTTACTTTTATAGCATTTCCCATAAATACTGAATTTTCAAATTCACTATCTATATTTACTTTTAAATATACTTTCCCCATATACATCCCAAACATTATAGCATACTTTTTTTTAAATTGCACTCATATTTTTATATTTTTTTCTAATACTAATCATAGGATATGGTGATACAATGAAGAAATTTAAAAAAAGCCTTAAAATACTTTGCATAATCCTTATTATTAGTATATCTTTTTATGTAGGACTATACGCAATTGGATCAATTACAAAAAAATTAAATATTAATACACCAAACGGATATTATTTATATGATTCTAATAATATTTTAATTAATGGTACAAGTGATCAATGGATAAGTATTAAACATATATCGCATTATTTAATAGACGCTACTATATCAATTGAAGATAAAAATTTTTATAAACATAAAGGATTTGACTTTCTTAGAATAGGTAAATCTTTGTATATTAATTTGATTAATAGAAAAACATTACAAGGTGCATCAACAATAACTCAACAATATGCTAAAAACTTGTTTTTAAACTTCGATAAAACTTGGGAAAGAAAATTAAAAGAAGCATGGCTTACTATACAACTTGAAAGTCAGTATAGTAAAGATGAAATATTAGAAGGATACTTAAATACCATAAACTATGGTGGAGTTTATGGTATTGAAAATGCAAGCTATTATTATTTTAACAAAAGTTCTAAAGATCTTACTTTAGCTGAGGCATCTATACTAGCCGGAATACCTAAATCACCTAAAAATTATTCTCCTATTTTAAATTATGATAAATCTAAAGAAAGGCAATATTTAGTACTTCAAGCCATGGTTAATAATAAATATATTACCGAAAGTGAAATGAAAAAAGCATATGATACTGAATTAGAATTTTATGGATACACAAATAGTGGAAAACTTAAAACTGTAAGGTATTTTCAAGATGCTGTTATGAGTGAACTTAAAAGTTTAAACTATAATTTATCATTTCTCGATACCGGTGGATTAAAAATATATACAACCCTTGATATGAATGCCCAAACGATTCTTGAAGAAGCTATAAATATTAATATGGAAAATAGTGCTCTTCAAGTAGCCAGTGTAATTATGAATCCGAATAACGGTGAGGTTATTGCTCTTACTGGTGGGAAAGATTATAGTAAAAGTCAATTTAATAGAGCGATAAATTCAAAAAGACAAGTAGGATCTACATTAAAGCCATTTTTATATTATTCAGCTATAGAAAATGGATTTACTGAATCTACAACATTTACAAGTGAAGAAACAACTTTTGTGTTTTCAAATAACAAAACTTATAGTCCAAGTAATTATAATAACAAATATGGAAATAAAAATATTACTATGGCTGCTGCAATAGCCTATTCTGAAAATATATATGCTGTTAAAACGCATCTTTTTTTAGGCGAGGAAGTACTTGTTGAAACACTAAAAAGAGTTGGAATTGAAACAAAATTAAAAGCTATTCCATCACTTGCGCTAGGAAGCGAAGGAATTAGTCTTGTAGAAATGACTAGAGCATATTCAACTCTTGCTAATAATGGTTATAAAATAAAGCCACACTTAATAAAAAAAATAGAAGATTATAAAGGAAATACTTTATATGAATTTAAAGAAAAAAAAGAACAAGTTTTGAACTCAAGTATAACGTATATAGTAAATGAAATGTTAACAAGTACATATAACTATAATTTTATAGATTATAATTATCCTTCTTGCTATGATATAGCTAGTAAATTAGAAAATAAGTTTGCAATTAAAACAGGAACAACTGATTCAGATCATCTTATATTTGGATACAATAAAGACATTGTAGTTGGAATATGGAGTGGAATGGATGATAATAGTAAAAGCGAATCATCAAATGGAACATATATAAAAAAAATGTTTGCATCAATTACTAATGATTATTTTAAAAATAAAAAAACATCTTGGTATAAATTACCAAATAATGTTGTTGGTGTACTTGTAAATCCTATTAGTGGAGAACTTGCTAGCAAAGATACAAAAAATGCAACTATGTTTTACTATATAAAAGGAACAGAACCTGGTTATAACAATACTTCTGTTGAAGATCTAATTCCTACAATTAAACAAGAATAATCTTGTTTTTTTTAGGATTTTTTAAATTAATGTAGAATAATAATATTGAAAGGAGAATTTTATGCTTGAATTTATGAAATTTTTTTTATATCAAATATATGAAATTATATATTTAATGAAATAAACAATTAATAAATAGTATTTTTTTCTATTTTTGTTAAAAATTGCACGAAATGTCAATTTTTATGCACGAAATGTATATAAAAAGAAGCTATAAATTATAAGCTTCTCCTATATATTTATTGGTAATTCTCTTCAATAAAATTTATTAATATGTCATTAGATACATATATATATCTAGGATTTATATATAAATTATTGTTTTTTAATATTAATTTTTTAGCTTTTATTAATTCTTTTACATTATTTATCTTAGTTATATCTATATCATATTTTTCTTTAAATTTAACTATATCTATTCCATTGGTTTTTCTAAGTCCTAGTATAAATTCATTTTCTATTGTTTCATTTTTATTTAATGCATGTGATTCTAATAAATATTTTCCGTTTATATAATTATTAAAGCTTTTTGTATTATCATATCTATTTCCATTAATATATCCAGACGCTCCTATACCAAAGCCGTAATACTCTAAATTATTCCAATACGTTAAATTATGTTTAGAACAATATCCTTCTTTTGAAAAGTTACTTATTTCATAATGATTATATCCATGGGATTTTAATTTTTTACAAATGAGTTTGTACATTTCATAATCTAAATCTTCATCAGTATTATTAGTTTTATGTACATAAAGCCAGGTATTAGGTTCTATTATTAAAGAATATGTAGAAATATGTTCTATATTTAATGATAGAAAGATATCTAAATCTTCTGATAATTCTTTTATTGTTTGTCCTGGTATAGCGTATATTAAATCTATATTAATATTATTAAATCCAATATTTTTAGCCATATTAATTTTATTAATAGACTCTTCTTTAGTATGATGCCTATTTAAGTATTTTAAATATTTATCATTAAAAGTTTGAATTCCTATACTTAAACGATTTACTCCATTATTAAACAATAACTCTAATTTTTCTTTAGTAATATTTTCTATGTTACATTCAAACGCAAACTCTACATTATTTGACAATTTAAATATTTTTATTATTTCAAAAAGTTTATTTAACTCATCTAATGTAAGTGAACTTGGCGTCCCACCACCTATATAAATAGTATTTATTATATCGTTTTTATATTTTAGCTTAATTTCTTTTTCTAACTCGGTTAAGTAATTATTTACCCATTCTTTATTATAGAAAAATTTAGAAAAGTCACAGTATGAACAAATAGAACTACAAAAGGGAATATGAATATATACAGAATTAATCATTTTTTCCTTATATTTTCTTTTACTCTTTCATTAATTATTTTTTTTACTTCGTTATATAATGCTTCATCTAATTTTTTTAATCTCTCAATATCTCTATAAATAGTCCAATAAGAAGCATTAAATTTATTTTGTATTTCAGAAATAGTAAAACCACTATTTATTAATTTGGCTATTTTTAATACTCTATTTTTAACTTCTTCACTTTCTATAGTTTCAGGGCTATTTTGATTTATAATTTTTTGCATCTCTACCTTAAATTGTGGATGTCTTTTTAAATATAAATTTCTATAATCAACAACTGTAGGTATACTGATCTTAAAAAAATTTTCATTAAAAATTTCAACCGTATCTCTGATTGAAGAACCAGTTTCTATTATATAACTTCCTACTAGTTCTATTCTTCTATTTCTTTCTTCTTCATCATTTAAAGTTCTAGCCATTATTATCCTCCATACTTAATACACTTAAGAACGCCTCTTGTGGCACTTCAACACTACCAACCATTTTCATTCTTTTTTTACCTTCTTTTTGTTTTTCTAACAATTTTCTTTTTCTCGAAACGTCTCCACCATAACATTTGGCAAGAACATTTTTTCTTACTGCTTTAATATCTGAACGAGCGATTGCTTTAGTACCTATTACAGCTTGAATTGGTATTTCAAATTGTTGACGTGGTATTAATTTTCTTAAATTTTCAACAATTGCTTTTCCTCTATTATAAGCAAAATCTTTATGTACAATAAGACTTAATGCGTCAACTATATCACCATTAAGTAATATATCCATTTTAACTAAATTACTTTTTTTGTATCCTATAACTTCATAATCAAAAGATGCATATCCTTTAGTATAACTTTTAAGCTTATCAAAAAAATCATATACTATTTCAGATAGTGGTATTTCATAATGAATATTTACACGAGTAGAATCTATATATTCCATAGATACATAATTTCCTCTTTTATTTTGACATAATTCCATAATAGGGCCTATATATGTACTTGGTACAAAAATATTTGTTCTAATATAAGGCTCTCTTATTTCTCTTATCTTTTGTCTATCTGGCATTTTAGATGGACTATCAACAGTTATTTTAGAATTATCAGTAAGATCTACTTCATAAACAACTGAAGGACTCGTAGCTATTAAATCTATATTAAACTCTCTTTCAATTCTTTCTTCTATTATTTCCATATGAAGAAGTCCTAAAAAACCGCATCTAAAACCAAATCCAAGAGCTTCTGATGTTTCTGGTTCAAACTCCAAGGAAGCATCATTTAATTTTAACTTCTCTAAAGCTTCACGAAGAAGAGGAAATTTACTTGATTCTATCGGATATATACCACAAAATACCATTGGTTTCATAGGTTTATATCCCTCTAAAGGAATACCTGGATTATCAAGTAATGTAATAGTATCTCCTACTTTTACATCTTCTATTTTTTTGATACTTGCACATAAATAACCAACTTCACCTGTTACAAGTTCACTTTTCTTTAATATATTTGGTGTATGTACTCCAAGTTCAACTACTTCATATGAGTTATTAGTAGCAAACATTTTAATTTTATCTCCTACTTTTACCTTACCATTAACAATTCTAATAAGCGCAACTATTCCTCTGTATGAATCAAAATAACTATCAAAAATAAGAGCTTGCAATTTATCATTATTATTTCCTTTAGGACTTGGAATACGTGTTATTATAGCTTCAACTAATTCCCTTATACCTATTCCATTTTTAGCACTACATAAAATTATCTCATCATCTTTAAATCCTAAATTATCAATTAGCTCTTTTTTTACTCTATCTATATCAGCATTAGGTAAATCTATTTTATTTATAACAGGTATTACCTTTAAATCATTTGACATAGCAAGGTAAAGATTTGCAAGAGTTTGAGCTTCTATACCTTGAGCTGCATCCACAACAAGTATTGCACCTTCACAAGCTGCAAGACTACGCGATACTTCATATGTAAAATCTACATGCCCTGGTGTATCTATTAAATGAAGAATATATTCTTCATTATTATACTTATATTTTAATTGAACGGTATTAAGCTTAATAGTAATACCACGTTCTCTTTCTATATCCATATTATCAAGTAATTGATCCTTTGATTCTCTTTCACTAACCGCTCCAGTTATATCAAGTATTCTATCAGCAAGAGTACTTTTACCATGATCTATATGAGCAATTATAGAAAAATTTCTTATGTTTTCCTGTTTCATTTAATTCACCTAGATACTATTATATAATATTTTTTTAAACATATAAAGAAAAAACCTAATAATTTTTTATTTATTAGGTTTAATATCATTATTTTAAATTTCAGATGTACTTATAGTTATTACTGGACGTACGCCTGTAAAAAAATGTGGATCACTTTCAATTTTCCAGCCTCCCTCAAAAATTGCATTAGATGTATGTACTATATATATTTTATTACCACTTTCATTAAGTGATCTAGTATAATACGTTGTACTATAAATCCAAGGACTTGTAATAGGGCATCCCTTATCTAAAGAACAAGATAATACCTCTGTTAATGTATCTAAAGTAATTAATGAAGCAGATGTAGTTGCATCGTTTAATCCTTCTGATACTAGAATATTTCTATATGCGTCTACGTACTTCTTTACACTGTCTGAATCATAATTAGCAGATGACGATGAATATTCCAAGACACCTTCGCATGGATTAGCCACGGTACAAATCCCATCATCTTTTGGCAAATATGCACCTTTCATATTCGAAGATTGCTTTCCTGTTGGATTTGCATAATTAGTAATAGTTTCTCCATCATAACTTCCACCTACGTTTAAATTATACTTTGCAAGCATACTTATATTATTTCCATCATTTGTGATTACATAAAATTCTTCTGTTCCACATTTGATTTCATCACCTATATTTGTTCCATTACCGCTTATTACAGTGCAGGCTTTAGAAATAGGTGTTACTGGTTTAGTAAAATTTTTTACTGTAGCATATGTAGATCCAATATCACCAAATGTTACTGTAAAATCGCCATCTGCTACTTCTGAACCTTCTAAGTAACTAAGTGTTACTGTTACTTTTTCACTGGCACCTTTAGATATCATATGGTTATCTAAAGTATTTACTAATGTATCTGATGTAAATACTTTAGATTCATTTTCAATATTAACAAATACTTTTATACCTTCACATGCTTTATCTACTAAATCTTTTGTTGCACCACTTGCTGGTGTGCAAGTTATAAAACTCTTTCCATCACCAAATATTAATTCAGTTAAATATGCATTATAACTTCCAACATTTTTTACATAAAATTCATATACTACTTGTTGTCCTGGAGCTGTAAATTCTGCTGAAAGACCACTTATTTCAGGAGCTCCTGCATTATTTACTATAGTACCAACGCCAGATTCATTTCCAGTTGTATTTTGGCTCGCTATAACCACTTTTCCATCAACTACACTGTCTTTTTCTTTTGAAAATACTACTCCAAAATCATCCTCATTAGGATTAACATTTGCGCTACTTTTAATATTTAAGCTATTAGAAAACGCTGCAAATCCTATTGAAAGACTAAGTACAGCTATTATCAAGGCTGTTAAAGTCAATTTTTTATTTTTCATTTTATTTCCTCCTAGTTTACATATTGATATTATCATGACCTAGACAAAATATCAAGTACTTTTAAAAACTAAATTTTGACAATTTTTTAACACCATAGTATTTTAAAAAAAACATCTGTAAAGAAGTTTACAGATATTTTAATTTTTTAATATTTTTATATTCATCTAAATTTGTATAACCTTTAATATAATGATTAAGTAAAGTATAATATGTAGTTTTATTTATTGGTATATTATTTTCATTTAAATAATTAACTAGCATATTTTTCTCTTCTTCAGTTAATTCTTTTAAAGAATTTGGTATAAGTTTACCATTAGTATCAAACTTAGCTCCATATGAATATGATGTACGGAATATATCTTCATAAACAAATCCATCATTAATATTAGCTTGTCTAGAAAATTTGCTTAATAGTGTAAATTCTTCACAGTTTAATTTCGATTTAGACATTTCAAATATTCTCATAGGATCAACATCAAATTTTTTATAATAATCTATTATATCAAATTCTCTTCTTACATTACCATCGTATATACCATTTTTTATACATTCTATTATTTTATAAGCTTCAATCTTAGCTAAAGAGCGTCTTTCTAAATCTTTATTTTTAAGTCTTGATAAATATTCATAATAAAGCTTATGGTTTTCTTTTTTTAGTACCGCTATAGCTTTTAATTCTTCATTAGTAACTTCTCTATTTAAATTTTCTTTTAAATATCCTTCTACTATTTTTACACATTTATTTAAATTTATAGAACTTGCTTCTTTATGCCTACAAACATTTTCAGCTATGGCAGCTTTTATATTATCTGCTTTTTTATTTTCATATACCTCTAAATATTTTTTTACAAAAGTTTTTACTTTATGTTTTTCTAATGGAGTTAAATTATACATTTCAAGAGTCTTTTCATACATACAATAATTAACTTTTGCAGGTGCCATTTTCATATCTAATAGTTCATAAATATAATTAAAACCTTTTAATAATATATTATTTATCATCACTACCGATGATGTCACATCACTAAAGCATAGTAAAATAATTTCATTATAGTTATTAAGTTCTTTTGCTGTTAAAATATTTCTAAGTTGAAACTTAATTTTAACAAAGCCATCACCTTTCATGTTTAATTCGTTATTTATATAGTCTAAAATTATATCCTTATTCTTATTTTTCTCATATAAAGACTGAATTTTATAGAAAAGGTTTCTCTTGTCTATAATTAAAATATCATCATATTTAGATACGTATAAATCTAATATTGATTTAATTTTAGATTCCTCTATCCTATTAAATTTGTAAATATTAGCTTTTTTGTATAAAGATTTTATTGATTTTATATTATAGTTATTATTGTGTAAGAACATTAAGGCATCTATATTATTTGATTTTTTTAATAATTGTTCAAATATATATATTTCTCCTCTTTTATATTCTAAATATGAATTAAATATATCATTAATAAGTCTATTACAATCAGTATTTCTAATATGTAATACAGTTTCATATAATTCATCAATGCTTAAATTTAATGAACTAATATAATTATCTAAGTTAGGCATACTTTTTTCTTTTAAATAGAATTTTTCTATTTTATCTATTAAACACATATTATTATTTATTCTTACTTGATATTGCCTTATTTCAAAAAATTTGAAATATTTTTTAATTAAATCCTTGTATTGTGATTTTAAATCATCATGATTAAACATTCTTATACAAAATTTTTCATAATATTTTAAAAGCATTTCACATGAAATATTCATTTGAAATAAATTTTCAAAGCAATTTTCTTTATATGTAAATAAATCATTTAATACTATTAATTCTTTTTTTGTTTTATCTAAATATGTATTTATAATTTGAGTTAATAATAGATTATCTTCGTCTACTAATAAGTCACGTAATAAAAATTTTAAATTAATAATATCGTTTTGATTATACTTTAATTCGTTTTTTATATACATTTTTAAGTCTTCTAAACTTTGATAATTTAAATAAAATTTTTTAAGTTTTAAAAATGATACTATATATTTATCTATTAACATAGAATCATATTTATCAAATATATTTTTTATATTTGAGTTTTTACTATCAAAATACTTAAGTGATATTACATTAAAATATCCAGATTGTACATTTTTACACATGTTATAAAATTCAATTTCACTATCTTTATTTTTATATTCATTTCCTTCTATTTTACTTAAATATAAATAAGAATAATACTCATCTAATATTCTAATTGGTTTAATTTTGCTTAATTGTTTTTCATCATATATTGAATTTTTAATTTTTAAGAAAAGTTTTACTGGATTATTCTCATATTCTTTTCTAATTATTTCTATTTCTTTATTTGTGTTCATAAAATCCCCCTCTGCTTAAAAAGCCTTCGAATCTGTATTTTACTATAAATATTAAAAAAAAGCAAATTAAATTTAAATAAAATAATTATTATAAATTGAAATATTAAGTGTCCACACATTTCATTACCTAAAATGTAAGTATTTTATACATCTAATAATATCATATTTGAACTTTTATAGTCAAACATTGCCCTTGGATAATTATTTATCCAATTTTCTATTTGTTTTATAAATTCTTTACTTATATTATCTATTATTGTACCTTTTGGTATCCATCTTCTTATCAATCTATTGTTATTTTCATTTGTTCCTCTCTCTCCAGAACAATATGGATGTGCATAATATATCTTGTTCCTTTTTTTATACAAGATTTTTCCATACCTTCATAATCCATAAATTCTACACCATTATCAAATGTTATTGTTTTAAATTTTATATAGAATCTTTTTCCATATTTCCTTTCAAGTGAATTTATTGCTTTTATTACATACTCACTGCTTTTTCCTTTTATTTTTATTATTTCATTCTTTCTGTAAATGTTAATAATACGCTTTCTTTTTTGTTATAATTATAAAGACACATATTTTTACCTCCAATGTTTAGTTCGCACTTACATTGTATCATAGGTAACTTCTATGTGTCTTTTTTTTTGTCCTTTTGGACACTTTCTTCTTCAATTTATAAAAAAATTTTTTTGATAAAAAAAGAAAATGTATTTTACTTTGTAGCTTCAACATTTCCTATTTGTAATGAGTCATTTTTTTCATAGTAATTTCTTACTTTTTTTTCTATTTCTTCTCGAGTTTTTAAGTTTTTCTTTAACCATTCTTTTACATTTTCTTTTCCTTGACCAATTTTTTCACCATTGTAAGAATACCATGCACCACTTTTCTCAAGTATGCCAGATTCTACACCTAAGTCAACTATTTCTCCTGTTATAGATACACCTTCACCATAAACTATATCTACACTACAAGTCTTAAATGGAGGCGCCATCTTATTTTTAACTACCTTAATATTAGTTCTATTTCCTATAGAATCGCTTCCAAGCTTAATTTGTTCCCCTTTTCTTATTTCAAGTCTAATAGATGAATAGAATTTAAGTGCTCTTCCACCTGGAGTAACTTCTGGATTACCAAACATTACACCAACTTTTTCCCTTAACTGATTAATGAATATAACAACAGTATTAGTTTTATTTACAATACCAGATAATTTTCTTAAAGCCTGACTCATAAGTCTTGCTTGAAGGCCTACATGTGAGTCCCCCATCTCGCCTTCTATTTCAGCCTGTGGAACAAGTGCAGCAACCGAATCTATAACTATAATACTAATAGCTCCACTTCTAACCAAAGCCTCGCAAATTTCTAATGCTTGTTCTCCATTATCTGGTTGTGAAAGTAAAAGTTCATTAATATTTACTCCAAGCTTAGATGCATATATTGGATCTAATGCATGCTCTGCATCTATAAATGCAGCTCTCCCACCTTTTTTTTGAGCTTCAGCTATAGCATGAAGTGCAAAAGTAGTTTTTCCACTTGATTCAGGTCCAAATATTTCTATTATTCTACCCTTTGGATATCCTCCTATACCTAAAGCTATATCAAGAGAAATTGATCCACTAGATATGGTATCTATTTTTTGATGCTCATGCTCTCCAAGTTTCATAACAGCACCTTTTCCAAATTGTTTTTCTATATCTAATAAAACTTGATCTAATGTTTTATCATTTGTTGTTTTACTTGCCATTTAGGTTCCTCCTCAACATTACATCTTAATTATACATAAAAACATATACTTTGTCAATATGATTTACGAACATTTGTACACATTTTCTGTAGAGTATTTTTTATAAGTTTTTAATTACTGTATAAATACAATTACAATTTTTTAATGACTTTTATATTTATCTAAGTTTTTCTATTACATAATTATATAGTTCTTCATTAATTTCTTCTATTTTACGTGGATTATCTAAAGTAGCGCATTCAATAATTTTAAAATCATATAAACTAGCAATTTCCATATACGACATTTCAGCATTTAGTAAATGCTCTTTAGAAGATTCATTTTGATCTGGCTTTTCTACTCTAAAAGATTTTAATTTACAAGAAGCATTATAAGGCATATGAAGTAATATTTTAATATCTGGATCTGGAAGATTTAATAATTCAAATTCAAGTTTTTCAAGCCATTTATATATTTTAATTCTCTCCTCTTGCGTTTTTGCTTTACCACCTTGATGAGCAAAAGATGAATAAAAATATCTATCTAAAATAATAGAAGTTCCACTATCTAAAATTTTATTCATATAATCCAAGTGATATAGAAAATCTGCTCCAAAATATAACGATGATACTTTGGGATCAACTTGACTTGCCCCCTCTGGAAACCATCCATCACAAATATACTCTTTTCCTAAATATGGTCCACCTATTATTTTACCTGTAGGACTATTATAATCTGGATAACTCATGGTTATACACTTTATTTTATCTGATTTTAATTTTTTATATAATAATTTAGATTGAGTTTCTTTGCCAGAACAATCCGTACCCTCTATTAATATAATCTTACCTCTCATACAATCACCACTTTAATTATATATAATGTGTAATAAAAAAGCAAATAAAAAAAGAGAAAATTATTTTTCCTCTTCAATAATTGCATCAACTACTTTTGTGTTTTTTAATTTTTTTACTTTTTTTTGAGTTTTAGTTTCTTTTTTTACATCCGTACTCTTTTCATATGATTTACCTTTACATATAAAATATATATAATCAACTATTTCTGATATAGCATATATTATTATTAAAATTCCAATCATTTTATCAAACATTCCAGATATTAATAGTAAACCTACTATAAACATAACAAATGATGTTGACAAATACATTCTAAATCCAACAATATCTACTTGCTTTACCGATATGGCATAAATCATTCTACTAATACCCGCAAATAAAGTCCATATACCAATTATTGTTCTAATAGCAAAACCTAAAGCTGAAGAATATAGAATAAACAAAATACCAGTACATATTATTAATAAACCTATTAATAATTCTCTTAATTCATAATTACCTAATTTGCCCTTCATATATATATAAATTATTGATTTTACTATACCGACAATAATTAATACTGCTCCTATTACTTTAGATACTATTGATATAATATCATTACTTGTTGTAAGTAGTAATATTCCAAGTACTAAAAATAATACAGCATAAATTAAATTACCAATTGTTATTTTATTTTCCCTATTCATGAGTCACCTCATTTCTTTTAGTAATCCATATTAATTATATAACAATAATAAATTATTGTCTATATTTATATGAGTATTGTTTTATTAATTTATCTTTTGTTATTTTATACTGTTTTAAAAATTTTTGATTAGTTATATATAATTTTCTATAATTCAAATTATTAATTATAATACCATTATTTTTAAAAAATTCTAATCTGGCGTAAGTCAGCTCTATACTTTGAATTAATTGTCTTGAATCATTACAAACTATAAATTTAATATTATTATCTTTATAAAAATTTATTTTTTCTTAATATTATCACTAGTTAATCCTAAAACAGGTATAAAATTAAAAATAATTTTATTAATATCTTGTCTTTTTATATTTTTTTCTTCAAGTATTTTTATTATCTTTTCAAAATATTTTATTAGTGTATCATCACTATATTTTTTAAGGTAATCACTAAATAATAATTTTTCATTTTATCCCCCTAATTGAGTTATATAATAACACAAAAAAAAGAAAAAAACAAATTGAAAACAAATCAATATAATTAATCTTTTTCAATTATTTTTCTTATTTTCATTTTTAATCTTTGTATAGCATTATCTATTGATTTTTTATCCTTATCAAGCATATCTGCTATCTCCTTATATTTAAATCCATTTATTAAAAGCACAAGTACTTGATCTTCAAAATCAGTAATAACAGAACGAATATTTTTAAGCAAATCTTCTTCTTTGTAATCATCTAATAATTTTTCTTCTGGAGTTAAATTAGAATCTTTTATAAAATTAATAATAGAATTTTCTTCATCATCATAAGATATAGAATCATTCAATATTTTATTTTTATTTCTATTTGCCGCTATTACAGCACTTATTATTTTTCTTTCAATACAAGTCTTTGCATAAGTAAAAAATAATACATCTTTCTGTTCCCTATACCTATCTATTGCATGATTTAATCCAATCATTCCTTCTTGCATTAAATCACTTTTTTCTATACCACCATTTATACAATAAGGTAACATCTTTTGTGAAATTTTAGCTATTAAAGGTTCATATTTTTTGATTATTATATTATTTGCCTCTTCATTACCATCCGATATATAATTTAAAAGCTCATAATCATTATAGTCACTATACTTCATTTTATCCTCTTTGCTTTATTGCCTCAAATAAAACTATTGCAGTTGCAACGGAAGCATTTAAACTATTGACTTCACCTTTCATAGGAATACTTGCTATAAAATCACAATTTTCTCTTACAAGTTTTGACATTCCATGTCCCTCATTACCACATATTATACAAGTTTTACCTTTATAATTTAATTTAGTATAATCTTCGCCATTCATATCTGTTCCAAATATCCAATATCCATTATTTTTTAATAGTTTTATTGTATTTACTAAATTAACAACAGGTATAATATTTACCCTCTCAGTTGTCCCAACACTTGTTTTAATTACAGTTGCATTTACTTGTATACTCCTATCTTGTGGGATTATAATTCCATCTACTCCTGCAGCTTCACAAGTTCTAATGATTGCGCCAAAATTATGTGGATCAACAATATGATCAAGCATAACTATTAAACAATCATCCTTATTTATTATTTCATCTATATTTTTATACTTATAATCTTCAACATCTAAAATTATTCCCTGATGAAGTCCACTTGATTTTTTATCCATTTCAAACTTAGTTATTTTTTCTGCTTTAATATTTCTTTCATTTAATTTATTTATTAATAATGAATCGTTAAAGTTATTTTGAATATATGCCTTATTTATTTTTTTATTGTTCTCTAAATACTCTAAAGCTACATTTTTACCATATACTAACATAACTACCTCCCAATAATATAATTAATAATTTCTCCTATACGGTTAAATTTACTATTCAAATATAAATATCCAATAAGAGCTTCTAATCCAGTTGCATACTTATAAGTAATTATATCACAATTTTTAGGCTTATGGTTATTTTTATGATTTCTTGCACATATTACTATATTTTTTTCTTCTTCTGTTAGAATATCATTATCAAGAAGAAGTTTTAGATATGAAGCTTGTCCATTTGCACTTACAAATTTTGTTGCTTCTTTTTGTAAAATATTTACTTTACATATATTTTTATCAATTAAATATTTTCTAATATATACTTCATATATAGCATCTCCTAAATATGCAAGCACAAGAGAATTTTTATTAATTGCTTTATCTTCTTTATATTTGTTAATTAATTCTATGTCCATTTTATCTTTTTCCCTATTTAATATTTTTTTTAAATTTATAATTTCATTAATTGGTTGAACAGGAATATTATTTATATATATTGGATCACAATAAAAATCTATTCCAAAATTTATTATATTATCTATAAAATAAACTTTATTATTATTAAAATTTATTTTTTCAAATTCACACTTATAATTTTTAATTAAGTAATTATAATAATCTTTAGTAACCGCAATGTCTATATCGTTTGTTTTATCCTTAATACCAAGCATAGTCATAGCTGCTCCACTAATTACAACATAACTATTTTTATCAAAATTATATTTTTTAAGCACTTCAATTATTTTGTCTTTGTTCATATCTATCAAACGTTATTCCTTTTATTATACCTGTTTTAATATCATTTATAACAACACTATATACTTTATCATAATCAACATAGCCACCCTTTACTAAACATCCTCTTTTTTTACCTATTTGATTTAAAGTTTCTTCTATATCTAAGTTATTTACGTGTTCTATACCATATCTTTTATTTAATATTTCATTATAATATTTATCTAATTTATTTAATATATATACAACTACACTTTCTATTGGTAAAACTTCTTCTTTTATTGCAGTTAAACTTGCAAGATTATAAGCATTACTATCATCTAATTTTGGCCATAATATACCTGGTGTGTCTAATAATTCTATATTTCCAACTCTTATCCAATTTAAATTTTTAGTAACACCAGGCTTATTTCCTATATTAGCTACTTTCCTACCTACAAGTCTATTTATAAGTGTACTCTTGCCTACATTTGGAATACCTATAACAAGCACTCTTGCCTTTCTTTTAGTCATTCCTCTAGCAATTCTTTTTTTATTTTCTTCTTCCATAATACTATTTGTTAAGTTAATTAAATTGTTTAAGCTTGTATTTTTTTCTAGATTAAGTCCTAATACATTATAACCTAAAGATTCATAATATTTAATCCATTTATTAGTCTCATTTAAATCGCACAAATCAATTTTAGTCATTATAATTATTCTTTTTTTATCTTTTATGTAATTATCTATATCTTTTATTTTAGAAGAATATGGCATTCTTGCATCTATTACTTCATATACTATGTCTATTAAATTTAAATTTTCACTTATTAATCTTTTAGTTTTAGCCATATGTCCTGGATACCAGTTGATACTCGTTGATGGTAAACTTTTTGTATCTTCATTCATTTTTTTATTCTTTCTCATTTCTCTTTTTTGGTACATATCCATTTTAATCACTTCCATTCTCTATCATTCTTGTTTCATTTAAATATCTATTATAAAATTCATCCATTGAAGAAATATATTTTTGATCTTGTATAACTCTAAATTTTTCGTATTCTTTTTCTGCTTTTTCTACGGCTTCTTTATGAGATATACTACCACTATTATTTAATACTTCTTTTCTTCTAAACTTTAATAAATCATCAGTTGCATTTATCCAATCCTTCATTGTCATTACATGTCTTTGCTTTGCTTCATCTTCAGCAAATACTAAAAACATATTTGTTAAATCTTTTAAATTATATCCTGCGTCGTTTAAACAATTTTTTGCAATAACTACATCATATTTATATATTAAACCATCAGGAGAATTTTTCCAATTAGTTAGTCTCATATGCTCTTTTTTTGAATTAGCCCTTTTAAAAATAAGTTCTGCAGCAGTATGTCCGCTTATAGCATAATGCAACTTATTTTGAACAATTTTAAAGAAAGCATACGCTTCTTCTGATTTTGAATTGTAATCTGCTGCTGTAGCAATAAATAAATCAGTGATTTTTTGGTATGCCATTCTTTCACTAACTCTAATTGTTTTGATACGTTCTAATAATTCATCAAAATATTTTGTATCATATTTATTTCCATTTATAAAACGTTCATCATTTAAAGCAAAACCTTTTGTCATATATTCTTTTAATATTTTTGTTGCCCATATTCTAAATTCTGTTGCTTTTTTCGAATTAATTCTATACCCAACTGCAATTATAGCATCTAAACTATAAATAGTTGTGTTATAGTTTTTCCCGTCATTGGCAGTTAACGAGCATTTCTCGGTAACTGATTTTTTATCTAACTCATTATCTTCAAATATATGTTTCAAGTGTAAGCTTATATTATCTGTAGAACATTCAAAAACTTTTGACATACCTTTTTGCGATAGCCATAAAGTTTCATCTTTATAAATAGCATCTACTATAATATTACCTTCACTATTTTTATATATAATTAATTTATTATCTTCCATCAATAATCTCCTTTCCTTTAGTTTTTCATAAGTCATACACTTATCAATTTAAATTAAAATTCATTAAAAAATGTCCCAAAATGTAAAAATCATTTAGTAAAAATACTCTTTATTTTCAAGTATTCAAGTGTGTTTTTTCATGACTCCCCACTTACCAGTTAATATTTGTTTTATTATCCATAGGAATCACTCCATTTCTATTCAATTATAGCATAAAAAAAACGAAATTTAGTATAATTCCGTCAATTTTTGATTCATTTCTATGGTTACCATAAAATGGTATCAAATATTAACTATAATACCTAGGATATATGGCAAATCATAATATTTTAATCTTACAAGTTGTTTAAAATTTTTTCAATGACTTTCTTAAAGCATTATATCTATAAGTATTATCAAGTTCTTCACCCTTTAATTCATTAAAAGCTACATTTGTACCTTCCAATACGAATACTGAATAAAAGTATGGTTTCTTTAATTCTCCAATTATTTCTTTTGCTATAGTCCCATTACTTTCACCAATTTCTTGTTTATAATCTCCACTAGGCATCATGCATGTTACACAACATCTGTATTTTGCATTTCTATTCACTTTATTATTAAGATTTCTAAGTAATTTAATAACACACTGATGTTTAGGTAAATCCGGATTCAAAGCAAGTTCATCATCTGCATATCTAGCAGTATATATACCAGGTTCACCATTCAATGCATCTACAAATAATCCAGCATCGTCTGTCATTATTGGATAATTTATATTATGATTTTTACAAAAAGCAAATATAGCTTTTGCTTTAATTAACGAGTTTTCTTCTATTGTAAAACCATTTTCTTCAATTTCACCTCTATCCCAACCTATATCATCCATACTAACAACTTGAATGCCTAAATTCATTTCATTAATTATGTTTTGTAAATCTTCTACCTTTCTTTTACTAGTAGTTCCAAAAATTAGATACATATTATACCTCCTTACATATTCACTAATACCACATGTTTTTCCAATTTAATTACATCGTAATATTACTATTTTTAGAATCAACTCTGTTATATATTATTTCTGCTGCAGTATTACCAGTTATTACATAATGCAATTTATTTTGAACTGTTTTAAAAAATTCTTTTGTTATCTCTGAATCTTTATCATAATCTACACTACAAGAAGAATATATATCTGTTATTTTTTGGTAAAATCTTCTTTCGCTTGAACGAATATTTCTAATTCTTTCAAGTATTTCCTCAAAATAATCTTCTCCAAATATATAGTTAGGATTTTTTAATCTTTCATCATCCATAACTACACCTTTTATCATATATTCTTTTAATATTTTAGTAGCCCAAATTCTAAAGTTTGTTGCTTTTTTTGAATTTACTCTATATCCAACTGCAATAATCATATCAAGGTTATATATCTTTACAGGTTTTTTAGAATTATCAACGTCGGTTTTTCCGACGGTGTTATTTTCATCAAGTTCACCACTATTTAATATATTATTAATATGTTCAGTTATTGTGCTTCTTCCTACACCAAACAATTCTGCAATCAAATTTTGAGTAAGCCATATATCGTTATTTATTAACATTACACTAACCTTAACGTCATTGTTCGAATCCCTATATATTAAAAAATCATGATTAGTTATTTGTAAGTTTTTATTGTCCATATGTTACTATCCTTTCTATTAAATTTTTTCATTTAAAATCAATTTCAACATTTTTATCTTTATCAATATAAATACATTTTACTTTATTTTCTAATTCTAATCTAGTAATATTAGTTAAATTTAATTTTTCATTTATAATTTCAATTAACCCATTTTCACTAACAGATTTATTATTTTCACAAGTTTTATTTCTATAGTAGTTAGAGTAATAGTAATAAACTTTCCTTTTGAAGTTTGTTTTACCATATTACCACCACAACATTTGCACTTTAAAAATCTAGATAAAGTATCTATACTTCCATCTTTATTTGCTTTAGCTTGTCTATCTAAAATATATTGTACTTTATCAAATTTTTCTTTACTGACAATTGCTTCGTGATGGTTTTTAGTAACAATCCAGTCTTTTTTATCTATGCTTATTTTCTTATCAACTCTATAATTTAATTTTCTTTTTTTGCCTTGAAATAATATCCCTGAATAATTTTCATTTCTTAGTATTGAATTTACCATTTCAGAATTCCATTTTTTCATTACTGTCATATCTATATCTGCGTTAATCTTTAAATACTCACTTGGAGTTAATATATCATTATCGTTTAAAAAATCAGCAACTTCTCTTCTACTTTTTCCATCAAGTATCATATCAAATATTTTTTTAATTATATGAGATACATTTTTATCAACCACAAATTTATGTTTATCTTTTAAATCTTTAATATATCCATAAGGTGCTAATCTACCTGTGAATTCCCCATTTTGTTTCTTCACAATTAAAGAACTTCTTACTTTTTTTGATATATATTTTGCAGACAAATCATTAAATAAATTCTTCAATGCTAAATAATCATCGCTATAATAATCCATTAATAAATGTTCTTTGTGTTTTTTTATAGTTATCTATAATACTATTTGATTATTTTTCATTATTATATTCTTCTTTTGATAAACGAAGATATACTACTACCTTATATGTCCATCTTAATATTACAACTTTCTATAAAATTTCACAAAGAAGATTTTGTTCTTCCTTTTTTATTTCATTTTCAATTATCCACTTTATATCTTCTATCGATTTATCAATATTAAATATGCCATTACCTACTGGATAATAAACAGGATAAACTTTATATTTGTTTTTATTAATTTCTATTTTGTGACATTTTTTTCTATTTTCAGATACAGATATCTTTTTATTAAAAATAGTAGAACTAACTTGGTTTCCAAAAGTGATAATTATTTTTGGTTTAATTATGTTTATTTCTTTGAATAATAAATCAAAATATTTCTTCAACACTTCAACGGGCAATGGTCTTGCATCTATATCTACCTGTTGATATGGGAGCAAAATTAAATCCATATTTTAATTTTCTATTTTTTAACACATATATATTGCCAATAAATAATTTATTTAATTTAATATTAATTACCTCTAATATATTAATAATTATTATATTTTATTTATTAATATACTCTTTATTTATTTTTTCTCTTAACTTTAATACTTTTAAAGAATCATTAACATATTCCATTCTAGGCTTCACAAAATTTTTTGAACCTCTTTCTTCATAATAATATCTTGGAATTAATTGCACATGAAAATGATTCATTAATCCATCACACATCGTACATAAATAAACGCTTTCAGAATCATATACTTCTTTTAATATATTCATCATTATTTTAGAAAATAAAAATATCCTCTTACAAGTTTCATCGTCTAATTCTAACATATCTTTAAAATGCTTTTTTGTACTTATAATAGTATGACCAATAGCTCTCGGATCGCTAGCTAAAAAGCATTCTAAGCATTCATCTTCATATAATATTTTATCGATATTACTTCCATATATTATATTATTATGTTCTCTATTAAAACAAGTTGGACATATACCAGAATCTATAAAATCTGCTTTAGTAATTTTCCCATTTTTTACTCCATCAATAATAAAATCTAAACTACATTCTTTTAAATTCATAACTTCTCCTATAAATTATATCTTTTTTATTTTTATTGCAAATACACCATATTTTTTTGTTCTTCAATAGAATAATAAGCTTCCATATCTTTTGGATCTTTTACTTCATTTTCATCATATCCAAGTAATTCTTTGTCATAATTTTTATATAATTCATCAAAGCTTGAATAATAATCAAGCCCTATTACTTCTACTAACATTTTATTTTGATTTTCAACGTTAGTAAATTCTATTATATCACCTACATTTAATAATTTCCTTTTTTCATCATTAAGTCTAAGTTCTATCTTCTTTTTTAAATCTTTAATCTTGTTAAAAGGGTCATTCTTTAACTTCATACTATATTTCATAAATACCTCCACAATTAGTTATTACTTTTTAATTTTTTTATCTTTTGCATTTTTACATCATTTAATTCTTTTTCTTTTTTTATATTTTTATTTAAATTATTAATTTGTTCTTTTTGCCTTATTAATATTTTTTCAAGTTTATTTATATTATTAAATACTGGATTGTATTCATCTAATATTATTGAATATTTAGAATAAGTGTTTTTTATATTATCTTTCATTTTTGATATTTCAGATAACGAATCATTTATTATTGAAGATGTATAGTTAACTTTATCTTCTACTTGCATAACTTTTTTTGAAATATCTTCATAATCATAATTATATACTATTTTTTGCTTTAACTCTAATCCTTTATTTATACTTTTTAATCCTCTATTTATTAATGTAGAACCTAAAGCTATACCAAATATATTTTTAAATGAAAGTGGAATTGTTATAACACCGCCTATAAATTTCATCATTCCATTAATCACTTTGCCAAAAGAGGTATATGAGGATTCTATCTTTTTTGTAACTTCTATATATGATGCTTTATTTAAAAGTTCTAATACTTTTTTTTGATTTAATTCAAGTATTTCTTTTATTTTTTCATTTTTTCTTTGTAATTCTTCTAAATATTTTTTTTCTAAAGTAAATTTTATTTTTACATTAGTTTGAGTATTATTTACCTTTTCTATATCAGTTTTAATTTTATTTGTTTTTTTATATGATATTTCTATTTTCTTTATCTTATTTATCTCTGTCTTACAAACATTTACAAGCATTTTCATTTCATTTAAACTGGATTTCTTTTTATAATCACTTATTGCATTAATGAGTGTAATACTTTTAAAAATTTTAAATTCACTAAGATCATATTTTTCTTTAATAGAATCATATTCATCTTTAAGTTTTCTTACTTTATTTTGTAATTCTATATATTCCTTTTCATATAAAGAATTATCTACATTATCTATCTTTACTTTATCGCTTAAAAAATCTATTTTATTTTCTATTTCAGATAATTCTTTCTTTGTATTATCTACAAATTTATTTATCTCTTTTATTATAATAATTTCATCTTTTATCTTAGATTCTTCTTTATCAAAATCTAATACTTCTTTTGTTATTTTTGAATCGAGTGTTAAAGATTCTAAATTAATTGACTTACTTTGATTATAATAAATAATAGATTTGTTTGTTACATCCAAGCTTTTATTTTCATATAACTTAGAATTTGATAGTTTATAAGAGTCTTTATCCTCTACTTTATATATTCCAGTTATTTTAATATTATCAAGTATATCTATATCTTCTAAATCTAATATATTATAATTAGAAACTTCTCTAAATCTTTTTAAATCTTCTAAATACTTCTTTTGTTTTTTCTTTTCTTCTATTGTATATTTAGACTTTATTATTTTTAAGTATCTAATTCTATATAGAAGACTTATAAGTCTATCTTTTATCGATCCTTTTGCTCCTCTGTTTCCATCCATAAAACCACCAGTTATATTATATCAAAAATATTAATATTTATATACAAAAAAAATCCTTATTAGGATTATTAATCTATTAATGGCGGAGCAGGAGGGATTTGAACCCTCGCACCAGTTGCCCGGTCTACACCCTTAGCAGGGGCGCCTCTTCAGCCTCTTGAGTACTACTCCACAGCCACATATAGATTATAGCATAAATATTTTTTTGTTTCAACATTTATTTTTATATTTTTTAATTTTTGAGGTAAATATATTTTATTGAGTTATTAATTTATTGATTTTTTCTAGTACTTTTTTCTCTTTTCTTGATACTTGTACTTGACTAATTCCTACTATTTGTGCGGTTTCACTTTGAGTATAATCATTAAAGTATCTATTATATATAATACTTTTATCTTCCCCTCTTAAATTATTTAAAGCATCTTTAAGCATAATTAAATCTATTGTATTATCAGATGAACCTATAACCTCTTCTAAAGTAAGTGCTTTCGTATCATCACTTACCTTATCATATATACTTTTGATTTTCTGATTACTAAGTAAAGCTTCTGATACATAATATTCTGGTATCTCTAAATAATTTGCAACTTCTAAAGTTGTTGGTTCTTTCATTAATTTTTGTGATAACAAAATATAAGCTTTTTCTATTTTTAAATTTAATTTAGATATTTCTCTACTAACTTTTATTCCCTTATCTCCTTTTACAAGTTTACTCATTTCACCATATATATAATTAAATGCATATGTAGTAAATTTACAATTCATATTTGCATTATAATTTTTATATGCTTCAATCATTCCAAGTCTACCTGCTTGATATAAATCTTCTTTATATGGATAATTTTTAAATTTATTAGCTATATAATATATAAGATTTTGATTTTCTAAAATAATTTTTTCTTCCATTATTTCACCCTAATTCAATATTTTCATTGCGCTTAATTCATCTGGTATTTCATATACATAATTTATTAGTCTGCTCTTTTTTAGTCTCCTTCTTACAGAATCATTCCCACCACACATAAGACTTCTTCCTTCATTATTTTTGCATATTTCATAACTATAAAAAATCAAATTAATACCTTTAATATCTATAGACTTTAAATTTGAAAAATTAAACACAACATTTCTTATACCATTCTTTTTAATTACACTTATAACCCTTTTATTAAATTTATGAAATGTATCTTTGTTTAAATCACCTCTTAATCTCACAAATAGTATTCCTCTTCTAAACTCAGTTCCTACATTTAACATATATTCACCTTCCTATTTAATTTAGCACATTTTAAAATTCAATTATACATATTCGACAAAACTAGAATATTTTTTCTTTCATTTATATTATTCTATATAAAACGCAAAAATCCTTATATTATGAAAAAAAAGATCAAAATTGATCTTTCATCTCAAGGTATTTATTTATTTCTTCCTTATTATACTTTCTGAATAAATTAATAAACTTCTTTTTTAATTTATTCATTTTATTTTCAATGTCATTTATTTCTTTTAATAAGTCACTATTTTTTTCTAGATTGTATAGTTTTTTTAACTTATTTAATTTAATTTTTAAACTATTAAATTCAATAAGCGCTGATGACATATCCTCAGTTAAATTAAACTTAACTAATTCAAAATCATTCTTCATATAAACCTCCAATCTGATTTATATCTCTCCAATTGCCAAAATAATTATACCATGCATATTTAAATTCGTAAATTATTTTTTTATATTTCTTCATTTGGGATTATTTTTACATAATCAGATTCTGTCTTATAACATAAATCTTTAAAATAGCAAAATTCGCATCCTATATTTTCATTATCATACTTTGGATTTATGTTAAAATTGGCATTCATTATGTTATCTATTGTATCATCTATTTTTTCTTTAGTTAAATCAATTAAATCATCTATTTTAGAATCATCTATTATTCTTTTTAGACTATTTGAACTAAAAGAGCCATCATTGTTTACTTTCAAATTAGTAATTACTTTACTATCTTTATAATTATAATCCAATAATTCAAGTATATCTCTATCGCTATTAGTATATCCTATTAACTTTAAACTATCTTTCTTCTCTTCATCACTTAAATTATTCAAAATAATATTTTGTAAATAAAAACCTACAAATCTTATATCCTTAAATGCATATTTTGATAACAGCATATAAGTTGGAAGTTGTAAACCAATACCATACTTAGCATACCTTAAACTTGGCTTTTTAACATAAGTTTTATAATCTACTATAGCAGCAATTATATTTAAGTCTTTTTTTGTATACATAATTTTATCAATAAATCCTACAAAATTAATATTATCCCTTATATTAATAGATATATTTTTTTCTGTTTCTATTAGATCAAGTTTAGAATATGATTTTTGCTCATTTAAAACATCAATTAAGTAATATAAATTAGAAATAGCTTTACTTAGAAAAAATTGTTTTGAACTATCTAATTTTATTTCGTTCTTTTTTATATATTTATTTACTTCTTCCTCTATATTAATTTTATTTTTTAATCCAATCATCAAAATATAATGATAAATAGATCCTAGTTCAACACTAAATTTATCTAAATTAGTTTTTAAATTTAATATTTTATCAATATAAAACCTAAAACCACATCTATTATAATTATCCATTGATGAATAAGATAAATTAAATTTTTCTAATTTATTTATATACGATTTTATTTTTTCACTATCTATATTTGTAAATTTATTAGAATATGTATTATAAGGGATTGAATAATTAGAATTTAATATAGAAAGATATGAACTATTTTCATTAAACTTAATTAAATTATCTAAAAGTTCAGCAAGACGTATTTTACTACTAAGTTCTCCATAATCTTCCTTTATTTCAATTTCACATTTTATAGCTTTAATATTTAATTCATCAATTAAAAGTGATGGAAAATATGTATTAAATGTTGTCCTATTTTTATAAGTAATAGTCAAATTTTTAATGCTTTTAATTAGATTTTTAAATATTTGTTTTCTTCTTTTATTTAATTCAATTGTATTTTCTAAATACTCTGGTTTTATAGAATCATTTATATAATCTTCATCCTTTAATAATTTTGGAAAAACGCCTTGATTAAATCCAAGAATAAACGCATATTCATCAGTAAAATCATATCCATCTAGACTTACTATTTCTATTTCATTTGTATATTTATCTTGATTTAAATAAGTATTGTTTAAGTCATGGTAAACTAATAATTTTAAATCCTCTAAATTGCACCAAACATATTTATTTAAAATGTCTATTATTTTATTATAAGTATCAGTATTAGAATACTTTTCTATACTTTTTAAAGCTATATCTTTTCCAAAACTTAAATTATTATAAAATGTATGCGCTACAACATTAGAAATAATTGGAATTTTTTTTTGCTTATTTATTTTCAAATTATAGAAATTAAATATTTTATTTACACTATTTATATATTCATCTGGTAAATCTATTATTTTTATATTAGAGATACCAACTCCACTATCTATTAGCTTGGAAATAGTATTAGCAACATAATTAATTTCATCAACATCAGTATCAAATTCAAAAACTTTTGGTTCATAATTTTTATATATTTTATTTATTAGCTCATATTTTATATCCTTTAATAAATATTTTAAAAATCTACTAAGTTCATACTTATATATAATGATTTTTTTATTTTTAATATAATCTTTAAATTTTAAATTATATATTAACAAGTTATTACTATCAAGTTCATTTTTTATACTATTTAAAAATTTAATTTTCTTATTATTACTATTAATATCTACTATTTTTATTAAATTATTTAAATATTCTAAAGCTATATCATAGTTAATATTATATTTTTTTATTAAATATAATATAGCTTTTTCATCATAGCTAAAATAATAATTTTTTATAAACTCTTCTATAGTCATAAATTTTATATTAACTATTTTTTTCATATTTTTTAATATTTGCTCTTTATAATTATTATTGCATATAATAATAGAATTTTCCTCTATATCTTCAATCATACTATCACCATAACTTTATTTCTACATAAGTTGATTATAGCAAAAATATTATCTTAATTCAATTTTAATTATTTAATATTTTTTTATTTTTACATATATTTATTTTACATGTAAAAATAAAAGCCAAAGTTTTACTTTGACTTATTTAAATTTAATTTTCTATCATATCTATTAAGTAATTATAAATCTTTAATTGTAATCTTATTTACATATCCACTATTATCATAATTAAGAGATACATCATAATCCGTCCAATCACTTAATTTATCCCTAATTTCTTTTATTTTAAGTTCTTCATTTGAAGTAATATCTTTATATATAACAGTAATCTTGTGATCTTTATTCTTTTTATTATTAGTTACTATATCATCTAAAGTATGGGATATAGATATACCAGTTTTCTTTCCTGAAACAAGTTCATATTTACTATTAAATAAATTAATATTAAAATCACTTTCACTACCAAAGTTTCTAAATATATTATATATGATAAAAACAAAAACTGAAACAAAAATTATAACAAATAAGATAGAAATAACTTTTGAAATTTTACCAAAAGGAGAATTTTTCATTAATCCTTTCATTTTTTCAAAATTTTCTTCCATTTGTTCACTCTGCGCTTTTAAAACACCTTTTGTATACTTATACCCATCGCTATAAGCATCTTCAATATTAAAAGATGAGCCGCAAAATTTACAATCTAATTGTGTGGTTCCTTCTGGTGCTTTAAGCTTTGCGCCACAATTTTTACAATTTAGTTCAATTAGTTTCACACACATCACCTAAAAATATTATATCTTAAAATTTAATATTAGTAAATATCCTATTTAACCTAGTGCTATGTTTTATTTTTTTAATTCTTTTGTTTTTTCTTTATTTTTTATTATAAAATTATTTAATTCTTGATCAATTTGCTCTTCTGTTATAAATCCATTTACATATTTAATATATATTAATATATCAATAAATTCCTTTACGTAAGGATACTTATTATCAAATATATATTTGAAATTTTCATCATACATTTCAACTAAATCTTTCTTAGAATATTCAAAATAAATTAATATATCATCACTATTTAAGTATTCTTTTATACTATCATACTTATATATATGTATATCTTTTTCGTTTAAGTATTTTAATGAACTATTTGTAATTATAGCACACATATAAACTTTATCTTTATAATATAAATATTGCTCATAAAATTCTATATTTTTTGCATTAACTATTCCTTCTTCAAATTTAAAATTTTTATTTTCAAATACAGATATTAATTTAGCTATATAAGGGCCAATTATATTAATATCAAAAGTCGCACTTTTATGTATATTTTTTTTAATATTATCTCTTTCTTCTAAATATTTTTTATATTCTAAATATAATTTATATTCTAAAGCTTTATATTCATCTTTTACATTTTTTATATCGTTTTCAAGTTTTAAATCAAGCAATTTAATAGCCTCATCATGTTGTTTTATAATATCTAATCTTTTATTGTTAAGTTTATCATACAATTCATTTTTCTTTAGTTCATACTCTTCGTACTTATCATTTAAAATTTTAAATTTTTCTTTCATTAAATCACCCATTTAAAGTATAGCACATAATTAGATTAATATTTTATATAAATTTTAAATGATAAATATAAAAATTATTTATATTATATTCTTTTATTATTGATTTTTATATATAGAAAAATTAATAAAAGTGATAAAAATTCCATTAGATTTATCAATAAACCCTAACTTATTTTAAATTTGTGTACCTAAAACTACTTAATAGTTCTAAAACCCTTTAATATAAACAAAAATGAGAGCTTGCGCTCTCTTCAGGGGGAAATATTATTATCAGTTCGTAACAATTTAATAATTAGTTAAAGTCTTACAAAATAAGGCTTTTTCTTTTATCTAAATTTATAAAAGTTTATAAAAATAATTTTATTTTTGAGGTTTAGTATCTAGTTTTAGTATCTATAAAATTTTGTGTATTTATCTTTAATTATTATTATGAACAAATAATAGTTAAAGGAATATTATATGTATCTATTAAATACGATTGTGTACAACTCAATAAATACATCATATCTGAAGTAATATTTTTTGAATCAACTCCAGGCTGAACTATAAATATTTTCATATCTATTTTTTTACATCGTAACAAATTTTTAAACTTATATATAGTTTCTAAATCTCCTAATTCAATTCTTGAATAATTTTTTTCTTGTGCCAAATTTTCTCTGTGTAATATATGGTCAATTATTGTATCAATATTTGCTCTCCATTTAATAGATTTTTGACATTGTCCACAAACTTCATATAAATCACTTATTCTTCTTCCCGGAATAGTATTGCCACTAAACTTACAATGATATAATTCAATATAAATACATTTTTCCTCTTCTCTCAAAGTTACTATATCTGCAATTTCACCAGAACCATCATCATCAAAAATAACTTGATATTTATTACTATCTTTTAATTTATTAATCATATGATATTGAATAGAATTTTTAATTTTATTCTTTGTCTGTGATTCTACCGAAATATCAACACTTTCCCAATCTTCTCTAATTATTCTATCTTTGTTAAAATAATTGGAAAGATCTTTATTAATTTCTACATAAAGGTTACCTTCAAGTGACGACTGATTATCAAAGAAAATTCTTGGTGGATTTTCTTTAAAATAATCACTTATATTTCCCATACTGTTATTATTTTTTAACAATTCTACTTTTTTGCCAGAAGCATTTATAAATTTATAACCTTTATTCGTAATTTCTAGTTGGAATTGTAAATCATTTATTAAAAATGTTATATTTTTATCCAATACTTCTGCATCCTTTATTTTTAAATCCACTTCATCTAGACTATATTCATTTATTCCGCTTTTTATAAAATATTTATTATAATCTTCAATCACCAACTCATCTGGCCACTCTATAGAAATTGGTACACGATTAGGTCTTTTATTTATAACTTTAGGAACTAATGCTGAATTTAAAATATCTTGGGTATTAATTGAGTCATCCAATAATTTATCAAGTATATTGTCACACCAATCCTTCCAATAATCTATTGTTTCTACCCATTTAGACCATATTGTTCCCTTATATGAACAACCAATCGATACCTTACCATCACCATTATATCCAGTACCAAATATGTTAGATTTAATAGAGGTACCTGCAGCAGAATCACTTATTCCTGATGCAATATCAATTCCTGCATACATTTTATATCTAATTGGTCCATTAATAGCTGTTCTCAATCCTACTGAAGCCATCATTAATCTATTAATCCCAGATAATGCTCTAAATACTACATCTCCATTGATTTTATTAGTTGTATGAAAAATTTTATCTGCTATCATATTTGAAATTGTTTTATTAGAAGAATTTATAAATACTGTATTCTTTTCTTTATTCCAATAAACAACATGTAACTCTAATATTTTGTTAGTTATAATTTTATTTGATGTCCAAGAAATTGGAGATTCTATTGCTTCAATAATTACGAACGTATTGTTTTCTTCATTGACTGAAATTACGGATAATTCATCATTAAATATTTTTTTCCAATTTTCTAATTGCCATTCATTTATATCTGTTTTATATGCAACCATACTCACTTTTGGAACTAACTGCTTTACCGATATCTCTCGTAATTGTTCTATATCAAAACCACTCATAAATTGTTGGAAAGATATCTCTTTTCCTATTGCTGTTTTTGATAAATCACTAATTATGTAATCCCAATTAGAATCAAGTGAATACAACTGTTTTATTTCTTCATTAACTTCTTCATTCATGATATTGGCAACTAATGATGCATTTCCTATCTTATCATTACTAACTCTAGCAAATCGTCCAATAAATTGAAGAGTAATTGGTAAACTTTTATATTTATCATGAATAGCGGCAATTTTTAAGTTAGGTAAATCTATTCCTTCTCCAAACATATCTACACATACAACTATTCTTGATTCCAACTTTCTTAAGTTTAATAAATTTTCTTTATTTGTGGTTTTTGTTTGATCACTTGTAATCAATACCGGATTATAATTACCATAATATTTTTTATATATTTTTTCATACAAATCTAATGCTCTCTTTTTTGAACCAGCTCTTACTAGTAACAAATGATCATAACCCTTTTCAATATCATTTTTCAAAATTGTGATGGATTTATTAGCAACAGCAACATCTGATTTTGAAATATCATATTCTATTACAGGATTAAAATTTATTTTCGTAAAATATCCTTCTCGTTGTGCATGACTTAAGGGATAATTATAAATAATTTTACCATCAATTTTTTTATTATCATTTCTAAAAGGAGTGGCAGTAAATTGTATTATTTTGAGATCCTTTAATTTAGACTTTACATTATTCCAAGTTTTAGCTGCTATATGATGAGCTTCGTCAATTATAACTGCATTACAATTTTCTTTAAGAATGCTCATTTGTTCATCATTAAGCCTAGATATAATACCTATTGTTGAAACAATAATATTAACATTATGGGTAATATTGTTTAATGTTTCTTTATCACTAGGTGTTCTTTTTAATAAGCATACATTTGGTAATAAAGCTTTTTCATTTAATATTTTAAATTCTGAAATTAAACCTAAGTTTTTACACTTACTATAAGTTTGATCTCTTAATAAAACACTTGGCAATATAATCAACACTTGCTCTAATTTTTCACTAACTATATACGATAACATAGTTTCTGTTTTTCCAGTACCTGTAGGCATTACAACAGTTGCTTCATTGTTAGAGACAGTAAAATGAGATTTCAAAGCATATAACGCTCCTAATTGTGGTTTTCTTAATTTTTTTTCTAATAAATCATAATTTAAATTATTTTCCCAAGACTTTATTACATCTTTTTTTAATACTTCATTACCATCAAAATTATGCTTACAATTTATTAAATTCCCCTCAATACTATATTCCATCATTTCACTTCCTCACTACTAAAAAACGCCAATACAAAAACTTATAAAATATAAGCCTGTACTAGCGCTTCCTTTTTATATATATTATTATAGCATAATTTTTATTGTTTTTATTATTAAAATGACACTATGACACATCATTCGTGAGTACTCCTCTCACATTTTTAGTGTCATTGTGTCATTCTTATCAGTTTTGATATTTAAATATTACAATTTTATGTTCTATTTTTTCACTTTTAATTTTGTTTGCTATTGCTTCTCCATATATTACTTCAAAACTTTTCTTTGCATCTTGAAAGGAATCAAATATGAAATATGTATTTATTTGTTTTTCTATATTAAATTGATTAGATAATATCCAATTATTATAATCTCTAGTTCTACTATCTTTAGTTCTATTTCTTATTTCTTCAAACTCACTATTTTCATCATTTTCAATTAATATGATTGTCCCTTTAGATTTTAATAATCGCTTTAATTCATTTATACATTTATTTCTTTCATCTAAATCAATAATTGTTCCTAACACCCATGAACAAACAATTAAATCTACTTTATTACTTTCTAAATTAATATTCGATAAATTTGAACATATAAATTCAGAAGTGTCTTTATTAGATTTTGCTTTTGCTTTTTCTAATTGTTTATCTGACAAATCTATTCCTATATACTTTTTTGACTTCTCTTCTAATATGTTTAAAAACTTACCAGTTCCACATCCTGCATCTAAAACAATTTTATCTTTGCATATTTCTTCTAAATAAGAACCAACTTTATTTTCTCCATCTTCAGCAATACTAAAGATTTCATAATAATCATTATTTTCATAGTATGCTTTAGAATCTTTTAATAGATTTTTGGAATCCATTTTCTTCACCTTTTTCATAATTTTTTGTTTCTGGATAAATCATATCAACCATATATTTAGCAATGTTTTGTGATTTACCTATTGCAGGTCTAAAATGCATGTGCACTCCAGGTACTGTGTTAATTTCAATTATTCTATAACTATCATCATTTTGTAATTCTTCTATTGTATTAGTCATATAATCAATTCCTACATAAGGAAGTCCTGGAAAAGCATCTAAAACTCTCTTACCAATATCAATTACACTAGGATGAACTCTATCAGTATAATCTTCACAAATTCCTCCCATAGCAACATTAGAATTTGGTCTTAAATATACTTTTTCTCCTGAATTTGGAATAGTATCCATACTTATACCATTTGACTTGATATATTTATACATTTCTTCATCTACTAGTATTTCACACAAAGCATTTGTTCTTGGATTCATTCTACGATAATTTTCTATTGCAATTAATTCTTTTATAGAATGTACTCTATCTCCATATACATGAGCAGGATCTCTATGTAAAACCGCATAATCTCCATTTTTTGTAACAAAAACTCTATATTCTTTTGCATTAAAATATTCTTCTATTAATACTTTAGTATTTTGCCCCCTATTTTGAATTATCTTTTCTATTGCTTTTATTAATTCACTTTCAGAAGTTATATTAGTATAAACATCATAACCATGAGAACCAAAAACAGGTTTTAAAACAACAGGACAATCAAATATTTTAAATGCTTTTAAAATATAATCAGAATCAGTTACATCAAATACTTCTCCCATAGGAACACTAATTCCATTATTTTGTAGTATATGTTTTGTTATTCCTTTATCCCCAGCAAGTATTGAAACATTATATGGCATTATAGATGAATCTCTGTCATAAATTAATTCATCATGACCATTATAAGATGCTTTTATTAATTCTAAATTTTCATCTAACACTTCAACACTTATACCTCTTTTTAACATTTCATATATTAATATTTTTTGATTAGAATGCAAATTTTTATAAATGTTTTCCATTTTACCATCTACTTTCGCCTGAATCGTGGCTTTCACTTGAACTGCTATACGAAGTATAACTAGAACGAGTAGATTCTTTTTTAGGGTTTGCAGGTTTTCTAACCAATTTTTTTACATTACCTATAACAACATTTAATTCATCATTAGATTGTTCTAACATTCTTAATTGCTTTTCTTCTTCAGATTCTCTTTTTGCCTCATCTCTTAATCTTTTTAATTCCTCAATTTTTTGTCTTCTTTTTTCTAAAGCTTGATTAATTCTAGGATTATTAGATGTATTAGTAGACATTTCTCTTTCTAATTTTTCTATTAAAGAATCAATATCATCTAAATTATTATATCTAGTATTATTTACTTGTCCTCTAGAATCATATCTGCTTTCACTATCATTTCTACTTTCACTAGAAAAATTATTACTTGAATAACTACATCTACTTTCTCCAGTATCTCTACTTTCACTTGGTCTAGATACATATGATGGAGTATATCTACTTTCTCTACTTTCACTATTATTTCTACTTTCTGACATTTTATTTTCCTCCTCTTTTTAAAATTAAAACACCATCTTTTTTATCTTGTGAACTTCCTTCTAAAGCACTCTTAAATTCTACTTGTTGGAAGTTAGAAAATATCTCTTTTACTTTTCTTAAATCATCTATTTCTGTTCTAGGATTAGAATTACCTATATCATATAAATAAGCAAAATATATTGTATCTATTCTTTTTTGAAATTCATATAATAAATCTCTATATTTTCTTAATGTATCACAACTATACATTAAACTTAAATAGTCAGATATATTAGATAAAAACATATAATCAAAATTATCTTCAATTCTTAAATCTTTTAAACTTGCATTAATAAATGTAATATTTGCATCTTTTAACTGTTGTTTTAATAAATTATACTTACTTTTTTCTAAATATAAATTTTGCCACAACTTACTATAAGGATTGAAATATTTTGTATTAAATAAAGAAGAGTTTCTTAATTCAATACCATTATTATTAAATTTTGATAATTGCTCTAACCAAAACATTTTACTTTCATCAGACATATCTAAACTTGAGATAATACTATAATCTAAATTCATATTACTTTCAAACAAAAATAATTTTATAAAATCTTCATAAGATAAATTTTTTAAAGCACTAATTTTTAGATCCATATATGGTTTTGTTAATGGATTAATATCAAACGTTGTTATCTCAGTTGCTCCTTGTAATATTGCATTTAATATATGATCAGTTGAACCTGTTACTGTAATAACTTTTTTATCAGTTAAATCTAGTTCTTTCATATATCCCGCAATATGTTCAGAAGTAAAAGGATAAATACTATTAAATCTTTCCATAACATTTTCCTTTACTTTTTGCATCTAAAAACCTTACTAAAACTTTATCTCTTTTAATTTCTTCCAAAGAATTATCTCTTAATGATCTACTTGTAATACAAGTTTTATCACTTTCTAATACCCAAGGACATGGACTTACATTACCAAAATTATTTATATATATAAACTTATCTCCTGCAGGACACCTATGAACAAAATTAGGTTGTTTACCAAAATTATAATTAACTATTATTTGTCCATTGTATTTTTCTCTTAATTCATCAATTCGAGAGATTAAAACTTCATTTGGTATTGTCTTAACTAATGTTCTATCTTGTCCAGCAACTGGTTCCATTATTGAAAATATTATTTCATCAGCTTCTAAACCTACTGAATCTAAAATTAAACTTTCTAAATCATATTGATTATTAGAATGTATAACAGAACCTATTCTAACTTTATTAACTGATTTTCTTAATGCTTCTAAACCTTTTATAGTTCTTTCATAAGTATTATTTCCTCTTACTGATTCATGTTCCAATTTATCTCCATCTAAACTAACATGTATCATTTTTAATTTTAACTGGTTTAGTAATTTTACCTTTTCAGGAGTTATTAATGAAGCATTAGTTGATATATCAGTAATTAATCTTTCACTTGCATATTTTAAAATTTCTAAAATATCTTTTCTAATAAATGGTTCTCCACCAGTTATCTTTAAATGCTTAAAATTATGTAAAACTAATTCATCTATAATATGGTAACATTCTTCGGTAGTCAATTCTCCATCAATCTTTTTACTATTACAAGAAAATATACAATAAGAACAATTATAATTACATTGATGTGTAATTTCCCAAATTGCCTTACCTTCATTATTTGGTAAAGTAAATTTACATTCCATACTATTTAAAAATTCATTAATTTTATTTAGATCATAACCATTATCTGTATTAACTATTAAAAAATTATCTGAAAAATATCTTTCTAAATTATCTATTCTTTGTAATTCAAATCTTTTTAATATATCCTCTTTAGATAAATCACTTGCACTTAATCTTTCTAATCTAGTTTCTTCTGATGCTGAAACATAAATTATTTTATCAAACTTATCTTGCAAATTATCGTTAAGTATTAATGCCCAATCTAGAATTATTGTTTTATTATCAAAATAATCTAAATAATTAAATAAATATTTATACAATATCTCTTTATATCTTTTCATATATTCTTCATTGCTATAAATATATTTATTTAAGATTAAAGAATTTATTTCTTCATATTCTTTTAATTCAGGTATTACATTTTTTAATTCTAAAATATATGTATCATTTTTATATAAATTTCTTCTAAAAATATCTACATCTACATAAATGTAATCAGGATTATGTTTTAAAATATCCTTTGATATAGTTGTTTTACCTGATGACATTCCACCTGTTATTCCTATCAATCTATTCATACCAACACATCCCATACTTTATTGGAGTAAATGCTGCTATTTTAGTATTCTTATCAGCATTCTCAAATAATCCCCAATCTATATCTTTTGAAACCATATTATAATTTTCTCTTTCTAATTCTTTTATAAGATTATTTATTTCATTAGTTAATTCATTATTTTCTATATTAGGTTTATTACTATGAATATATTGTGTTTTATTTGCTACTTCTTTATTCTCATTATATATAGGTGTTCCAACACGATATGCTAAATAATGCAGTCTTAATTCATGAGGCATTATTGATAAAATTAACTCTTTTGTTTTTATAATATCTTCTTTAGTTGATGATGGATAATCTAAAATAAAACTTGTTCTAATTCTATAACCAATTTTCTTTGTTTCTTCTATTACTTGTTTTATATAATTAATATCCATATCTTTATTCATTAATTTCAATAGTCTTTCACTACCTGTTTCAATACCATAGTGAACCCATCTAAATCCAACTTTATACATATATTCTAAAAGTTCTTTGTCATAACATTTAATACTACATAATGCTCCAAATAAACATTTGATATTTCTTTTTTCTATTTCTCTACAAATTTCTATCATTCGTTCTTTGTTTACGGTTGCATTATCATCAAGAAAAATTATTTTTTTTGTATTATATTTTGATATTAACATTTCTATTTCATTTACAACATCAGTAACATTTCTTCCACTCCACTTACCAAAATAATATGGTGTAGTACAAAATTTACAAGTTCCAACACAACCTCTTGAAGTGATAATAGTTCTTGTATCCATATATTTAGTAATATCTAATAAATCTCTATTGGGAATTGGTAACTTATTAAAATCATTTGTTAATATTTTCTTATCAGTAATATATATTTCTTCTTTTGTTTTGATAACTAAATTAGGAATGGTTTTTAATTTTTCTATCTCATTAATATTTTCTATTACATCAGTAATAATTTCATCTGCTATTCCTTTGATAACAACATCTATACCATTATCTAAAAATTTTTGATAAAAGTGAGTGGATGATTTTCCTATCATTATAAATTTAGTAGGTTTATTTGTATTATGAATTGTTTCAAAAATATTTTGTATTGTTTCAGTAGTATGTAATGGTAATTGATAATCATAGACAAAAACAACTATATTTTCATCTGATAAATATTCATTGATATTATTATCCATTCTATTAACATCCATATCAATTACTTTTACATTATCAAATTTTTTATTTATAATTGTTGCTATTTGTAATACATCTAATGGTTCAGCTAAAATAGACCTATTTGTAAATGGTTTATTTGCTGGATTAACTACTAAAACATTCATAATAAATCCCCCTTAAAAGTTGTTTTCTATTATAGCACAAAATTTATAAAATAGTTATTCTTTTCTTATTTTTATAAAAAAAATACTATGATATAGCTTATTTACCATTATTAGCAATAACATATCATAGTATTAATTTTTAATTTTTCTTAGGTAGTTTATCATAATCATACTTTTCCATAATTGGATTAAGTAAGTCATTTGCTTTTGTTAATTCTTCTACTGCTTGTTCTAGTGTATATTCACTTTTACCTTCTTTAAGTAATTTTAAATGTTCTGCAACTTCAAATATTATAAATCCTGCTTCTCTTGCTTTATCTCTTTTATTAGAATCAAATTGTAATAAATCTATTTCTGATTCTTTGTATTTTTCAATTAATTCTTTTAAATCTTTACTAGATTTATCAATATATTTATCTTTACTCTTATGTGCATGAAAATATAAAGACATTTCATCATAACCTGCAGCTTTTAATAGTTTTTGCAATGACATATCTAAAGTTTCAGCAATTTTACGTAGATCATCAATATCTACTTTTTTTATTTTACCATTTATTAAATCATTTAAAGTACTTCTACTAATACCAGTTAATTTAGCAAGTTCTCTTTGTGAAATATCTTTGGCCTCTCTTGCTGATTCAATTAAATTTTTAAGTTCTTCTGAGTTCATAATAACACTTCTTTCTCCCCTTTTTTCTCTCAATAATTTAATTCTACCACGTTTTTGTTTAAATGTCTAGTTTTCCGGTCAAATTGTATTAACAATATTCTCGGACAATGCTATATTTGAATTGTCCTTAATATCGGACACTAATAAGAAAGGAGGATGTGAATATGAGATTATTTAAAAAGGATAATATTGATAACTATATAATTCCTAAAGATTTATCTATCGGAGCAACTAGTATGCTTAATTCTCTATTAGTTAGAACTAATGAGGAACTTGAAAATACTGACCTCTACTCTCTTAGTAATGATAGTAGAAAAGATGTTGCATTAGCATTTAGAGAATTAAGAAAGAAAAAATATATTATCTATAATTCACTTGATGATACGTATTACATTTATGTATCACCACAAAAAAGTTAAAGAAAAGGAGGAAAAAATATGACTGCAGAAGAAACATTAAATTTGGTAGCTAAGCAATGGTGCACTCTAGAAGATATTATGAAACTTGGACATCTTGGTAGGAATTCTGCACTAAAGGCTAAAAAGAAAATAAAAATATTGTTTTAGAATGGCTTAGAAAAAATGAAATTGAGTATGACAAAATAATATTTAGTCTAGAAGATAAACTTAGTATATGTATAGAAAATAATATTGATGTAATGATAGAAGATAAAGTTGATAACATAAATAAAATATCATCTAGAATTCCAGTTATATGTTTTCATGCAGGATATAACAAAAATTGTATTGGTGATAATATTATTAGATGTTATAGTTGGTATGACATATATAGTAAAATAAATAAAATGGTTCAAAAATGAAAAGATTACTAAGAATTAGTTTTGATTTATCATTATTATCATTTATACCAATAATATCTTGGTTTTTACTTGGAATAATAGTTGATAAGAATTTAATTAATATATTTACACTAACTTATCCGTTACAATTTATATATTATATAATTAAATCTATATTTTCTACTGGTGCTAATATAAGTAAAGAAAAAGATAAAAACGGAAAATGGAAAAAAAGTTTTTCTAAAGCATATAAAACTAAATTAGATGCAATGAATGCTGAAAGAGAGTTCTTAAATAGTAAAATTGAATTCGGTGGAGATATGGATATGACATTTGGTACACTAACCGACCAATATATTGAATCTCAAAAAAATAAAGTTAGAAGAAGAACAATGGAAACTTATTTAAAAAGAAGAAGGTATTTTACTGATTTTGAAAATGTTAAATTAAAAGATATGGATGGAAATCTATATCATAAGTTTCAACAAGATTTATGGAATAAACCTATTAAGTGTTCTACTAGAAATGATGTTCAAAAATTTCTTAAGATTATTCTTAATTGGGGAATGAAAATGTATGATATCAATTTAATGCGTTTTTATAAAAAAATAGAGTTCTTTAAAGACCCTAATGAAATGAAAGTAGAAAAAGATGTTTACACTTTTGAAGAATTCCAAAAATATATAACAGGAACTACTAGTTTAAATGATAAAACAATGTTTGAAATGTTATATTATTGTGGATTACGTAGAGGCGAAGCAAGAGGTCTTCAATGGTCTGATATTGATTGGAATAATAAGTTAGTATCTATTACTAAACAAGCTAATAGTGTTAAGGATAGTCAAAAATATTATGAACTAACTCCACCTAAAACATCTAAAAGTATTAGGACTTTACCTCTTACTGAAGTTTTATATAATGATTTAGTAAATTTATACAATGAAAAAAAGAAGTACTATAGCTTCAATGACAAATGGTTTATTTTCGGTGAACATGAACCATTAACCTTCGGAATGATGTCTAGAATTAATGGTAGAATTGCTAAAAATGCAGATATCCGAAGAATTCCACTACACTCTTTTAGACATAGTTGTGCTTCTTTACTAATAAATACTGGACAACCAGTAACAACCGTATCAAAATATTTAGGACACGCTAGTACTAAAGAAACATTAGACACATATGCTCATATGTTTCCAAATAATCTAACTGATGTAAAAAATACTATGGATAATTTAAATCTAAGTATTTAAATAAACTCAAACAAAAAAATAATTTAGTATCTAAAAACTAATATTTGGTATCTAGTGTGGTGTCTAGATAAAGCAAAAATAGTTAAAAATCCCTTATAAACAAAAGTATTCCCCTCTTTCGAGGGGAATTTCAGGGGGTTTTGGTTAGATATTCTTCACATATAAGCATCGTAAAGAATATCTGGTATGGACTTCCATACCATAATAAGTATATAAAATTTTTTTTAATTAGTCAATAGTAATAATCAAAGTTTATTACAATAATCTAATCTAAATTATTACAATTATTAATTATATCTTTAAGTAAATTATAGTTATCTATATTATTACTATCAACTAACTCTTTTACATCTTCTTTTGCTTTTAATAATATATTAAAATCACTAGTTAGGTTGGCAAGTTTAAAATTCATATCACCACTTTGCCTTATACCAAATATATCACCACTGCCTCTTAATTTAAAATCTTCTTCACTTATTTTAAATCCATCATTAGTATTAGTCATTATTTGTAATCTATCTGCCTCTTGATCACTTATTAATATACAGTAGCTTTGAAGACTATTTCTTCCTACTCTACCTCTTAATTGATGTAATTGAGAAAGTCCAAATCTAAATGCATCAAATATAACCATTACTGTTGCATTTTCTACATCTACGCCTACTTCTATAACAGTTGTACTTATTAGTATACTTATCTTATTATTTTTAAATTGCTCCATTATATTATCTTTTTCTTCTCTAGTCATTTTTCCATGTAATACACCTATATTACATATTTTACCAAAAGCACTTTTCATTTTTTCTTCAAGTTTATTTACATTTTCTAAATTAATCTTATCAGACTCTTCTATTAAAGGCGCAATTACATATATTTGATGTCTGCATTTTAATTCATTATAAATAATTTCTAAAACTTCTTTTATTTCACTATTATTTTTTAATATAGTTTTTACATCTTTTCTACCACTTGGCATTGTCTTAATATTAGATATACTCATATCGCCATAAATAGTTAATGCATATGTTCTAGGAATTGGTGTTGCGCTAAGATAAAGTATATCAGGAGTTATACCTTTATTTTTTAAACTGCTTCTTTGTACAACTCCAAAACGATGTTGCTCATCTGTTATAACTAATCCTAAATTGTTATAAGTAACATCACTACTAAATAATGCATGAGTTCCTATTAATATATCTATATCTTTATTTTTTAATCTTTCAAGTACATTTTTTCTTTCTTTTTTACTTATTGAACTTGTAAGTATTTCAATCTTTATATCATAGTTATTAAACATTTTTACTAAATTTTTTAAATGTTGATAAGCTAAGACTTCAGTTGGTGCCATTAAGGCTCCTTGATGACCACTTAAATAATTTATATATAAGGCTACTATTGCAACTATTGTCTTACCACTACCAACATCACCTTGAATAAGTCTATTCATTCTTTTTTCACTTATTAAATCTGTATATATATCAAAAATACATTTTAACTGATCTGGTGTAAGCTTAAATGGAAGATTATTTATAAAATTATCAACTAGTTCTTTTCTAACATCACGTTTAATACCTAAGCTTAAATTTGAATTTCTTTTTAATCCATACATTTTTAACATAAATATAAATAATTCTTCATATTTTAAATATGCTAAAGCCTGTCTTAATTCATACTCATTTAAAGGATTATGTATTTTATGTACAGCAGTATTTTTATCTATTAATTTATATTTTTCTTTTATATACATAGGTAAATATTCTATTACTTCATACTCAGTTATACTATTAATTATTTTTTTTATTTGATTACTAGTTAATGAAGCAATAGAATGATATATAGGTTCTATAATAGGAGTATCTTTAAGTCTCATAAACTTAATATCACTTGCTACTATAGTACTATGGATTTTATCATATTTGCCAATAACCGTAATACTAGATCCAGTTAATAATCTTGGCTTTAAATAAGCTCTATTAAATATAATTACGTTTAATAAATATTTTGAAGTATTTATTTTAAATGCTAATTTATTCATTTTTTTATTAAAAAAATATACACTAACACTACTATCTACTATTCCATCTATTATTATTTTATCATCATTTTTTAATTCTTCTATATTACTTCTTTTTATTATATCATATCTAAAAGGATAATAACTAATCAAATCACTTGTCGTTATTATCCCATTATCGTTTAATAATTTTAATGTTTTAGGTCCTATACCTTTTAAATTATTTATTAACATAAAACTACACTATATTAGAAAGAAGTCCAAATGATACAATCATCATTATTATAGATGCAATAAGTACTCCTAGTGTAGTAGCAATAAATGATTTTTTTCTATCCATTTCAAGAACACCAGCAACAAGACATCCAGTCCAAGCTCCAGTTCCAGGAAGTGGAATTGCTACGAAAAGTACTAATCCAAGATATCCATATTTTTCTATTTTAGTTCTGTTTTTTTCTACTTTTTTATCTAACCAAGATGCAATTTTTTTAAATTTTTTACTTTTTCTCATCCATTTTAATATTCGTGATATAAAAATCAAAATAAATGGAATAGGTATAATATTTCCAACAACGCATAAAATATAACTTAAAAGTGGATTTAATTTTAAAAGTGCTGATGCTATTAACCCACCTCTAAGTTCTAATATTGGACTCATGGAAATCAAAAATACGATTAATTCTTTCATAAATGGAATTGCTATTATAGACCCTAATGACCCAATTATTAAGTTAACTAATTTTTTTGCCATAATACCACCTAGAATAAGTATATCATAGATATTAATATTTTTTAACTTTTTTTTTAAAAAAAGATTGACAAAATTACTTTTTTAGATTAGTATATACATTGCCAGTTCGAAATAGAGCTGGTGCTAGTATCACACTAGCCAACCCCTTTTTATTCTTTTATAGAAACTGCTCAGGGGCAGTTTCTTATTTTTTTTATTTTTTAGTTTTTTACATAAAATTAAAAGTAATAATATAATACTTATAATAAATATAACTAATTTATAATTATAATACTTAATATTTGATGATAAATATACATCAGTTTTATATAATATATCTTCATTATATTTAATTATATATTCTCCAATCTTATCACCAGTTTTAATATTTTTATTAAGAACCGTTATACCAGTGTAATAATATTTTAGTTCGTCTAAATTTATAGAGTTATTTAAATACTTAATTACATCATTATCAGAATATACTGCATATTCTTTTTGTTTACTATTTTTTACTTTAAGCGTTATTATTTTATCATTTTTACTTAATATTTTTTTATGTGAATAGTTTGAATTAACATAATTATATAAATTTATTGTATCTTCTATTTGATATGGATAATTAATATCTGATCCAAGGACAATAAATATAAAATTTGAATTATCTATAGTTATAGTACTACTTAAACATAATCCAGCTTTATATGTAAATCCAGTCTTAGCTCCAGTTACCATATCTAAATTAAGATTATATTTTTTAAGGGTTGTACTTAATGTTTTATAAATAGTTTTATCTATACTTTTAATATAATAGTAATCACTTTCATATATTTTTTTAAACATTTGATTGTTTAAGCAATATTTTAAAATAATAGATAAGTCTAAAGCAGTAGAATAATTATTCTCACTATCTATGCCTATAGGATTATCAAAGTGGGAATTTTTAACTCCTATTTTATCTAATTCTCTATTCATTAATACTGAAAAATCTACCGTATTTTCACTTATCGTCAGTGCTAATGCTTGTGCTGCATCAGCAGCAGATGGAAGCATTAATGCATAAAGTAAATCAAGTATGGTTAACTTATCACCAACTTTTAAATTTATTTTAGCATAACCATCTATATTACTTATCATATTTTTAGTAACTACAATTTCTTTGTTTAAATCATCCGTATTATCAAGAACTGTTATTGCTGTTATAATTTTGGTTAACGAAGCTATTTGGACTTTTTCATTTTCATTTTTACTATATACAATTACGTCATCACTATAATTATATACGACAGCATTTCTTGATTTTATTTCTATGGCGCATACATTACTAATAAAAATTAAAAATAATAAAATATATATAGTTACCTTTTTCATAATTACCTCTACTATGTAAAATTATATCATTAAATTTAAAGAAAGTCATTTTTGACTTTCTTCTATTGCTACTGCTACTGCAACAGTTGCTCCTACCATTGGATTATTACCCATTCCAATTAATCCCATCATTTCAACATGAGCTGGAACAGATGAAGATCCTGCAAATTGCGCATCACTATGCATACGTCCCATTGTATCTGTCATACCATACGATGCTGGACCCGCCGCCATATTATCAGGATGAAGTGTTCTACCAGTTCCACCACCAGATGCTACTGAAAAATATTTTTTTCCCATTTCTATACATTCTTTTTTATATGTACCAGCTACTGGATGTTGAAAACGTGTAGGATTCGTTGAATTGCCTGTAATTGAAACATCAACACCTTCAAGATGCATAATTGCAACACCTTCTCTTACATCATTTGCGCCATAACATCTAACAAGTCCTCTTTCACCTTCCGAATATTTTATCTCTTCAATAACTTTTACTTTACCAGTAAAAAAGTCGAAATCTGTTTTAACATAAGTAAAGCCATTTATTCTAGAAATAATTTGTGCGGCATCTTTACCAAGGCCATTTAAAATAACCCTCAATGGTGTTTTTCTTACTTTATTTGCACTTTTTACAATGCCAATAGCACCTTCTGCTGCTGCAAAAGATTCATGACCTGCTAAAAACGCAAAACATTTTGTTTCTTCATTAAGTAGCATTGAAGCTAAATTTCCATGCCCTATTCCAACTTTTCTTTCACTTGCTACGCTTCCTGGTATACAAAAAGCTTGTAATCCTTCACCTATCGCACGTGCAGCTAAATATGCTTTTGTTCTATTTGATTTTAAAGCTATTGCGGCACCTAAAGTATATGCATAACAAGCATTTTCAAAACAAATAGGTTGTATACTTTTTACTATTTCATATGGATCAAAGCCTGCATCCTTACATATTTTTCTAGCATCTTCAAAATCTTTTATTCCATATTTTTCCATAACCGGTTTAATTTGATCTATTCTTCTTTCATAATTTTCAAACAATGCCATAAATACCTCCTATTCATTTCTTGGATCAATTGTTTTGACCGCTTCATTAAATCTACCATATATTCCACTAGCACGTTCTATTGCTTCAAGTGGCTCTATGCCTTTTTTTATATTATTCATCATTTTACCTATATTCACATATTTATAGCCAATAATCTCATCATTTTTATCAAGACCTAATTCTAATACATATCCTTCCGCAAGTTCTAAATATCTTGGACCTTTTTTCTTTGTTGAATAAATTGTACCAACTTGACTTCTTGTACTAGACCCAAGATCCTCAAGAGAAGCACCAATAGATAATCCTCCCTCTGAAAATGCAGACTGACTTCTTCCGTATACAATTTGTAAAAATAACTCTCTCATAGCAGTATTAATAGCATCACATACTAAATCCGTATTAAGGGCTTCCAATATAGTTTTGCCAACTAAAATTTCGCCAGCCATAGCTGCGCTATGAGTCATACCACTACATCCAATTGTTTCTATCAAAGCTTCTTCAATTATTCCATTTTTAATATTTAAAGTAAGTTTACATCCGCCTTGTTGTGGTGCACACCATCCAATACCATGAGTTAATCCAGATATATCTTTTATCTCTTTAGCTTGTACCCATTTTCCTTCTTCTGGGATAGGTGCTGGTCCATGGTTTACCCCACACCTTACTGGGCACATTTCTTCTACTTCTTTTGTATAAATCATAATACCTCCCTTATAGTACAATTTAATTATATAATATTTATAAAAAAAAAGATATTAAATTTAATAATTAAGTTTTAATTTATAAAAAAAAACCAACTCATTTCTGAATTAGTTATATTTAAAAGTACATTTAAAATAAAACAAGTAAATAAATATTTACAACCTTTATTAATATAAATTAGTTTCATCATTTTTTCATAAATTGTAATTATTAGTTATTTATTTCTATCAGATTTTCAAAATATCTAGTACTACTATTTAATGTGATTTTTATTTTTTTATTCTTTATTAATCTTTTTATTAAATAAACATACATTGTATCGGTCAAATATACATTTTGCATAAGTGTTCCTACTAATCTAGAAATCTTAACTTTTCCCAGTGATTGTAAAGTATCTAAAATATAACAGTCATAATAATTTAATGAAGCAGATTTCACACAACCTTGATCAATTATTCTTAAATCTGAATTTTCATTAACTAATTTTCTCCAAGTGTTAGCATTTTCATTTATTTCCATGTTAGTTAATTTGTGTTCTAACTTAGACAATTCTTCTAGTTCTTTTTCATTCATTACACTAGGAGATGGATAATCTTCATTATAATCATCACTATACAACACATATAATTCATAATTATATAAATTTATAATACTACAAATGTATAACATGATTAAATATGAATAAATGTGCTTTTTACTAGTCCATACTCTTATTTTATTTCCTTTTTTAATATTATCAATAATAATATCATATTCCTGCTTAAAATTATTATTTCCATATTCAAAAAATAACTGTTTAGGTATCTTTACTTTAAAATTTTCTATATTAGATAAATCACCAATGTTAAATAAAACATTAAACATTAAAATGTCATTATTATTAAGCTTGCTTTTTTTCATAGTATAATAACAAGAATTACCAAATACGACTTCTAATACATTCATATTTTCTACACTCCAATCTTAAAAATAAATTTTGGCTGCTTAATATATTCATATTATATCACTATATTAAATAAAATATAAATTACCCTATTTAACTACTTTTCGACCATCATAAATTTATGTATAAAAGTTCGACTAACAATCTTATGTAGCATTAAGTATAACATTTTTTTATAAATAATTAAAGGTCTTTTTACTCACTGAATAATCTTCTAAAATTTTATATAAATCCATATTAATACATTTTTCAACTAACTAATTATCATCCTATTTATTCAAATATGTAATTTCTGTGGTAAATTACAAGCATGTTTATAAAATGGTAATTGAATTTAATTTTATATATTTATTTTATCATAAATTTTTTTATTTTTTTGATTTAATTCGCACAGCTTTTGCCCTCAATTCATTACATATATAATTATGTCAATTAATAAAATAAATACAATAGTTTTGATGAAAAAAAATTAAAAATTCATAATGTCCTTTTTAATAGAAATACCTTTCTCTTTTTGTGTTTTTATAACATTACTACTATCAAATCTTTTATATGTTTCTAATTTTATCTTTAAGTTATTAGGGGTGGTATCCATAAAATAATTTAAACTACCATCTGATGTTAAAATAATATCTCTGATTGTTTAAATTTACCCTAAATAGTTATCTTAATTGATTGGGTCATAAGAGATTAAATCTAATTTTTTAACTCTTCCGTAGTTAACGATTCCATTAAATACTCATTAATCACTTTAGCAACTAAATCTATATCAAGGAACTCAACATCTTCGAATAATTTCACATCAATTGTTTTTCTTAATCTTTTTAAATCTTCGACATATAAGTGGATATAAAATTCTTCTAGAACTTATTCATTAGTACCTAGCATTTTGCAATATTTTTTTCTTATAAAATCTAGTTTTACCAAGTTAAGTGGATGTTAATATTTTTTCATTTGGTTATTTAATTTCATAATTTTTAACAAAATTAGCAATTTCATATATAACATCACTTAACTTTTTATTTTCTTGTATACATAATTCCTACTATATTTTTAAATCATTTGTATATTCTATTTCTTCATTTAGACAATAGTAGTCTTTTACAATATCATAAATATCATTTATTATTTTTTTCTTTATATCTTTAACAATAGAATAAGTTTTGATATTTATTTTATTTATATCAATCCAATTATTATGTTCATCTATATTAGTATGATTACTAAAAGCAATTTTAATATTTTTATCTTTAAGTGCCTCAAATAACAAAATTACTAAATCATTATTTTTATTGTAAGATTGAAAAATATCCTTGTACTATTTTGTTATTAAAAACTTCTATAACTTCATCTAGTGATTTAAAATTAACTTCACAAAATCTACGAAATAATCTCATAATATCGTCACTTCTTTTTACTTTTATGTTAATAATCATAATATACCTCCTTAAACATAAAATATAATATAATTAGTTTTGCATTTTTTTATTGAAAACACTGCAACTACAATTGACAAAATCAGCATAATAGTGTAAAATTAATTTGTACGCGTTAAGTTGTAGAACTTAACAAATATACAAGAATGGGTCTATAGCCAAGTGGTAAGGCGTGGGACTGCAACTCCCTGATCGTTGGTTCAAATCCGACTAGGCCCTCCAAATTTGTTTATTTTAAAGAGCAGCAGCTCTTTTTTTGTGACTGTCACAATTACCTTCCTAACTTACTATTTGACTAAAATATCATTTTTTTGAATTTCTTAACATCAAATTGATTTTGATACATAAATTCTTCCTTTCATCAATTCCATTTACTTTTATTTCTTCAGATTTAGTTATGTTAATGCTATTTATTCCACTTGCATAATTTTTCATATTATCTTTAAGTTTATTAAATGAAACTTCATGAGATTTTTTGAAGTATTGACTTTATCATCAAATGCAGAAGTAAAAGAAACACATCTAGAATCATGAATTATAAACAATTCAATATATCTAACTTCTATTTCTTGATAATTAGGAACATCAATATAAATTTTTTGTAGTGGAACTTTATATGTTCCTGTTAAAAGTGATGAATTAGTATTATTATTTGTATTATCCTTTACTTGTTCTTTATTTTCAGTTGAATTATTAGTATCAACATCATCATTAGTTTTTGAATTTCCACATCCTGTAGCAAGTCCTACTATTAACACCCCACATACTAAAATTAATAATATTTTATTTTACATTATTTCCAACAATAGTTTTAACCCATGTTCTTAGCTCTATTAAATTTTTTGTTGATACCCAATTGAAATAAAGCCCAAAACATATTTTTTACCATCTACTATATTCAACAGATATTATTGTTGGAAAATCTAGTCCTTTTATTTTTTTAATTATACCAACACATTCCTTATCGCACTTTTTTTGATTCATTTTCTTTCGTACTATCTTTTTTATTATTTAAATATAATCTATATTTTTATACTTATTACATATATAATCTGCAATTTGTTCTATATCTTTACTTTTTATTTTGTTTAATACACTGCAATTTGTAATACAATACACTTTATTACCACATATAATATTAAATACTAATATACCATCATTTCTATGCATTATATCTGATTTTACTGATCCTATTATGAATTTAGCACCTTTTTTCCTATACGTATATCTACTATCGTTATAAATATCTATTGCATCAATATCTTTTATCTTAACTGCAAATGCTTTAAAAAAGTTGAATTTACTACCAATGCAAATTATATATTCCTTAGTAATATACAACCCATATTTTTTAAATACTTTATCCAAATTATTATCCAAATCATAAAAAACATTTTCATTTTTCAAAAATTTATTTAATTTATTAATATGATGTATAAAACAAATTGATATAGATATTACAAAGAAACTAAATATCCCAATTACTATCCATTTGTTAAATAATGATATTAAATCTAACATTACATATTTATATATTAAATATAAAACAACAAATAAAGATACTATACTAACAATCTCATTTAGTCGAACCTTTCTTTTAACATTTTTACTAATATTCATATATTTCTCCTTACAATATTAAACCCTAAAAAAATTAACAACAAGCAAAATAACTCTATAAATATAAATGTATATATATGAGCAAACACTCTAAATATTGAAACTATAAATCTTAAACTACCAAATAATATGAAGCTCAATCCAACAATTTTGTTTTTCGTATTATTTTTACATATAAGAATTAAGATATATATATAAGCAATAAAATTTAAAATTATTTCTATTAATTGAATAGGGAAATAATTTATACCATAACAACATCCTTTAATGTAGCATCCTATCTTTAAAATAGAATACATAATTAATATATTTGGAATATATAATAGTGATATATCTAATTTATCTTTTTTAAATAATTTAGATAAAATAAATATAGCAACTAATCCTCCTATATATCCTCCTATAAAAGACCAACCTGAAAGTACAAATTGTAATTTATCAATTAGATTATTAGATAATAAGTAATTTATACTGTCTAAATCAAAATCTATAAACACATGAATTATTTTAGAAAATAATATAAATAGTATTAAAAATATAATATAACTATATATACAATTTTCTGTAGATAAAATTTTGTATTTTTTATTTATTAACAGGGCAAATATAAATGGAATTATAACCCCGCAAATTTCTATTATTATAATTAATATTCTTTGCATCTCTATTGGGTTGCTCTCCCAACTGATTCAACAAATTCCCTAAACAAATCCCAGTATCCTGATTCAGGCTCAAAACAAGCACTAAAGATTTTTCCTAATGCAATTACAAATATGACTAGTAGGCAAATTGCTATAAAAATTATTACTGCATCAACTATTATCAACGCCAATGACATCTTATCTTTATTTCTAACCCTACTTATAATAGCAAGTATTAAAGAAACTATTACGTAAGGAAACGCAAATATAAATAATAATTTACTCTCATATACCATTATATCAACATATAGTCCCCAAAACAAAGCAATTGCATACAAAGAAAACCTAATGATACCCAAGATAATGTTGGTATTTTTTTATTATTAGTATTTTGTATTTGCTTTATGTCAATATTACCATTTTGAGCAGATTCTTTTTGAATTTTTTGTTCCAACTTAACACCACAATTTGAACAAAAATTAGTATTATCTTTATTCTCTTTACCACAATTAATACACTTCATAATACACTCCTTACTATTTCAATTTAGTATCATCAAAGCCATCCGTTTGATAATTATATTTTCCTGTACAAGTTATATATGCATTACCTATTATTTTTTTATTTTGATCTAATTCTAATTTTACATAACCGTCCCATGATACATCTTTCAATTCTTCACCAGCAAATATCTTCGGAAAATAATATTTGCTTTCTAATTCTTCGTATTGTTTTTTACTGACAAATACAGGTGATGGTGAACTTTCAGTTGGCTTAAAGGATAATAATGAACTAACATTTACGACAGTGTCCCCAAATTCTATTTCTAATTTCTTTATTGAATACATTTTATAATATTCATCAGTTTTACTCTCGTTAAATTTATTTTCATCGAAGCCTTGTGTTTGGTAATTATACTCTCCTGTACATTTAATATATGTTTTTGCTATATAATTATATAATCTGTGGTCACATAAGGGATTATCATAATTATTATAAGTAATTAAGCAATCACTATAGCCTTCGTAGTTTGGTCTTACTTCTACATAACCATCACAAGTGGTTCCATTTAATTTGTTATCTTCATATGCTGATGTTTTCTTTAGATATTCTTCACTATCCTCATTCCATAAATGAATTGCTTCTTCATAATGTTTTTTATCGACTAATACATAAGAATCTCTATTATTTAATGGTTGTAATGGTTGCAACAATAATTCTTTTTGAGATAAAGTAGATACATCATCTGATAAAGAATCTTCTAAACCCTTTAGCACTGTTTGTTTATACTCATTACTATTTTTGTATTTAGTCCGTTTTATGTTGCTTCTAATTTCATCAATAACAAACAAACTACTAAATAATATTATCATTATAGATATAGCTAACATTATATACATAAATGCAGACTTAATTTTTTTATTATGTAATATAATACAAAAAATGATATTTGCAATATTAACAACTAATATTGTTGTACTGTACCATGAAATTCCAATAAAAATTTCAACTATAAATAGAATTATTGTTATAATAATTGGCATTAAAGATAAATATTTTATTTTTGAATTTTTAACTACTATACCATCAGAATAGTTTGATTGGACATTATAATTTTTAAATTTAATTAGATACAATATAGAGTGAATTCCTAAAAATATTCCTAACAAAAAATATACTATACCAAATAACGAACCATCACCTATAGATGTTAATATCATTAAACAACTTATAATTATAGTTAAAATACCTATAAACTTTTTTGTTTCCTTTTTATTGCAGACTAAAATTGCAGAAAGTACTATAAACATTATTGACTTTAAAAATATAGGTACACTTAGATCACCTGAATATCCATCTTGTAACATAAATAAAAAACTTGCAATTGTAAAAATAACTGCGACTACTAATAAAGCTATACCATCCTTATGTAATAAATTTCTATAATAACTTAAATTCTTTTCCTTTTTCATTTCTTCTCCCTACCTTTCAAATATATTATATCACACTTTGTCGTATTTTCTTACACAAATTCGATTTTAAGTATTTTTGATGGGAAAATTGACATGGTGATTAATATGAATTTTGAAAGATTATTCTTTTTAAGAGAAGAAAAAGACTTAACACAAGAAGATATAGGGAAAAGATTAAATGTTAGTAGGGTTGCAATTTCTCAATGGGAAACAAACAAAGAAATTATACCTTTAGAACAACTTAATGCATATGCTAATTATTTTAATGTCAGTTTAGATTACATTGTACAAATAAGCAATGTAAAAGAATATAAAATTATAAATAAATCATTAGATCCTAAAATAGTAGGGAAAAGATTACTCTATATACGCCATAAATTTGGTATAACACAAGAAGAACTTGCCAATAATTTAAATACCACTCATTCAACTATTAGTGCTTATGAAACAGGTAAAACTTTAATCTTAACTGTATTTGCTTATCAAATATGTGTTAAATACAACGTATCAATGGATTGGTTATGTGGTAGGGTAGACTAAACAAAAATATAAAAAAGGTAACAAAATTGAAATTGTTACCTTTTCGATTGATATGTTATTACCAGTTATTGCAACTAGCAATAACTTCTTCATGTTTATAATTAACATCTATTTTTTTATCACTAACTATTAATTTATTATCTGACTCACATATACTTTTTTTATTGCTTTCCAAATTATTACAATCTTTAAGTTTTAACTCACTTTTTGTTGCTTCTAAGTAATCGTTTAATGATACACATACTTTTGAATTAGAATCTTTACAATATGTTGTATAATGTTTTTCTAAAATACTAGCAAGTTCATCATAATTACCTTTTTCAGTATAAGAACTTACATCTATTTCATCTATTTTATCACATAATTTTTGCTCATTATTATTAGAGCATCCTGATATTAAAATAACTGCTAAACATAAAAATATAACTTTTTTCATATTCCTCCTATTTTTCTATTTTTAATTTAAGTATAAATAAAATAATAAATATACATATTGCACCAAACAATATAGTTGGTATTGCCTCAATATAAATTATTGAATAAGCCATAAGCAAAATTGAATATACTGCTAATGTAATTTTATTAATTTTTATCCTTTTCAGCAAAAATTCTTTTTCTTCCACACTATCTTTATACAAATACTTTAAGGCTCTTTTTTGCCAATATAACATGCTTATAAGGTATGCCATACCAAATACAAATACAAGTCCAATTTCATTTTTATCTATTAAACAAAACACTGATGTTAAAATCATAATTACATGAAAGTGTAGTTGGTTCGACTTACTACTACTACGTAATACAAATGTGACAAAGCCACTATGTTCTCCGTTTTCTTGAGTAATAAGTTCTTTCTTTTTCTGCTCTTTTACTTTTAATTTATTTAATAGATCTTGCCAATTATCGTAATATTTATATATTGTTAATGATTGTTTTTTACAAGAAGTGTTATTTATTAAATTAATATAATCACATATTATTTCTATATGATCCTTTTTTTCTACTACTTTATAAACATTTACTATATTTAAGCATTCGTATAAATCATTTAATAGCATACTTTTGTCTTGAATTTTTTGATTCATTTCTTTATTTTCTTTACTAACACTCATTTGTAATACTAAAACCTTAACAAGTTCATCTAATAAATTTTCTTTTAACAAATCATATCTAAAGTAAGATGAATTTCTTTCAAATTTAAATGTAATGATTTCATCATTATTAGTAGTTGCATAAGCTCTATCTGAAAATATTATTTTTTCAGTAAGAAAGTCTCCTAATGTAAAAAGATTATACATAAGGCAAAAGAAAGAGAAAATTGTTAATACCATTAAAAGAATCCATAAAACGGCCCATTGTTTAGCCAAATTTTCATTTGTTACAATATATATGAAACTAAATACAGAAACCAATATAATCAATAGACTAACTATAGTCCATATAATTCTTTTTTTCTTTCTTTTTTTTATCACTTGGTTATGTAAAGTTTTATTATACAAATAAACATTTTTAATATTTCCTATATTATCCATTTTATTATATCACCAAATATTTTTTATTTTTACTTCCTAACACAATAGCTACAATAATTGTAGGAATTATAGCAAATCCACATATTACAAATATTGTATTAAATAATTTGTTTCAATGATTTCACGTGCTTTCATTATTTTTCTTTTTTCTTCTTTTTTCATTTTACCTCGCTTTCACTTAAGTTTATATGTAACATTAGAAACCTCTAATTTACATTGTATAAAATGATAAAGGTAAAATATTGAAAGTGTTAATGTTAACATATTTGTTCGTGAAACAAAACTACTTTCACGAACCTAGACCTCTATCCTTATTAATTATACCATATAATCCGACATTTTTTGTAAAAATCACTACTATTTGTGAAAATAAATTATAAATTTTTAAAAAAATGTAACTTTAAAATAAAATATTGAATTGAGAAAGGAGTGTTAATGTGTTATTTAAAAAAGCAAGAATTAAAAGTTATAGTGATGTATTATATGAGTGGTTAGAAAGTAAAAAAAGCATTAAAACAATCCCATAAAATAAGGGATTGTTAGTTTATATTTAAACTCTAAGGCTTGGATGTTGCAGTCCACGCCTTACCACTTTGGCTATAAAACAATAAGTTAATACTTCTTGTTTTTTCAATATATTTTATTTCTTTTTTTATAAATTATACTAGAAATATTAACTAATATTATTATTATTTTATTAATTTTTTTACTTTATTAGCTGTCTCTTCTTTATCATTTAATAAATCTCTTATTGATTTTCCTTCATTTAAATTACAAATTATTTGAGCTAATTTATAAGTGCAGTCAACACTTTGAAACCATTCTAAGTCTCTATATTCTTTTGGAACATATGATAAATTTGTTGAATAAACTTTATTAAATAATCCTTCTTCATACGCTTCATTGAATTCTTTAACTCCTTTTGTAAATAGTGCATAAGTAGTCATTATATAAATTCTATTAGCGCCTCTTCTTTTTAACTCACGAGCAGTACTTATTAAGGATCCACCAGTTGCAATCATATCATCCACAATAATAATATCCGTATTAGATAAGTTTTCTGGGCCTACAAATTCATGTTGTACTATTGGACTTTTTCCATCAACAATTTTTGTATAATCTCTTCTTTTATCAAAATTTCCAAATCTAACACCACCTAAAATGTCTGCTAAGAATTTAGCTTTAACTCTAGATCCTTCATCAGGTCCAACCACAAATATATTATCTAAATTAATATTTTCATTATTTAAAATACTTAATATTAATTCACCTGTAGCATATCCATTACTAAATGTCATCTTAGTAGGTATTGCATTTGCTACGATTGGATTATGAGCATCAATTGTAACTATTTCACTTATATTATATCTTTCAAGTTCTTGAAGTGCCATAGCACAATCTAATGATTCTCTAAGACTTCTTTTATCTTGTCTTGATTGGTATAAAAAAGGCATAACTAAAGTTATTTTTTCTGGATGTCCATCCATAGCACTTATAATTCTTTTTATATCTTGATAATGTTCATCAGGCATCATATAATGTTTACCTCTTTGTGCATCATAACATATATCATAATTTCCTACATCAGTTAAAATATATACATCATAATCTCTTACCGATTCATTTAATATGCATTTTCCATCGCCATTATTGAATCTAACTAATTTCATATCAGCAAGATAATTTTCATTTGAATTTTTTATCTCATTAATATAATTATTTAATTTTTGTCCTATTTCGCTAAAATTTTCAGGTATAGCTAATTTTAATTTTCTTTCCACTTATAACACACTCCTAACAAATTAATTATAACATCTTTTTTTATCTCTTATAATATAAAGTACTTATAAATAGTATAAACAGTATTTATAAGTATTAATATATAATTACTTTTTAGGAATAATGATACTTTTTCCACCCATATATGGTCTTAGAGAAACTGGTATATTTACACTACCATCTTTATTTAAATTGTTCTCAAGAAAAGCTATTAACATACGTGGTGGGGCTATAACTGTATTATTTAAAGTATGTGCAAAAACTTTTTCTCCATTATCATTTTTATAACGAATACCAAGTCTTCTTGCTTGTGCATCAGTTAAATTTGAACAAGAGCATACTTCAAAATATTTTTTTTGTCTTGGGCTCCAAGCTTCAATATCACAAGAACGATATTTTAAATCTGCTAAATCACCTGAACAACATACTAGTTTTCGTACAGGTATATCAAGTGTTCTGAATAATTCTACAGAATAATTCCACATCTTATTATACCAAGAATCACTATCTTCACTTTTACATATTACAACCATTTCTTGCTTTTCAAATTGATGTATTCTATAAACTCCACGTTCTTCTATTCCATGAGCTCCTACTTCTTTTCTAAAACAAGGAGAATACGAAGTCATAGTAATTGGAAGGTCACTTTCTTTTAATAATTGATCTTTAAATTTAGCTATCATAGAATGTTCACTTGTACCAATTAGATACAAATCCTCACCTTCTATTTTATACATCATATTTTCTTTTTCTTCAAAAGACATAACACCATTTACTGCATCACCATGAATCATATAAGGTGGTATACAATATGTAAATCCTTTATCAATCATAAAATCTCTAGCATACGCAAGTACTGCTGAATGTAATCTTGCTATATCACCCATTAAATAATAAAAGCCATTACCACTTACCTTACCAGCAGCTTCTTTATCAAGACCATTAAAAGAATTCATAATATCTGAATGATATGGTATTTCAAAATCAGGTACTACTGGATCACCAAATCTAGCTTCCTCTACATTTTTTGAATCATCTTCTCCAATTGGAACATCATCTGCTATTATATTTGGTATCATCATCATATCTTCTTTAATTTTTGATGAAAGTTCTTCTTCCTTTTTAGTAAGAAAAGCTATCTGATCACCATATTTAGATACTTCATCTTTTAATTTTAAGGCTTCATCTTTTTTTCCTTCTCTCATTAATAAACCTATTTCATTACTTTTAGAGTTTCTAAGAGCTCTTAAATTATCGCCTTCTTGTTTACACTCACGATATTCAATATCTAATTTTTCAACCTCATCTACTATAGGTAATTTTTTATCCTGAAATTTTTTTCTTATATTTTCTTTTACTAATTCTTTATTTTCTCTTATTAATCTTATATCTATCATAATTCCTCCATAATCTTTAATCTATTTAATATTTTTTCATAAGCAGGTGTATATCTTTTTTCAACTCTTTCATAATCACTGATAGTTGGATTTTTAATTCTAGACATATCCATATTATTTTTTAAATCTGCAAGCTTTACTTGAAGTGCACAAATAGAACCATTTTTCACTATATTATCAATATAATCTTTGTATTCTGTTTTTTTCTTTCTTGTTAATACACTAACATCATCTACTATATTTTTATTAAATCCTATATCAATTAAATCTTCAGCACTTACATTTTTATCTTCCATAACATCGTGTAAAAGTGCGACTATCTTAGAGTCTATTGTATGTACATGTCTATAGACATACATTAAATGAATAATATACGGATATCCACCTTTATCAGTATCATGCTTAAATAAATTTGTAGATATTTCTAGTGCCTTATAAATATCATTAGTACTATTTTTTAATTCTTCATACTTTACTTCGTCAAAAAAATCTTTTAACATAAATTCCTCCTTAACAATAAAAGACTACCACTAGGAGTGCATAGCACGGTACCATCCTAATAATAGTCTTAATTTTTATAACGGTATTACCGGAAATGTTTACATTTCTCTCCAGAGTAGATTCATAAAATTTAATTATTAACTCACACCAAACGTTAACTCTCTTTTAAATTAATATTTTATTACTATTCTCCTTCATCAATTTACAATATAATTTTAACACTTATAAAATTTTAAGTCAATATTAATACTCCCAGTTAATACATGTTTGATTTTGTGTAGGAGTTCCTTTTGTACAGTCTATTATAGTTCCTGGAAGTGCATATTGTTTTATTTCTACATTTTCTGGACTAGATTTTATTGTTATATTTTTCAAACTAGAACCAAATGTATAACTGTCAATTATTTTTATACCACTTCCTATAGTAATTGTTTCTAATTTTGTTCCAAATGGACTATGAGGACCTAGTTTATAAATATTATTTGGAACAACAACGTTCTTTATATTATTCCCTAAAAATATATTATTAGGTATTCGTCTAATATTCATAGGGAGTATTATTTCAGATATTTGATTATATGCAAAAGCCCTTAAATAAAAATTCTCAATTGTTGGAGATAAGAATACTTCTTTAAGATTATTAATACTTGTTGATGTACCCGCAAATGCATCACATTCAATCGAGGTTACTCCACTTGGAATTATAACCTTTTCTGCATTTTTCATTATATTAGAATATGCAGAACTATTACAAAGACCTATAGTTGTTATTTTTTTACCATTAATTACAGGAGGTATTATAACTTTTGTATCATCACACTTGTAGCTTTTTAAACGATTTCCTTCTGCTTCAAAGCAACTTTCATCCGTATATGACTCATATGGTATATTTACCCCATTTACTACAAGATCATACCAAATTATCTTATTATCTTTAATAAGCACCCATCCACCAGTTGGCATAGTCTTATCAACATCAATTTTTAATTTATTTTCTTCTTCACAAGTAAATTTTTTTGTATCTTCATTATATGTTGTCTGAATACATAAAGTGCCATCACTATTTATAGGATAGCTTCCATCAGGTAATTTAAAGCCATTACTATTATTTAAATCTTCTACAGCAAGAGAATTTCTAAGTGCTGAAGTATAAAATTCAGCACTTCTTTTATATGATTCATATCTTGCATCACTAATTACATTTAATATAATTGGAGTTGCTACTAAAGCTATTATTGCAAGTATTACTATTACTGCAAGTAATTCTATTAATGTAAAACCAAATTGATTTTTAATTTTTTTTAACATAACTTACACCTTTTTCATTTTCTTTTTGCAATTTTAATTTAAGTTCTTTTTCTTTCATTTTTGATACTAATTGCGTTACAAATCTTAATTCTTCCATACCTTTCTTATCACTTGAATTTTCTAATGAAGACATTAATCTTCTTGCTATATCCTCACTCGATAATCCAGAATTAAGAGCACTATAGATTTTTACACTATTTTCTTTTACATAATTTGATAATCTACTAGTATCAATTTTATTTTCATCACTTTTCATAGATACTACTGCATCTATTGCTTTTTTTACTTGCTTTGGAGTTCTTCCAATAGTATCCGATTTATCTAGTAGATCATTAACTACTAAATTTACTGTATCGCTATCAATACCATTTTCTAAAGATTCTTTTATATAATCATAATTATCAGTAACTGTCTTACTTAGCATATTATCACCTTACTACATATTACTAAATTAATAAAAATAATTCAAGACTAATCTTAATAAAAAATTTGTAAATATAAAAAAAGACATAGACTTTACTATGTCATTATAACTATTTATATCCTACTTATATATCTTACCATTAATGTCTAAATTAAAATTACCTGAAACAATACTTACAATATCTGTAAAACCAAGATCCTTTTTTACTTCTATATCTCAATTATCAAATATACTATATTCAATATTACACTTTCCTCTTTACCAGCTTCACTTATAAAATATAAATTATTACATCCGTAAAGTCCTACAACTAAAATATATTTTTTTCATTTTATTTCTCCTATTAATACAATTATATTACATTGTAATAGGTTATTTTAAACTTTACATACGTATGAATAGGACAAATCTTTTATCACATATATTATTTTGAGGTGTATATGTTAAATTTTATAAAAAAATTATTTAAAGACTTTTATATATTTAGTGCTGCATATTCAAATAATAGTTTTCCTGATCCATTATCAAAAGAAGATGAAGAAGTTTTTGTAAAAAAAGCTAACTTAGGTGATAAAGAAGCTAGAAATAAATTAATTGAGCATAATCTAAGACTGGTCGCACACATTGTAAAAAAATATGATTCAAAAAATGAAGATACTGATGACTTAATTAGTATAGGTACAATTGGACTAATTAAGGGTGTTGATAGCTTTTCCAAATCAAAAAATACAAGACTTACTACATATGCTGCTAGATGTATTGAAAATGAAATATTAATGTACTTTAGAAATAATAAGAAAAGAAGTAAAGATATAAGTATAAATGATTCTATTGGATATGATAAAGAAGGAAATGAAATAACTATATTAGACATATTAAAAACTCCAACAAATGACTTTGCAATGGATATTCAAAAAAAAGATAATATTACTGATTTAAAAAAATATTTTAATGTTTTAACGACTAGAGAAAAAGAAATATTAACTCATAGATATGGACTTAGCGATAATGATGAAATAACTCAAAAAGAGATTGCAAAAAAGTTAAATATATCAAGAAGTTATGTATCTAGAATAGAAAAAAGAGCACTTACTAAAATTTTACGTGAATTTTTAAAAAATAATAAAAATGTTTAGATTAATCTCTAAACTTTTTTCTTTAATAATATTTTTTTAGCTTTACTATTTATTAAATTCAAGAATATTAAAATATTCCTAATGCATTATCTCTTCCAAAGAAATTTTATGAAAAAAAGAATTCCTTTTAGTATACATATAAGCTTCACTATTAGAGCCCGTTGAGGCACTTATAGAATATCATCAATTACTAACTTACTTAAATAATTCATAAATTGATTGTAGTTATTTTTAAAAGCACTAGTAACAATACTACTTCTATTACTTCACTTGGTGTAATATTATTTATACTGTTTTCCATGCATAAATGGACTTTTCATTAATTTATACGTAAACTTTGATCTGCTTCTATTTTTCATATAATCAATCATATGTTAATTATATCATACTTTTTATGTAATTATTTAAAAGATTATTAAGTTCCTCTTTTGTTTTAGTTTTAAATATTGATTCCTTTAGTTCTTTTGCATTTGGAAGACCTTTTAAATACCAGGCAGCATGACTTCTTATTTCTAACATAGCTATTTTATATGGTTTTGTTAAAAGCAATAATTCTAAATGTCTTTTTATCATATCAATTTTTTCAATTAAAGTTACTTCACTTGGTAGTTTTCCACTATCAAGATATTCAACACACTGCTTTATAAGCCAAGGATTACCTAAAGCACCTCTTCCTATCATAACTGCATCACAATTTGTAAAATTAATCATTCTTTTAGCATCATAACAACTATTTATGTCTCCATTACCTATTACAGGTATATTTACGGCCTTCTTTACCTCTTTAATTATATTCCAATCAGCTTTACCACTATATCCTTGCTTACGTGTTCTTGGATGAACTGTAATAGCACTTGCTCCGGCACTTTCTATTATCTTTGCAACCTCAACTGCATTTATACTATCACTATCCCAGCCACTTCTAATTTTAACCGTAACAGGTACAGATACACTATTTACAACACCTTCTACTATATCTTTTATTTTTTCTGGATTCTTTAAAAGCGCACTACCTGCTTGAGCACCTATCGCTACCTTTGGTACAGGACACCCCATATTTATATCTATAATATCTGGTTTCATATGCTTTTCTATATATTTAGCAGCTATAATAAAAGATTCTTTATCACTCCCAAATATTTGCTGACTTATTGGTCTTTCATAATCCGTCATATAAAGCATATCTATTGTTTTTTTACTATTATACATAATAGCCTTATCACTAACCATCTCTGCAACTATTAAGCCAGCTCCCATATCTTTAATAATAGTACGATATGCACTATTAGATATACCAGCCATAGGCGCTAAAACAACTCTATTTTTAATTTCTACATTTCCTATTTTAAACATAAACTCACCATTTCTTAAACAAGTTTATTATAAGTATTAAAAAAAGTCAATATATACTATATTAACTTATCTATATCCTTAGGAACCTTATCTGTAACTACTGCATTTATTATTTTATCTTCTTGTTCCTTACTTACATTTTTACCAGTCATACTACTTAACGTTTGTATTACTTCCCTAAGCGTACCCTCATTTTTTAAATCATTCTGTTGTAATTTTTTTGCCAAACTCAATATAGTATTTTTATCTACATTAGTTTTTTTCTCTACCCTGTTAAAGAAAGAATCAGAAAACGCCATTAAAAAACCTCCTACATTATTTTATGTAAAAGGTCTTAAATAAGATACAAAATAAATATATTTTTATAATTTAGTTATACATTTTAAAACAAGATATAAAAAATATATAACTAAAACAAATGATAAAATAATCAGCAGAAAAATAACGCAAAAAGTTAATGCTCAACTACATTAACTTTTCTAATTTTCTAATTCATTAATTTTTTCAACTAATTTTTTCTTAAACTCTTTTTCTTCATAATCACTATATCCCATATAATAAATTTTATCTATTTGATCATGATCAAATAAAAGATTTTGAGTAGAATTTATCATTCCTAAGGGATACATTACGCCTACATAATCATAAGTTTTATTTCCAGTTTCTTTGCCTTTAGCAGCAAATCCAATTATCATTACCCTTTTAGTTGCATTTTTTAATAAACACACAGTCCCAAGTGGTAAATATTTTTCTTTATTCATCTTTGTCCTCCTATTTAAATTTTATATCACCTTTTATTAATTTTGGATCAGTTAATTGTTTATACGTATCCAAAATTAAATCATTTGGTATATCTAAAAATTGTAATATATTAATAGCCGTTTCAAAAGATATGTAAAAAAAACATCGATCATTATTAAATAACTTTTCTAACTCAAATATTTTCATTATTTCTTTCTGATCAGTATTATTATTTAATGATTTTTTCTTATCAGAAAGTATTGTTTTTAACATATCTATTTTATAATCTTTTTGCATAATATCACCCTAAATTTTTCACTATATCACAAGTCATTTTTCCTTTGCCACCATATATATACTCTGCTGTAGTACCATTTTGCAAATCAATACTAAAAGTTGTATATGGATTATTATTATGGTCAAAAAGAAGTTCAGTTTTTATATTTGATATATCTGTTGAACTTAATGTATTTTTCATTCTTAAAAAATAACTTGTGCCTTCCATGTAATCTAAATCTTTCATTTGTGAAAATATTACTTTTTCTAATTTTTTTGATAACAATTGACCATTAGTAGCATTTGTATTTATTTGTAAAATTGAATCATATGTCTTATTAGTTGTAGCAAACAATTCCTCCAATGATGTATAATTATAACCTAATTTTTGATCTATTGATGAAGTATCAAAATTTTGAGCATAAGAACGTAATTTAGCAGCATTTTGAGATCCTTGAACTAAATTATTATCATTAAACATTTCATCTGTTATAGGCATGAAACCTCCTGACTTCACCCCTGTTTTTGCATTTACTAAATCATAACTTCCATTATATGGTTGCGTTGCATCTGCAAACCATTTGCTACCATCCTTTAATTCAAACACACACCATTGATGTTTGTTTCCCATAATTCTTGCATTAATACCTTGTTCTTGAAGTAATTCACAATACATTTCAGACCAATTAGTACATATTATTTCTTTTGATTGAACATCATTTAAATCTACATGTAAATTTCTCCACTTACTTTGTATTTGTTGATCTTTTTGATAATAAAAAAATTCTGTGCTATAAGATAATTCCTCATTTAATTTATTATATAAATATTTAGCTTTTTCTACATCTGTTAAATCTTTTGGCATTCTGCTATAAATTTTTCTCCTTAAGTTTTTATCAGGTATGGCCTCTACTTCTTCTATAATATTATTTGATAAATTTGAACTGTTTTTATATTCTAAATTATTTTCAAACTTATTATTTTTATATCCTTTAATTCCTTGTATTCCTGTACTTACGCCACCCACTACACTTGCTATTCCTGTTTGGAGTAATCCTCCTGATTTATTATAATAGTCAAAATATCCTTCATATACTTTGTTTCCATTCTCATCTACTAAATCTTTTCCATATGCAAGATATTGTGTTGTTGTATTTACAATTGGTTCTGATGCTGATACCACTGCACCTAATGCTGTATTTTTTAATAATTGTCCTACTGTTTTTGAACTTGCTGATAATCCTTGCACTTTATCTAAAACTCCACCCGATGCCGCACCTGCAATACCAGCTACAGTTCCACAAACTAATGCTTCATCAAAATCAGCACCGCTATTTAATGCCATTTCTGATGCACTACCAAATGCGGTTATAGCACCTACACTAGCAGTTACTGCAGCACCTCCTGGTACACAAGAAATTGCTACATATGCAGCCGTAGTTCCTATTGCACTCCCAATTGTATGAGTAACACCGTGCGCTATTTCATCATCTACATTTAACGCTTTTACTGATTCATCATACAATTTTTCAGTCCAATCATATTTAACAACATTTTCTGTATTTGATTTTATTTCTTCAGATTTTTCTTTATCCCATATAGATACTATCCCAGATGAAATAGCACCGCCAGCCATTATTAATGCATCTCCAACATTCTCAACTAATTCTAAGGCTCCACATACTAAAGAAAGACCAAATGTAACTCCATAATCTTTAATAGTATTAGCTATATTTAAGCCTTCTTCATACCATTCTTTTGCCCCTTCAGATTTACTTATTTCTTCTTCCAAATCTATAGAATTATAATCTATATCTTCATAAGTATCAAAACTATTTATACTAGTATCACTATAGAATTTTTTTTTAAATACACTAGAAGTATTATTAGTCTTAGAATCATATGTTTTAATATTATTTAATTTTACTTTAGTACTTGCAAAATCCATTGACTCATTCCTCACTAACTAAATATCATCTAGAATAATATTAACCTTACTATCTTCTGGTGTATATTTTTTTATGTTATTATCTAATGATTGTATATTTTGACTGTTAAAATTAATACTATTACCATTACTATTTACATCAAATGATTTAATATCATCTAACTTATTCATATTATTTATATTATCTAAAGATATATTGTTATCACTTACTTTTGCTTCTTTTATGCTTTTGCTTAACAAAGTATCATTTAAGTTTGCATTAAATTCAAAATCATTTGTATTATTTTCTTTAATCTCATTTATATTTTTATTTAAATTATTGCCAACATTATTCAAATTAGAATCAAATATAATATTATTTTCTTTAACATTATTATTAAAAGTAATATTATCAGTTAATCCATTTACTTCATTTTCATCAAACTTTATAGCTTGATGATTAGAGCTATGCCCTTTTATATTTTTATCTAATCCATCTATTATTTTCTTATCTATTTCTCCTATTTTACTATAATTTAAATTAATAGAATCTATATCGTCATTTACTTTTTTACTATCCACAGAATCAAACATAATATCAGTCTTCAATACTGATTTAACACTATTATCATTCAAATGTGAATTTTTCATTTCTTTTTTTAAAACATTATCTATACTTGTTACAGAAGCACTTTTTTCTTGAATATTTAAATTATTTTTTAAATCACTAGCTACAATATTATCTATTTTATTTGTTTGAACATTTAATTTTTGAACTGAAGTATCTTTAACTATTCCTGAAGTATTCATATAACTTAACTTCCAATTATAATTTGTTAAATTTATTTTCAAATTATACTCAGATATTTTTTTTACTCTGTATCTAGATTCTATAAGTTCATTTGATATTTTTTTAGAAAATAAAAATATATCATCTAATAATTCTAATACGTTTGATTTTATTCTATTAATTTCATTTCTCAAATTATATATTAAATTAATATTTGGAAAATTTTGGTTAAAATCACTTATATTAATATAATTTAAGCTATTATTCATTAAAGTAACTATATTATTCAAATGATTCTTACAACTATTAATTTTAGTATCGTCAAACTTTAAATATATACTATTTCTTTTATAACCATATTTACTTAATACATTATCAATATTACTTTTAAATGTTTCTATTTCATTATATAGAGAATCTAAATAATATATATAATTATTAATTTCATAACTATCTTTTTTTACTTTATTTATAAAAGAAACTGAATTGGCATCATTCCATGCAGAATCAGTATTTTTTAAGCCATTATATACATAATTAATATCCTCTAAACAATCATTTTTATTACTTCTATAACTAGAAATAGATTCATTTACTTGTGGTATATTTAATTTAAAATACATGAAATCACCTACATATTTTTTACACGTGGTATTATTTTATTATTTAGACTATATATTTGATTATTTAATTTATCATTTAACACATTAATTTTTTCACTTTTAAATACTGTATCATTTATTTTTATTGATTCATTTAATAATTCACTCGCCGTTCTTAACTCAGCCTTAGCATTTGTTAAATTATTTCTTACTTTATTCATTTTCATAAGTAATTTTTCATTCATAATATATTCTCCACTCTTAGATAAGAACTAAAAAATTTTTAGTTCTTATCTAAAAATAGTAATAAATTACTATTTTTAACTCCATCTTGAATTTCCTAAATCATTTAATGATGTTTCAACATTTGAAGATGCTTTAGTTAATTCTTCTTTTATGTCTGCTGATGCTGTTGTATAACTTGAATTTGCAAGTTTTTCTAATGCTTCATTCATGTCTTTAACAGCAATTGTAACTTCGGCTATAGCACTACCAACTCTCTCAACATATGATTTAATATTAGCAGTTTGATCACCAAAGAATGCAGTATTTGCATCTATCTCTTGAAATAATCCATCTGTTTTTTGCTTGATTTGTCCAACAAATGTATTAACGGCTTCTTGAATATTAGCCTTACTTGATGCATCTCTTAAACCTCTATCCTCATCATTACTTATTGTTTTAGGTTTAGCTCTAACAATTTGATCTTCTTTTTTAATTTTTGGAATATTTATGTTTATTTTTGATTTTCCAATAGCTGATTTTCCATCTAAAATGTTTCTTGATTGAAAATCATACCAAGCTTGAGATAATCCCGCTATTGTATTAACGCATCCTTCAGCTAAATTTGATGCATTTAGATAAAGATTACAAATTCTTTGCGCTAGTTTTTGCTCAAAATCTTGCTCATCTTCACCTACCCAATTTGCTTGTAATGCATCTACTACACCATTCCATTGTTCATTTGTATAAATACCTAAATTTTTATAAGCAAGAGCTATATCTCTCATTAAATCATTAGCTTTACTTACATTATAACCTATTGCAAATGCCATATTTACCTCCCTATTTAAATTTGACTAATACGATTCATTTGTGATTTTAAAGATTCATCTTGAAATTGATACCCTCTCTTAACATTTGTTAAGACACTAGAATAATTTGACATTACTTTATATATTTTTTCTATATTATCTCTTTCTCTTATAGGCCTATCAAAAAGATATTCAAGATCTGTGCCATCATAACATTTATTTAAATTATTTATTGAATCTAATAATTTTATTTTATTATCATTAAATGAATCTAAATAATAATTATTCTTTTTTATAAGTGCATCAATATTATCAATATTAACACCAATCATATTAATCCTCCATTTACACATAGTAGTATACCGGGTATCCTACTATATCCAATATAACCTTTTGGTCTATATTTGTCAATAATTTTTTAAAAATTTCTTTTAAAAAAACATAATAAGACAATATCTTACTATGTTTTATGTTAATATAATCTTTTTACCATTTTCTATATTTGTATCCCTAACTATACTAGAAATATTATACATTTTAGATTCCTGTGGATCATATAAATAATGATTGGTATTAATATCAAAATATGAATCAGATAACTCAAATACAGACTTAACTATTAATTCTAAGACTTTATTTATAGTTTCATTAACAGGTATATAAATATTATACTCTTCATCTAAACTTGGAACATATAAATTAATTAACACCTTATTCTTCATCATCAGTCACCTTTTTTCCAACTATTTTAATTAATTCAGCATCACCATTTTTTGATACCCAAGCAAATTGTTTATCAATTTTTTCTTTAAATTTATTATTATAATCATTTGATGATATAACGGTTTGTTCCATAAATCCTGGCCCAATCCATATACCATTTGAATTATTAGTAACACCTGAATACCAAGCCTCAAATCCAACTTTTTTTAATTTAAAGCTTGAATCTACAAAAAGTAAATTAAGGTTTGGAAGTGTTTTTATACCTTTAAAGAAACCATTAAATTTTTTGTCATTTAGGCTACCTTGGAATTTTTCAAGTCCTGCAATAATACAAAGAACTTTTATGTTTTTACCATCTATTTCTTTATCTAAGAACTGTTCAAATTTCAAAATAAATTCTTCAAAATTTTTATCAGCATAAGTATTAACTGTTCCACCTAATTCACTTAATTCTTGTTCAGTATCTATTAAAACAACCATATTTCCTAATTTTCTTACACCATATATTATAGTTTTCAAGAAATCTTTACAATTTGAAACGTCCTTTGAACTTACAATGGTTGCTTTATCATTGAAGAAATTATAATCCATAATTTTTAAATTACGTTTAATCATACCAATAGGAAGTTTATTTATATTAGTAATAGAACTATCTAACATTTCTAGTGTTAATTCTTCTGGTAAAACTGGTATACTTAAAGCTTTTGTTTTACAATTTTTAAGTATTATATCAATTTTATTTTTTACATATTCAACCAAATTATCAGGAGTAGTTATTTGAGCAGTTTGAAACTCGTATACTTCCTCTCCACCCCTATATAATCCTCTACCATCAAATTGCGCTGGATATACATTTCCAATCTTTCCAAGTATATCAACATAGTCACTCTTATCTGGCATATCTAATACAAAAGTATGATGGAAATTACGTTCTATTTTGCTATATATACTATGTGAATTTGTTGCGCTTATCATAAATAAAATACCGTAACGTTCTCCTTCACGTGTTAGCTTTATAAGAGTATCTTCAAGGATTGAATATGATTCTTTGAATGAATCATAATTATTTATTATAATTAATTTTAAAGGTACGATCTTTCCACTATTTTTACAATATAGCTTATATTCACCATTATAGTCAGCAAATAGTTTTTTTCTTTCTTGTATTTCATCTTGTATTAAATTAATTAATTTTAATAATTTATCTTTTTCAGCCGAATATACTATATCACCAATTTGTGGAAATTTTTCATATACTCTTAATGCTTCAGATCCAAAATCAATTACATAAATATTAATATACTCAGGCTGATATCTTATACATAAGGAATATATAATTGATGATATAAACATCTCTCTATTAGTTCCTGACATTCCATATACTAAAGTATTTCCTTCTTCATTTAAAGGAAGTTTTAATATATCTTGATACTGTTTTGATGGTGCATCATACTCACCAATAATTGCAGTTACAATATCATCTTTTACATTATATTTTTTCATGATTTCTTCTACATATATGTTTTCACTTATAGCATCCATCCATAAATTCTTAGCCTTAACGTTTTCTTTTTTAGCAAGACTACATATATACCTCATTACATTAGATAATTCATCCCCATTATCATCCTGTACTTGACTTTCTTTCGTTTCAGATAAACTTTTTATTACATTACCAACATTATCAACAATTGCAATAGACCTATCATATTTTTTCTTAACTTGATCTGTTGCAACATACATAGTACCAGCCCATCCTGATTGACCTAATACAAATATTTCATCATTACCAACTTGAAGATAAAATCTTCCAGCATTTACTATATCCGCAGCATCTGGTCTTTTAAGCATTTCATTAGAGTCAGCCTTATCTTGAACTTTTAAACATACTCTAAATTTTGTATTTGACCAAATTTGATCATTAACTACACCACTTGGTTTCTGGGTTGCTAAAATTAAATGTACACCAAGTGAACGACCAATACGTGCAGCAGATATTAAATCATCCATAAACTCAGGTTGTTGTGCTTTTAATTCAGCAAACTCATCACTTATTATAAATAAATGTGGCATTGGCTCATCTATTTTACCTTCACGATAAAATTTTTGATATTTATATATATCAATAGTACTCTCACCAAGCTTATCCCTTACTTCGTTAAAAACTTTTTGTCTTCTTTTTAATTCACTATCTATACTGACAAGTGTTCTATTTAATGATGCCTTATCTAGATTTGTGATTGTTCCAGCAAGATGAGGTAATCTATAACCTTGTGTTTTATTTTCAAATGCGCCAGCTAAGCCTCCACCTTTATAATCTATCAGAATAAACGCTACTTCATTTGGACTATAATTAATAACCATTGAAAGAATATAAGTAATTATAAACTCAGATTTACCACTTCCTGTTGTTCCAGCTATTAATCCATGAGGGCCATGATATTTTTCATGCAAATCAAGCCAAATTGGATTTCCTTCATCATTAATTCCTACCTGAGCTTTAAGCGTTTTCATAGGATTATTAAGTCTCCATCTATTTAAAACATTAAGTTGCTCAACTTTACCAACATTATACATTTCAAGAAATCCTAAAGAGGTTGGTAAATTTCTAAGATCCTCTATAAATTCTATTGGTATATTTGATATAGTTTCAACACTTTTTGCTATATCAATATTATAATCGATTTCCTTTTGGAAACCTTGTTCATAATAATTTTCTTTTTCAATTGAAAGAATAGCTGCATTACCTTGTAAAGATATAAAATTCATACACTCACTAGGTAATTTACCCAATCTATTTTCAACGCATATAATACTAAAGCCAAAATTTTCTTTGTTATTTAAAATTTTATCAATAATACCTACTTTTCTAATCATAGGATAATCATCAGTAATTATTAAAAAATATGGTTTATATGTTTTTATTTCTTTATCCTCATTTTCAATTGCTTCAACTCCTTGCATAGCTCTTTTAATATACTCTTGTTCAAGATATGAACTAATATATTTTATATCTTCTATGTTATCCGCAAAAAATCTAACTTGTTTATTATTACTAAAACAATGAGGAATATCCTTATATTTTTCCCAAGTTTGTAAATGCTTTTTATTTGTCATAAAAATAATTTTTAAATCATCAAAGCTATGAAAAGCTAATAATTGTAAAAGCACATTATCTAAAAATGGATATGCTTCATTATCATTTCCCATAATAGCAGTAACCTTTTTATTATAAAACGAATAACTAACAGGAACATTTTGTATAAATTTTGTATCTTCTACTAATTTTTCAGCCGAATCTTTCAAATTATCATAAGCTTCCATAGTAAAATCTTCCTTACTAAAGTTAACGTTTAGCCTTAAAGGCACTCTACCAAGACCTACTCTAATTGTTAAAAAATCTTGCTGATCAACTCTTCTTTCCCATAGCGTTCTTTTTTTTCTTAATATAATATCTTGACATTCACTTACTGTTATTAAATTTTCTTTTAATATTTGTGTTTGTTCGACAGATACATCATATATTTCTTTTTTCTTTTTTTCTAAATATTGTGCATATTTTTTTTGTCTTTGTGCTTCATTTTTCTTTTCTAATCTTTTTTGATAACGTTTTGTTAACGTAGGCCATAATATTGAAGATAAAAGCATCGTACCTGAAGTAACTAATCCGCCTATTGAATTTGCAAGTGTTTGACTACCAGATATAATCTTAGTTATTGTATTTACAAATGTCATAACAGATACTAAAGCCATAGTAACCATAGGACCTAAAGTAAGTAAAATTGGCATTTCTTGTTTTTCTGCTTTTTTAGGTGGTGGGGTTATATTTAAATCATATGGTTCTATAAATCGTCTAATTCTAGGTTTTTTAAAGAAATAATCATCATCACTATATAAATCATTTTCTTTTATTAATTCGCTATCAATTATTTTTTGATTAGCTAAGAGATTTTGATTAACATCTATTAAAGTAAGCTTATTACTTAAGTTAACATTATTATTAGGATTATTTATTGAAATCATATTCTTTAATATAGTTATCTTTAAGCCTAGTATAAATATTGAATCACCATAATTTAATTTTTTAGTTGTGTAAATAAGTAGGTTATTATTTATATAACAAACAGTACCTTGTTTAATTTCAATTTGAAATATACCATTAACATTACTTAATGTAGCATATCCATCAAATATATAAGAATTATTATAATTAATATCACCACTCTGTTTACTTAATACTAATGTAGCATTACTATCTACTTTATAGTATTTCACAGTATTATCATATACGTTTTCAACAAAAAGAAGCAATTTCTTATCACCATATTCTATAAAATATATGTTATTAGTAATAAGTTCTGCTTTATCTACATAAGAATTATTTAATATAATCTTTGCATCTTGATTTCCCTTTAAAACCCACTTATCATTAATAGCTTCTATATTAATTATATTATTATCATTATTTAAATCATCAGTAAGCCAAAAACTGCCCTCAATCTTTTTTGGTAGTGTAAGTTTTTGAAGTCTTGTATCATTAAAAAGAACTACTTTCATAAAATCTCCTTATTATTCTATCTAAAATAATTATACAAAAAAAATCTATATATTTCAATAGATATTTTTTTAAAATGGCATTTTAAAATTTCCATTTCTCATACTTTTCATCATTTTTTTCATTTGTTCAAACTGATTTAAAAGTCTATTAATTTCTTCAACATTTCTAGCACATCCTTTAGCTATTCTCTGCTTTCTAGATGCTTTTATAACCTCTGGATGAGTTCTTTCATATGGAGTCATCGAGAGTATTATTGCTTCTATGTGTGCCATATCTTTGGGATCAACTTTAACTTTTTTTAATTCTTTTGGAACGCCAGGAATTAACTTAATTAAGTTTTCAAGAGGTCCTAATTTTTTTACTTGCTTAAAAGTACTTAAGAAATCTTCCAAGTCAAACTTTCCCTGTTCCATCTTCTTTGCTGTTTTCATAGCTTCGTCTTCATCTATTACAGATTCTGCTTTTTCAATCATAGTCTTTATATCACCCATACCAAGAATACGAGTTGCCATTCTATCTGGGTAAAATTCATCAAGGCCATCCATTTTTTCACTAACACCTATAAATTTAATTGGAATATTAGTAAGATGTCTAATAGAAAGAGCTGCTCCACCTCTAGTATCACCATCTAACTTAGTCAAAATAGCTCCTGTTAGTGGTAAAGCTTGATTAAAGCCTTCTATTACATTAACAGCATCCTGACCAACCATACTATCTAATACTAACAATATTTCATTTGGTTTAACTGAATCATTTATACATTTTAATTCGTCCATTAACTTATCATCTATATGAAGTCTACCTGCTGTATCTATTAAAACATAATCAAAATGTTTTTCTTTTGCATATTTAACTGCATTATTAGCTATACTTACTGGATCATTCTTACCTTCTTCATAAACTTCTATGTTAAGTTCTTTTCCTATTGTCTTTAATTGATCAATTGCAGCTGGCCTATATACATCGCAAGCAACTAATAATGGATTTTTTTTATATTTTTTTCTAAGTAATAAAGCAAGTTTACCAATAGTTGTTGTTTTACCACTACCTTGAAGTCCAACAAGCATCAAGATACTAGGATTACCATTAGTATAAATATCTGATTTTTCTCCACCTAATAAAGATATTAACTCATCTTTTAATATTTTAACAAATTGTTCACCAGGCTTTAAACTTTTCTTAACTTCTTCACCAAGTGCTTTTTCTTTAACATTATTTATAAATTCTTTTACTACTTTATAATTTACATCAGCCTCTAAAAGAGCAAGTCTTATTTCCCTTGTTACATCACTTATATTATCTTCAGTTATTTTTCCATAACCTTTTATTTTATTTATTGCATTTTGTAATCTGTCTCCCAAGTTTTCAAACATTATATATCTCCTTTTAGTTATCTTCCTTTTATTACTGTATCTTCTAACCCCTTACTTGTATCTACATCACATTTGTTATTTAAAAAGCACTCCATACAACTTATAATATTATTTGTAGTAGTTGCATCAGCAACAATACTTATTACAAACTTTACTATAACAAATATAAAGAATATAAGTGCTGCCATAATTATTCTCTTTATAAACATTTGTTGACTCTTTTTCATTTCATCATCTTTTTGAGATGAAAGTGCTTTTATAAAATCCATACTACCAACTATTACTAATACTACTGGTATACATATTTGTACTATTGTTACTATAAGTGATGTTATTTCAGGAACTTTTTTAGGCATACCTGATATATTACCACATTTAACTCTATTTACATATTTACTATTTGTTACACATACTCCATCTTTAAATTGACAAGAATATCCACATCTACCACATGCATATAAATCGTTCTTACCACAATCAGTACAACTATCTGCTAAAACTGGAGTAGCTATTAATAATATTAAAAACAATCCTATTATTAAAAAAATATTTTTCTTTTTCATCTTTAATTCCTCTTTCTATTATAAGATATATACATACAAATTAATTATAAATTTTAATATGTAAAAAGTCAAGCAATTTAAAAATAGAAACCCATTGGTTTCTATCTTCCCTGCCATACACTTACAACATTTACATTACTTGAATGAGGCGCTGGATTTGGAAGTGGCATCTTAATTATCATTGGAACTTTAAAAGCAGATCCGAATGCTACACACATACCTGGCTGTAAACTTTTTTGCTTTTCCATTATTTCTGCACTCATATTAGGAAGCATCTTTTTAATGTACTCTAAATCTCTTGGGTGTGTCATTTTAAATATTAAAAAATTACTTAATTGCGATATAACAGTTTCAGAAAGTTCTACTGGTCTTTGTGAAATTAAATTTAAAATAAGCCCAAATTTTCTTCCTTCCTTTGCAATTCTCTCAAATATATTATATCCAAGTAAAAAGTTATCAGAATCATTTTGAACATATCTATGTGATTCCTCTAATAATAAATGAAATGGTATTGATCCTCTGATTTGTAAATGTTTTGTAAAGTAAAATAACATTTTTGAATATATTTTTACAATAGTTTTTGCTAATCTATCATCAATATCTTCTAAGTTGAAGTTTATTATTTGACACTTTTTATTATTTTTAGCAACTAGACTTGACATATATCCATTTAGATCAACATAATTTGGATAATTAAAGAAATCCTTATTTTCACTAATTGCAATAGAATGAAGTCTAACTTTTAGCGTTATAGCTTCATCATATAATTTATCATTTCTTAAAAATCCATCACTAATTAATGTAAAATCAAGTGCCTTTTGTAATTCATCTAGTCCAAAAGCATGATCATTTAAAGCTTCAAAATTATCAAGTTCTTCATGAATAAAGCTAGTTATATATTGAGTAATTAAAACACTCTCTACAAAATCACCGCTTCTATCAATTAAAAAGCACTCTCTAAATTTTCTAACATATCCAATTCCTTGTATTGGAGCTTCTAAATTAAATTGTTCTGTCTGACACCCCGATACAATTGTAAATATATCATTTCTTTTACTTGCAGATGTTTGATTAGTATATAAAACATCCAGTATTGCTTTAGCAATTAAATGATTTTTATATTTAACTGCTTCTTCAGTATTCAATGATATTATTCTAGCTAACTTTATCATTTTTTCTATTATTTGAAGTTGTGAATGTTTTTCAGCATTTAATAACAAGGCAAAATCATCTATATCAAGTAACCATAATGGAATTCTTAATAATTCTCCATTACTATCTTGCTTATTAGTAGTATAGTATTTAAACTGATAATTAGGATCAATTTCACCTAAGCGTTCAAAAGCATTATGATATTCTCCATATGCATCAAATATTATATAATTTGCCCTATAAGGTTTAAATACTGGATTATAAAATAAACTTTGTATAAAACTTGCAGTACCATAAGATTTACCACTACCAGTATTACCAAATATTGCCATATGATTACTACATAATGTATTTATATCAACATAAATAGGTTGATCATTATAAAGTGGACTTGTTCCAATTTTAAAAGCACCTTCACTATCACTTCCTACAATAAGTTTTAATTCTTCTTCTGTAATTAATCTTATTTTAGCATTTAAAGTAGGCTTTCTAAGAACGCCTCCAACAAATCTTCCATCAGTTATTTCTCCTAAAAAATTAACCTTTATTATAGAATCAGATACATCTTCAACTTCTCCAAGTACTTTACGAACTCCATCTTCAAAAATAACATGCATATTCATTAAATCCATATTTATAGGAGTTCCACTTGGTATACTAATATGCGCTATACTATCACTTATATAAATAATTTTTCCAAACATTCTATCACACCAACTCTTCTATTTCTTTTTTTATATTACTATCTACATCATCTAAAATTTTAAGTATTTTTTTTCTATTTTGATTTAATTTTAACTTTTCTTCATAATATTCAAGCTTTTTAATTATTTCTTTTAAATTTTTATGAACAGCATTTCTACTTACTTTATTATTATAAGCTATTTCTTGAAGTGTTAGATTATTAAAATAATAATCCATAAAATATTGTTGTTGTCTTTCTGTGAAAAGGCATCCATAATAGTCAAATAATTCTACATATTCAATCATTAAAACATATACTCCACAATAGTTGTTATAGCAACAAATAAACCTACTATAAAATATATCCAAGTCATATATTTTTTCTTATAAAATGTTTTATTATTATAAGACATAGTAAACATTAACATAGCAATAACTGAATAAAGTGCTGGAGTAAATGCTTCACTAATAATACTTATTATTAAGAAAATAAGCAAAATTTCTGTAAGTATTGCTTGTACTAATAAACCTACCTCTTTACTACTATATTCTTTTAAATTAACAATTTTTGTATGCATAAAAACCTCACATATCCTTAAATAAACCGTATATATATTTTTCTATATCAAATACGCTAAAATCTTTTTCTGTTTCGCCAAGTCCAACATATTTTACTGGAATGTTTACAGCTTCTTTTATTGCTAAAACAATACCACCTTTTGCTGTACCATCAAGTTTTGTTAAAACGATACCTGTAATATTAGTAATTTCTTTAAAACTTTTAGCTTGACTTATACCATTTTGACCTGTTGTAGCGTCAATTACAAGCAAAGTCTCATGTGGCGCTCCACTAATAAGCTTTCCAATTACTTTATTAATTTTATCAAGCTCATTCATCAAATTTACTTTGTTTTGAAGTCTACCTGCTGTATCTATTAAAACAACATCATATTCTTCTTTTATTGCAAGATTAACGCCATCGTAAACTACACTTGCAGGATCACTACCATTACCACATACAACCTTAGAATTAGTTCTATCTCCCCATTCTTTTAACTGTTCGGTAGCACCAGCTCTAAATGTATCTCCAGCAACAAGTAAAACTTTTTTACCTTCCTCTTTTAATTTATAAGCAAGTTTTCCAATAGTTGTTGTTTTACCTACTCCATTTACTCCAACAAAAAGTATTACAGTAGGTCCATTTTGATTATAATTAATTTTATTTACTACAATTTCATTATTAACATATATTATAAACATTTCATCAATGATTATTTCCTTTAAATCATCACTATCTACAATATTTTCATGTTTAACACGATATTTTAATTTATCAATAAATTCCATTACCGTGTTGACTCCTATATCTGCCATTATTAATATTTCTTCTAGTTCATCAAAATATTCTTTACTTACTTTTTTATATTTTCTATTTAAAAGTCCTATCTTATTAGTAAATTCTTTTCTCGTTTTTGATAGTCCTTTATCATAAGTTTCTATTTCTTCTTTTGTACTTTTAGTAAATATATTCTTAAATTTATCAAAAAGTCCCATCATTAAACCTCCCTTATATTTACATACTAATTTTACTATAATTTATAAAAAAAAGAAATATCAAATGTAATATTTCTTATATTATTCTATTTTTTTAATACTTTTTCTTTATTATAATCTATATTATTTTCTAAAGAACAATAAATTTTATTTAATTCTCTTGATACTTCTTTTATCTTAATATTTATTTTACTACCAAGTGTATAAGACACTCCCATACCTTTATATGAACGTTTCAAAGGATTATATGTTAAATTTTGTCCTTTAATCTCTTCTATAGGTACTGATATACTTATATTATTTACAATAACAATAATCTCTACTGGTGATATTTCTGATATTACTCCTTCAAATACTTCTCCTATATGATTACTCATATATTTTACCATTTCTATTCTTTTAATTTCATTTTCTGCTAGTTCAGATTGTCTTTCTTTATATGAAGCATGATTTGCTGCTTTAATTAATTTTTCTTCTAAAGAATCATAGTCAATTAAACTTAGATCACTTTCATATAAATCTAGCAACATATGAACTATTAAATCTGGAAGTCTTCTGATTGGTGATGTAAAATGTGTATAATTATTAAGTCCTAAAGCAAAATGACCTATATTATCTATTTGATAACGAGCTTTTGGAACACTTCTTAATAATAATTGTGATAATATAGGAAATTCTTCTTTTCCTGATAATTTTCTTAATACTTGTTGTAACACTTGTTGATTATCTAAATCATTTATGATTCTTATTCTATGTCCTAATTGATTTAACATATGAATTGTATTTTCAAGTTTTATTTCATCTGGTCTTTCATGAACCCTATATATAAATGGTAAACTCATATAATTAATATGAGTTGCAACAACCTCATTTGCAAGAACCATAAACTGTTCTATTAAATTTTCAGATATGCCTTGTTCAACTCTTTTAAATTCAACTGGATTGCCATCTTCTTCTATAACTTTAATATCATTAGAAGCAAACTCTAAATATCCTTCATTTATTCTTCTTTTTGTAAGAATCAAACTTAATAAATGCATTTTATTTAATGTACTTTGATGTTCTATGTAATCAGGTATTATTTCCCCATCAAAAATTTTATTAACATCTTCATAAGTCATTTTCATTTTTGATTTAATAACCGTTTTTTCTATTTTATAATCAACTATATTTCCACTTTTGTCAAGTTCAATAAACACACTTCTTGTAAGTCTCGAAACACCAGGATTTAATGAACAAATACCATTAGATATACTTCTATGTAACATAGGTATTACCGAATCAATTAAATATAAGCTTGTTCCCCTACTATAAGCTTCATTATATATTTCTTTACAATCCTTTAAATAATGTGCTACATCAGCTATATGTACACCTAATAAATAATTACCATTATCAAGCATTTCTAATGATACTGCATCATCCATATCTTTTGTAGTAGATGAGTCTATTGTAAATATTTCTTTATCCCTTAAATCTACTCTTCCTATTAAGTCACTTTCATCTACTTCCATTTTAACTTTTGATAATTCTAGTAAATACTTATCACTATAAACAGTACTAAAGCCATGATTATTTGCAACACTTATTTGTTCTATATTAGGATCACTTTTATTACCTATCTTTGATATAACTGATCCTTTTACAACATCTAAAAAGCCTTCATTAGTTATTTTAAATGATACAATGTCACCATCTATATAATTTAAAAGTTCTTCTTCGTTTACACTAATTCTAATATTTGTTGATGTGTTAAATGGAACTAAAGTAGCTTTTTTATTATTTTTTACAACCTCACATACAATTACATCATTTTTTCTTAAAAGCACTTTTAATACAACCGCATTCTCTAAAATAAAGTCTGGCTTGTAGACAACTAGATCATAATCTCTTGCAGTAGAAAGATCTTCTTTCTTAATATAATATTTTCTTCCATTTAATAAAACATATCTATTTCCTTTATGACTACATAAAACTTCACCTACAAATAAATCATTTGGAAATAATACATATTTTCCATTAGAATTACAAAAAATTTTCTTTTCTAATTCTAATTTTTTAAGTAAATTATCTATATTTTCTTTTTCTAATATTTTTAATATACTACTTTTGCTTACACCCTTTTTATACTTACTAATTATATTTAGTAATATTTCTTCCATACACCCTCCTATAAATAGGATAATCTAAACTTATAGATTTGTAAATAGATATTTAGTAAATTTAAAAAAAATTAGCAAAACGCTAATTAAAAATATTTTCTTCTTTTATGTTCGTCTTTAATAGAATTATCTTCATAATTCATTAAAGTTATTATATCATCTTTATATAGAATAGTACTTGAATTGCTTTTTATATTTAAAATTTTAGAAACGCTAATTACATTACTATAACTATCAGAAATTAAATTTCCAGTATTAAGATCTTTTACTATTTTTCTATTTAATATAACATTTCCACTTAATACATCAATATAATCATAACAACTAATAATCAGATTAGAATCATTATATGTAACAACATTTTTCTCCCATGTAACATGTCCATTTACATAAAATAAATCGTTATTACTATTTACAATAATACACTGATCATCTTCAGTTAAAATTTCATATTTATCTAAAATATAGTTATCCATATTCACCTCACATAAATATTATACTTATTATGAAACAAAAGTCAATACATACTACTTAGCTTGATACCAATCAGATCCACTATTTATGTCAACTACTAAAGGTACATCAAGCTTAACTACATTCTCCATTGTATCTTTAAGTAATGTTTTTACTGTTTCATATTCACTTTTTTTACAGTCAATTACAAGTTCATCGTGTACTTGTACAAGAATTTTACTCTCTAAATTTAACTTATTTAAAGAATCATATAACCTAACCATTGCAATCTTTATTATATCAGCACTTGTTCCTTGTATAGGAGTATTAAGAGCAATTCTCTCAGCTGCACTTCTTATCATATAATTCTTATTGTTTATTTCATCAATAGTTCTTTTTCTATTAAATAATGTTTTTACATATCCTCTTCTTCTTGCATCTTCTATACATCTATTTTTATAATCTACTATACCAGGATATGTTGCATAATAATGATTTATAAATTTAGTTGCTTCTTTAGTATCTATATTAAGATTTTCAGAAAGTCCAAATCCACTTATTCCATAAAGTATACCAAAATTTACAGCCTTAGCCATTCTACGCATATCACTTGTAACTGAAGTTATATCTACATTAAATATATCACTTGCTGTTTTTTTATGTATATCTATATTATTATTAAAGGCATCTTTTAATGAATCAATTCCAGCAATACTTGAAAATATTCTAAGCTCTATTTGTGAATAATCAGCACTTACTATTATAGAATCATCACTTGGTATAAAAGCTTTTCTAATTAGTCTACCATATTCATTTCTAATAGGTATATTCTGTAAATTAGGTTCAATACTTGATAACCTACCAGTACGTGTTATTGTTTGAGTATATATTGTATGAATTTTATTATCTGGATATATATAATTTATTAATCCCTCTATGTACGTACTATATAATTTAGTTAGTAATCTATATTCTAACAAAAGATTTATTATAGGATGTTTATCTTTTAATTTTATAAGTACATCAGCAGCAGTTGAATACCCATTTTTACCTTTTTTAAAATTATGTGGTAAATTTAACTTTTCAAATAAGATTTCACCTAATTGTTGAGGAGAAGAAATATTAAATTCACATCCTGCATAATTATATATATCTTTTCTTAAAAGATCAATTTTTAATTTTATTTCTTCTTTCATTTCCTCTAATTTAGTTCTATCAATATTAAATCCTGTATATTCCATAGAAGCAAGTACTTTACTTAAAGGAAGCTCTACATCGTTAAATAAATCATACATATTTTCTTTATTTAATTTTTCTATTAAAGTATCTTTAGTTTCATATATAAACTTAGCTTTTAAAACATTTATTTCTTCTCTATTAAGATTATTTTTTTCTATATCCTTTATAAAAGGTATATTATATCCAAACTGATTTGATAAATAAGATATATCATCTTTTAAGTTAAGTTCAAGTAAATATGCAGCAAGTATAGTATCAAATACAACATTACAATCACATATATTATTTTTTTTGAAACTTACTATCATCTTTTTATAATCATATGTATATATATTTTTACCCTTAAATATATCTAAATTATCTTTTATAAAACTATAAGGAATATAATAGGAAGAATTTAAATTATATGCACCTATTCCTATAATATTAGCCTTATGATAATTAGTATCATCTAAATCTAAATAAAGTGCATAAGTGTCATCTTTTAAATCATCTTTATTAGTTAAAACTTTATACTTAATTTCTTCAGTTTTATTTGAATCAAAATTTTTTAAAAATGAATAAAATTCCAAATCTTCATATATATTTTTAAGACCTTCACTAGGTCCTAAATATCTAATATCATCTAAATTAATCTCTAAAGGTACATCCTTACATATAGTAGCAATCTCATAACTCATATAAGCACTACTTTTTTCATTAAGTAACTTCTCCTTTGTAGCACCCTTTATTTTATCTATATTATTATATATACCATCAAGTGTTTTATACTCTCTTAATAACTTTAAAGCCGTTTTTTCACCAATTCCTTTAACACCTGGTATATTATCACTACTATCTCCCATTAAAGCTTTTAAATCTATTATATTTATAGGATCTATTTTCCATTCTTCCTTAAAACTTTCTAAATTATATCTTACATAATCCTTACTTTTTAATAATTTCATCTCAACTTCTTCTGTAATAAGCTGTAATAAGTCTTTATCACTACTTATAATTAATCCACAATAATTATCATCTTTAATATTACAATATTTTGAAAATGTACCTATAATATCATCTGCTTCATAATTATCAATTTCATAATACTTTATTCCCATATTAGTAAGCATTTCTTTTGCTTTTGGAAATTGCATTTTTAACTCATCTGGAGTATCAAGTCTACCTTGTTTATAAAAATCATACCTGTCATGTCTAAAAGTTTTACCTTTATCAAAAGCAACAATCATATAAACAGGATTTTCTTCTAGTACAATTTTATTAATCATATTAGCAAATCCAAATAAAGCATTAGTAGGAAATCCCTTACTATTTTTCATAAAATTACCCGAATAAGCTGTTGCATAATAACTTCTAAAAAGTAAATTATTACCATCTACCATTATTATCTTTTCCATTTTATCACCATTAAAATTATATCAAAAAAAATAATGGATTAAAAGTATCATTAAAAAATCTCTAATTATTTATCTAATTCTTGCACTATTTTCTTTACAATACTTTCTTTATTTAGTCCATTATCTTTCTCAATCTCACTAACAGTACCTTGCTTTACAAATTTATCTTTATATCCAAATGGAATTGTTTTAATATTTAAATTATATTTAGACATGAATTCAAGTATTGTATCATAAAGTCCTGTTATAAGATTATCTTCAATCGTTACAATCATACTACATCCAGTCACTATTTCTTTTAGTTTTTTTTCATTTATTGGCTTTAAAAACCTCATATTTACTACTTTTGCATTAATATTTATAATACTTAATTCATTACTTACTAAATATGCATACTCTACCATTTTACCTATTGCTAGTATAGCTATATCTCCATCACTTTTTAAAACTTCCGGTACTCCAAGCTTTATTTTATCGTGTTTTTTAAACTTATATTCTCCCTCACTACCTCTTGGATATCTTATCGCAATTGGGTGATCATAATAAACTGCAAAATCCATCATAATAGATAACTCTAAAAAGTCTTTAGGTGACATTATAGTTATATTTGGTATTGTTCTTAAATAAGATAAATCAAATATCCCTTGATGTGTCTCACCATCATTACCTACAATTCCAGCTCTATCTATACATATTACAACACCTAAATCCTGAAGTGCGATATCATGTATTAACTGATCATATCCTCTTTGTAAAAATGAAGAATATATTGGAATAAATGGTTTTAATCCACTTTTTGCCATGCCAGCGACAAGTCCTAAAGCGTGTTCTTCTGCTATTCCAACATCAAAAAATCTATCTTTGAATTCGTCTGCAAAATTACTTAATCCAGTTCCATCCTTCATTGCAGCAACAACTGCTACTATATTTTTATTTTTTCTAGCAAGAGATACTAATTTATCACCAAATACTTTAGAATAATCTACAGACTTACTAGCTAATTTTAAACCTGTATCCTTATTAAAACTAGATATTCCATGAAACTTAGAAGGGTTTTCTTCCGCATACTTATATCCTTTTCCCTTTTTAGTTATAACATGTATTAAAACAGGTCCACGAATTCTTTTGCTTCTTTTAAATATATCTTCAAGTTGCTCTATATTATGCCCATCAACAGGTCCTAAATACGTAAAACCTATATCTTCAAAATACATATTCTTGATAAAAACTTGTTTTAACATTCTTTTAATACTTTGTACCAAATTTACTAAACGTTGTCCTATAAATGGAATTTTTAAAGTAACTTTTTTTATATAACTATTAGAATCACTATATAATTTTCTAGTTCTCATTTTGCTTAATAATAAAGGTATACCACCTACATTTTTAGATATACTCATTTCATTATCATTTAGTATAACTGTCATATTTAAATTACTACTACCGACATCATTTAATGCTTCCAAAGCCATACCACCTGTAAGTGAACCATCACCAATGATTGCTACTACATTATAATTTTTATTTTGGATATCACGAGATCTAGCAATACCTGCTGCTGCAGAAATACTTGTACTACTATGACCTGTATTAAACACATCATAAATAGATTCTGAAGTTTTAGGAAATCCAGAAATACCATTAAATTTTCTTAAGGTTTTTAAAGCATCTTTTCTTCCCGTTAATATTTTGTGTACATAACACTGATGTCCAACATCAAATACTATTTTATCTACTGGAGCATTAAATACACTGTGAAGCGCTATAGTAAGTTCTACAATTCCCAAATTAGATGCTAAATGTCCTCCATTAGTTGATACAATATCTATTATATATTCTCTAATTTCTTCTGCCAAAATTTTTTTATCATTCAAATTCAATTTTTTTAACTTACTTGGACTATCAATTTTATCTATCAATTTCATACTGCTCACCAAATTGATATTTTACTACTTATATTTCTTTCTATCAATAGGTTTTAATATCAATGTTTTCCCTTTTTCCATATTAATACCATATTTTTCTATTTTTTTATAATCTAATATATTATAAGTTTTATTTTTTATTACTACTTTACTACACATACTATTTAAATAATTATTTATCCTATTATTATATTCAAAATAATCTATTAAAGAAGCATTATATAAGCCTCTTTGTTTTATATAATACCATTTTAAAAGCAACAAATTATTTTCACTTAAAAGCTTTAAAATAGTTTTTTTCTTAATACTTAAATTATTATTAATATTAGTACTAATAAAATCTAAATTTTTAATAAATTTTACAATACTTTCATAACTATCATAATGTTTAAATTCATCCACTAATTCATATAAATTAGAATTAAAATGTATACTTTGCAATTTTTCAGTACCAATTAAATCTTCTAATCTTTTTGCAAAATATTTTTCTATTTGACATACTTCATTACTACTTTTTAAATTAAAAAATCTCTCACATAAAATATTTCTATATCCTTCATTTAAGCCATATCCAATACTTTTTAAATACTGATCTTTTTCTAAAATAAATCCATTATATAATATATTATTTTGATATATTTCCATAGACAAATCAAATAATTCATAGTAATTAATTAAGCTAGTGTCTCTATTTTGTAAATTATATAATAAAATTTGTATATTATTATAAAGTCCCATATCTTTTAATTTATTTATATATATATTTATTATCCCTGAATATTTAAAATTTTCTATATCATTATATTCAAAATTTTCTCTTTTTTCTATTTTAACATTTTTAATATTTAATTCTTTTTTGGTTATATAAATGTTAGACATATATCCATAAAAAATAGTTAAAGCTAATGGAGATAATTCCATCAATATTTTATTAATTTCTGTATCTTTCATAAAATCTCCTTAAATTATTTATATTATATAAAATATAAATAAAAAAAACAAGTTACTTGTTAAATAAGAAAAAGATTTTATTAAAATTTCTTTTATATAAAATCTTTTTATTCATCACGACTCATTATATTTCTTATCACTATAATAAAAATTGCTATTATAGCAGAATTCAAAAATATATTTATAATTTGTATTATGTCTATAACAGAAATAATGAGAGTATGATGAATTTTAATAAACTTTTTAAACTTCATAATTCTCACCTTTCTTTATAGGCAAGATAATTTATTTAGTGGCAAACGTATAAACTACCTTGCCATATTTTATATCCAAGTTCATTTATACACTTCCTTTCATAGTATAACTGGATATTAGTTTATAACTAAAAATCGATGTGATTTTAAGTATAAGCAAAAATTGTATTGTAATATTGTCATTTTAATCACATCTCCTTTCTTTAAAATATTACATCAAAATTATATATTATTATTAATTTTTTTCAAACAAATATGCGTGAAATGTCAATTATTATGTATGAAATTTAAAAAAACGCTAAAAAGCGTTAATATTTTACTTAATATTTTTCAAATCATCAAACTCAATAAGTTCTATACTTACTGGATTATTATTTTGATCCATAACAATTTTAAATACTTCTGGAGCATCTAATATTTTATCTACAATTATTTTATCTTTATACCCGATTTTTAAATGATGAGTATTAGATACACTAATTAACTTACACCATTTAAGTAAATAGAATGTAATAGCATATCCATGAGAAAAAATAGCTACTCTCTTACCTCTATTTTTTTCTAAAATTTCATCTATAGCATCAGTCATTCTATTTCTAACGTCTAACTGACTTTCTCCACCTTCCGTATGATAATTTATATTTTCATATTGTAACTCAAACCAATTTAATATTTTATCACTATTAAATATGCCTAGTCTTCTTTCATCAAGTCTATCATCTATATTTATTTTTAAGTTTTGACTTTCAAGTAAATACTTGGCAGTTTGAAGCGTTCTTACCATATTACTTGCATACACCACATCAATATTCTTAAGTTCATCTTCAGTACTAAGTATTTTAGCCTTCACCTCACCAAGGGGTGTTAAGATTATCTTTTCCCTTTTTAACCTATCACTTTGGTCAGTATGATAATTTAAAATTATATTATCACTATACTTAATTGAATGTCTAATTAAATAGATTGTTGTATTCATATATCCTCCTTAAAATTACTTTACTTACTTACACTTTTAATGTCTTGTAATTCAAAACGATATTTTTGACCATTTTTATTTACCTCATCAAAAAATGCATCATATGGTCTACACCATAATCTATTATCTCCATATAAAGCCCTATAAGCTACCATTTTTTCACTTGTTTCACTATTATAAATAATATCTTCTACTATATAAAAATTACCTTTATAATGTTTATAAATACCATTAATTTTTAATTCTAACATATCATCACCTATAACAATTGTAACACATATTTATAAATATATTTAATTATTTATTTTATTTTTTATGTTTGCCTTTACTAAAATATTATTTTTTATAGTCCCTAAATTAAAATCTTTATTTTCTAATTTAATTTCTCTTAAAATAATAACATATAGTATTATACGAAAGAAAAAATGCTTACATATGTAAGTTTATAAATGAATTATTAAATTAACAAAAACCTACTTTCAAGTAAATTTAAAAGTAGGTTTTATATTATCTCGAAAAAGTTCGAATATCAATCAATCTAGTGTGAGTATCTTAGTAATCTAAAGCTCACTTTCAAAGACAATTAATATAAAAATCATTCTCTAATTATATTAGATCATCTTTTTTTCAGTAAAGAACACGTATTTACATTTTTCAAAAAATATTTATTAATTTACTGATAAAATTGATAAATACAATTTAATACAAACATCTTTTTTAGTATATGGCTAGGTAGGCTCTTTACCAACATTACCATTATCATTTTTATAATATTTTTAACCATCTATAGAAATATATGATAGTTCTAATCCATATAATTCAATAGTAATTAAATGTTCATCTAATTTATTGTCTAAATAGGTTAACTCACCACAATTAACTTTACTAACATAAATAGTTGGTTTTCCTATTTTTTCAATAATTTCATCTCTAGTATGGTTTTTAACATACCATCCATCTTTTTTTAATTTTTCCAACAAATAATTTATTACTTTCTCTTTGCATTTAAAATAATGCTCTATTATTTCATCGGCATAATTAATAAGTTCTTCTTTAATTTCATCAGCTGTAATAATAACATTTAGACCTTTATACTTATATTCAAATCCATTTTTTGTTTTATAGACTGAATCATCATATAATTCTTTTATAAAAGTATTCCAATCATCAGCAATTATATTAAAATTATCTGTTTCATGATTATAAATTCCTATTTTATTCGTTTCTCTTTCAAAACATACAGTATCACCAAATTCTAATTCAGCAAAGGGTATAATTTTATCTTTTAATTCAGAATCAAAGCTTTGAAAGTTTAAAATATAAGTTTTACTACTAGGATCCATAGAATAAAAGTATTTATTTTGATTCAATTAAAAATTTATTATCTTGTAATCTATTACTAAGATACTATTTTTTCTTAAATTAATCAATAAAAAATGCACAATTTTTCTTATTGATGGAAGTATAACAACCACTAGGTATAAATTTCTAGGTAGTAATAACTACTAACTAGTTAAATTATACTGCTTTTTGATAAAGTGTATCAAAAAAATGAAAAAAATTATAAAATTTATGTTATAATAGCATTACTAAAAAAGGAGGATTTTAATGTGAATTGTGATGAAAAAATATTAAAAGAAATAAATACACCAGAAGGACAAGAAAGAATTAAAAAATGGGCAGAAAAATATCTTGCAAAGGAAAATGCTAGAAATATCAAAATGCAAGAAATGTTATCTAATACTGATTATATAAAATGGCTTGATAAGTTTACTATAGAATATTCAAGTTTCTCTGATAATGATTGGCTATATTTTCCTGAAAAAATATCTAAAGAAGATTTAGAAAAAGTAAATAATTTGCACCTAATGTATCGTGGAATAGAGAAATATGCAAGTGAAAATTATATATGTCCCACTGATTGTAATTTTGGTAATTTTTATAAAATTAAATTAGAAAACACTGGGTTTGAAATAGGAGTATTAATTGGACAGGGAACATTATTTTTCTGTAGTAGAGTACAAATTGAAAATCAAAAAGATTTTATAGATTTTAATGATATTCTTAATAACAAAACAGATGATAGTTTAACTACTACTAAAAATACATTAAATGAAATAAATCCTAAAAATAATCTAGGTCAATCAAAAGTACTAAAAAGAAAATAAAAACATAATTTTGCTTGTCTTTTATGTCTTACTAAAATTATGCTTGAAAGAGTTTAAAAAGGAATTTTCCCTTTTTCACACTGTTATTGACTCTGCCAATAGCGTAGTGTGTTACTAAAATGGAATTTTAGAAACGAGCTGTAGCTCGTTTTTTTAATGTCAAAATCTTTATCATCATATTCATAATTTTTTGTATATAAATAATCATTTATCTCTTCTTCTTTTGATGTGTTATCTGCTAAATCAAAATTATTTTATATGATTACTTTCCTTTCTTAAATAACAAAAAACCAACATTTCTGTTAGCATTTATTACTCTCGAATTTATAAAAGTTCGAGTATTAATCAATCTGGTGCCCTAAGGGAAGAAGTAGAACAACTTCTAGGGCAGCAGAAATAGTTAGTAATAACTATTAACTAACTATATTATAACATTAAATTCATTATTTCATATATATTTTTAGTATTTTAATTAGTATCTAGTCAATACTTTGCGTAAACCCTTTTCTTTTGAATTAACTTTAATTGCAGACAGATAATATCCATCTGTGCTTTCTGAACAAAAATTTACATCTCTATAACTAATAGAATTCAAAAGATTATATAAATCTCTTATTTTTTCTATGTTCTGTTCTCTATCTTTATCTTCTAATGAACCATATGTACCTATGAATAATGCTTTATTTGAATCTACTAAATTTAAAAATGGTTTTAATTCTTTTCCTTTTGCCTCTAAATTTAATATATATTCTCTGTTAGATACATCCGCACTGTATACTTCTACGTCTCGCCACAAATAATCCTTTATTATTGTTTTTCCTCTTTTTAATTCCCTTCTTATTGTTCTTTCACTTTTATCTAATAATTTAGCTATTTCTCTTGTGCTTAACTTTTCTTTATTATGCCATCTTTCTATCATTGTTTTTTCTGCATAAGTTAAATGTTTATATTTTCTTTCTTTTTTGTTATAATTATAAAGACACATATTTTTTACCTCCAATGTTTAGTTCGCACTTACATTGTATCATAGGTAACTTCTATGTGTCTTTTTTTGTCCTTTTGGACACTTTCTTCTTCAATTTATAAATAAAATAATTATTCAATATTATTTTATATTCATAAATTATTATGGATACTGTATAATAGATGAAAAAAATCACTATATATGATTAAGATCTCCAATATGGTGTCCCACATTCATAATTTTTCAAACCCCTTTTTATTGGGCTTAAAACAGTAACATAATTACTATATAATTCACAAGCATCATTATAACTTGCTTTACAACGACTTTTTAAAATGAAAAAGTCGTTATATTTTTTTTTTGACATCAAAAGTAATAATAGATGTATTTGATGGTTCAATATCACCTATATTAACAGTTAATGTATGAGTATCATTATTATATGAATATGCTTTACTTTCTGCTTTTACACTATTTATAGTAACACTATCAGAAACAAAATCAACTAAAGTATTATCAATTATATCAGTAACAACTACATTAGTATATGCTAGTTCTGCTTCATTATTTAAAGTTATATTATACATTAAATTACCATCGCTCCAATTTTTTTTGTTTGCTTCTTTTAAAATTGATAACCCTTCTACCATATTTACAATTGATGTATTAGATGTAAGTGTTGTTGGAATGTTATTATAATTACCATTTGAGGTAACTGTATTATATAATTCGTTCATATAACCTCCTAATTAATTATATGAAAATAATTAATATAGGTTAATAAATATTGTAGTTTATATATATTTTTGCTATACTTTTATTAGAAAATACAGAAAGTGGGTGCTTAATGAAAGTATTAATTTTATCTTGTAGTACTGGTGGTGGGCATAATTCATGCGCTAAATATATATTAGATGAACTAAAATCAAATAATATAGAATGTGAGTTTAAAGACTTTTTTGATGTAGTAAATGAAAAAGCGAAAAACTTATCTTCAAAAATATACTTAAAAACACTAGGTAATAATGGAAAAATTTTCAAAACAATGTATAAGCTTGGGGAATTATATAGTAAGACAAAAATAAAAAGTCCAGTATATCTTTTTAATAAGGTTCATAAAAGAGCTTTATATAAATATATTAAAGATTATAACTTTGATCTTGTAATTGCGACACATCTTTTTCCAGGACTATCACTAACCGCTATTAATAAAGATAAAAAATATGATAAAGTAAAATTTATTATGGTAGCAACTGATTATGAACCATGCCCATTTTTAGAAGAGGTTAAGCCAAATTACTTAGTAATACCTAAAGATTTAGATAATAAGTGTATCAAAAGAGGTATAGATAAAAACATCCTATTACAATTTGGTATACCAATTTCATCAAAATTTATAAATGAGGCTAAGGATATTAGACACTTATATAATATAAAAGATGAAAAAGTCATTTTAATTATGTTAGGCAGTATGGGATTTGGAAAAATAGAAAATATTATTTACGACTTACTTAACGAAAATAATATTAAAATTATTGTTGTATGTGGATCTAATAAAGAATTATTTAATAAATTAAATACAATTAATGATAATAAATTAATAGTACTTGGATTTACAAATAACGTTAATGATTTAATATATTCAAGTGATATTGTTTTATCTAAACCAGGTGGTTTATCTACAACAGAAATAGCTACATTAAATAAGCCATTATTACATATATTTGCAATACCTGGTATTGAGACATATAATGCTAACTTCTTTAGTAATAGAAATATGAGTATTAAGTGTATGCAAGAAAAAGAAATAATTAATAATGTTAAATTATTATTAAATAATAAAAAACAAGTAAAAAATTTAATTAATAATCAAAGTAAATATATAAATAAATATTCTGCTAAGGAATTATGTGATTTCATAAAAAAATAAAAGGAAAAACCTTTTATTTTAATTTTGTTAGAATAAATATACTCTCTATTAGATTAAATGCTTCAGATATAAGTAGTAATAATCCAGCCATTGTAGTTATTGTTATAACTGACTCAAATGGGTTTACAATAAGTAATATCCCAAGAACAAGTAAAAGTATACTAAGTATTATAAACCATATACATTCACTTCCTATTATAGTTCCTAAATTAATAGATAACTGTAATTTAAATAAATTACTTACTATTATCCATATACCTAATATTATAGGAAATATGTTAATTAAATCCATTCTATATACTAATACCATTACACCAGATATTATAGTAATTAATCCCATTAGTAAATCTATACTAAATAATCTAGACTCACTTGAAATAGTAAAATACGATACAAAATACCCTATTCCATTAATAAGCATAATGATTGAAAAAATAATTACAAATACCTCTAATGATTTTAATGGGTTAAGCATTAAAAATATAGATAATACAATCATTAATACTGATATTATTACTGAATACCACTCACATCTTTTTATATATTCTCTTATCATAAATCCTCCTAATAATAATATATCATATATTTTAAATTTTTTAAATTAACATAAAATATTTTTTTGTTGGATATTATTACTTTTTAATTTTTTTTACTTTCACAGTATCACAAACTGAATAAAAATCGCATCCATATACAGTTTGTGGATTTATTTTTACATTATGTGCACCAGTAAAATCTGAACCTATTATTATTGTATCATCAAATGGCCCTATAAATTCTACATCTTGAAATTTAGAAAATGATAAGTTTTTATTTTTTATTGTTTGTGGATTTATAAGTGCTCCTTTTGATCCTGTAAAGTTTACATGATATATATCTGCTCCATCAAATGAAGATACAAACTCTACATCACAGAAATTTGTATAAACAAATCTTTTTTGATATACAGTTTGTGGATTTATTTTAACTCCACTAGATCCTTCAAAATTAACAAAGCGTAAATCACATCCATCAAAGCTAACATCACTAAAATCGAATTTATTAATATTATCTAGAAAAAATTTATTTATTTTTTTCTTTGATGTATCTTTATTAATATCAAATAATATATAATCTAATTCTTTTTTAGTAAGATCTAAATCTTTTAATATTATTTTATCTGAATTATCAAGTTTATCTTTAAAAATATTTCTAATATATATAATTTTATTATAAATCTCTTCCATAGTATCATCACCTTAAAATTAGTATAACAAACTCTTATGTAAATATTTGTTGATTTATTGATAAATTTATTAAATATTTGTTACTAATTACATTTAAATTAGTGTTTTACTAACAAACAATAACTTACTCCCTTGGACTCAACTATCTTATTATTAGGATTTAACGTATTATAATCATAAAAGAATTTATAAATATCATTATTATTTAAATGTTCATATATTAATAAATTACACTTAGATGCAAATTCTGAAATTTCAGATAAATCATACGTAGATTTCATTTTTCCATTTATAGAATCAGTAAGTTTTTTATTTAATAATTCATTCTTTGTTTCATTTAAATTTGGATAATCAAATATAATTGAACTACCACTTTTTATATTATCACTTAATGTTTTTATTATATTAAAAAATACATCTTTATCTAAATAATAACTTATACCTAATAGTGAACACATAGTCTTTTCATCTTGATTAAATGATTTATTAAGTAATAAATTAATCCAATCATCATCATTAAAATCGCATGGTATAAATATAATATTACTTGTATCAATATTTGCATCCTTTAGTCTTTTCATTTTATCAAATATTAGATTTTCTTTATCTAATTCATATATTTTTATTTTATTTTTATATTTGTACGCTGTTGTATCATATCCGCAACCTAAATCTACATATTGCATTAAGCCAAGTTTAATTTCATTTAAAATATGATTTTCTACAAATTTGGATCTTCCAATAACTGTAGCTCCAATATATTTATTTATAATCCATTCAACATTTTTATTTCCAGTATAATTTGGATCAAAGAATTTAATTCCAGAATTTAAATAATTATATATGTCATAATACTCCTTTTCTTTTATTATTTTAATACCATAAGTATCATTGTATACCTTTATATTACTATTTTTAGTATGATATACCCTTATAAATAGGCTCATTAAAGCCGTTAAATTTTTATTCATAAACACCTCCATATATTTAATACAATATAATGCTTAATAATACAAGGCTTGAAAAAATTACAAAAATGTGGTAATATAATTATAGTTAGTAAGAAAAAAAGACTTAAAAATTTTTATTTTTAGGTCTTTTTTAGTCTATATCAATAATTTCATATGTACGATTCCCAAGTTTTAATTTTTCTGTAGATTCTAATATATGTACAGCATTTTTTTCTTTCATTCTATTAATCAGTGAAGATGCTCCTGGGTCTTTTGAATTAATAATAGTATCATAACAACATTGATCAAGAGCAACCGGATCTAGGCTCGCAAATATTCCAATATCAGCTAGTTCTGGTTCTTTTGGATTAGAGTCACAATCACAATCTATTGATATCTTGTTTGCAATATTAATATATGCCATATTTTCCTTTTTAAAGTAATCTATAACTGCTTTATCAGCCTCTGCCATTGATTCTAGAAAAGCATCTTGATTATCTATATGATTCCATAAATCATTTATATCACAAGTTATGCCTGCAGTATGTATCCAAGCTTTACCTCTTTTTGATGCAACACCTATACTCATATTTTTAAGTGCTCCTCCAAATCCACCCATAGCATGTCCTTTAAAATGCGACAATATAAGCATTGAATCATATCTTTTTAAATGTGTTCCCACTATATTTTTATTTTTTAAATGTCCATCATAATTAACTGGTATTTCCATATCACCATCAAAATCCATAATATCACAAAGCGCTATTTCTAAAAATCCATGTGCCTTTATTGTTTCCATATGATCTTCATTAGTCATTCTCTTTCCTGCATATGCAGTATTACATTCAACAAGAGTTCCATTTAATTTTTTTACTAAGTCTTTGATTAAACTTGGATCTAAATAATTGTGTCCACCTAATTCCCCTGTTGATATTTTTATACCTACATTGCCTTTTAAATTACAATTTAATGCATTATATATTTTTTTTAATCCTTCACTACTTATATCTTTAGTAAAATATACATAAGGCTTATTCATTTTATCACTTTCCTATAATGTATTATTTTAGATTATTACTTAAAAAATTAATTAGTGCTTTATTGCCTTTATCAGTTAAATGTATATTATCTTTCATAAGATAGTCTTTATTGTCTTTAAGAATATTAGAAAAATCAAGTAATGTAACATTTTGAGTGTTAGATAAATTTTTAAATTTATTATTAGAAATTAATATAAATACTTTATATTCATTACAAAGTTCTATTAAATCTTTATATTTTTTTTCACTTATATCCATGCTACTATCTAGTGCGAGTACTATATTATAAGTCATAGTATTTTCGTCTATAGATTTCTTTATTGCATCTTTTAAAGTTTCATATGTAAAATCTTTATCTATAATGAATTTAGCACTACTAAATTCATTTTGAAGATCATCAAATGCATTTAATAAAATACTATTTCCATAAAAAGTAATTTTATTTTTTTGTTCTTCTTCATGCTTATTAATAACTTGTTGCTTATGCTCATTATATTCATTTAGATACTCATTATATATTGCATTATATATAGCATCGGCATATGCTTTTCTACCAGGTCCTGGTAAATGTATACCATCTGCATAAAAATATTCAGAATGACCCTTTGAAATAGAATTCCAATCTATTATATAAAGATTTGAATAATTCTTAGCAAACTCAGTTAAATTCTTATTAACATTTTCTAAATTTGTCGTATTAATCCAAAATACTTTACGGTCACCACAAGTCTCCATTATAGCTTCTTTACATCCTTTAGAACAATCACCATTAGTACCCAAATGTATAACAATAATCTCGCCAAGCATATTTTTATTTTTTAAATCCTTAAGTATATCATTTGCTTTCCAAGTAGAACGTGATACCTTAGCATCAAAATATCCATTAGGAAATTTCTCATATAAGTTATTCACAGCGCCTAACATAACCGAATCTCCTATACCTGTAATACTTAGATTTCTAACGATACCATCTATCTTTTCTTTACCATTTTCTAAATCCTCTAATTTAGATATCCAATCAAGATTTTCTTGATCTAACTTTTGTTTATATTGCTCTTGGTTTTTGGCAATTAATTTTTCATTTTCTTCTAATTGCTTTTCTAGATCTTTCATTTCTTTTGTATAATCTTTTGAAGTAATATATTTAAAAGCCCCAAATAAGGTTATAAACATAATAATAGTAAATAAAACTGATTTAATAATATGATATTTTTTAGCCTTTTTATTTGTTGAAAAATATAATATATATGATATTAACATAGTTAATGTAAATATAATAATATCTTTTAATACTATATTTATATTAATACTTTCAAATATAAATATTATTGGATATTGAATTAAATATACATAATAACTAACACTAGATAAAGATTTAATTATTTTATCAAATTTTGATAATTCTTTCTTTGTATTTATGATACTATAATCAAGTAATCTACAAGTAATAAGAGTTGTTATAATCATAAATATTATGAACAAATTAGAACTACTTGATGCAAAAATAAATAATAAAATTAAAATAATTAAGTAAAAATATATAATACTATTTTTATTCTTTACAAACTTTGGTATAAATGATCCATAATATTTATGTATAATTCCTATTAGTACACCAAATAGTATTGAAAATAATCTAGTAAAAGTATTATAATACGTTACCATCATGTTTTCCTTAATTCCTGATTTACAAAATATAAATGTACTTATTAGTGTTAATAATATTACTATTACAGTAACAATATTTTTTCCTATTTTTTCTTCTATTTTTTTAAGTAACATATAAAAATATGGAAAAATTAAATCAAATTGTAAAAGAATTGCTATATACCAAAAATGCATAAATGGAGAACTAGTATGACGGGCAAAATAATCCATATTCGCACTTAGTTGCCAAAAATTATTGTAACCAAATAATACTGATGTAGTTTCACTTTTTAAATTAAAAAAATTAATATCTGGTATAAGTGAAATGACTGCTATAGATATAAAAGTAACAAGTACTAATGGCAAATAAAGTTTAATAAGTCTATTTTTATAATATTTTATAACCTTAAAATCATCTTGCTTATAAGCAGAACTCATTGATAAATATCCACTTAATGTAAAAAAAATACATACTGCTAAATATCCACCCTTTAGTATACCTAAATGATAAAGGAAAATTGATATAAAAGAAATCACTCTTATTAAATCTATATTTTTATAATATTTTTTATTCATAATACTCACATCCTACAAACAAATTAATTATAACATTTATTTACATAAATATAAATATCACAAAAAATAATTCTAATTATTATGTAAATATTTTTAATATTTATTGTAAATAAAAATCAGTATAATTTTATATACTGATAAACTGCTTATTTTTTATCTAATACCGTATAAAACGACATTAGTAAACTACTTGATATGATTATTCCACCAATAATATCAGATACCCAGTGTACCCCAGATATAAATCTGCCAATAACTACTACAAGTAATAATATAAATAATATAACATTAAAACTATTAGTAAACTCGTTTTTAAATATTTTATTATTTACCATAATTGAACTTACACATATACATATTGCAAGCATTGTATGTGATGATGGATATGATGCAGATAAAACACCTTCCATTAATATTGGTCTATAATTAACAACAAATTTTTCAAAAAATACATATATTACAGCAATCACTATATAAAATATTCCAAGTAATATAATCTCTCTATCTACTTTTTTTATACTTTTTCTCTTTAAAAGTTGAATTATACCTATTAATGCATATGAGACTGCAATTAAAATAATAATAATTCCTAGTATATAAGTAATTTTATACCACACCATATTTACACCTATACTTTTATGAAAAAATTCATTAATAAAAGAAAAACCAACTTTTGAATTATTAGGTCCAATAGGCTTTACATCAATTACTTTTACAAGAATAGTAAATAAAACAGATAAAAAAATTAGAAATATACTAATATATAAATTTTTCTTTTTTATCATAAATACTCCCTCCTAGATTGTCCACTCTTAGTTTATTACAAATTTTAATTAATATCAAGTTACTTTAACTTATTTTAAAAATATTTACATAAAAATACTACACTATTAAAGAATGTAGTATTTTTTATTAATTTATATATTTATATTGTTATATTTTTTAATCCCCCATTTTATTAAGATATTATAAAGAATTACACATATTATAAATATTATTAATAAGTGAAATATTATTAATGTATTTATGCATATTTTGCTTTTAAAATGAAGTATACTAATTACACTAAGTAAAAATATAATAACTCCTATGTATACAGAAATCATTGAACTTAGACTTTGTTTAACAACTTCTGTATCATTTGTAGCATTCATTTTTGGATATTTTAAATTGACTAAAAGGCCTATTAATGATGATAATAAAACCATTAAAATGCTAAGTAAAAATATTGTTACTATATAAAATATATTAGGCTTAAACACTATAAAAAATAAAAGTTCTGATATTAAAATAAATGGTAACTCTATTATAAAAGGATATATTATTTTTGATTTAAAAATATCTTCTATTTTAATAGGTAAGCTTTTTGTTATATTAATTGTTTTGCCTTCTAGCGATATACTTGATGATGTAATTGACGTAAATGAAGTGGCAAATAGTATTAATATATAGTATAAAAAAGATATTGACATGTTTCCTACTTCATATTTAGAAAACAAATATTCAAATGAACTTTCACCTTTAATTAATAAAATTATAGTAACTACAAAGGTAAGTATTAATCCAAATAATGTATTAAACATATAAACAGGTGACGAAAAATATCTTTTTAATTCTTTATTTACTAAAGATTTAACAGGAGATTTTTGTACATAACTATTCTTAACTATTTTTCTACTGGCAACTATATTTTCTTTAGAATTAAAAATTATTTTAAAATAACTTTTAGAAAATAGTATTATAAATAAAACAAATGGAACTAAATTTACTAGTAATAATTTTATTAAATCTATAATATTAAAGTTTGTTATTAATCTAATATAAAGACCTATTGGATAATATATTTTAATAAGTAAATCATTTACATCTTTAGCATAACTTGCTATATTATTTATAAATGAATCAAATTTTGTACTAAGAAAAAATATACCTAAAAATAAAATTATAGATAATAGTGTTTGAACTATTTTTTTTCTTTTTGATTTACTTGAAATCATTTTAACTAAATAACCTAATATACTAGATAGTATTGTTGGAATTATTGGTATTAAGAAAGTAAATATAATAGTTATTAAATAAAAACTTATATTTGGGCTTTCATAATATATGTATATAATGAATGCTGGAAGCAAAAACATTAAATTATATAAATATTGAAATATTAATAACTTTAATATTCTAGTAGATAATATTTTTGATTTTGCAATAGGAAGTGAAAATAATAAGTCATTATCTTTGGATTCAAACAATATACCTTGTGATTTATATATTCCTTGCATAAATGAAAATATTGTTACAATAAATATAAACATAGTTAACATTATATATGTTAAATTCATACTTTTTAATGATTTTCCTATAGTATAAGCATAAAAGCCTATTGAAAAACAAACTATAATAAACAAGCATAATGGAAATATAATTTTTTTTATTTTACCTGAATTTTTTTTTGTCTTATATTTAAATAGATCCATATCCTGTGTTAAAACAGCTTTTAATAAAGATATTCCCTTCATTATTTATTCTCCTCAAGTCCAAGAAATACTTGTTCTAATGATTCACCTTTTATATCTTTCATTTTACCTATTTTAACTATTTTTCCACATTTTATAATAGCTACTCTATCGCATAACTTTTCTGCAACATCTAATATATGAGTTGAAAAGAATATCGTTTTACCTTCTTTAGCCATTTTTTTCATAATTTCTTTCATATCGTATACTGCTTTTGGATCAAGTCCAACAAATGGCTCATCCATAATAAGGACTTTAGGATCATGGGATAGTGCTGATATTAATGCAACTTTTTGCTTCATACCATGTGAAAAGCTTGATATATCATTATTCAATTTATCTTCAATCTCAAACATTTTTGAATATTTTTCTATATTTTCTTTTCTAATATCTTTTGATATATTATACATATCACAAACAAAGTTTATAAAATCTAGTGCACTCATGTTTTCATATAAATCTGGATTATCTGGAACATATGCCATTTCTAATTTACATCCTATAGGATCATCTTTTATTGACTTACCATTTATTAATATATCACCACAATCAAAATCTAAAATTCCTACAATAGATTTTATCATTGTAGTTTTACCAGCGCCATTATGGCCAATAAAAGCAAATATTTCTCCACCATCAATTTGAAAATTTACATTATCAAGAGCCTTTTTTTCTTGATTATAAGTTTTACTTACATTTCTTATTTGTATCATTTGCATCTCCTTTTATAGTTATTTAAGCTTTTATTTATCTAATATAGACTCAACTATATATCTTGGTCTTTTTTTTGTTTCGTTATATATTTTTCCTATATATTCGCCAATAACTCCTAGGCATAAAGTTTGAATTCCACCTATTAACCATATAGAGCATACAATAAAAGTCCAACCAGATACTGTATTTCCACATAGCTTCATAGTAAGTGAATATATTAACATAATAAAACTTAATACAAGTATTAAAAATCCTATAGAAGCAATTATTCTTAATGGTTTAACACTAAAAGAAGTAATACCATCTACTGCAAAGCTAATCATCTTTTTTAATGGATATTTAGAAGATCCAGCTACTCTTTCATTTCTACTATAATAAGATATATCTGTTTTAAAACCTAGTTCTGGTACTATTCCTCTTAAAAACAAATTAACTTCCTTATATTCAGATAAAGCTTCCATAGCTCTTTTACTCATAAGGCGAAAATCTGCATGATTAAATACAATTTCTACACCCATTTTGCTCATAAATTTATAAAAACTTTCTGCTGTAAATCTTTTAAAAAATGTATCTTTTTTTCTAGAATTACGAACTCCATATACTATATCAGCACCATTTTTATATTTATCTATCATATCATCAATTGCATTTATATCATCTTGTAAATCTGCATCCATACTTATACTTATATCAGAAGTTTTAGAAGAATATATTAATCCTGCAAGCAAAGCATTTTGATGCCCTTTATTTCTAGATAAATTTATTCCTACATACATATTATTTTCATTGTGAAAATCAGTAATTATATCCCAAGTTTTATCCTTAGAGCCATCATTTACAAGTACAACTTTACTATCACTACTTATTAATCCTTTTTTTATTAATGAATTCATTTTCTTATCTAATTCTATTTTTGTATATGGAAGAGCTTCTTCCTCATTATAACACGGTATAACCAAATTTAATATTAATTTATTTTTCATAACAACAATCCTTCCTAAATAAAACAATGTATTCAATCCCTAATCCCAATAAGGCAATAATTATATATTCTATTTTACTATAAATTCCTATTTTTTCATAATTACTTACTAAAAATTCTAAATCTCCAGATTCATATTTATCATTAACTATTAAGTTACCTTCTGGATAAAAATCAAATTCTTGCTTATATGATTTATAAAATTTTATCCTACCAGAATCTGTTTTAGATAATTTTATATAATAAATACCTTTATTATAAGATTTATCTAAATCAATAATAATACTATCTTTAGCTATATCTTTTAATTTTATTTCTTTTTTGTATAAAGTATCCTTAGAGTCATTTAAAAGTTCAAATGTGAAAGTATTATTCTTATTATTAAATTTAGCCATTCTAATATTAATAGTATTAAAACTACTATTAAGCTTTAATGATTGATATATAGTTTTATTTTTATTTAGTTCAATTAATTTTACTTTATTAGATATATCTTTAGCTACAACATTTTGTCTCAAACGTGTATTAGTATATTTATTAAAATAACAAATAAATAATATAAAAGTAATAATAAATATTATACATTTAAAATACTTATACATCTTTTGATTATTTAATTTGAAATTAAATGAATCTATTGAATAAGCACTTAGTATTATTAACCAGGGAAGGAAAGAAAGACCATATCTTGGACACACTTCCCACATTAAATAAAATACAAATGCTCCAAATAACGATATTGCCATAAAAGATTTTTTATTAGTTTTTAATAATTTTATTAATGAAACTATACATAAAAATAATATTCCTATTTTAGAAAACTGTAATAAATAATTTATAACTATATTTTTATCTTCAACTAAATATTTATAAGATACATTATAGTCTCTTACTAAATCCAAATACTTTTGATAACTATAATCACCTTTACTCCATACAGTTATTATTTTTCCTATTAAATGCTTCCCTATCCCTAAAGCACCCATCTTATTTAGTCTTTCTTTTAATCTTATTATATTTAATTCTTTTCTATTTGATACATCTTTTGCTTTAAAACTATAATCATAATCAGCTTGAGAATAATAACCTCCATTTTTAGGATTAAATCCCATCATTATCCAATGTGTCATTGGAAATTTTTGATTTTCGTTAGTTTTTTTAAAGAAATTATTTTCTATATTATTTATAAATGAGAATGTAATAATAAGACCTATAAATATCGGAATTATATTCACTAATATATCTTTTAATTTTTTTGTAATTATTATATATATAAAATACGCTATAAGTGTAAATATACAAACTGCTCGTATTTTATATCCAATTATAGATAATATTCCTATTAATATCCCATATATTATATTATTTTTTAATATATTACATTTTGTATTTTTTACCATTAAATATATTATTATAGATGATACTGGAAGCATTAAAATATCTGTATAGTAATAAGATACATATAAATAAAATATTGGAGATGTTACTATTATAAATAGTATTAGTAAACCTTTATCTATATTAAATACTTCCTTTACTGTTTTATACGTAAATATAGACATAACTGTTATACTAAAACAACTTACAAATCCAAATAAAATTTGATTATTTATATTTATCTTAGCTATATTATATAAAAGTATAAGTATAAATCTGTTATTTGGATATACAGAAAAATATGTATTATTAATTATTTTACCTGTATTATTTAAACTATTAATTTCAGTTAGTATATGAAGCAAATCAACTTTAGGAATACTACTTATTACATAATTACTTATAAATAGTAGTATAAATTGTAATGCTAAGAGAATTATAACTATAATACTTTTATGTCTATTATCTAATTTAATTATAAAATTATAAACTTTATATAAAAGTAATAAATATATAATAGTTCCAATAATAAGCACTATAGGATTTAGATAATTATTACTACGATTAACATAAAAAAATATAGCGCCAATAAATGATATACCTAAAAACAAAATTGTTAAAGATAATATTACTTTATATCCTATATCAATAATTTTTTTCATGATTTCCTCTTAAATACAATTAATTTACTTAGTATGTAATTTCCTATTACAACTAATACCTGACTAATTAGTTTAAATATTTTATCATTATATTTTAATACTGTTACAAATAAAAACATTATAAGCATATCTAACAATAGAGTAGTTACTCTAGCACTTAAAAATGTAGTAAATTCTTTTAACCTGTTTTTTTGATTACTTTTAAATACAAATTTTCTATTAGTAAAGTATGCAAACAAAACTCCAGCACACCAAGATAGGATATTTGCTATTTGTAAGCATACTGGAATAGATGGATCTAGGATTGTAAATACCAGTATATAATATACTAATAAACTTATTAGTGTTGTTAAAATTCCAAATACTAAATAGTTAATTATTTCTTCATACTTTCTATATAAATTTATCATTAAATCACTCCAACTTCATTATTATATTTTATCACAAAATATAATAAAACTAAATATATATATTTAATGCACAAGCAAAATAAACATTATTTTCATAATATATACTGAATGTAGGTGAGATTATAAAAATAAAATGTTTAGTAAAAGGCAGTCTTAATTTAAATAAATATTACATATTAGTTTATAACCTAGAAGATAAATTAGTATATAAAGGTTATAGTAAATATAATTGCTTTGATATTAGTATTAAAGCAGGTATTTATAAAATAATTATTAACGGATATAAAAATATACGATTACATAAATATATATTTGTACAAAATTGTTCTATAATAACCTTTATATTTGAAAATAATAAATCTCACAATGTTCTATTTAAACTAACCGATAAAAATTATATAGGGTTACCTATTATGAAAGGAGAATTAACTTTATGTCAAAAAGGCACATAGTACCTATTACAAATGGTATGGGTAGTAAAGGAATTATTAACGGAACTTATGATGTTACAGCAGAAGTACTAGGATATGATAATAACTCACTTACACCAACAACACAAGAAATAACTGAGGGTGTTATTGAATATAGTTTTACAATTGCAGCTACTGGTACGCTCACTTTACATGTATCTGATGATGGTACCAGTGTAGGTATACCAATTGTGGGCGCTAAGTTCTATAGAACTGATAATACAGGAAAAACTTATGGAACTGTTATCACAACAGATGATCAAGGATTTGCTACATTCAATTATGTTCCCTTCTCTACTACACAAACACCACCTAATGTTTATTTTAAACAAATAGAATCTGATGGTGAACACAATTTTGATAATAGTGTTAAAAGTGTACAATTAGAAAATCAATTAAAAACAATTGAAATAAAAAATGAAGAAGCCACTACTAGAACAATAAAATTAACTGATGAATCATATGAAGGGCTTCCTATAGATGACGGTAATGTGATATTTATAGAACAATAAAAATTGTTTATTAACAAACCTTTTAATATTTAAAACAATTATAAAATATTAAAGATTATATTTATAACTACTTTAATATATAGAAAGGAGTAAAATGGAAAATTTATATAAAAAAGCACTAAAAAAAATTGAAGAAGATGAAAAGTGCAGGCCTAAATGTAACACAATTATTGGGCCTAAAGGTAAAGATGGAATATCTGAAACTATATCAATAAGAAGTACAATTACAAGTGATCCTGGTACGAGCGCTAAAGTTATTGATACAGGCGGCCCTGATCATATATTAGACTTTATTATACCAAGAGGATATGATGGTTATGGAGTAAAAATTATGGGGTCATATAATACGTATGATGAATTAATAAAGGAGCATCCAAATGGTAATTTAGGTGATTCATATCTTGTAGATGATGATTTGTATATTTGGAATCCAAGTAAAAACACTTGGGAAAATACTGGAAAAATAAAAGGACCTAAAGGTGACAAAGGTGACAAAGGTGACAAAGGTGATACTGGACCTAGTGGACTACAATATATAAGGTCTGCTTACATAGTAACATTCAATAATGGTTCTGGTTCAGAAAAAGGAATACCCGTACCATCTGAAGAAAGACTACCTCTTGATAGAAGTGAACTTGATATAAGTAACTTAGTAACTCTTGATCCTAGTGAAGAAATAATTAAATTTAATGTTATAGGATATTATAAAATAACAATTACAGTTTCAGGATATGCCTATAATGAATTAGATACATTTGATCCAACGAAAGATTTCTTAGCTATAGGTTTAAAGCTTAATTATACTGATAATATATATATAGGAGCTAGTGAGTGGACTTATAATAATAAACCAACTCAAATAACTGCTCAAGGAATAATATCAGTACCTAACACAAATTCTATGTATTCTTTAGTAAACTTAAGTCCAAGAACAATATACCTAGAAACACCTGAATTAAAACATATTAAATCTGATTCTTATTTTACAAATTCAGTTATTACTATGACTGTTGAATATTTAGGAAGACAGGGTTTTTAATGAATAAATATAAAATCTGTGTATATGCAATATGCAAAAATGAAGAAAAAAATACATATAAATGGTTTGATTCTATGAGAGAAGCAGACTATGTATGTGTACTTGATACAGGATCTACTGATAATAGTGTAAATATATTAAAAAATCTTGGGGTAATTGTTGAAAGTAAAGTAATAGATCCTTTTAGATTTGATATAGCAAGAAATGAATCATTAAAATTAATTCCAAAAGATACTGATATATGTGTTTGTACTGATTTAGATGAAGTGTTTATACCTGGCTGGAGATCTGAACTTGAAAAAGTATGGAATAAAAATACTAATAGAGTACAATATACATATAATTGGAAATTAGAAGATAATAAACCAGTTATAAGTTTTTTATATGATAAAATTCACTCAAATGGTGATTATATTTGGACTCATCCAGTACATGAAACACTAAAGTATTTAAAAGATAATGAAAAATATAATATTTGTGAAAATATAATTTTAAATCACTATCCTGATATCAGCAAATCCAGAGATAATTATTTAAAGCTTTTAGAATTATCAGTAGCAGAAGATCCTTTAGATGATAGGAATATGCACTATCTTGGAAGAGAATACATGTACTATAAAATGTATAATGAAGCTATTGATACCTTAATAAAACATTTATTATTAAAAAGTGCTACTTGGAAAGATGAAAGAAGTGCATCAAAAAGATTTATTGGTAGATGTTATATGAATTTAAATAGAATTAATGAAGCTAGAATTTGGTATAATATGGCTATTTTAGAAGCACCATATCTAAGAGATCCATATGTAGAATTAGCATTTTTAGAATATGAAGATAAAAATTATAATAAAGTAATAGAACTATTAAATAGTGCAGATAATATTAAACTACATAATAAAACATATATAAATGAGTCTTTTAGTTGGGATCATACTATATATGATTTACTTAGCATATCATATTATAATATTAAAAACTATAAAAATAGCTTATTAAATATTAATAAAGCCCTAGAACTAAGTCCTAATAACGAAAGATTATTAAAAAACAAAAAAATAATAGAACAAACTAATAATTAATTGATTTATAAAATATATTGAGATATTATATTTGTGGGTGGTTTTATGAATGAAGAAGAACTAATAAAGTATTATAATAAGTTTAATGAAGATAAAAGATTAACTAGAAGACATGGAATTATTGAGTATAAAACTGCAATGAAGTATATTTATAAATATCTAAAAAAATTAAAGAATCCTAAAATAATAGATGTAGGCGCTGGAACTGGAAAATATTCCATTGCTCTTGCAAATGACGGATATGATGTTGTTGCTGTTGATCTTGTAAAGCATAACCTTATGACTATTAAGTCTAACAGTAAAAAGGTTAAAGCTTTTCTTGGCAATGCTACTAATTTAAATTTTGATGACAATAGTTTTGACGTTGTTATATTGTTTGGGCCAATGTATCACTTAATAAGCGATTCTGATAAAATTAAAGCTTTAAATGAAGCAAAAAGAATAGTAAAGAAAAATGGATATATTTTTATTAGCTATTATATGAATGAATACGCTATTATAAAACATGGATTTATAAAGCGTAATATTAAAAATGCTATTGCAAATAACCTAGTTGATAAAAATTTTCACATAGTTTCTAAACCAACTGATTTATATAGCATGGTAAGACTTAAAGATATTAATAATTATAAAAAAGCCTGCAATCTTAAAAGAGTTAAAATATTAGCTCAAGATGGACCTAGTGATTATATTAGAAATTTTATTAATGAACTAGATGATGATGAATTTGAAATATATTTTAAATATCATTTATCTATATGTGAGAAAAAAGAACTTCTTGGTGCCTCTTCACATATACTTGATATATTAATGAAAAAAGATTAATCTTTTTTTATTATATAGAGCTTTGTCATTAACACTTGTAAATACTCATCATAATATAAAAATGAGGAGGCATACATGAATGATATATTAAAAATTAAAAATTTAAAAAAAATATATCATACAAATAATGGAGAAACTCTTGCTGTAGAAGATTTTAGCTTTAATTTAAAAGACGGTGAATTTATAGCTATAGTAGGACCTAGTGGTTGTGGTAAATCAACAATTTTATCTATATTATGTGGACTTGAAGATAAATCAAGTGGTACTATAGAACTTGTAAACAATTCTACTATTGGGTATATGCTACAACAAGATTCATTATTTGAATGGAGAAATATTTTAAATAATTGCCTATTGGGACTTGAAATAAATAATACACTTAATGAGAAAACAAAAAATCATGTTATTGAACTATTAAGTACATATGGTCTAAAAGATTTTATATATAGTTATCCTGATAACTTATCTGGAGGAATGAGGCAAAGAGTTGCTTTAATTAGAACTCTAGCGCCTAATCCAACTCTTTTACTTCTAGATGAGCCATTTTCAGCCCTCGACTACCAAAGCAGATTATCTATTTCAAATGATATATATAACATTTTAAAAAAGGAAAAGAAATCTATGATAATGGTTACACATGATATAGCTGAAGCTATAAGCATGTGTGATAAAGTTATAGTACTTTCTAATAGACCAGCAACTATTAAAAATATATATGAAATAAAATTAGAAAACAAAGGAACGCCTCTAGAAAATAGAAAAGATAAAAGATTTAATTATTATTATGATGCTATATGGAAGGATATTGATTTTAATGTATAGCAAAGAACATTTAATATTTTTAAAAAAAAGGAAAAGAAAAAAAACTTTTATTTGCATAAGTCAAATATTAATTTTCTTTATTTTTATAGGTATTTGGCAAATACTTGCAAACTATAACTTGATAAATACATTTATATTTTCAAGTCCCAAAAAAATTATTAATACTATTATTAGTTTATATAATTCAAATAAGCTTTTTTCAAACATTTGGATAACTGTATATGAAACATTAATTAGTTTTGCTTTATCAACCCTATTAGGAATTATAATTGCTACTTTATTATGGTGGAATAAAACATTACAAAAAATAATAGAACCTTATCTTACAATATTGAATAGTCTTCCAAAAGTTGCCCTTGGTCCTATGATAATAATATGGTTTGGTGCAGGAATTAAATCTATTATTTTTATGTCCCTATTAATATCTCTTATACTAACTATTATAAATGTATATGAAGGATTTAATAATACTGATATTAATAAAATTAAACTTATGAAAAGTTTCAAGTGCAAAAAATATCAATTATATTTTAAATTAATTTTACCAAGTAACATTTCCACTATTATAAATGTTTTAAAAATCAATATAAGCATGTGTTTAATTGGGGTTATTATGGGAGAATTTCTTGTATCAAAAAGAGGAATTGGCTATTTAATACTATATGGATCACAGGTATTTAATTTAAATTTAGTAATAAGTGGGATTTTTATTCTTTGTATTGTTGCAACCTTAATGTATTATATGGTTAACTTAATTGAAAGAATAATAATAAAATATAAATAAATATTTAAATAAAAAAATGAATCTAATTTCAAAATAGGTTCATTTTTTATATTATTATATTTTTTCTATTTTCATAAAGTTAGTAGTTTTAACTTCTGTATTATTTGGAAAACCTCCAGTTATAAGTATTATATCATCTTTATTAAGCCCAATAAACTCATTTGCCTTTACTTTAGCATCTTCTATTATTTCATCTGTTTTTGTATATACATTTGTTAACACTGGATATACAGCCCAATTAAGCATTAATCCATATGCTGAATGATGATCTGGACAAGTTGCTAATATTAAACTTTTTGGCCTTAAATTACTTACTCTACGTGCAGATAAACCACTCATCGTAGCTGCCACTATTACTTTAGCATTAAGTAAATTTGCGGTCTCTACAACACTAGTAGCTATTGCACCTCCTACAGTTTTATCAACAAAATCTATATTAATATTATAATTTAAGTGAGATTCTGCTTCTTCACATATACTTGACATATAATATACAGCTTCACTTGGATAATTTCCTGTTGTTGTTTCACCTGATAACATTACAGCATCTGTTCCATTTAATACTGCATTTGCAATATCACTAACTTCTGCACGTGTAGGCCTAGAATTTTTCTTCATTGATTCAAGCATTTCAGTAGCAACTATAGAAAATTTACCTTGCTTATGGCACTCTTTTATTATCAAACTTTGCAAAAATGGTAATTCTTCAATAGGTGCTTCTACTCCTAAATCTCCACGAGCTACCATTATTCCATCAGATACTTCAACAATTTCTTTTATATTTTCAATACCAGTTATACTTTCTATCTTTGATATTATTTTCATATCTTTACGATTATTTTCTTCAAGTATTTTTCTTACTTCTAAAACATCTTCTTTTGTTGATACAAATGAAAGTGCTAAAAAATCGCCATCGTTTTTACAAGCATAAACTATATCTTCATAGTCACTTTCACTAATAAATGGAATATCCAACTTTACATTAGGTACACTTAAACTTTTTTTATTTCCAAGTATTCCTCCATTTATAATTTTACAAGTTACTCCATCTTCTTCCTTAGATATAACTTGAATTTTCATTAAACCATTTTCAAGTAAAATAGTATCATTTATTGATAAGGAATCAATTGCACTCGGATGATTTACAGAAAATCTTTCTTCATTTCCAATAACTTCATCCTTAACTATACGTATACACTTACCTTCTATAAGATTTATTGAATCATTTTCCAAAATACCATTTCTAAATTCAGGACCTTTTGTATCATATAAGATTGCAACGGGAACATGTGTTATATTTCGTACCTTCTTTACTGTTGATACAACACTTTGTTTTTCTAATAATGTAGCATGTGAAAAATTAATACGTGCTACATTCATTCCATTTTTAACCATTTTACACATTGTGTCTACATTGCAACTTGCAGGCCCTATACTACAAATTATTTTTGTTTTTTTCATATGTCACCTCACAAATAACCTGTTAATTTTATCACAATATTGTATATTTATCAATATCTTAAATAAAATTTTTTATATTAAAGAAGTAAGAGCTTTCAATGCACTTACTTCGTAAAATTAAATACTAAAATTTTTTTAAATTAATATTTTACCTATTATATTAATTATAAAGCATAATATTATTCCCACTATAAGTGGAATAATAAATGATAAAATTGTCCATTTCTTACTTTTTGTTTCTTTATAAATTGTTGTAAGTGTTGTAGAACATGGAAAATGAAATAATATAAATATAATCATGCATATAATAGTTATTATATTCCAATTGTTTTCTATTAATATATTTTTAATATACTGTATATTTGAAATATTAATAATTGTACTTGATGATAAATAACTCATAAGCATTATTGGTATGACTATTTCATTAGCTGGAAAACCTAATATAAATGAGGTAATAATTACTCCATCTAAACCTATTAATAATCCAAAAGAATTAAAAAAATGAGTTACATGTTTTAATAGTGTTATCCCACCTACATTTATATTTGTAAGTAAATATATTATTAAACCTGCTGGTATACATATTATAATTGCTCTAATCAATATTTTTAATGTTCTATCTATTAATGATCTAACTAAAATTTTTATAACATCAGGCTTTCTATATGGAGGCAGTTCCAATATAAAAAATGAATTTTTTCCTTTTAATATAGTACGTGATAATATTTTAGATACTAATAAAGTTATAACAACTGATATTATTAAAATTATAGTCAGTAATAAAACATTCAATGTCTTACTTAATAGACTACTATTTGATGGTAATAAAATTGTAAGCAGTAATATTAATGATGGAAATCTTCCGTTACATGGAATAAATGAATTAGTTATAATTGATATTAATCGTTCCCTTTTTGAGTCTATAATTCTAGACCCAACCACTCCAACTGCATTACACCCAACACCCATACACATTGTTAATGCCTGTTTACCACAAGTCCCGCTTTTCTCAAAATATCCATCTAAGTTAAATGCTATTCTTGGTAGTATTCCATAATCCTCAAGAAGTGTAAATAGTGGAAAAAATATAACCATCGGTGGTAACATAACAGAAATAACCCAAGTAAGTACTCTGTAAATTCCATCCATAAACGGTAAATATATAAATTTAGGACAATTAATGTTTATAAACATTGTTCTTAATTTATCACCAACATTATTAAATAAATCAAATAATAAATCAGATGGATAATTAGCACCTATTATTGATATCCATAATATAATCATAAGCATTAATATCATAATTGGAATTCCTGTTATTTTATTAGTTAAAATTCTATCTAAATTTCTTTTTCTTTTATCTTTATTCGTTTTTATAACTTTATTATGAATACTTTCACATTCGCTTATTATAGACATCATAATATTATCACTAAAATTAATATTATTTTCATATAAATAATTATTTATAAGTTTTAACTTATCACTTATTTTTTCATTACTTGAATCATTATTAATAATAGTATAAATAGCTTCAAATTTACTATTTGTATGCTCAAGTACTATATTTATACAATCTTCTATTTTGTCTTCATATTCTTTTACATATGTTGATTTCTTACCTTCTATCATTTTATCTAATAGTTCATCTATTCCATAATTATTTTTTGCACTTATTCCAACTACAGGAGTTTTAATAAGTGTGGATAACTTTTCTAAATCTATACTTACATCATTTTTTCTAGCTTCATCTAAAAGATTTATGCACACTACTACATTTTTTGTTACCTGTAAAGTCTGTATAACTAAATTTAAATTTCTAGTTATGCACATAGGATCACAAACTATAAGCGCTAAATCATATTCTCTCCCAATAACAAAATCACTTGTAACTTTTTCTTCTTCAGAATGAGGTATTAATGAATAAGTTCCAGGTAAATCATATATTTCAAATTTTTGATTTTTATATTCTTTATATCCTACAGCACATCCAACAGTTTTTCCAGTCCAATTACCTGTGTGTTGATGCATACCAGTAAGTAAATTAAAAAGGGTACTTTTTCCAACATTAGGATTACCTATTAGAGCTACTCTAATCATTTAATACCTCTATTTTATTTGCATCACTGTCTCTAATTGCAATTATAGAATCTCTAATTAAATATGCTTTAATTCTCTTTGAAGGGCTTACATACAAAAGTTTAATTAAAGAGCTTGGTGTAAGTCCTATATCATAAAGTCTTACCTTATTTTTAGTATTTATTTTACTCACTATGTAATCTTTATTAAAATCTATTTCATTTAAATACATTATACACCTCTAACATATTATATGAAAATAAAAGAGTCTGGTTATATTAAACCTGACTCTTTTAATACATGCCATATACACGAATAACTTCGTTTTGCATAAAACTTACAAAATTTTCTAATAGAAGTGTTACTTCTTTTATATAAACTAATTATATATTTTTTTTCTTCATCGGAAATAGTATTTATAGGTTTTCTATTTTTGTTTCCGTGAACTAAACTTATTTCATTATTTTCAAGCTCTTTTTTCAATTTTAATAAATATTTTTCATGGTATCCTGTTATTTTAGCAATTTCTTTATATGTCATATATGAACTGCCATCCATTACTTTTTTCATCAAACAAACTGCATCACTTTTTCTACTCATAACTATCACCAGCTTAAATATATCATAAAAGTAATTGTTTTACAAGATAAAACACTTTTTATTTAATTTTTTCTAGACAATGAATATATTCAATAGTATAATTTTTTTTATATTCTCTATCATTATCTGATTTAAATCTCTTATGTTTCTTTTCATATCTTTTATATTTTCCATACTTTTTCATGACTTCTTCTATTTTCTCAATAGGTATTATACCCTCATCATTATAACTTAATAATATATATTTAAAATCAGCATTACTTATTAAATCTTCTAATTCTTCTAGTGCTTTGCTTTTCATACAATAATTAGACTTTTTACTACTTTCTTCCCTAGTTCCAGTAACACCTTTTATTTTAGGATTATCATAAAGTGAAATAGTTTCTAACATATGATAATTAGTATCATATTTTCTCGTATTATATGGAGGATCTAGATATAATACATCACCTTTTAACTTTCTTATTAAAGTTTTAGAATCCTCATTATAAATCTCATATTTTTTATCTTTGAAAATTATATCGAGGGGTAATAAAATAAGTGGCTTTAAAGCACTTTTTTTCATTTCTTTTAAAAATGCTTCATATACTGATGCAGTATTTGCTACTTTATCAGCAGCCTCTATTAAGCAGGCCAATAAATAATAATATTCAGACTCCGTTATTAATTTTCTTTTTTTCCACTTTTCTATCTTCATTCTAATAGCGTCTATTTTACGTGCATTATCTCCTGTAAAATAGTTTCTTTTATGTTTACCCTTTAAGGTACCTTCTAAAGTATAATTTTTATATATAAATCCCTTTTTACCATTAAGACCATTTAAGCAAACAAATGGATCAATATGTTTTTTATTTAATTTTTCGAATTTTAATTCTTCACTATTTTCAATTAAGCCTTTTAAAGTTACATAGCTAAAATATTGTATATCATTTGAAATAATATTGTATCCTTTCTCTTTAAAATATTTTGATACAACACCTGTTCCTGCAAATATATCACAAAAAGTAATTTCTTTTTTAGGTTTTACAAAATCTTCTAAAACTTCATCTATATAACTTAATATTGAATATTTAGAACCTATATAATTCATATACATCACCTATACATTATTTTACCAAAAAAAGACTATTATTACTAGTCTTTTAAGGATTTAATAATTTCTACTTTATCAAGTTTTTCCCAAGGTAATTCTTCTTTTCCAAAATGTGAAAAGCAAGTAGTTTTATGATATATAGGACTCTTTAAGCCAAGTTCTTTTATAATATTACTAGGTTCAAAATTAAATACTTTTAGAATTATATCAAGTATTTTTTCTTCACTTATTTTATTTGTACCATAAGTATTTATATAAACCGATACTGGTTTTGAAATACCAATTGAATAAGCTACCTGTATTTCAATTTTATCACAAATTTTTGAAGCCACTATATTTTTGGCAACATATCTTGCATAATATGCTGCACTTCTGTCTACTTTAGATGGATCTTTACCTGAAAAAGCACCTCCACCATGACGAGCAACCCCACCATACGTATCAACTATTATTTTTCTTCCAGTTAATCCACTATCTGCAACCGGACCGCCTAATACAAATCTACCAGTTGGATTTATATAAATCTTAGTGTTTTTATCAAGCATATTTTTTGGAATAACTTTATCTATTACCTCAAGTTTTATTTCTTTTTTTATTTTTTCTAAATCTACATCATCGTGTTGAGTAGATATAATTATAGTATCTATATATTTAGGCTTATCATCCTCATATAAAACTGTAACTTGTGTTTTTCCGTCTGGTCTTAAATTCTTTATTTTCTTTGTTTTAAAACATTCGTATAATCTTTCTGAAAGTAAATTAGCAAGATATATAGGATATGGCATATAGTTTTTTGTTTCATTTGTTGCATATCCGAACATCATTCCTTGATCTCCAGCGCCTATACTATTTGTATCTTTTGAATTATCTACCCCAAGGGCTATATCTTCTGACTGAGTATGAAGATAAACATCAACGTTAATATTTTTACCATTAAATCCATAATCATCATTATTATAGCCTATATCCATTACAGTATCTCGTACAACATTTTCAATATCAACTGTTGCTTTACTTGTAACTTCTCCCATTACTACAATACCGTCTTTGTGTGCACACACTTCACATGCAACTCTAGATTCAGAATCTTGAGTTATATAAGCGTCAAGTATTCTATCAGAAATTTGATCACATAATTTATCTGGATGACCAGGTGTAACTGATTCAGATGTAAATAATTTATTCATAAATACCTCCTTTTTTACCTTAAAAAGAAAAGCACATAGATATATCTATGTGCATAGTATATCCTTATCTTTCAATATTAAATATTGCAGGATTTAGCACCTAATTTAATAGGTTGCTGGACTTCATAGGGCCTATCCCTCCGTCACTCTTAATAAGATAATATTTATTTACATTTTAATTTTAATACTGTTTTTTAATAATGTCAATTATTTTTTTCGTATAAATACTCTAATTGTATAAAATAGAAAGAATACCATTATAGCTATATATGCCCATACTAATATATCTTGTAATATACCATTACTATACTTAGAAATAATTGAAGGAATTGAGTTTGGAAATATTCTATTTACCCAATGGGCAAATTCTTTTATCCCAATATTATTAGCTATATAATTAAGTAGTCTTAAAAATAAATCAATAATTGCAAATGCATAAACCATTTTTGGAAAACTTCTAAACCAACACACTGCAACTATTACAAGTGCAATTACTATAACTGCATCTAAATACATAAAATCACCTCTATAGTACTTATAAAGTATATCATATTTGTAATAAATTATCAAATATAAATTATAATGATTTACGCCTAGACATACTCTCAAGTAATGTCTTATAATGTTCTAATCTATTATTTAAAAAATATAATTGTTCATCTACACATACTAGAACATAATCAAACCATTTATTAAATGCAATGTTATTATCAGTAAAGCTATCGTATTTAATATCATTTTGTTTTTGAAAATAAGATAGCCTTGATAAATCAAAACTTTTTGAAAGATTTATAGGTGGAAAGATAACATTTAAATCATACTGTTTATTTAAAGTCCTTTTCAAATAATTATTCATAAGAATTCTTACAGTACGCCCATTACCATTTGCAAAAGGATGTATTTTAATAAAAATTATATGTATTAATGCAGCTTTTATTATAGGATTATTTAAATCATTATCAAGTTTATCATCATTATAATATTTTATAAAATCATCCATATAATTTTGAATTAATTCAGGCCTTGGTGGAATATGAAGTGCATATTCGATACCACTTTCATCGCCTATCCATATAATATCTTTACGGTAATTACCAGATAAGTTATAATCCATTAAATTTTTATATTCAATATATGTCATCATTTTATTTTTTTCTTTTTTTAGTTTCTCAAATTCAGCATCTGAAAGGATTTTATCATTAGCCCTCATACATTTATTTATACATTTAATTTTTTCATGATTTATTTTTCCATCAATAAGAAAAACATCATTTAGCATTTTTAATCTTTCTGATGAATACAATTGTCTTTCTAATCTAATAGAATCAATAGTTTCTTTTAAAAGATAATCATATAAAAATTGATACTGAGCTTCAAGTGAATATGAAGTTAATATACTTAAATATTTTTCTAAGTCATTCATTGTGTTATTTAAATGATTTTTTACCTCATCAGTTATAGTTATATTTTTTATAAATTCATTTATCGTTAGCATAAACTCACCATTAGTTATATTATCATATATAAATTTATTAGTCAAAAAAAATAGTCAAAAGACTATTTAAGAGCGCTTAATAATTCAGCTTTTTTCATTGAAGTATAATTTTCAATACCTTTTTCTTTAGCTATTTTTTTAAGTTCTGCAACTGTCATACTTGATAAATCACTTTTTTCTTCTTTTTTAGCAGCCTTTTCTACCTTTTTAGTTTCAGTTTTTTCCTCTTTAACTACTTTTCCTGCTAATGCATCTTTAGCTACATTTACTAACTTAGTAAATGCTTCAGCATCATCAATTGCAATCTCACTAATCATTTTTCTATTAATAGCTACTCCTGCCTTATTTAAACCTGAAATAAATTTTGAATAACTTATATCATTCATACGACATGCAGCATTAATTCTTACTATCCATAGTTTACGCATTTCTCTTTTATTTTGTTTTCTATCTCTATAAGCATACTTTAATGAATGCATAACTTGTTCTTTAGCAGTTTTATATAGTTTATGTTTACTTCCAAAATAACCTTTAGCTAATTTTAAAACTTTTTTTCTTCTATTTTTGTGAATATTTCCACCTTTAACTCTTGCCATTATGTTTCCTCCTTCTTAAATTAAAATTGTACTTTTTTAAATCTATTTGCATCTGATTTACTTAATGTAGAAGCAGTCCTTCCACACCTATTTGAAGCTGTATTTTTTTTACCAGTATTATGTCTAGTACCTGGATGTCCAATTTTAATATCATTTTTTCTTTCATTTAAAACTTTTTGTGTACCTTTATGTGATTTAATTTTTGGCATAATATTCCTCCTATTTTTCCTTTTTTGGTATAAGAATCATTGTCATGTTTCTACCTTCTAAAACTGGTTTTTGTTCAATATCAGATATGTTTGATAACGCATCTGCAAATTTCATTAGAACATCTCTACCTAAGTCAGTATGAGCCATTTCTCTTCCTTTAAAACGTATTGACGCTTTAACCTTGTGACCTTTTTCTAAATATTTACTTGAATTCTTAACACGAGTATCAAAGTCATGAACATCTATTGAAACAGATAATCGGTATTCTTTCATTTCAAGGTTTGCTTCTCTTTGCTTTTTTATATTTTCTTTTTGCTTTTTCTTATTTTGATATTTAAACTTATTGTAATCCATTACCTTACATACAGGTGGATTAGCGTTTGGGTTTATCAATACAAGATCAAAGCCTGCATAGGTTGACAAAGTAATTGCATCCTTTATTGATTTAATTCCTAATTGTTCTCCATTTGGTCCGATAACCATAACTTCTTTAGCTCTAATTTGTCCATTTATAAACAAATCCTTTTCTTTGTTTGCGATAACAAACACCTCCTAATATATCTTATACCATGAAAAAAGTGCATACAATGTATCCACTTAAAATAACCATAAATAAACAATTTATCGGCCTTTACCCATTACTTTAGTAATCAGGTGGATGTGGATACATCTCTTTCCTTTTTCATATGTAATGATTATATAATTAAATTTAAAATTTGTCAAGAGTTTTTATTATATATATCAAATAAACTTGTAGTTGCAACTGCTTTTAAATCTATATCTGCTCTGATACCTTTTTTATAAGCATAATATCCAGCTACTGCTATCATAGCGCCATTATCTGTACAATATTTAATATTCGGAATACATAAATTTATTCCTTTTTCTTTGCACATATTAATAAATGCAGCCCTAATACCTGTATTTGCAGAAACTCCACCTGCTATTATTAAATTCTTAATATTATATTCTTTAAGTGCCTTGAATGTTTTTTTAGTCAATATTTCAATAACTCTATTTTGAAATGAACAAGCAATATCCTCATTTCTAATATCATTTCCACGTTGACGTTCATTATGTACTAAATTTATTACTGCACTCTTTATTCCACTAAAACTAAAATTATATGAATTGTCATCAAGTGGTAATGGTAATTTATATGTATCTTTTCCATCATATGAAAGTTTATCAACAAGTGGACCTCCAGGATATGGCAGATTAATAACACGTGCCACTTTATCATAACATTCACCAACAGCGTCATCTAAAGTACCACCTATTTTTTCAAAAGAGTAGTCTTCTTTCATATAAATTAATTCTGTATGTCCTCCAGATATTACAAGTGCGATTAAAGGAAAATCCATTTTACTAACTAAATTATTTGCATATATATGACCAGCTATATGATGTACTGGTATTAAAGGTTTATTATATATGTATGAAAGAGTGGTTGCTGCAGAAACGCCAATTAATAAACATCCAATTAACCCAGGACCATATGTAACAGCTATTGCTGTTATATCATCCATTGTCATACCAGCCTTTTTTAGACATTCCTCAATAACTATAGTTATACTTTCAACATGCATTCTACTTGCAATTTCTGGAACTACACCTCCATAACTTGCATGTATGTCCATTTGAGATAAAACTACAGTTGAAATTTCTTCAACTCCATTTTTTACAATAGAAACACTTGTTTCATCACAACTACTTTCTATACCTAATATATATATATCCTTCATCTTACTACCACCATACTCTTTTATCATTAAAATAGCATCTTCATTACTATAATAATTTTTTCTTATACATACTTCATTAAAACCATTTTTCTTATAAAATGAAATAGCTATCTTATTTGATTTTCTTACTTCAAGTGTAATATTCTTTATATCAAGATTATTACACTCTAAATGTTTTAATAACTTTGTTGCTATAGCTTTATTTCTATATTTTTCATCAACAATAATATAATCTATTTCAATTCTATCATATATTCTTTCATATACAATAACGCCTATTATTTCATTATCAAGCTTATATGTATAACATTTTCTAAATTCATTATTAAAATCTAATTTGTAATTAAATTCTAATAATAATTTATTTATTTTATTAATATCAATTTTATTATACTCTGATATCATTTTTCTTCTTTTCCTCTGCTTCAGTTAATTTTAAATAATTTGGATAAAGCATATGAGGATTAACACCTTTGTCATTTTCATGTTTCATAATAAGCTTTAAAATATCAACTTTGGGATTACAACAATTTATAACATCATATGATACTAATTCATAATTATCATCAATACTTTCTAATAAAGTATTCAAACCTATTAGTTGATCATTTCTTATACATTTTAAGTTTTTATCATATATTCCTGCAAAAACATTACCTCTCCTTGCATCAATCATTGAGACTATATACTTTTTATTAGTCTCAGTAGTAGCTAAAAATTCTAAACTAGAAATTGGAACTACTGGTATATTAAGTGACCAGGCAATTATTTTTGCTATAGTGACTCCGATCCTTATTCCTGTAAAAGAACCAGGACCATTAATTACAAAGATTTTTTCTATATCATTAATAGTTAAATTATTTTCTTTTAATCCTTTATCAATTATAGGTAATATTTGTGATGACATATCACAAATAATTTTATCATTAAAAGTATATAAAATCTTATTTTCAATCACTATTGATATAGTTACATTTGACGTACAAGTATCAATTAATAAATATTTCACAATACTGCCTCACATAATTCTTCATACTTTTTTCCATAAGGCGTTATTATTAGCATTCTTTTATCTTCACCTAATATTTTAAATTTAATTTCAATTCTTTCATCGGGCAAGATATCTTTTATAGTCTTTGACCATTCTATTATTACTATTCCACCTTTGTTATAATATTCTTCAATATCAATACCACTAGTATCACCATCAAGCCTATATACATCCATATGATAAAGTGGCATTTCACCAGTTTGATATTCTTTAATAATAGTAAATGTAGGAGAGGTAATTGTTTCATTAATTCCAAGAGCATTTGCTATACCTTTAGTAAAAACTGTTTTACCACTTCCAAGCTCACCATCAAGACAAATTATCATATTAGGAAATTTTTCTGATTCAAAATTTTGAGCTATCTCTATTGTTTCTAATTCACTATGAGTTGTAACTTTATATTCCATTTATATCACCTATATAATTATACCATCAATATAAATATTATTACAATATAAATAATTATTAATAATATAAAAAATAGTAATATAAAAGTCTAAATTTTAAATTTAGACTTTTATATACAAAAAAAAATTGGCAACTTGCTATCTTCGCTTTTACACTATTTTCGCCGTAAAAGAGCTTAACTACTGTGTTCGGTATGGGAACAGGTGTATCCTCTTTGCTATCGTCACCAATAAATATTAGAGAAATAATTCTCTGAAAACATGATAATGTGTAATCTATCAAATTAGAAATAATTATAGGATTAAATCCTCGATCTATTAGTACTAGTCAACTCAACGTATCGCTACGCTTCCATCTCTAGCCTATCAACCTTGTAGTCTTCAAGGGATCTTACTTCTTAAAGAATGGGAAAACTCATCTTGAAGTTGGCTTCCCGCTTAGATGCTTTCAGCGGTTATCCATTCCATACATAGCTACTCTGCACTGCCACTGGCGTGACAACAGATACACCAGAGGTATGTCCGTTCCGGTCCTCTCGTACTAGGAACAGCTCTCCTCAATTTTCCTACGCCCACGACGGATAGGGACCGAACTGTCTCACGACGTTCTGAACCCAGCTCGCGTGCCACTTTAATGGGCGAACAGCCCAACCCTTGGAAGCGAATCCACCTCCAGGATGTGACGAGCCGACATCGAGGTGCCAAACACCACCGTCTATGTGAACTATTGGGTGGTATCAGCCTGTTATCCCCGGGGTAACTTTTATCCGTTAAGCGACGACCATTCCATACTGAATCGCCTGATCACTAAGCCCTGCTTTCGCACCTGCTTGACTTGTAGGTCTCGCAGTCAAACTCCCTTATACCTTTACACTCTACGAATGATTTCCAACCATTCTGAGGGAATCTTTGGGCGCCTCCGTTACTTTTTAGGAGGCGACCGCCCCAGTCAAACTGCCCACCAGACACTGTCCCTATACCGGATTCACGGTACCAGGTTAGAAATTCAATTTGTTAAGGGTGGTATTCCAAAGGTGACTCCACTTAGACTAGCGTCTAAGCTTCAAAGTCTCCCACCTATTCTCTACATAACAAACCGAATCTCAATATCAAGCTGCAGTAAAGCTCCACGGGGTCTTTCCGTCCTGTCGCGGGTAACCTGCATTTTCACAGGTATTAAAATTTCACCGAGTCTATGGTCGAGACAGTGCCCAAATCATTACACCTTTCGTGCGGGTCAGAACTTACCTGACAAGGAATTTCGCTACCTTAGGACCGTTATAGTTACGGCCGCCGTTCACTGGGGCTTCAATTCGTACCTTCACAATATCGACTTGCGTCAAAGTTAAGTACTCCTCTTAACCTTCCAGCACTGGGCAGGCGTCAGCCCCTATACTTCGTCTTTCGACTTAGCAGAGACCTGTGTTTTTGGTAAACAGTTGCTTGGGCCTATTCACTGCGGATTGATTGCTCAATCACCCCTTCTCCCGAAGTTACGGGGTCATTTTGCCGAGTTCCTTAACCATAGTTCTCTCGCTCACCTTAGGATACTCTCCTTGCCCACCTGTGTCGGTTCTCGGTACAGGTACCTATATAATTAACCCTAGAAACTTTTCTTGGAAGCATAGCGTCAGAAGATTTCAATGACATTGCTGTCATCTTCACCATCACACTTCAGTTGTACAGTATACGGATTTACCATTATACAAACCTTTGTGCTTAGACCAAAATCCAATAATTGGCCCTTCCTAGCTTTCTCCGTCATTCCATCAGTTATATAGGTAGTACAGGAATATAAACCTGTTGTCCATCGACTACGCCTCTCGGCCTCGCCTTAGGTCCTGACTTACCCTGGGAGGACGAACCTTCCCCAGGAACCCTTAGGCAAACGGTGGATGGGATTCTCACCCATCTTGCGCTACTCATACCGGCATTCTCACTTCTAAACGCTCCAGCCGTCCTCACGATCGACCTTCGCCGCTGATTAGAACGCTCCCCTACCACTCATACAAAATGTATGAATTCGCAACTTCGGTAATATGCTTAGCCCCGGTACATCTTCGGCGCAGTGCCACTCGACTAGTGAGCTATTACGCACTCTTTAAAGGATGGCTGCTTCTAAGCCAACCTCCTAGCTGTTTTGACAACTCCACATCCTTTCCCACTTAGCATATATTTAGGGACCTTAGTTGGCGATCTGGATTCTTTTCCTTTTGCGTACGGACGTTATCACCCGCACACTGACTGCTTTATATGCAAACCTTAGCATTCGGAGTTTGATTACACTCAGTACAGCTAGATGCCGCCATCATATATTCAGTGCTCTACCTCCAAGGCGCTTAATAAAACGCTAGGCCTAAACCTATTTCGGGGAGAACCAGCTATCTCCAAGTTCGTTTGGAATTTCACCGCTATCCACAAGTCATCCCCTCACGTTTCCTTGTAAGTGGGTTCGGTCCTCCAGTTCGTGTTACCGAACCTTCAACCTGCTCATGGATAGATCACTTGGTTTCGGGTCTATTACATCATACTAAATCGCCCTATTCAGACTCGCTTTCGCTTCGGCTCCGTCTCTTCAACTTAACCTTGCATGATACAATAACTCGCCGGTTCATTCTGCAAAAGGCACGCCATCACCCATTAACGGGCTCTGACTTCTTGTAAGCACATGGTTTCAGTATTCTATTTCACTCCCCTCCCGGGGTTCTTTTCACCTTTCCCTCTCGGTACTTGTTCACTATCGGTCACTAGAAAGTATTTAGCCTTACGGGATGGTCCCCGTGGATTCCGACAAGATTACACGTGTCTCGCCGTACTCAGGATACCTCATAGAGTTTGTAGCATTTCGTTTACAGGACTATCACCTACTACGGTCTTGTTTCCCAACAAGTTCAACTATACTACAAATTTGTGACTCATTATTGAGGTCCTACAACCCCAGTCCAAAGACTGGTTTGGGCTATTTCCGTTTCGCTCGCCACTACTAAGGAAATCGATTTTTCTTTCTCTTCCTCCGGTTACTAAGATGTTTCAGTTCGCCGGGTTAAACCTACATAACTATGTATTCATTATGCAGTACCTACGCATTACCATAGGTGGGTTGCCCCATTCGGAAATCTCTGGATCAAAGCTCACTTACAGCTCCCCAAAGCATATCGTTGTTCGTCACGTCCTTCATCTTCTTCTAGTGCCAAGGCATCCGCCAAGTGCTCTTAGCAATTTAATCACCATTTTTGTTATTTATCCTAATTTGATGAGATAATTTTAATATTTAATGTGCTCGTTACACATTAAATTACCACATTATCAAGTTTTCAAAGAACTATTCTGAGAGAATAATCTCTCAAAACTAAGCAAAATGTTTTATATTAGCTAGATACGATATAATCTTTCTCCATAGAAAGGAGGTGATCCATCCCCACGTTCCCGTAGGGATACCTTGTTACGACTTCACCCCAGTCGCTGATCCTACCTTCGCCGGCCCCCTCCTAAAAGGTTAGGCTACCGACTTCGGGCATTACCAACTCCCATGGCGTGACGGGCGGTGTGTACAACACCCGGGAACGTATTCACCCTGACATTCTGATTCAGGATTACTAGCGATTCCAGCTTCATGAAGTCGAGTTGCAGACTTCAATCCGAACTGAGACTGGCTTTGGGGATTTGCTCCACCTCACGGTATTGCTTCCCTTTGTACCAGCCATTGTAGCACGCCTGTAGCCCTAGACGTAAGGGGCATGATGATTTGACGTCATCCCCACCTTCCTCCGATTTATTATCGGCAGTATCTTTAGAGTCCTCAGCCGAACTGTTAGTAACTAAAGACGAGGGTTGCGCTCGTTATCGGACTTAACCGAACATCTCACGACACGAGCTGACGACAACCATGCACCACCTGTCACCGAGATAACCTCCACTATATTTCTATAGCTTTGCTCGGGATGTCAAGTCTAGGTAAGGTTCTTCGCGTATCTTCGAATTAAACAGCATGCTCCACCGCTTGTGCGGGTGCCCGTCAATTCCTTTGAGTTTCAGCCTTGCGACCGTACTACTCAGGCGGAGTACTTAATGTGTTAACTTCAGCACCGGTCTCCCGACACTTAGTACTCATCGTTTACGGCGTGGACTACTAGGGTATCTAATCCTATTTGCTCCCCACGCTTTCGTGCCTCAGCGTCAGTAATGGCCCAGCAAGCCGCCTTCGCCACTGGTGTTCCTTCTAATATCTACGCATTTAACCGCTACACTAGAAATTCCACTTGCCTCTACTACACTCAAGTCTACCAGTTTTTAAGACGAACCGGAGTTAAGCTCCGGGCTTTAATCTTAAACTTAATAAACCGCCTACACACGCTTTACGCCCAATAAATCCGGATAACGCTCGCCCCCTACGTATTACCGCGGCTGCTGGCACGTAGTTAGCCGGGGCTTTCTGGTAGAGTACCGTCAGCTTATCATCATTACCTATGATAAGGGTTCTTCCTCTACAACAGAGTTTTACGATCAATAAGACCTTCATCACTCACGCGGCATTGCTCGTTCAGGGTTTCCCCCATTGACGAATATTCCTAACTGCTGTCTCCCGTAGGAGTTTGGGCCGTGTCTCAGTCCCAATGTGGCCGATCAACCTCTCAGTTCGGCTACGCATCGTCACCTTGGTGAGCCATTACCTCACCAACTAGTTAATACGCCGCAAGCTCATCCCAAAGTGAAGCAAACGCTTCTTTTAGCATAACTGGTTATCCAATTATGAATCATCCGGTATTAGTGTTCGTTTCCAAACATTATCCCAGTCTTTGGGGCAGATTACTTACGTGTTACTCACCCGTCTGCCACTAAGTGGAAATTCCATCGCAAACTTTGTACAAGTACTCAGTAATTGTTGGGCCACTTCGTTCGACTTGCATGTCTTAGGCATGCCGCCAGCGTTCATCCTGAGCCAGGATCAAACTCTCCAAAAAATAAAATAATTTTTGAATTTTGTTTGTTTATTCCTAGCTAATTTGAATTGACATTTTGCTCAGTTTTCAAAGATCATTCTGCCCTTTTCTCAAAGAGCAATCACAGTATATCAAATCTCAAAATGTTTGTCAATACTTTTTTCAAAAAAAATATTTTTTTAAAACTTGAAATACTTTATTGTACATTATCTGCACAACGTGATATTAATATATCAAAATTAATAAGCAATGTCAAGTCTTTTTTAAAACTTTCTAACTTTTTTTAATTTTGATGTCTTCCTTTCAGAAGACTTGATTAATATATCAAAAAATAATTTTGATGTCAAGCTTTTTTTAAAACTTTTTAAAATTATTTTTTTGATTTTCCTTCTCTCTCAAGAAGTCCTCACTAATATATCAAAAATGAATATCTGTGTCAATATTTTTTTAAATTTTTTTTATTTTTTACATATTCCATTAACATTATATATATAATTGTTAAAATTAATGAACATTTTCTTCAGATTTTAAATTTAAATATAACTTTAAATATTCCATATTTTTTTCTTTATTAAACATAACTGCACCGTTCTTATATTCGTTTATAAGATCATTAAGTGCATTTGTTATAACTTTATCCAAATCACTAGAATAGTTCATCTTATTTTTATGATATTCATATTCTAGTTTATCAAGAATTTTATATTCTCCTTTTGGAAAAATTCTTAAGTCTAAGTCATAATCTATATATTTTATAGTATTATCTTCAATAATAAACGGAGTTGCTATATTACAATAATAATATATTCCATCTTTTTTCATTTGTGCTATTATGTTATACCATTTATCTTTAAAGTAATACATTATAGCTGGCTCTTTAGTTTTCCAGGTAGTACCCTCAGATTCAATAACTAAGGTTTTATTGTTTCCAAATACCATATAATCTTTTTTTACATCTAGCACAACAGCTTCAAGCCAAGCTCTATGAATTTTTTTATTATGTTTGTAACATTGTATTTCAAGTTTATCTCCTATAAAAAGTTGCTTCATATAAATCACCTATGTCGATTATAACACAATTTAATTAAATAAAAAAGCAGGAATTTATTTTTCACTGCTTAAAACTTCTATTGCCTTTTCAAGTTGTGTATCATAAGATTCTTGTAAAGTCTCAAAATACTTTTGATCTAGATCGACTTCAATGTCTGGCACTATGCCCTTTGTATCATTTATCCACTTACCTGTTGGAGTTAGCCATTTTTTTACTGTCAATTTATATTGTGTACCATCACTTAACTTAATCATTTCCTGAACAGTACCTTTTCCATAGGTTTTTTTACCTATAAATTTTGAATTTAAATTTTCCATTAATGATGAAATTAAAACTTCAGATGCTGAAGCGCTTGCTTCATTTCCAAGCAATACAATGTCATAATCTATTTTCTTTTTTCCTTTTCCATATATTTTAGTTATTTTACCATTTTGATTAAATTGATACATTATCTGTTTAGAATTTAAAAATGTTTCTAATATATTATTTACAGAAGTTAAATGTCCGCCTGAATTACTTCTTACATCTATAATTAATGAATCCATTTTTTTATTTTTTAATTCATTTAGCGCAGATATAAACTGTGTATCCGTATTGCTCGCAAATATACCTATATATATATATCCGATTTTTTTATTATTTCTTTCAATTATTTTTGAAATTACTGAATCAAGTACTACATTATCTTTCTTTAAAGTTATATTGATCTCTTTGCCATCACGTATAACAACAAAATCTAGTGAAGTATTATCTTTAGATCTTACAAATGAGCTAAAATCAGAAGTTGACATATCTGCCGAAGATTGTCCATTTACACTTTTTATTTCATCCAATACTTTTAGTCCTGCTTTAAAAGCCGGAGAATCTTTAAACACCGATACTATAGTTATATTCTTAGTTTCATCATTTTTTGTTATTTGCACACCAATTCCTCTATAACTTCCATCAAGAGTTATATTGAAATTTTCACTTTCAGTTTCATCAAAGTAAACAGAATAAGGATCATCCAATGATTTCATTATTCCTGATATAGCACTATCAATAAGTTCCTTTTTATTTACTTCATCATAATAATTGTCAACAATATAATTATAGTTGTTTATGAATTCTGATATATACTCATCATTACCACTTGTTTTTGTTGTTTTTATTTTGTTATGTGTCAAATTACCTATAGATATTCCTATTATAAAAGTCATTATTACTAAAATAATAACTTCAGAAGTTGTAAAACTTTCCTTAATTTTATTTTTATTATTAGTTTCCATTTAATCATCTACCATTCTAAAAAGATAATAACACAATAAAAGTAAAAAGTCCATAAAATTTCTTTACAATTTTTTAATTGCATTGTATAATCACAGTGGTGATTTTATGAAAAGGTTTTATACGCACGATGAGGAATTTACTTGTGAACATTGTAATAGCTTAGTTTCTAAATTAAACTATAGTTCAAGGGATCATTGTCCTTATTGTTTGTACTCAAAACACGTCGATATAAACCCTGGAGATAGGCTAAACGAATGTAAAGGATTACTTGAACCGATTGGAATAGAAAAATTTAAAGATACATTTAAAATTATATATAAATGTAAAAAATGCGGAATATATCATAAAAACATAATTGCAAATGATGATAATATGAATGAAATAATTAATCTTTCAGTTGCAAAGGATAAATAAAAAGTTAAGTTTATGTGTGCTTAACTTTTTTTTATATTCCATATATCAGTATTAGAATCATCACTTCTAAGTGAATCAAATAAAGGTAATTCGATATCATAATTATTTAATTCATACAACCTTTTTTTGTTTTTATTTTCTATTTTGATATTATCTAAGTTCATATCATCAATTTCACTAATTAAGTCTTCATCTATTACACTTTCTGACTCAGGCTCAAGTAAACTTAAAATCTCCTCATCACTTGAAGGCTCTTTTTCTAATTTTTTAACAGTATTTGTTTCTTCTTTTATCATATTATCATTTAAATTAGTTTTCGATTTAATTTGATTATCAGTAACATTAATACTATCTATATTTGTACTACTAGAACCTACTGAATCATTTTTTTCTTGTGATGTTTCAGTCATTAATTTATCAAGCATCTCTGGTGTTATGTCATCAATAGTTACCTTTTTATTGGTTTTAACGCCTAAGAAATCAGCTAGCTTTTTATCATCCAAATTTATTTTTTCTTTTTCTTGATCATTTGACTTACTATTTCCTTGTCCAAAATTTGTTTTTTCAGCATAATATCCAATTATAGAAAACATAATTGCAATAGCTATTGATAAAAATATTCTATAATTTGATATAACAAAGTCTAAAACAGACATATTCCCCTCCTTAATTCTATAAAAATATTTTATTCTTTATATAAATAGTCTTCTCCTTTTATTGTTTCAACTTTTGATAGATTTGGATAATCTTGCTGCCTTAATGCTTCAAATAAAACTATTGCAACGCAGTTTGATAAATTAAGCGCCCTTATATTGGCATTTGTTGGTATACGAAGGCATTTATCAAGATTATCCTTTAGTATTTCTTTTGGAATACCTGTACTTTCCTTACCAAATACAAAATATATATTATCACATTTATTTGTATAATCAAAAGAAGTATGTGGAACTTTTCCATATCTTGTTAAATAATAAAATTTACCATTTTTATTTTTACTTAAGAAATCATCGTAATCTTCATATACTTGATAATCACAATTATCTATATAATTCACTCCAGATCTTTTCAAATATTTATCATTCAAAGAAAACCCAAGTGGTTTTATTAAATGTAACTTAGCGTAAGTGCCAGCACAAGTTCTCATAATATTACCAGTATTTTGTGGTATTTCTGGTTCAAATAATACTATATTAATCATTTAAATACCTCATAATCTATAAAATCATCCATTTTTTCATTCTTTGATATAATTTTATATGTTTGTATTTTCTTATCAATCATAACAAGTATAAGTGAGTTATCACTAATGTCTTTATTAAAATTATATTTTCTTAATATTTTATTGATTGCACTTATATCATTACTACCGTATAAAACATATACAATATCATCTGATAAATTATTTTTTTCTACTTTTCTTTTTAAATCTGATTCAAATAAACTTAAATTTTGATCTTTATATTTAATATAAAGTATTGTATCTGGATGTTCTAAAATATATTGATCTATATCTTCTACTGTTATTTGATCCAAATAACTAGCCATTAAATTTTTATTCTTAATTTCATTATAAAAATACACAAATAAAAATGTTATAGCTATTGTTACAGCAATAAGTAAAACTAATTTTATGTAGTTTGATTTATTTATTTTCATATTATTCCCCTATTCTGAGTTATTTATTTCATTTATAGATACTATAGGCAAAGTAATACCATCAAGCGATGTAACATCTTTAAATTTTTCCCTAAACAAATCTAATTCTCTTATAATTGAGTCAGGATATATTCTTTTACTTTCCTTAATTGCATTATATACATCTAAGACCGTTACAAACTGTCTATTTTGAAATAAAGCCTCTGAAAATGCTGCAGTTAAAACTGAAAATGCTATATCTGGATACATTGCAGATAATCCATAAACCCTTTTATATTCACTTGTTGCACTTACGATAGATTCTAGAAGCATCTTAGTAACATATTCATTATATTTAAACTTTATGCCTGTCTTGCCTTCTATCTTAGGTAAGCTTTTATATAATATTTCAACTGTAGTTTTTTGATCTGGTTCAAGTATATCAATTCGTTCAAATCTTCTTAAAAAAGCTCTATCTCTTATTACATATGCATTATACTCTGCATCAGTAGTAGCGCCAATTAACTTAACAGCACCTCTATCTATTGCAGGCTTTAGTATATTAGCGAGATCCATAGAATTTGAACCATTTCCAATTAACGTATGAATTTCATCTATAAAAACAATGACCTTATCTATTTTCATAAGCTCTTCTACTAAAAGTGTGACAATTAATTGTTCTCTTCCATTATAATTAATTTTTCCTACTAATGAAGAAGAATTAAGTTTTATAACTTTATATCCTTGAAGTGCGACCGGCACAGCGTTATTTAAAATTCTATAAGCCAGTCCTTCTACTATTGAAGTTTTACCAACACCAGCAGGTCCTACAAGTAAAGCTGATTTTTCAGGCGTAAGTAAAACCATCATAAGTTTCTTAAGCTCATTATCTCTTGCAATTGAAGGATCAGACAAATATTTTTTAATTGTTAAATCTTCACCATAGTTTTTTAATACACTAAATAAATTCTCTTGCACATCATCACCCATTTTCTTAATTAATTATACCCTAAAAGCAATAAAAAAAAAAGAGATTTTAATTATTTTTTCCCTTTTTGTGGACAATTAATTGATCTGGCATCACAAATATTCTTTCATTTTCGGAGTTTAAAGTATTAGCGTCCATTCTAAAATTTTTTATAATCGCATCTAATGTATCGCCGTCTTTAGTTACATAAACTACATAATTAGAATTAGGTATCATCAAATCTTGACCTGGATATATGTATTCATCCTTATTTAATCCATTTATTAAAAGTAAAGTATCTGGACTTATATCAAACATTTTTGATATTGAATAAATTGAATCTCCTTTTTTAACTTTGTATGATGAAAATACTTGGTTTTCTTCTTTAGGTACAACTATTAAGCTACCTACAATTAAATCTGCATCACTATTAAAGCCGTTAATAGTTTTAATATCATTTGGACTAGACCCAACTTTATTTGCAATCTTATCTAATGTATCACCATACTCAACTTGATATATTCTATACACCTTATCACCTCATTATAGTATATGTTACCTAAAAAAATAGGTTCTAATTATTAAATATATTAATATAATTAATTAGAGGTGATTTAATGAAAGATTTACCAAAAGTATTTCATAACAATATAGATAAGAAATTCACAAATAATAAAAGCGTATTTTATAGTTCAAAGCAAGATAGTAGTAAATTAGATGATAATGATAGCAGAACAGTACTACAAAAGATTAATGAAATTTTCTCATCACCTAATTATATATATAAAGCAAATGTTGAAATCACTTTAAAAGATAAAGTTTTAAACAAAAGAATAATTGGTAGAAATAAAGATTATATAATTACTATGGATAATATGCTAATTAAAATAAGCGATATTGTTAATATTAAATCAAAAAAGCAAGGCTAACTACCTTGCTTTAGTTGTATAAAACTAGACTACAAACATTCAACATAAGTATCTGGTAAACATCTCAAGCAGCAGCAACAATTTAAATTCATAGTAAAGAATGAGTTTGTTGCAACATATGGATAAAGACTTGTTGAATCAGGATTTTCTGCTAAAACCCTAAATGTTGCACAGCATCCATCTATTTTTTCTACTCTAAATACGTTTGAACAAGTTACACCAGATGTTCCACATACAACGTTTTCACGTGTTGTTGGCATACTCCAAGGAGTACCATTACCACAGCAAGTATATAAAACTACTGGTCTTGTATTACATCCTAATGTTGTAGTTCCGCAACCAAGAAATCCTCTATCGCATGTTTCAAGACAAGTATCTCCACAACAATTTGCATTTTGTTGAAGTACATTTATTACAGTAAGGATTTCAGCTATGCAGCGGCAACTTTCATTATCTGTATTATTATTACACATATATAATCCACCCTTTCATTATTTCTATAATAATGTATTCTATTTATATTAAAGTGTGTAAATATATGCCTAAATTTAATTATTTAGAATTAATTATTGATTATTATTTATTTTTCTTTTATAATTGTCATAGGAGTATAAATATGAAAAATGATCGTATATTGAAAAAGGATGATTATATAATCTCAAAAGATGGTAAAAAAAAGGTTACAGTAAGATCTCTTCAACTAGAGGTTTTATCAATCATGGATGAGGTACACCGTGTGTGTGAAAAAAATAACATTAAATATTGCTTAATTGCTGGAAGCGCACTTGGTATAGTTAATTATAAAGGATTTATTCCATGGGATGATGATATGGATATTTGTATACTAAAAAAAGACTGGAATAGATTTATTGAGGCATTAGATAGGGACCTAGATAAAAATTTTTATTATCAATGTTTTGAAAAAGATAAAAAGTATAACACAATAATGGGTCCAACTATGAAAATAAGGAAAAAAAATACTTACATAAAGGAAGTTAATTTTTTACTTAAAAACAGATGTAAATCTGGAGACGGAATATTTCTTGATGTAATCATATATGATAATATATCCGAAAATAAATTTATTGATGAAGTTAACAGAACAGTTATAAAACTTGTTATGCCTTTTATTGTATTACTTGATAATTTACACATTAATCCAGTACATCTAAAAAAATTTGTAGTATGGTTTTCAAATAGATATGCAAGAAAAAATGAAAGTAGTAAACTTATGAGTCAACCTATTTCTGTTCCTTGGGAAAAGTTTTTACATGAGCCTGTGTTTTTAAAAAGTGATATTCTTCCTTTTAAAAAATATGAATTTGAAGGAAGACAATTTTATTCATATAATAATATAGAAAAAATATTAAAACAGTGGTATGGTGACAACTGTCTTAAAAAATGGAATGGAAAAGAATGGATTGAAACTCTTCCAAAGGAAAAAAGAAAACCTAAGCATACCGTTGATTTAAATCTCAATGGAAGTGGTCCTAATGAATAAAAAAGAATTAATCAAATATCTAGTAATTATGTGTATACTTTTTTTACTTTTAGCTTTGACACTATTTAATCAAACAAGTTTTTGGTTCATTGGAATGTCTATAGTTATAATTGGATTAATAAGTTTATTTTATATCAATCAAAATTAGCTTGATTGATTTTTTTTGATATAATATATCCTACAATTAATAAAATAAATGAAATTATTAATTCTATTAAATTATAATTGCTTTTAAAGCATTTTATAGCCATTATTAAAATTGCTGATATACCAAAGCCATATATTGCATTATAAGTACTATTTGAATGATTTTTAAATAGATAACTTATAATTTTAGTAGTTACAAAGGTTCCAATAATAATTCCTATGCCAAATGGTAATAAAATCACAAGATTATCACTTAACATGTCAAGTATTAACAAACTTGAAAAAGCACTCATAAGAGTATTATAAACTCCTAAAGCCATAAGAGTTGCAGTTCCACTTATACCTGGCACTACCATAGTAATCGCATCTACTATACCAATAAATATGAAAAAGATAAAATTTAATAATTTATTTTCAATATTAATGTTATTATTTCCATTTAGTAATCCTAATACTACTACAAGTATAATTATAAAAATTATCATATAATTATTTTTTTTTGTTATTTCTTTTTTTATATCAGAAAAACTTCCAAGTATCAAACCCATAAATAAAAACATAGTAATAATATAATAACTATCTAAACATTTTAAAATAATATTACTAAAAAGAATTATTGATATTGCAATACCAAATCCTATTTTAGCCAAAAATTTAATATTCTTTTTAAAATCCTTAAATAAATTATTTACACTATTAACTAACTGTTCATATATTCCCATACTAATAGCTAACATAGACCCGCTTACACCAGGTATTATTTTACCTATACCTATTATTATTCCTTTTATAAATAACATAGTATCACCAATATATTATATTTATTTTCCTAACTTAAAATAACCATTTTCTACATACTTAGTTTCATTTACAACTATAAATGCTTGTGGATCCAGTTGTTTTATTAATTTTCTTAAATTTTCTAATGTATTTCCTCTTATTTGTATATATAACATATATTTATCATTTTTATTACTATTGACAGAAATAACGGTTAAACCATATCCTTCTTTTTTTATTTTTTCAATAATTGAATCATCTTTTTTTGAAAGAATTACTTGAACTTCTAAATTAGACCTTATAAATCTTTTTGATATTTTACCACCTAAATAAGTACCAACGGAAAAGCCTAAAGCATATGAAATTATAATCCATATACTATTATTAGTAGTATTCAAAGCTTCTTTTACTACTAAAAACCATACAGTTATTTCTACTACACCTATCAATGAAGCAATCAAGTCTTTTCCTTTTACAGTATATATTGTTCTTACTGTTCCTAAAGAAACATCAATAAGCCTTGCAAAAAAAATTTTACTACATAATAAAAATAATACCATAATATCACCATTATTATTATTAATTTATAATTAATTTATATACAAAAAAAGGCTTAAGCCTTTTATAATCTTGACAATTTATCTATTATTTTTGAGTTACCCACATAATATTTTTCTATTTTTTTATCTTTAATTTTAAATAACACTTCATCATTTATTTTTAAGTTTGATAAATCATCTGTTATATTTAAATCATCTGATATGTATGATTTATTTAATATATCATTTAAATTAACATAATAGAATTTAAGTGAATTTTCCTTTTCTTTGTATTTAGCTATATAGTTATCATATAGTTCTTTATAATTAACCTTTATAGAACTATTATCATTAGATTTCCTATAAGCAAGCACATAATATTCATCTTCTGTTCTATTAGTTAAATTACCAAGTGTTATTACACTTGAATCAATTACTGCATCAGTATTATCATTTACTTTAGTTTCTTTTTTTACTACAAATGTTGTTATTATATAAAATATTACAAATACTAATAATATTATTAGTATTATTAACAACATATTCTTTATAGAATAATCTGAATTAGTTTGTTTAATTGCTTTTGTATTTTGTGTTTTTTTGATTTTTGCTTTCTTCACTTATATCACCAAGTAATATTATAACACTTTTTTTAGATATTTCAATTATTTTCCAACAGTTTTAACACTTATTGATTGAGCTACAGTTAGCAATTCATCAACGTTCATAGAATCCGACATTACTGAATATTCTACTCCATTACTAATCCAAGATACGGAATAATCAGTTATAGAACCTACTGTATCAAGAATTAAGTATGGATCACCATATACATAATTAGTTGAAGATGCATCACCTACTGTTTCTTGAACTATTGTAAATGAAGATTCACCATTAAATGTTAGAATAACTCTTTCACCGGAATTAGTAGATACAACATCTTGACTAGATAAATAAGTATCAACAGGAACATACATAGGATAGATTATTTCATCTATTTTCGATGTTGTTGAATCTTCTTTTCTAGTTTCTTCATTATTTGTATCTTTATTCTGTGTGTTGTTATTTTGATCATTATCAGATTTTTCTAAATCTTTTTTATTAGTATCATTTTCTTCTGATGTTTTATATTTATTTACATCAAAATAATCATCTTCAAATGTCTTTTTAAAATCAATGTCTACAATATTTAAACTCATTTTTACTGTATTACTACTATCTATTACTTCTACTTTTTTAATAGTATTATCTTTTGCAACATATACTTTTTGCATTTTAAAATCTTTTTCTGTAGAATAATTTACTTTACTTGTAATTATGTATCCATCTTGTGTGTTTTTGATATTAGACTCTGAATCTTTAGTAATATCATTTATTACAGGCTGTAATAAGTATATTTGTGAATTATTGTATGGCCAATCACTTTGAAATTTGAAACTTTTGTTTAATGAAGGTGTTAATACATATACACCATCTTTATTTTTTAATATTATTTGTTTATGATTATTATTTTTGTTTACTAATTCTACTTTAAAGTAATCTCCTTTCATATATGAAGATTGAACATCATAAGAATATTTTTCCTCATTCCTATAGATATCCAAAGTTGCTATTAAATGATATGATTTGCAGCTATTTAATTGTTTGTCTAATTTTTTTATTATATTTTTATTATTAGATTTACCACATCCTGTTAATAGTAAAATTACACCTAAAAATATAAAAATTTTTTTCATCTTTCACCTCATTTTTCAATTAAGTATATGGATTAAAATATTAAATATGAATAATTTGTTAAAATGTGGTAAAAATATAGAATGATAGAAAGGAATGAATATATGGAAGGATTACAAAAATTTTGTTTAGTACTAACAATTATAGGTGCAATTAATTGGGGATTAATTGGTTTATTTGACTTTAATTTAGTTACTTGGCTTTTTAAAGACTCAATTATTACTAAAATTATTTATATAGTTGTTGGAGTATGCGGCATTATCAATATTGGAATTTTATTTAATCATATTGAAGCAAAATAAAAAGATCAAAATTTTGATCTTTTAATTTTTTTTAGTTATTACAATTGTTGCTTCTGTTCTTTTTGCCTTATATATTGCTAAAGGATTAGTACCTTTTACAATTATTTCTTTTGTATATTTTCCTTCACTTAATCCAGATAAATCTACATATACAGTTATATCTGATTCATCTATTGTTGAAAGAACACTACTTGCGCCCTGAACCTCTACTGTTATGAATCCATTTTCATTATCTATTGGTTGAGCACTAAGACCTTCTCCAACATTTATTCCAGTAAGTGGAATGTTAAATTTAATTGGTTCGCTTGATGAAGCAGTTACAGATATATTAACAGTTACATAATCAGCACTTATAGACTTAACACCAGCTGGTTTAGTTATTTCTGTTTTAAATGAAGTATCACTCGTAATATTTGAGACATCGACATTTACATCTAATGAATTAATTGAATTTAAAGTTTCGCTATCACCATAAATCGTTACTTCATTTTGACTAAATGAATAGCCACTTATAGCCTTACCTGTAGCTAATTTTCCTTTTGGTATAAAATTAAGTGGAACTTTTTTGCTTGGAGATGCTAAATTTACCTCTGCACTTACTTTTGCTGGAACAAATTCAACGTCTACAACATCACCTTTTGCATCATAAGCTTTTAGTACAACATCATTTAACTTATGTGTACCTGATTCTTTGCTTCCTATTTGTTCTACATCAATTAATGCCTTTACAGTTGATACTTGATTTATTTTATACTCGGCGCCACGTATAGTAACCTCATCTGTATCAAGTTTAACACTATTAACTACTAAAGTACTATCTAATTTATTACCATTTACTATATCATAAGTAAGATTTCTAGTATCTGATACTTTTTTATACACAATTACTGTTGCAACACTTGGATTTACATTATATTCAATATTTGAAGTACCATGATCATATTTTATATTTACTCTATGAGTACCTGGAGTAAGTCCAGTTAAATCAATCGTAACGCCATTATTAGATGATTGTTTTGCAATATACAAATCTGCCTTACTTCCAATAAGTGTTACTTCTACCTTCTCAGGTAGTCCCTCAACTACATATTGCTCATCATTATATATTACGTTAACTTTTTGATCTTTTAATACTTCTGCTGATTGATTAGAAAAGTCAATAATTTTTCTATCCACAACAATAAATATTCCAATAGAAAGAGCTAATGAAACAAATAGAAGTGTTGTAGATTTTGATAACCAAGTTTCAAAAGTTTTACTTGGCCTACTAGCTTTTTTTGATATTTTATACACTAATCTTGTTATTGGCATTATTATTTTTCTATCGAAGAAATTGAATATACTTTTGATAAAATTATTCTTCATCAGTATCACTCTCCTCTTCAATAATTAATGATTTTTTAGGACTTAATTCCTCTAGTAACATTACCTTTATTTCATCTGGTGTTAGATTGTAATGTAATTTTCCATCTATAGCTACTGATAATCTTCCAGTCTCCTCTGAAACAATTAGTGAAATACAATCTGTTATCTCAGCTATACCTAATGCAGCTCTATGACGAGTACCTAATCTTTTTATAACTTTTGAATTTTCGCTAGTAGGAAAAACTGCTCTAGCACAAGTTATTTTATCGCCTTGTATAATCACACCGCCATCATGTAATGGATTATTTGGGAAAAATATAGAAATTAATAACTCACTTGAAATATCTGCATATATTTTTTTTGCTTTTTGAATATAGTCATTTAAACTATTATCTCTTTCAATAATTATAAGAGCTCCCGTTCTAGTTTTTCTAAGCGAATCCATAGCGCTTACTATTTCATAAACTACACGTTCTCTTTCATCAACTGTCAACACCTTATGTCTACCAAGGAGCTGACTCCTACCTATTTGTTCCAACACATTCCTAATTTCAGGTTGAAATATTATTATAAGCGCAAGTATTCCCCATTCTATCACATAATCAAGTAAAAAACCTATGGTTGCTAAACCTGCCCAAGAACTAATAACTTTAAGAATTAATATAAATATTATTCCCTTAAATAGTAATACCATTTTTACATTTTTACTTAAGCTTTTCAAAACATAATATAACACTAGCCAAACAAGCAATACGTCAATTATTTTTTTAACTAAATCGACAATCCAATCAAACGTCATTTTAATCCTCCTCTATACTTATAGATTATATCATATTAATTTAAAAAAATAAATTAGAATTTGATTTAATTTTTTTAAACTTAAAGAATGCCTTATAAACAAAGAGCTAAATTCAAATACAAAAAAACTCCATAAAGGAGTTAATAATCATTATGGTGGAGAATAAGGGACTCGAACCCTTGACCCCCTGCGTGCAAGGCAGATGCTCTAGCCAACTGAGCTAATTCCCCAAATGACTATTAAAATATATCATATATATTTTTCTTTGTCAAGCGTCTTTTCTTAATTTTAATGAATTTCTGGACATATAGCCTTATCTGGCTCATAAAAGCAGTGATTCTTATACTTTCCAGAATTGCGTTGGTCATACCAAGTCGGTCTACACAGTTCTCCTGTTTTAGGTGCATAAAACCAAAGAGCATTAGTTGCTGGATAATAATATTCCCCTTTTAAAACTCTATCTGCAAGCGCTCGTTCTTGAGACGTAGGATTACTAAAAAATAAAGGGCTATCTATACCTGAAAATCCACCTGGATTTTGATATATCATATCACTTATTGTATTTATATCTTTAAACGTCAAACACCTTCCAATGGTTCTATTCACCCCTACATTTCCTACCATAAGCATACCAAGATTACCTTCACCAAGAGCTTCAGCTCGCATAAGTCTTGCAAGTAGGTCTCTCTCTTTACTTGTATAATTAACAATTCCCATATAACTCACCTATAATATAATATGCAAAAAAGTATTGATGTATAAAAAAAAATATGTTATACTTATTAAGTCACAGGGGTATAGTTCAATGGTAGAATAACGGTCTCCAAAACCGCTGATGTGGGTTCAACTCCTGCTACCCCTGCCAAGAAAATACCGATTTTTTTCCTTATAAAATAAGGGGAAAATCGTTTTTTTTATGTAAAAATTATTATTGTTTTTTAAATATGACTTGCAATAATTTTTGTTAAGAGTTAACATCACACTAAAGGTGATAAAATTGATAATTCATAAAAATTACGATGTAGATGAAGGTTGTTTGGCATTGCTTAATATTTTGGAGAATATGTTTATTAGTGAATGTGTTTCTGTTCCAAGAGATATATATAGAAAAATTGAAAAATTATACGATATGTTAGTTGAATATTTAGATGGAAATTATTTGGATGCCGATGTGATAAATATTAAATTAGTTCGAGAGGTAACATTTAAAGTTTTAACTAATAAAGAACTATCGAGAAAGAGAATCATAAACAATTGACTTTTATTTTATTTGTTTGCCGATTTCGGTAAAAGTATGATATAATTTAAATATGGAGAGGAGAAAGATATGAAAAAACAAAATATTTTTATAATAGGTTTGATATTATTAGCTGTTATCTTATTTATAATATTCATACTAGTATCAGGTAGTGGTAACAAAGGTAGTGTTGAGACACCAAAAGACATTAATGACATTATTAATACTATAAATAAAAATAACAAAAATGTTTTACCTGAACTTGAAACTATGAAAGTAGATATAAAGAATATTGACGAAGTTACTAGTTATACTGGTTTAAAAACAAATGATGGTATCGAATCAATTGTTGTATCAGTACCATTGATAACAGCACAAGCTTATTCAGTGGCTATTGTTAAGGTTAAAGATAATGCTAATGTAGAAAAAATTAAACAAGAGATGTTAGATAATATTGATATGAGACGTTGGATTTGTGTTTCTGCAGAACAATTATATATCACTAATAGTGGTAATGTAATATTCTCTGTAATGGCTGATAAAGATATTGCTAAAACAGTATATAATGATTTTAAGAAATATGTAAATAATAATATTGGAAAAGAATTAGAAAAATCAAATAACGAAGAAAATATAGAACTTCCACCAGAAATGCCAGCAGAAGAATAATGAAGCACCTTTTAAGGTGTCTTTTTAAAGGAGGATAAAATGTTATTTACTAGTATTAGTTTTTTATATTATTTTTTACCAGCATTAATAATTATATATTTTATAACACCTAAAAAATATAAAAATATTATTTTATTAATTGCTTCTTTATTATTTTATTTTTACGGAGAACCTAAATATGTTTTTTTAATGATTGCAGAAATTATTATTGCTTATATAGGTGCTATTTTAATTGATAAATATAAAAATCAAAGTAAAAATATATTAATAACAACTTTATTTATACATGTATTTTTATTAATAATATTTAAATATACTGATTTTATTATACAATCAATTAATGATATATCTAATGCTAATATTAAATTATTAAATATTGCATTACCAATAGGAATATCATTTTATACATTTCAAATTATAAGTTATGTTATTGATGTATATAATGGAAAAGTTAAAGTTCAAAAAAACATTATAAATTTAGCCACTTATGTATCTTTATTTCCACAGTTAGTCGCAGGACCTATTGTTAGATATCAGACAGTAGAAAAAGAATTAGATGATAGAGTACATAGTTTTAATAATTTTGCATATGGTATAAGAAGATTTTCTATTGGACTTGCTAAAAAAGTATTAATAGCAAATGCTTTGGGAGAACTTTGTACTAAAGCTTTTGCTCTAAATGAAACAACCGTAATATTTTATTGGATATTTGGTATAAGTTATATGCTACAGTTATATTTTGATTTTTCTGCTTATAGTGATATGGCTATTGGTCTTGGAAAAATATTTGGATTTAATTTCCCTGAAAACTTTAATTACCCATATATATCAAAAAGTATAACTGAGTTTTGGCGTAGATGGCACATATCTCTTAGTACATGGTTTAAAGATTATGTTTATATTCCACTTGGGGGTAATAGAGATGGTAAATATAAACAAATAAGAAATATTTTAATAGTATGGTTATTAACTGGAATATGGCATGGTGCTAATTGGACTTTTTTAATATGGGGATTATTGTTTGGAATTATTCTTATAATAGAAAAAATATTCCTTAATAAATTTATGGAAAAATTACCTTCTTTTATAAGAAGAATATATGTGTTATTTATTGTCATGATATTATTTATTATATTTAATTCTGACAATATGCAAGTGGCTTTAACTAATATTAAAGGATTATTTGGTATGAATGGAGAAGTTTTTATTAATGATTATACACTTCATTACTTAAAGAGTTATTTACCATTACTAATTATCTCTTTATTTGGAGCGACCCCTTTTATTAAAATATTAATAGATAAATTAAGAAAAAATAAATATGTAAATAACATAATTAATATTTTAGAGCCAATTTTAATAGTAATCATATTAGTTGTTGTTACTTCTTATTTGATAGATAATTCATATAATCCATTTTTATATTTTAGATTTTAAGGAGGTTATACATGAACGATAAAATTAAAGATATAGTTGTAACTTTAGTATTTCTTTTTACTATAATTTCATTATTTTTGATTAATGTTATAAAAAAAGATACTGATATTTCTATAGCAGAGAGAAGAAAACTTGCTACTATGCCAGAATTAACTACTAAAAGCTTGTTTGATGGTACTTATTTTAAGAGTTTTGATTCCTATGTTACGGATCAATTTGTGGGAAGAGATACTTTTAGAAAAATTAAAATAGATATAGAATTATCTGTTAAAGGTGAATATAATAATTTATATATGTATGATGATTATATTATTGAAGAAATATTTCCTTTAAATACTAATTCTATTAATAATTTAACTAATAAGATTAATTATATAAAAAATACATATTTAAATAATAATAGTAACATTTATTATACTATTATTCCTGATAAAAATTACTTTGTTAATAAAGGCAATTTAAAACTTGATTATAATAAATTACAAGATATGATGAAAAATAATCTATCAAATCTTAATTATATAAATATATTTGATAAATTAAAACTTAATAATTATTATAAGACTGATACTCATTGGAAACAAGAAGATTTATTTAGTGTCGCAAATACTATTGCTAATCAAATGAATTTTGATATAACTAATAACAATGTTATAAATACAGTTACTACTTTTAAAGGTAGTTATGCTGGTAGATTATCAGTAACTAAAGATATTGATACTATAAAAACTATATCTAATCCATCTACTCTTAATAGTAGTGTGTATAATTATGAAACTAAAAAATATACACAAATATATGATTATGATAAAATAAAATCATTAGATAAATATGACATATATTTATCAGGAGCATCTTCTATTATAGATATTGTTAATCCGACCTCAATTAGTAATAAAGAATTGATTGTTTTTCGTGATTCTTATGGCAGTAGTTTAATTCCTCTATTAATAGATGGTTATAAGAAGATTACTGTTATTGATATTAGATATGTTTCTTCAAGAATTTTGAATAATTATATAAAATTTAATAATCAAGATGTTCTTTTTATGTATAGTATATTAACTATAAATAATAGTTTTTCTATGAGATAAGGAATCTATTTAATTAGATTTTTTTCTTTTGTTAACTTTTGAATAAATAAGCCACCTGTAACTCTTTTTTTATTTACTTTTTTCGAAAATGGAAATTTTCTTATTGGCACTTTTGGTGGCAAAAGTATTGTATTAAATCAAATTGCAGTATATAAAGTAGTGTCAAAATGAATACAATAGGTTTTATTTATTGGTATTTAGGGTATGGTATTTAGGGTATTTTGAAAGTGATTTTTATCGCCTCCAAAACCGCTGATGTGGGTTCAACTCCTGCTACCCCTGCCATGGAAATTTACAATTTAGCTTTTATTTTCAAAGTTAAATTGTTTTTTTATATAACTGATACGAGATTTATATCAGTTTTTTTTATGTGATAATTTACAAAAATAAAAATATTATGATATAATCATTATAGGATAGTTAAATAAGTAATGAATAGGCTTATTAAATTATTCTTTAAAGTAGGATAAAAGGAGGAGTTATATGAATTGTCCTAATTGTGGAGCTGAAAATGCATCAAATTCTAGTTTTTGTATTAAATGTGGAAGCAAGCTCATTAACGATCAAGCAAATAATCTAAACCAAAATATCAGTTTAAGTTCTAATTTAATACAAAATGATGGTATAAACGTACCTAATGAAAATTATAATCAAGGTATTGTTTATCAAAATATAAAGCAGGCAGAAAATATACAGGCTAATACAAATAGTATGAATAATGGTTCTACTAGCGTTAGAACTGGAAATGAATTAAATTATTTTTCATACATAATAAATATATTACTTAAACCAATTAAAACTTTTAAAAACGAGGAAAAAAAATTTGATACTAAAACTTCATTAATATTTAGTGGTATTGTTGCAGTCATGCTTATGATAATCAATTTAATTAAAAATATATTTAGTGTTATTCTTGTTAAAAAGTTTGACTATAATACACTAAAAACTAAAACTAGTATAGAATTTAGTAATCTTAAAAATTTAGAATGGTTTGATTTAATTGTTAAAAGATTACTACTATTTGCTGCAATAATTGCTGTAATTGCGCTTGTATATTACTTGGCAGGATTAGTTATTAAAAAAGAGGCAAACTATACTAAAAACTTATCAATAGTTTCTAGTGCACTTATACCATACGCATTAATTGGAATGGTAGTTGCTCCTTTATTAAGTAATATATATGAAGAATTATACTTAATAGTTTTAGTTATTGCTACTATATATTCAATAAGCATATTTATTACTCTTATTAATTATAGTATGAAATTAGAAAATAATGATCAAACTATATACTTTCATGTTATCTGTTTATCAATATTAATTATTTCTAGTTATTATTTATATACTAAAGTATTACTTACTAGTTTCTTAGAAAGTAAAATTTCATCTTCATTAAATTATTTTAATTAAGCTCAGATTGAGCTTTTTTTGTTAATATATTAAATTTGCTTTACACAAAAATATTGAGTGTGCTATAATTAAAGAGAGCCTAGAGATACTCTCTAGGACTTTTTTTATAGGAGGAGTTTATGACAAAATATGTATTTGTAACTGGTGGAGTTGTATCTGGTCTTGGCAAAGGAATAACTGCTTCAAGCATTGCATTATTATTAAAATCTAGAGGATATAAAGTATTTATGCAAAAGTTTGATCCATATTTTAATGTTGATCCAGGTACTATGAATCCTATTCAACACGGAGAGGTGTTTGTAACTTATGATGGTTGTGAAACCGATCTTGACTTAGGTCACTATGAAAGATATATCGATGAGGAACTTAATTTTAGTTCTAATATTACAAGTGGCAAAATTTATAAATCTGTAATTGATAAAGAACGTAAAGGGGATTATCTAGGGGCAACAGTACAACTTGTTCCACATATAACTAATGAAATAAAAAATAAAGTATATGAAGCAGGTAGTTCTAGTAATGCAGATATTGTTATTACAGAAATTGGAGGAACAGTTGGTGACTTAGAGTCACAAAGTTTTATAGAAGCACTTAGACAAATTCAATATGAAAATGGAAGGGAAAATACATTTTTTATACATTGTACATTAGTTCCATTTATATATGGATCTGACGAACTTAAAACTAAACCTACACAAAATAGTGTTAAAGATTTAAGAAATATGGGAATACAACCTGATGCTTTAGTACTTAGAGTACCTTTTAAAACAAATGAACACATAAAGGATAAATTATCTTTATTTTGCTCTGTTCCTAAAGAAAGGGTTATTGATTCTATTGATGTTAAAAACATTTATGAAGTACCAATAAATTATTATGATCAAAATATTGATGAAATAATACTTAATCAGTTTAATCTTCCTATAAAGCAAGCAAACTTAAATTACTGGAAAAAGCTTATTAAAACAGTTGATAATTTAAAAGACGAAATTGAAATATCTCTTGTTGGAAAATATGTAGAGTTACACGATGCTTACATATCTGTATGTGAAGCATTAAAACATGCTGGATATAAATATAATACTAAAATTAATATTAATTGGGTAGATTCTGAATCGTTAGAAGATTCAAAAGTAAATTTAAAAGAAGTATTTAAAAATTCAAAGGGCATCATAGTACCTGGAGGATTTGGATCAAGAGGTATTGAAGGCATGATCAAAGCTATAAATTATGCAAGAGAAAATGACATACCTTTTCTTGGAATATGCTTAGGTATGCAGCTTTCTGTAATTGAGTTTGCACGTAATGTATGTGGTATTAAAGATGCTACAAGTACTGAATTTAATCCACTTACCAAAAATCCTATAATAGATCTTATGAGTGATCAAAAAGCAATTGTAAATATGGGTGGTACATTAAGATTAGGTAATTATGACTGTACTTTAGTAAAAAATACATTAGTCTACAAAGATTATAACAAAGATACAATATTAGAAAGACATAGACATAGATATGAATTTAATAATAAATATAAAGAAATACTAGAAAAAAATGGAATGGTTTTTAGTGGTATTAATTTAAAATCTAATTTAGTTGAAATTATAGAGCTTAAAAATCATAAGCATTTCATAGCGTCACAATTTCATCCTGAATTTAAATCAAGACCTACAAGACCTCATCCATTATTTGATTCATTTATAGCAGCAAGTTGTGGAAAATAGAATTATCTATTTTCTTTTTTATACATTAATATTAAAGATATTCCAATAATAGAAATTATAAAACACGTAGCAATTAATTTAATATTATCAAATGTTTTAGGGTTATCTATAATTTCTACATTAGTTATTGTAAAAGTATTTCCATCCTGTGTTATGCTTTTTTTATAATTATTTAATTTAGTTACTTCATCGACACTCCAATCATCATCACTATCTAGAACTTGCCAAGTATAAGACCAGTTATTACTATCATTTAGTTCTATAATATTGCCATATGGTTTACCATTCTTATATAACTGAATTTCAATTTTTTTTGGAATTTGACTTTGTGACTTCCATACTTTATTTACTGTAATGTAGATTTCTTTTTGTACTTTTTCATTTTCTAAATATAATATATTTTTTTTATCAATTTTTAAGTTTGGATTTATGTAAATTTCACCATAAGAAGCATTTACTTCATATTCTGTATTATCAAGTACATAATCATCTAAAGTACTTATCTCCTTTAAAATATATTTATGTCCTGATGGAATATTAAATATAACCATTCCATCTTCATCTGATGAAGAAATAAAATCAGCAATTTCTATATTATCTTCTTTTTTACATTGATCACTATGGATTAACTTAAATTTAACATTAGCTAGTCCTTTTAATTCATTTGATGATACTTTCCTAAATTTAAGTGTAGTTAAATACCCCATTACCTTAGGTATTTTAAAATCAATACTTTTTAGATCCGATAAAACATTATCTTCTAGTATTTTATAATCTAGTTTAGTTATTCCGTTTGTATTATATATATAATTATTAATAAATTTTTTAAATTCATTTTTTAATCTAATCTTATATTTAATTGAATAATGGTATATAGTTTTACCAGATGTTTTATCAATCGTATAACCAGAATTTTTTAAATCCCATAAAATTGTATCATCTACTACACTACAAGTATCTGAAGTATTCTCTCCAAGAGTTCCACTTAAACTACTAGATAATTTATTATCATTATAAAATCCCAAAAATTCTATATAGTTATCTTTACTATCATTTATTTTATCATTAACTACCCAGGATGGTATTACTTTAGTTAAACTCTTAGTTTTTATTTCAGTAAAAATACTTTTATATTTAGCTTTAAGTTCTTCAGTAGCTGTAGCTTCAAAATAATATCCTGACGCTATTTCATTTTTTAGCCAATTTTTATAGTCTTCTAAGGTATTACCAATTACATAATCTTTATTATAATTCTTATTATTTTCTGATTTTAAAAAGCTATCAACAACAGAAAAATTATTACCATCTGCAGATGTTAACTCATCTACTGATTTTTGACCATTTAATGTACCTATTGAAAATATTGTTATATTATTTTCTTTTATTTTTTTAGCAATTTTTAAAGCTCTTAAAGCTGCCATATCACTATAGCTAGTTCCATATGAACAAGGTAATTTTTTATTACTATTATAAAAATTTCCCTCACTTTGGCTTGTAGCATTACTTGTATATGTATCATATCCTATATATCCAGATTTTATATACGTTGTTGGAAATCCATCACTTAATATAATTATATATTTATTATCACTTTTTGACGTTTTTAACATATCATAAGCCATCTTTAATCCAGCTTCTATATTTGTAAATCTTTTCTTAGAATTATTATAATCTTTTTCAGTAACAATTTTATTTGTACTATTTTTCATATTATTTATAAGTTTTATAGATGCACTTTTAGTCTTACAATTTTCTAGATCAAATATTTTTTTAGCATCACTGTTAAATGCTACATATCCAATCTCTCTTATACCAGATGAATTTTCTGAATATTTATAAAACGTATTAATAAAATCTTCTCCAGCCTTAATAGCTGCATCATATCTAGTATCCATTTTTTTATTCTTTATACTAGTTCCATCTATATTAGTAGTAACCATCGTATTAGATACATCCATAACTATTACAACAGATATATTACTATTATTAATAACATCTTTTATATTTACACTAGTTTTAACATCTAATGTTATATCAAAATAATTTTCTTTAGATGTTTTAGAAACTATTTTACTTACTGAAACACCATCCTTATTTAATCCAAATTTAGGATTACTACCTCCAATATCACTTATTTGAATTTTATTATCACTTGCGCATACACTAGCCGTAAATAATAATAAAGTTAAAATTACAAAAACAATTTTTTTCATTTTATCCTCCTTTAAAATTTAAATATATTTTATAATTAAAACTAAGTAAAATTTGTCGGATAATGTTTAAGTTATCATGTTATAATATTATTGGTGATAAAATGAATATTGATATTATAAATAATATGAAAAAGCATAATTTAAATTTATCTAAGTATGCATGTTTTGATGAAGATGCGATTAGACTAAATAAGGAAGATAAAGATATAAGAACTGATTTTTATAGAGATACAGATAGAATATTATACTCATTATCTTATATTAGATATATTGATAAAACTCAAGTATATTCTAATACAGAAAATGATATGATAAGCAAAAGAATACTTCACGTACAACTTGTAAGCAAAATAGCTCGTACAATAGGAAGAGCTCTTAACCTAAACGAAGACCTAATTGAAGCATCATCACTAGGTCATGACTTAGGTCATGTTCCATTTGGACATGTTGGAGAGCATATTCTTAATGATATAAGTCTTAAAAATAATGAAGGATATTTTTATCACAATATACAAAGCGTTAGAACACTTATGTATATTGAAAATGGTGGGATGGGTTCTAATATAACTTTACAGGTTTTAGATAGTATTATGTGTCATAATGGTGAGAGGTTATGTGATATATATAAACCAACAAAAAAAGATAAAGATGAATTTATAAAAGAATATAATAATTCATATAAAGATATTAATATATGCAAAAATTTGATACCAATGACACTTGAAGGATGCGTATTAAAAATTAGCGATATAATAGCTTACATAGGTAAAGATATAGATGACGCTATAAGATTAAATAAAATTAAAAAAAGTGATATCCCTAAAGAAATTACTGATATATTAGGTAATAGTAATAGAAGTATAATTAATACTGTTATATTAGATATAATAAATAACAGTATCAATAAGAACTATATAAAATTATCCTCAAATATCTTTAATGCACTTAACAAATTATTAAAATTTAATTATGAAAATATATATTTAAAAGCAAATTCAGAGGAACAAATAAACAAATATAAAGACATGTTTGAAGCTTTATTTAACGTATATAAAACTCATTTAAAGAATAATAAAACAGATGAAGATATATATACATTATTTATTAATGACATGTCTAGCTTTTATAAAAAGAATACTGAAAATAGAATAATTATAGATTATATAGCAGGTATGACTGATGATTTTTTCATTAGTCAATATAATAAATATGTTAACGTAAACAAATAATATTTTTTATAGTTTACCTAATTATACAAATAAATAAATAAAATACATGGTATAATAATATAGTGATCAATATGAAGAAAAAAAATTTAAATAAAAGAAATAAAAAATATAAAATATTAAGTGTAATACTTTTTTTAATAACTATATTATTTACTATTACTATTATTAGAGCAGATATTCTTCCTACTAAATATTTTATTATATTAATGATTATAGTTATTATTTTTGATTTATTTAATATTAAATTACTTTCATTAAAAAAATTAAAGACTAAAGTAAAAGGATTTATATCTATATTTGTTATAATAGCTATTATAGCTATGACTATTTTAAGTATATATCTAAATAAAACTGTAAATTTATTAGAAAAAAATGGTGAATCTAGATATAAAACAGAAAATTATTCAGTATTAGTTCTAAAAGAAAGCAATTATAATAGTATTAAAGATTTAAAGAATAAAAATATTGGATATTATAAAAACACAAATAAAAATGCACTAGAAAAAATAAAAAAGAAGGTAATTGGAAAATATATAGAGGAAAAATCTGCTGATGAAATAGTAGATAACTTATTAAATCAAGATATAGACGCCATTATACTAGAAGATTCAATGAAAAGTATAATAAAAGAACAAAATGATAGTTTTAGTAATAGCATAAGAGAAATATATAAATTTTCAATTAAGATTAAAACCGAATCTACTTTAAAGGATGTAAAAGTAACAAAAGAATGTTTTGCAATATATATAAGTGGCATTGACACTTATGGAGAAATTTCTTCAGTATCTAGAAGTGATGTTAACATAGTAGCATTCATAAATCCACAAACTAAGCAAATGTTATTAATTTCTATTCCAAGAGATTATTATGTACAACTACACGGTACTACTGGATATAAAGATAAATTAACGCATGCTGGAATATATGGAATAGATATGTCAGTTAAAACAATAGAAGATCTTCTTGATGCTAAAATAAATTATTATTTAAAAGTTAATTTCACATCAGTTATAGATATTGTTGATGCTCTAGGTGGTGTTGATGTTTATTCAGAATACACATTTACATCATATTCTGGGTTTAGCTTTAAAGAAGGTATGAACTCTGTTAATGGAGAACAAGCTCTTGATTTTGCACGTACTCGTAAAGCATTTAAAAATGGAGATAGACAACGTGGTATAAATCAACAAGCTCTTATTGAGGCTATGATGAGAAAAGCTACAAGTAAAGCCATAATAACTAAATATAGCTCACTATTAAATTCTATTGATGGCAAATATCAAACTAATATAAGTTATAAAAAAATTACTTCTCTTATTAAAATGCAACTAAATGATATGTCTAAATGGACTATAAATTCATATAGTTTATCTGGTATTGATAGTTATAATTATACTTACTCTTATAATCAATTATTATATGTAATGGAGCCAGATCAAGATACAATAGATGAAGCAAAAGAATTAATAAGAACATTATTGAATAACGAAAAGTTAGAAAATTCATATGAAAATATATCAGAGCAAAGTAAAAGTAATAAGGTAAACAAAACTAATACGTCACTTTCATACAACAATTCTAATGTAGAAATTAAAACAAGTAGCGTTAACAATAGTAATACTGCTACTACTGAAGATGATAAAAGTGATATAGATAGCATAAATGATATAAATAGTATAGAAGAAAAAGACAATGAAAATATCATAGATAATATTAAAGAATTTGAAGATGATATAAACAATGAAGATATAAATACTGAAGAATAATATCTTTAAAATTAAAATTTTAACCGTACCATAAAGGTACGGTTTTCTATTAGCTAAAAGTTTATATGTTAATAATAAAATAAAAATCCTTATAAAATAAGGATTAATTAATCAATGGTCGGGAAAACAGGATTTGAACCTGCAACCCCTTGGTCCCAAACCAAGTGCTCTACCAAGTTGAGCCATTTCCCGATATATAAATGGTGCGCTCGAAGGGATTCGAACCCCTGACCTTTTGGTTCGTAGCCAAACACTCTATCCAGCTGAGCTACGAGCGCATTACTACGTTCAATTTTAAAATGGTGGCTCCAGCGGGAATTGAACCAGCGACACAAGGATTTTCAGTCCTCTGCTCTACCGACTGAGCTATGGAGCCAAAAAAAATGGCGGTTCCGACGAGAATCGAACTCGCGATCTTCTGCGTGACAGGCAGACGTGATAACCGCTACACCACGGAACCATTTGGTTGCGGGAGAAGGATTTGAACCTACGACCTCTGGGTTATGAGCCCAGCGAGCTACCAAGCTGCTCCATCCCGCGATATAAATATAAATGGCGGAGAAAGAGGGATTCGAACCCCCGCACCGTTTCCGGCCTCCTGGTTTTCAAGACCAGTCCCTTCAACCAGACTTGGGTATTTCTCCAACATTGACAAGATTATTCTATCATATATAAATATATTTTGTCAATAAAATCAATAAAGCTTTTTTGAAAAAAAGTAGTATCCTACTTATAATCAAATATTGGTGCCTAAGGCCGGACTTGAACCGGCACGGGATTTGACTCCCGCAGGATTTTAAGTCCTGTGCGTCTACCAATTTCGCCACTCAGGCACATTAAATGGTGTCCCGCTGGAGATTCGAACTCCAGACCCTTTGATTAAAAGTCAAATGCTCTACCGACTGAGCTAGCGGAACAAATTATATATGGTTGCCTCGGCTAGATTCGAACTAGCGCATGCCACAGTCAAAGTGTGGTGCCTTACCGCTTGGCTACGAGGCAATATATGCACTACAACAGCACGAAACAAAAAGTGGTGGAAGGAGATGGAGTCGAACCATCGAACCCGAAGGAACAGATTTACAGTCTGCCGCGTTTGACCACTTCGCTATCCTTCCATATTAATGGTGCCGGAAATAGGACTTGAACCCACAACCTACTGATTACAAGTCAGTTGCTCTACCAATTGAGCTATTCCGGCATAAATGGTGGGCGATATAGGACTCGAACCTATGACCCCCTGCTTGTAAGGCAGGTGCTCTAACCAACTGAGCTAATCGCCCGAAAAACATTGACATAATTAACTTTATCACTTATACATATTTTTGTCAATACTTTTTTTAGAATATTGTTAATCTTTTTTAAATTTTATTTTCTTTTGACTCTATTTTCTTTAATGAATTTTCTATCCAAAATGGCAACTTATATTCTAATGTTTTAAACCCTAATGGGGTTTCTTTTATTTTTCTTCTCTTTACTGCAACCTTTTTATTATAAAATATATTTTTTATACTTAATTTTAAATGTCCTAATTCTTCATCAACATCCAATATTTCTACATAAATTAAATCACCGACTTTTACAAAATCATTAATATTTTTAACATAACCATGTGATATTTCCGATATATGAATTAAACCAGTATAATAATCATCACACGATACAAACACGCCATAATTTTCAATTCCGGTAACGGTTGCTCTTATTATTTTCCCTTTCTTAATTTTTGTCATACAACCACCAGTAAAATTATATCACATTTTTTTAAATAAAAAAAGGCTTTACAAAAAAAGGGGTTTAATATATAATACGAATTAGGTGATTGAAATGAGCGAACAAGAAGAAAAAATAATTGATATAATTGATAGTCTTAAACCATTTTTAATAAATGATGGTGGTAATATAGAATATGTAAAATATGAAAATAATATTGTTTATATTAAAATGATGGGAGCATGTGCTAATTGCCAAATGTTAGATATTACACTTAAAGATGGTATTGAAGCAGCTATTATGAATGAAGTTCCAGAAGTTAAAGAAGTAGTTAATATTGATTCTACTAATTTTAATTAGATTCTAACCATTCTATTTCTGGTATCTGATATTTATACTTAAACATCAAATATATTTTTTTTAAAAGTATTTCGTAAGAAGTGCTTTTTTTTATTATCTTATTTAATTTTTCATCATTACTTTTTTCTTGAATTATATCATCATATAAATCAAAATAATAAGATGGATATAATAACCTTGAAAAGAATGCAATTGCCTCATTTTTATTTATATTTATTTCACTTATATATTTGATTATATCATCACTATCTAAATTATCATTAAAGAAACTAATTTTATAATATTCTGCTATATCCCTTACTCTACAATCTATAATTAAATTTATTGGGTTATAAAAAGAATCAGTACCTTTTACATCTATTCTTCTATGCGATATTGAATAGACAAGTTTTGAAGTATCTATGTAATTTAAAAGTGAAATAGCATTCTCACTAAGCCCTATATAATAATTAAAACTTTCTTTTACAGTTTTATATTTATATCCCATTTGATTTACTTGGTATTCATAATAATCTATTTTGCTTTCCCATAAAGGTTTCCAAGAAAAATTTTCTTCTTCATATACTATAAAAGAATAATTTAATATATCATTATAATTTATATCTTCTTTATCTAATTTAAATTTTATTAAAATATAATTATTGTTATTATAACTTGTAATAATGTTTCCAAAACTATTTATTACAATTTCATGACAAAAAACATTATTACTCATCATAATATAGTATATTTTTTTTAAGTAGTTTAAATCATAATTAAAATTTATTAATGCATATCTATAGTTATTAGAATATATTACATAATAATCATCTACTTTTCTTATTTCTTCTATTAATATATTATAATAATAGTTTATTAAATTTTTCATCTTATAACCTCAATTAATAATATGCAAAAAAAATAGAATAATTAGTTATCCTATTAATTCTTTTATATTATTAATTTTATTAGTTAATTCAGAAATTTTTGCTTCTAATTCTTTATTTTTTTCTACTTCTTCAAAATATTTTGATTTATAATTAATTATTACATTTGAATCATCCTCGTCACTTACGTTAGGCGTATTTAATGTACCAACTGAATCAAATGAATGACCAGAAAAATCATTATTTAAAGCATTAGAATCATTATTTACTGTAGATATATCTTGGCTAAGTAAATTATCAGTTACACTAGGACTATTTTGAATAGTTTCAGGTGCAATGTTTGATACTGTACTAGTATTAACAGAATTATTATCCTCATTATTATATGTATTTATGCTTGCATCAGGAGTATTTAAAGGCTCTACTTCTATCTGATTTGATGGCTGCTCAACTGCTTCAAATTCTAGGCCGAAATATTGTTTCATTATCATTTTCATTAACCTAAATCTATTCTTACTTACTATTTTTAATTTTGTTAACATAGAAATAGGCAAGTATCTAATATCACTACTTGTTGTTCCATTTTTCTTATCTTGGACAATTTTTGTTACCGATTGTTGAACATTTGCCCATTCAGTAGGGTCTTTTATTTCTACTCCAACCATGGCTCCTGTTTCAACATTTCCAAATTCATTTCTAATTACTTCTTTTCCAACTTGAACTAAATATAAAATAACATAGCCTGCTTCATCTATTTCACGTTCTGTATACATGAAATAATATTTTGAATTATATAAATAAAATAAAGCATCTACTTCTTTTGAAGTTCCATTTTCTAATATAAGATTATACTTTTCCATAATATCACCCTTTTATTCTAAAACAATTATAATCTAATATTTAAAAAAAATCAATAGAAAAAGGCCATTTAATAATAAACGTCCTTTAAGTATAAGCCGCAGGCCTTAGCGCATACCCCTGATTCTTTTCTATCTTTTGACTCTAGTATTTGTATTACATCCTCGCTTTTTCTTTTTCCAGATCCTATTTCAATCAAAAGTCCTACAATATTTCTAACCATATATCTCATAAAACCAGTTCCTAATATTGATATAGTGATTAAATTTATATTTTTAGGATCTCTAATTATTGAAGTTTGTATTATTTCTCTTTCATAATTATCTTTCTCTTCATCAACTTTTACAAAAGATCTAAAATCATGCCTTCCTTCAATATATTTTAAAGCTCTACTCATCTCATTTATGTCAAGTTTTTTATTATATTGATATACATAATCTTTTTCAATAGGATTATATGTACCTAAATTAATTTTATAAATATATTCCTTTGCTTTTGCATTAAATCTTGCATGAAATGTATCTTCAACAATTACTACGCCTTTTACATATATATCATCAGGTAAAAGACTATTTAATGAATTTTTAAGTTTATCTACAGGTACATTATTTAAAAGATCAAAGTGAGCTTTTTGATTTAACGCATGTACACCAGCATCTGTTCTGCCTGTTGCACATACGTTTACTTTTTTGTTAGAATTTATTTTTTTTAGTGCCTTCTCTAACTCACCTTGTATAGTTTTCATTCTTGGTTGCTTTTGATATCCTTTATATTTAGATCCATCATATGAAAAGCTTATAAAATATCTCACAAAATCACATCCTTAACAATTACTAAGACAATTAAAGCACACAGTATATAATTTAATGTTATAATTTGTATAGATTCTTTTTCTTTTTTTAGCTTATAATTTCTTAATTTTAAACTTAAACTTAATTTATTAATATTATCCATAGTCATAAAAAGTCTAGGCATAATATAATACTTTATACTATATCTATTCTTTTTACCTTGCATATTATAAATTACCTCGCCACTTTTTATATAATAATATATAGAAAATAAATTAATAGACATATTATATGACAATTTACTAGTATTGATTTTAAATATTGAAAGAAATTTTAATAATTTGTTTATAAATAAATCTATATTTTTAAAAGAACTGTTTTTCATAACATAATAAAATAACATAAATAAAATAATAATCTTATAAATAAAAATAATACTTAAAATTAAATTTTTTGATAATATAATGTATAAAATTAATAATAAAAATAGCCATATATGTGTGTTTTTTAAAATGTTTAAATATTCTAATCTATTTTTATTATGAATAAAGATAATAGCTAAAATAAAGCTCGAAATAATAATTATTATTAATAATCTATTTGTAGTTATTAATAATATTGATAATAATATATTAAAAAGTATTTTAGTTGAATAATTATTACTTAGCATTTCTATATATATCCTTAACTAAATCATTAATATTATCTCTATTACATAATTTAACATTTTTTTCATTTTTTACATAGTAAATAAAATCTATTATTTCAGGCTTAGGTATTTTATTAAATGAATCAAATATATTATACTTATTATCACATATTTTAATTTTATTATTAATTATAACTATATTTGAAGAAGATTTAAACGCAAATTCTATATTATTCGTTAGTATTATTATAAGTTTATCTTTATGCTTTAGCGCTTTTAAATATTTTATAAGTGTATTTTCACTCTTATTATCTAAATATAATGATGGATTCTCCATTATATAGATCTTTTTATCTTCAATAAGCATCTTAATTAAGAGTATTTTTGAAACTTCTCCTCTACTTATTTCTGTATAATTTTTCTTTAATATAGAATCATCTAAATCAAAAGCCTTTAAATATTCTAATATCTTAATTTTATCTATATTTTTATTTCCATAGCGCAAATCTTCATATATATTAATATTAAATAAATTAGAATTTAAATAAGCTATATCTTCATTTATATTATTTTTTATTTTTTCTTTTGGTTTTATCTTTTTTTTACCTATGCACACTTCTCCACTTGTAAAATTACCATTTAGTATATTTTTTATATCAGAAATTGTCATACCAATAAATGAGTATATATCCGAACTTATATTTAAATTAAAATCGTTAACTATTTTATTTAAACAAACATTCTTAAATTTTATTTCCATATTGAATCTACCAATTCTATTTTATCAGTATAAACTTGGTCTATCAAGTTATAAGATTTTAATTTACTAGATATATCTAAAATAAATGGCATTTTTATATTACATTTTGAAAATATTTTTTCATTTTCCATATACTTACTTATATTACCATCACCTATTAATTCTCCGTTATCTATAAATAATATGTTTGATGCATCCATTAGATATTTGTCATCTAATACTGTCATAAGTACTATAGAAGATTTGGATAATTTTTTTATATATGAGTTTACTTTTTCTAATATTTCAAATGGTAAATCTGAATAATCCTCGTCTATAAAAATATATTCAGGATCTAAAATTGTTTGACTAATTAATTTAATTAATTTATATTCTATTTTTGATAATTCAGAAGTGTTTTTATACAGTGAATACTCAATTCCTAATTTTTTTGCTATTTTAAAAGTCTTATCTTTTATATTTTTTTTATTTGTTCCTAAATTAGTTATAGGTTCAATAATTTTATCTATAACCAAGCCTTCTTCAATAAACATATCTGGATATATATATCCAATTTTATTAAAAATTTTGTCTACTTTTTTATTTTTATATAATACTTCACCGTTATAATTAAATAATCCTAACAGACACTTTATTAAAGTAGACTTCCCACTTCCATTTCTTCCTACTAATACATTAAATGTCTTATCTTTTAATGTAAATGATATGTTTTTTAAAATATCTAAGTAGCACAAATTTTGTACATCTAAAGAATTATCCATAGTATCACCAGTTAATTATTATATTATAGTTTCAATTTAAAGTAAAGAATAATAATATTTTTTTTACATTTGGTAATAATATATTTAGGTGGTTTTATGGATAATAATATAGAGGAAATTTTTAAAAAAGTTAAAGATATGTGTGGGAATAGTTCTGACATAGTTACAAGATTAATAACTAAAAAAAATTATAGACTTGGATATATATATTTAGAAAGTGTATCAAGTGATGATAAAATAAGTAATTTTTTAAATAAGGCTATTCTTAATATTGACAAAAAAAGAATATTTGATTCGTTATTTATAAATGTTAAAAATAATATTTTTAATAGTAATATTAAATTTTGTAATGATTATGATGAATTGTTTTTTTATTTAGCTAGTGGATATACTGCACTTGTTTTAGATAATACAGATAAATCTATTGTAATTGAAACTAAAGCAAGTATAGATAGAGGTATTCAAGAAGCCTCAAGTGAACCAATTATTAGGGGACCTAAAGATAGTTTTACAGAGAATCATTCAAAAAATTTAGGATTAATTAGAAAAAGAATAAAAGACCCTAATTTGTATTTTAACGATGTTATAGTTGGCGTTAGAACAAAAACTAAAGTAACTGTTGGATATATTTCTGATATAGCAAATAAAAATAACGTAGATAAAATAATTTCTAAATTAAATAATATTAACATAGATGGAATATTTGATAGTGGATATATAAGAGAATTATTAGAAGGAAAAGAAAAATCACTATTTCCTAAAGTTTTAAGTACAGAACGCCCTGATTTAGCCTGTACATCTCTTTTAAATGGGAAAATAATTATACTTGTTGAAAATAGTCCGTTTATTTTAATTTTACCTGCTATTTTAGATGATTTTATACATTCTCCAGATGATAACTACCAAAAACCTTTTAATGCCTCTTTTAGCCGTATTTTAAGATTTATATGCTTCTTCTTAGCACTCGTAACTCCTGCTATATATATAGCTCTTATGACATTTAACCATGAAATAATACCAAATCAGTTGTTAATATCCCTAGCTATTCAAAGAGATGGTGTACCGTTTCCAACTGCAATAGAAGTACTTGTATTTGTACTTACATTTGAACTATTAAGACAAGCTGATATACATGCTCCAAGTTTTTCTGGTAGTGCGATGAATATTGTTGGCGCTTTAATACTTGGAGATGCAGCTGTTGCTGCTGGTATTGTATCACCCATTGTAATAATTATTGTAGCTACTACTTCTATATGTGAATTAGTATTCTATGATCAAGATATTATTGATGCATTAAGAGAATGGAGAATTATTTTTATACTAGCTAGCGCTATTTTAGGTATTATAGGTGTAGTAATAGCGTTTATTATGTTTATATCAAAATTATGTAGTTTAAAGTGTTTAAATGCATATTATTTAACTCCATTTAGTCCATTAAACATTAATATGCTTAAAGATTCAATTGTTAGATTTGATAGAAAAAAATTAAAAAAGAGACCTAGCATTTTTACTAAAAATTTAAAAAGAATGGATGATGTTAATGAAGAAAATACTAATTAGTTTAATTTTAATGTTATTACTTACAGGTTGTTGGAATTATAAAGAATTAAATGATTATTCAATAGTCACAGGGATTGCTATTGATAAAATTAATGATGAGTATGAACTTAGTATTCTTATATCTAATGCTTCTAAAGGAAATAGTGAAAAAGACACAAGTCCTCAAATAATAGTATATAGTGGTAAAGGAAATACAATTATGGAAGCATTAAAGGATATTGGACTCATTAGTTCCAAAGAAATATACTTAGGTCATTTTTCTGTATTATTACTATCAGAAGATGTAGCACGCGAGGGCATAAATAATGTTATTGATTTATTTTTAAGAGAATCAAGTACAAAAAAAGTATTTTATGTTGCAATTACAAAAGATAGCAGCGCGAAAGATATTTTAAAGATAGTAACTCCTTTATCTGACTTTCCAGCACAAAATATAAGTGACAATTTAAGATCTACTACTAAACTTCAAGGCTTAATATCTAATGTTAATTTTAATGAAATATTATCTACTTTAAATAGGTCTGGAATTGAGTTAACTATAAACTCAGTATCATTAATAGGAAATATAGAGGAAGGTTCTGAAAAAGAAAACATCGAAAATAGTGAACCTAAAGCTTATGTAAAACTTGGTCCTTTAGCGCTTTTTAAAGGTGATAAATTTATTGGGTGGGCTAATAATGATGAAACTATAGGAATTAATATAATTAAAGATAAAATGAGTGAAATGTATATAAAAATAGATTTTGATGATTCATACGTTGTATTAAATACAACAAGTTTTAAAACAGATGTAAAAGTTAAACTTAAAAATAACGAACCTAATGTTAAAATTGAAAGTGATTGTGAAGCTGAAATTATAGAGGTTAACGGAAAAATAGATTTGACTAGCGATAATACAATAAATGAAATCGCTAAAAATGCAAATAAAGAATTGAAGGAATATATTAATAAAGCATTAAACTTATCTATGAAATATAAATCTGATTTTTTTGGATTTGGTCTTAAATTCTATCAAAATTATCCAAAATATTACGTCAAAGTAAAAGATAATTGGGAAAATAAATTAAGTGATATTAATTTTAATATTAAAACTACTATAAGCATAAATAATAAAGGTTCAGCTAAAAATAGTTTGGAGGAATTAAAAAATGAAAGATAAGATAAGTAATCTTGAATTTGGAGTATTAAATTATTTTTTAACAAGAGCTTTTTTCATAGGTATTACTTTTAATTGCCTTATAAAATTTATGAAGCAAGACAGCTCTATTATACCGCTTATAAGTATAATTTTAGGATATATAATAATATGTTTAAATAATATTATTTTTAACTATAAACCTAATCTAAACGTAGCAGAAAAAATTAAAACACTATTTAAAGGTAAAAGTAGCACTATACTTATATTATTAATATTTATTTTATGTCTTAATTTTTGCTTTATTAATTCTGTAAACCTAAATAATTTTATACATAGTCAGTTTTTAGCAAAAACTCCTGTACTTGTCATATGTATATTTTTTATGATAGCGGCAGTGTATGTATTAAGCAAAGATATTCTTTCTATATCAAGAACATCAGTAATATTATTTTATATTGGTTTTTCTTTATTCCTTCTAACCGCAATAGCACTAATTCCTACTGCAGAGTTATCAAACTTAAAACCTATATTTCAATTTAAATTTAAAAATATATTTGAAGCCTTAAACTGTTATTATGCTTTTAATTTAACGCCTATATTTCTACTTACAATAATACCTAAAGATACTATTAAAAGTAAAAATATCAAACTTACTTTACTTATATCATATATTGTATCTGCAATAACTCTTTTTCTAGTAATATTTTTTACTATTGCAACATTCGGATTTGAATTAACTAAATTATATGAATATCCTGAATTTAATGTATTAAAACACGTATCTCTATTAGGAATAGCTTCTAGAATTGAAAGTATATTAGTAATACAATGGATATTTGATATATTTATATATAATGTCATTTCACTTTATTTTATGAGTAAATGCATAAGTACAATTACTAATTTTAATAATCAATTTAAATTAATAAATATAATTTTAGCTGTATTAATAGTTTTTTTAACACATGTCTTTTCAAGATACAATATCTTTATGAATAATATTTTAATTAAATATACTAGTATAATAACAACAATAGTAACTATATTTATTACTTTACTTATAGTATTAAAAATAAAATCAGGTAAAAAATTACCTGATTAACATAAATACTAAAAATACAATTACTATAATTATAAGAGATATTAAGAGTATAATAATAAATTTATTACTCTTTTTTATATTATGATTAATATTTTTCAATTCTTCAAAATCGCTTGATGTAAATCCAAAACTTGATGTATAAAATGATTTATCTATTTCATCCTTATCATCATTGGAATTTTTTGTATTTACTTTCTCGTCTTCAATAATTTTTTTAATTGAATCAGCATCTCCAACCATTGTATCAGACTTAAGTTCATCTAAAAGTCCAACATCATTAGTATCATCTACTTTAATTGCTTTAGTCATGGCTAATGTATTAATTAATTCTTTTAGCTCTTTTTCTTCTTTTTCTATATCAAATTTTTTAGAAGCCAAACTTACATTTTTCAAATCTTTATATTGTTCTTCATCCAAACTTCTGTATGAATCGCTACTAGAAGCATTCTTTCTTACTTTTGCTAATATGTCATTTATATCATAATTAATTGGCTCCTCATTAATTATATTATTATTTTTTTCAATTACTTGTTTTCTTTTCTTATCTTCCTCTAATAATTCTGTTTGACCAATTAATTTTTTTACACGTTGAATATCTATTTTATTATTATTTTCTATAGTTGCAACACCTTCAATATTACTGTAATCGTCCATATCCCTTATTTTTTCATATAAACTCTTATTTCTTGTACTACGGCCATTTGAAACTAATTCATTTTTATAATATTTATCCATTCTACTAGCCATACTATCACCCTACAAATAATATATCACACTTTTTTAAATAATTAAATATTTTCCTTGATTTTTACAATTATTTTAATTATAATTTATACAAGGAGAGGATTTTATGAAATTAAAAGTTAATAAAGATTTATGTATAGGGTGTGGCGCTTGTCAAGCAGTTTGTCCTGAAGTATTTGAAATAGAAGATGATGGATTAGCTACTGTTATAAGCATTATTAATGATAATGTTAAAGAAGACGCTATAGATGCTAAAGAAGGTTGTCCTACTAGCGCTATTGAAGAAGTAAAATAAAAAATAATCAGCTTTGATTATTTTTTTGTGCATATAACATCTTAACTTCTTTAGGGCTTAATTCTCTATAACATCCTGATTTTATACCATCTAGTGTTAAAAATGACACACTTTCCCTTTTTAGTTTTAATACATCATGATTTATAGCTTCGAACATCTTTTTAACTTGATGATTTCTACCCTCATGTATTATAAGTTCTACTACGCTAACATTGTTTTTTTTATCTATTTTTAATATTTTTGCTTTCGCTTTACTAGTTTTTTTATTATCAATAAAAACTCCACCAATAAGTTTCTTTAAATCCTCTTTAGTAATTATTCCCTTTACTTTAGCCACATATACTTTTTCAATATTATTCTTAGGACTAATTAAATAATTAGTTAATTCACCATCATTTGTTAATATTATTAATCCAGTTGTGTCATAGTCTAATCTTCCTACTGGATAAATTCTTTTGTCCGTTTTAATTAAATCTACAACCGTTTTTCTTCCCTTATTATCAATAGCAGAACTTACTACACCTCTAGGCTTATTTAAAATATAATAAACTTTATCTTCCTTTAAATTAAGTGGAGTTCCATTAACTTCTATATAATCTATATAAGATGCTTTAAATCCCATTTCTTTAACTATATTTCCATTAACCTTGACTTTTCCAAGTCCTATTAATTCTTCTGCTTTTCTTCTAGAACAATATCCAGAGCTTGCTATAATTTTTTGTAAACGTTCCATAATATCACCATCTTAGATTATTATATCACAATTTTTTAAAATAAAATACTATAATAGTTATTATTCTTTAGTCTCAATTTAATTTGATATTAGCAAAATAGAAAATATTTTTAATGTAATTTCAAATTAAAAATTCTGCATTATTTTTATATGAAATATTACAAAATAATATTTGGATTAATTTTATTTTCTTACAATTATCAAATTTGTAAATATATATTTTAAAACAAGTATTTCAACTCATAAACATTTTTACAAGTATTATACTTGACATAATTCCAACTATATCTGCTAATAAAGCAACTTTCAAACTATAACCTATCTTCTTTATACCAACACTGCCAAAATATAAACTAATTACATACAATGTCGTATCAGTGCATCCTTGTATAACTGAACTTAAATTACCAATAAAACTATCTGGACCATATCTTGTAAATATATCATTTAAATAAGCAAGAGAAGCACTACCAGATATAGGCTTCATAATTGCTAGTGGTAAAATTTCTCTTGGAATTGAAAAACTTGAAAATATAAAGTTTAAAAGTGATAATATATAGTTAAGTATTCCACTATTTATAAATAAATTAACTGCTAAAATCATTGCGACATATGTAGGAAAAAGATTATTTATCATAGAGAAACTCTCTCTTACGCCATCTATAAAAGTATCATATACATCTATTTTTTTAACATAACCATAAAAAACAATTAGTAAAACTAAAAATGGTATTATAATATTAGAAATATAATTAATCTTTATACCTCCTTCTACATATTGAATCTATAATTATTCCAAATACAGTAGATATTAAAGTTGAAAGCATACATATAAATACTATATTAGTTGGATTTACACTACCATAAAGCATTCTAAGTGAAATAATTGCAGTTGGTACAACAGTAAATCCACTTGTATTTAAAATTACAAACGTTATCATAGATTTAGACGCTTTTTCTTTATTTTTATTTAAACTCTGAAGTGACTGCATAGCTTTAAGTCCAAATGGAGTTGCCGCACTTCCAAGTCCAAATGCATTAGCTACTATATTACTAGCAATTAAACTTATAGACTTATGTCCTTTTGGTATTTCTTTAAATATTTTATTAAAAATTGGAGATAACTTTATTGCAAGCTTATCTAAAAGTTTAGACTCTTCTGCTATTTTTGTAAGTCCCATCCAAAGTGCTAAAACAGGAAATATTTTAAATAATATATCTAAACTAGTTTTCGCACTCTCAACTATTGTATTATTAATAACAGTAATTTTATTAGTAAATATTGAAAATATTATACTTATAAATATCATAAAAGCCCATATTTTATTTACCATAAACTTTTTATCCATTCTATAAACTTATTTTTTACACCTTTGGATTTTTCTTTAATACTATCAATATAGATTTTCTCAGTATGAATTTTTTTATCGTTAAAATAAACATTTACCTTACCAACACAATCTCCAACGCTAAATTTTCTCACTTTTTCTAGTTCATATCTTAAAACCAAGTTACCTTTATCTAAATTATTTAACAAATAACTATAATCATTTTTTATTGCTAAATTATAACTCTCATAATATTTTTCATTATATATATTTATAATTCCTTTATTTAATATTTTTAAATTAGTATAATTGTTAAATCCGTATTCAAATAAATTTTGGTGATCCTGCCAATCATTACCATCATTTAAAGTTACAACTACAAGGTTCATATTATCTCTAGAAGCAGTTGAAACAAGTGTTCTTTTAGCTATTTCTGTAAAACCTGTTTTACCTCCTGTTGTATATTTATATAATGATAATAATTTATTTTTGTTTATCCAACTATAAACATTTTTATTTGTCTTCAGTACATACTTTTTAGTACTTGTTATTTTTTTATATTCATTGTTCTTCATAGCATAACTTGCAAGAATTGCCATATCATGTGCAGTTGAATAATTACCTTTTTCTTGATCTAATCCACTTGGATTATTAAATACTGTATTATTCATGCCTATTTTTTTAGCCTTATCATTCATAAGCTTAACAAAATTAGTACTATTTCCACCAACATAAGTTGCAATAGCTATAGCAGCATCATTACCACTTCTAAGCATTAAGCCATATAATAAATCTCTAAGAGTTAACACTTCTCCTTCTTTTATATATATACCAGAGCCATAAGCCGTATTTATTTCTCTACCTATTGTTACTTTATCATCTAATTTACCAGATTCAATTGCTACAACTGCTGTCATTATTTTTGATATGCTAGCTACACTTCTTTGTTCATTTATATTTTTTTCATATAATATTTTATTGCTATCCATATCCATAAGTATTGCACTTCTTGCACTTGTCTCTATTGCAAAAATAGATATTGGAAACATTAAAAATATTAAAAGTAGTATTTTTTTCATTGTATCACCATTTAATTATATTAAAAATAGGACTTGTTTATGTCCTATTATTTAAAGTATTTAATTATACCATTTTTTATAGAATTACATATTTTATATTGATAATCACTTTGCTTTAATAAATATCTCTCACCTGGATTAGATAAAAAACCTACTTCTATTAAAACTCCAGGTATTGTTATTTTTCTATTCATAAGCATATTATTTATTTCTTTTACTTCTCTATTAGTTTTTAAGTCTTTCTTTAATTGTTCTTGCATTAAAATAGCAAGACTTTTATTATGCTTATTTACATCATCATAAAATACTTGTGCACCTCTCCAAGTTGTAGATTTAATAGAGTTTAAATGAATTGATATGTATATATCTGCTTTTGAATTACTTATTATCTTAGCTCTATTATTTAAATCACTTTTTTTCCTACTTATTGCATTTGTAGTACTCAAATCGTAATCACCATCTCGTGTAAGATAAACTATGGCACCATCTTGTTCTAATATAGATTTTAACTTTAAAGCTATAGATAAATTTATGTCCTTTTCATATATATCTTTATATATTGTTCCGGGATCAGGACCACCATGTCCTGGATCTATATAAATTACTTTACCAAGTAATTTTAAATTGCTATAATTGTTTTTTGCAGATACAAAGGAAAATGAACAAAGAAGTAATATAAAAATAAAAATAGCATGTATTTTTTTCAATTTATCACCACTTAATTATATAAAAAATAAATGTTTTATATTCACATTTATTTTACACTTTTAAAAATATTAAAAGGATATCTGTTAGGTAAATTTACACTAAAAGTTAAAATTTCTTTTGATATTGGGTGAATAAAAGTAACAGAATTAGAAAATAACGCTATCTGTTCTCCAACTTTTGAATATTTATTATATCTTTGATCCCCATAAAGTGGATATCCTCTACTAGAAAATTGTACTCTTATTTGATGCGATCTTCCTGTTTTTAGATTAATTTTTAAAAGAGACAAATTATTCTTACTTTCTATTAATTCATAGCTTAATATAGCATCTTTCCCATTTCTATCTATATATACCATATTAGTTTTAGGATTCTTTTTAAGCTTATCTTCTAATATACCTTTACCTTTAGGTTTACCTAAGACAACTGCATAATATATCTTATTAAATTCTTTTTTTCTTATTTGTTCACTTAACCTAGAAGCACATTTACTAGTTTTTGCAAACACCATAACACCACCAACTGGTCTATCTAGTCTATGAACAAGACCTAGGTAAACATTACCTTTTTTATTGTACTTTTTCTTAATATATTCTTTTAGCATTGTAAGAAAATCTTTGTCCTTACTATTGTCTTCTTGAACTGGAACATTTATAGGTTTTAATACTACAAGTAAATGATTATCTTCATATATAACATTAATCATTAGATTGCCATCTTCCATATATACCACATGGTAAAACTAAATTATTAGTAGTTATTGGAAGTCCTATTTCGCCAGAATCTGTACTACCACCATACTTTCTTTCTAATGTAGTTTTTAATATATTATAAAGAACCGTACTTGATATTCCTGTTGTATATGCATTTATCAAGAAAAATAAAGGTTTATCACTCAATATTTTTAAACAAGCATTTATAAGTATATCTAAATTTTGCTCAAATTTCCACACTTCTCCATTAGGTCCTCTTCCATAACTTGGAGGATCCATTATTATAGCATCATACTTATTACCTCTACGTTCCTCTCTTAAAACAAATTTTAAACAATCATCTACAATAAATCTTATTTTATTGTTTTCAAGGCCACATAACTTCATATTTTCTTTGGCCCATTCTGTCATTCCCTTTGATGCATCAACTTGTACAACTTCACTTGCACCAGCAATAGATGCAGCCATAGTTGCAGCACCTGTATACGCAAATAAGTTTAAAACCTTTATTGGTCTTTTTGAATTTTTTATTTTATTCATTGAAAAGTCCCAATTAATAGCTTGCTCTGGAAATAAACCTGTATGCTTAAAGTTAGTTGGACTTACTTTGAATTTTAAATCTTTATAGTTAATGGTCCAAAATTCTTTTAATTTAGTATTAAATTCCCAATATCCGCCACCTTTATTTGATCTATGGTAAAATCCGTCTACTTTATTCCAAACACCAGTTTTTTCAACATTCCACATAGCTTGTGGTTCTGGTCTTCTAAAAATTATATTCCCCCAACGCTCTAATTTTTCACCATTTCCAGCGTCTATACATTCATAATCTTTCCAATCATTGCTTATTCTCATTATATTTTCACTTCTCCATTATCAAATTCTTTATCTATCAATATTTCATGAATTAATTCTTCTCTATTATCTAAATGAATATCTTCTATTCTATCTACTCTACATTTTTCAGCCATTATAATTGCTTTTACTTTATTAGTAGCATTTATAATTTCATCGTTTACTACTACATAATTATATTTTTTAAAATGATTTATTTCATTGTAAGCGGTTTTAAATCTATCAATAACTTTTTCTTTCGTTTCAGTTTTTCTGTCAATCAATCGTTTTTTTAAGGTTCTCATATCAGGTGGCATTATAAAAATAAACAAAGCTGATGGTACTAGTTTTTTTATATTTAATGCACCTTGTATATCTATTACAAGTATAACATCTATGCCAGCTTTTAAATAATCATTTATTTTATCTTTAGGAGTACCATAATAATTATTATTATAAATAGCATATTCTAAAAATTCATCATTATTTATTCTTTGCTCAAATTCTTCCTTTGTAACAAAGAAATAGTCTTTTCCTTCTATCTCCTTACCTCTAGGACTCCTGGAGGTCATTGATACAGATATCCATATATTATCTACTTCACCAATAAGTCTATTACATATGGTATCTTTACCAGCACCACTTGGTCCTGATACAACTATAAGCATTCCATTACCATTTACTTTTAGCATATAATCATTTCCTTTTTTATAGTATAACATATTATATAAATTTTTCACATATTAAATTATCACAATATTTAATGTATCTATTATATTCTTCCAAACTATCTATAGTATATCCTAACAATAATTTTTTCTTTAGATTAATTTTAGTAGGTAGCTTCTTCTTATATATGGAAATAAAATCAACTTTATTAATATATTTTTTTATCATTTTATAATTAAAATCATTATATATAACAATACCTACAATATAGTTTTTTCTATTTTTTAAAAACCATTCTACAGTAAATGGATTTATACTCTGTATTGCAAATGCACCTTTATAATTGTCAAGCAGTTTTACAAGTTCTTTTTCAAATTTAATATTATTATCTAAATCTTTAATTTCTATTAATAGCGGAACTTTTCCATCAACTATGTTCATAACTTGTTTTAAAGTAGGTATTGTATATTTGTTTTTTATTTTTATTTTAGAAAGTTGTGCATAACTTTGAGTTTCTATTATTTTATTTACCCCAGTTAACCGTTTTAGGTTAAAATCATGATATACCACTATAGTATTATCGCTTAAAATGTGTATATCTAGCTCAATTACATAATTTTTATCCACACACTTAGTAAAAGCTTTTAGTGTATTTTCAATAATATCTTGATTATGCACACCTTTATGAGCAATTATATTTTCTTTTAAAATTTCAATATTTTTCATATATTATTATATGAAATTAAATAAAGACCTTGAATATATATTCAAGGTCTCATAAACTGTATAAATTAACGTTTTGAGAATTGTGGTGCACGACGTGCAGCTTTTAATCCAGGTTTTTTTCTTTCTTTAGCTCTTGGGTCACGAGTAACCATTCCAGCTTTTTTTAAGATCTTTCTATAACTATCTTCATTTGCTTCATTTGCTTTATCACATAAAAGTAATGCTCTAGTTATTGCTAAACGAATAGCACCTGTTTGTCCAGAAGCTCCTCCGCCTGTTACTTTTGCTTCAATATCGAAAGTGTTTTCATTATTTGTTAAAACTAAAGGTTGTTTTAAATCCATAACATAAGTCGCATATGGCATAAACTCATTAACATCTACACCATTAACAGCTATTTTTCCTGTTCCAGCAGTCATTTTAACTTGAGCTACTGAAGATTTTCTTCTACCTGTTCCAATAAATACTTTTGCCATTTAAAACCCTCCTTATTTAATTTTCATTTCTACTGGCTTTTGTGCCATATGTGGGTGTTCACTACCCTCATAAACAAATAATTTCTTTATAACTTGTCTTCCAAGTCTAGTATGAGGTATCATACCTTTAACAGCTCTTTCGATCATTTCAACTGGGTAATTCTCTTTCATTTCTTTAGCAGTTCTTTCTCTTAATCCTCCAGTGTATCCTGAATGATTATAATAAATCTTATCATTTAATTTATTTCCTGTAAGATTTACTTTTGAAGCATTTAAAACTATTACATAATCTCCGCAATCAATATGTGGTGTATATGTAGGTTTATGCTTTCCACGTAAAACATCAGCTACTCTAGTTGCTAAACGTCCTAAATTAACACCTTCAGCATCTATAACATACCAATTACGTTCTACTGTTTCCTTTTTTTGCATATAAGAATTTTTCATCATATACTTTCTTTCCTTCCTTTACATATAATAAGTCTTCCCATAACTTATTAAATGTGGGATATAAAATGTACCAACTAAAATAATACTAAAAAATAAGGAAAAAGTCAATGTTTTTATTAAAATTTATATTATTAATAAATATAATACTTTATTGTCTTATTATACATTAATTCATCATTTGATAATACTGTACGTAATCCTACATCATCACTGTAATAATACAAATTATTTTTATATATATAATAAATATAATTATTATATATTTTAATATCAGTAGTATTTAAATCAAATAAGTATTGTACATTAGAGCTATTTACATGACTTCTATAGAGTTTATAAATATCATTTTCTCTTTTAAACATATAATAATAATCATTATATTTTATAGATTTATAATATCCATCTATATTAACTGAGATTATATTATCAAATAATAATTCATCTTTTATTTTATTTTTATTTATGCTTTGCCATTTACCTTGTTTATAATATTTTATAGTGTTAGTACCTATAAGTTTAATAGTTTTCTTATTTACATCTATTTCATATTGACATAAGTTATCCCTATCAAACAAATATAACTTACTTCCTATAATCCCCTGTATATAAGAGTCAAACGATATGTCATAATTTGATTTAATATATATTTTTTCATTATTTTTTAAATTAATTAATATAAATTCATTAAACTCATATAAGCTATTATAATTCGCTATTATATAATAATCGCTAATGTAAGCACTAAGCCTATTATCATATATATCTTTATTAAATATATTAATTAAGACTCCATCATTAATAATACCTTTATAGGTTGAAATAGAAATTTTTTTATTTATTTTATTTGATGTATATATCTTACTATCTGATAATTTTAAATATTTAGATTTATCATCTTTAAAATCATTCTTATTATATTCTTTTATTGTTTTAACATAATCATCTAAACTATTATTATTGCCAGATAAAATACTATAATTATAAATGTCTTTATTATAACACATCATATCTATTACTGACTTATTATTAATTAAAGGAAAAACACAAGTATAATTTTTATCTTTATACGTATATATATGATTTATAATTTTATTACCTTTTATGTTCTTATTATATAAGCTAAAAGAAAATTTTTTAGAATTATATTCTAGTTCAATATAATAATTATCTTCATTTTTATATTCATTTACGTAAACTCTGTCTACTTTATATTTTATGTGATTTATATTTATAGTTAAATTTAATATAAAAATTAAAATAATAAGTAATCCTATAAAAAATATTAATTTTTTTCTTAACATAAACACCACCATACAACAAAAGATAGAATATTCTATCTTTATTTATTTGGACTTACACCATTATATTTTTGTTTTTCAGTCATCATATACTCTGTAATTTGTGTTTCAATTTCATCTAAAGCCTTTTTTGATATATTAGATAATATTACAGTTTCCTTTACTGTATCTATAAAAATCTTACCCCATATCAATCCTGAAAGGACAGTTAAATCATTAAACATATCTGGAGTAATTGCTAAAAAGCTATAGCCAAAAAACAATCTTTTTTGAGCAAGTAATATTCTTTTATTAGTAAGCACTATTGCAAATGTAGAAAACATATCAAGAGATGCTTCACCTTTCTGAGCTAAAAACGAATACATTACTTCTTCTCCAGGATTTAAGTGCTTCTCAATAACACTAGCATGAGATTTTATTCTCCACGCAACCGTTGATGGATATCTCTTTTTAAAATTTAATAAATGCTCATAAACTTTCATACTATTGCACCTCTTCTATTATTATACCATTTTCTTTAAATATTTCAAGGAAATATGACTTATCAGATGCACCTATAATAAAATTAAGTATCTTATTATTTTCTGATAATATTGTAAGTGGATACGAAATTCCACCTATATATCCTATTTGTTTTAGTTTATCTGAAATATTAAGTGCTAAATCGCTATCAGAATTTTCTACGTTTATATAGTTAACCATTATATTCTTTTCACTTGAAATTTCTTTTAATATTTCAACTACATCATCACAATATTTGCAATTATCTTTAACTATTAAAGTTGCATTTTTATTTGACTCAGATAAAATTTTTAAAAATTTATTATAATCAATCTCATTTATATTGTAATTATTATTATTAATAAATTTGTATTCTGCTAATTTACTTTTATATTCATTCTTAGTATTTATACCACGAATACTACCAATAATTTTTCCTTCTTTTACTAAAAGTATTATTTGGTCTTTAACATCACTTATTTTAAATAATAAATTTAATTTCTTTTTTTGTTCAGTTGAAAGCAAGTATGCATTAACTATATTAAAATCAAATCTATATTTATTTTTAAGATCAGCTAGAATTGAAATTTGTTCATTAATACCATTTATATATTCATATGGTACATATATTAAACTATAATTTGAATTAATATATTTATTTGCATTATCGAATATATCGTCTATCTTTCCCATAACACTTGGAATTATATCATTGGACTCAAGGAATTTATTTAATTTATCTTCATTTTTATAATCAATAACAGCATCCTTTACTTTTCCATCTTTAAATATAATAACTATATTATTTAAATATTCACTATTAATAATATTTTTTAATTTTCTTTTATCAACTTTTGATAAATTGTCAGTTTTAACATATAAATAGTTAATTTCATATTTATTAAATAGAGTTATTGGATAATTTGAATAATTATATTCATTTGATATATACAATACTTTTGTATCTTCTTTTACAAACTGTTTTATCGAGTCAATTAATTTATTATCCTTTGTATAAATTAATAACCAAATAAATAATATTAGTATAAATATAAATATTATAATACCAATATATTTTTTAAGATTAAAAGTATTGTTAACCACAAAATCACCTATTCTTTTATTAATCCAAACTTAGCTAATTCCTTAGCAAATTGTGATGTTGTTCTCTCACCAGTAATATAGTTTACTATTTTATTATTTTGTACAACCAAAGTTGTTGGTGTTCCAAAAGAACCATCTTTTAAGAATTCTTCATCATCAAATCCTAATTTTTTTAAACTATCAAAGAAACTAGATCTTGAAGTGTCATCTAAATCAGTTAAATTTAAGTAGTTAATTGTTACATTATATTTTCCAGCAACTGTATTCATAGCAGGCTTAAAAGCTATACAATGACTACAAGTAGTTTGTCCAACAACTATTATACTTTTATTCTTACCGCTAATTAGTTTTTCATACTTAGAATAATCTATGAATGTAATATTCTTCTCACCAGAATATACAGCATCTTTTGGTAGCATATCATTTTCAATAAAGAATTTTGTATATTTATCTGCTGGAGCATATCCTTCTACTTTATCAATTACTTTACCTTTTTCTACTATAACAGTAATTGGGGTAGCATGTTTTTCTATTTTTAGTTTTTTCATTATTTCATTTCTTGTTGACAAATTAAGTTTTGTTGTATCTACATAATAATAATCTAAATCATAGTCTTCAGCTAATGCTTCTAAAATAGGTGTTTCTAAGCTACAATAATAGCATGAAGTACTAGCATAATAAATAATTTTTTTATCTTTAGAATTATAATATTTATTAAATTCCTTCATTGTTTCATTTGATTCTTTCGAACCATTTATTCCATTCTTATTTAACTCCATTATACCAAAAATTGAAATTGCAATTAAAGCAAATGCAGCTAGTGCGACTGGAACCATTAATTTTTTATTCTTTAACATTTTATACTTCCTTCCTTTATAAATGCTACAAAAATATTATAACATTTATAAGACATATTGTAAATTGAAAGTAAAAAAAATAATTAAGTTTAACCTAATTACTTTTTTTTGATTCTAATTTTTTAGCATCATCTATTTGCTTTAAACCTAAATTTATAAAGTATATTATAACAACCCAAGCCGCTACTAAAAGACCTACTCTATATATTTGAAAAGGCGTATTTATTGGCAAATCCCAAGCCCAGTGAAGTACAACTGGAATCAAACAAACAAGTAAAAATCTTTTATCATTTAAATGCTTTTTATCTAATTTTTCAAAACCTTTTACATACATTAGGGCAGCACCTTCGATTGTAGCCCAGGCAACATGCATTCCAGGAGCTAATATAGCACGGAATTTAGCTACCTCTAACATTTGAGTTAAACTATTAGTACTAAGCCCATATCTTAATATATATCCAGCCGTTTCAAAAGCTCCAAATCCCGCACCTACAGCAGCACCTACAAGTAATCCATTTAATATATATTTACAATTTCTATTTTTAAACAAGAAAAATGATACTATACAAGCTTTAGCCGTTTCTTCTATTAAACTTACAAAGAATGCGCCTTTAAAATCTAATACAAGTGTATTTTGTTCAAAAAACGGAATTGAAAAATACAATATAGCCACAAATAATGATAGACCGCCTCCTATAATAAAATATTTTAATACTTTATAAAATGGTATATTTCTAAATAAGTTAATTTCAAAAAAGAAAACCAAAACCGATACTGGAACTGCAAATGCTGCTAAAATAATCATTGCAGGTAAGAAATTATTATTTTGATAATGTGCATATCCTAAATATGTAGGAATATATGCTATAACAAAGAAAATTAATATTTTAAAATATACCCAAGCACTTGCAGATTTAGGATTTATATCATTCAATTTAGGTGTAGTGTTTAAAGCACCACAAGTAAATACTTCATCTAGTTCCTTTTCTGAATGTTTTTTAAATGTATTTTTAAATAAGTCTTTAAATGTTACATAACTTTTTGATTTAGCGCCTGTTATTTTATCTAAGTTTTCAGTTATTAAATTTGAATATGAAGTCTTATTTATTGGATATCCACATTCTTTACAATTTTTTAAATCATCGCTAACTTTTGCACCACATTCTGGACATTTAGTTATACTAACCTTTATACCACAATGTGGACATACATTTGCGCTACTAGAAATTTCATTTCCACATTCCTTACATTTTATTAATGCCATATTAGCCTCCTATCTCTAGTGTTTTAAACATCGTTTCAACAACACTATTTATTTCCTGTGAATTAACATTTTCTTCCTTTGTACCAATTGTAACTACAACACCATTAATAAGAGTTGCATATCTATTGTCTACTACCAAGTGGCCTGATGATGTATAAGTATATTGAATTCCATATACATAATATTTTCCTATATAATTTGATAATAAATTTATAGTAATACTAGCATCATCGTAATTTTTCTGAAGTTCTGTCGTAAAATCTTGTAAAAATTGTACACAATTATTATAGTTTTTATATACTCCTATAACAACATATGGTATAAGTGCACCTTTAGAATCAATATTTTTTCCTACATAAGTAAACGAATCACTGTAAGTAACCTTATAACTATTAGGTATTTGATAAGTTAATCCTAAATTTTTATCATTATATACGCTATATCCTGTATTATTTGAAGGATTACTACCATTATTTTGATCTACATTTTGATCTACGTTCTGATTGTTGTCTTGATTACCACCTTGATTATTATTTTTATTTTGATTAAATAAAAATAACACACCTACTATTATAATAACTATAATAATTAAATACTTACTATCAATTTTTTTTATCTCTTTCTTATTTTTATTATCATTACTTCCACGAAGTTCATATCCACATTTTGGACAAGAATCAGCTTTATCACTAATATTATTACCACATTCTTTACATTTTATTAAAGCCATAACATTCTCCTCTCATTTTTATTATGATAAATAATTATATTTTTATATCTATATATTAAGTATAGTATACTTAATACGTAATTTAAAGTTTTTTTGACAATTTGTCAATGACATTTTGTCAATTGAAAAAAGTAATATTTTTTATTATAATTATAGTGGTGATTAATTATGCAATTTAATAAAATTTTAAATCAATATATAAATTTAATAGGCTGTAATTCAAAAGAACTTGCTAAAGAAGCCAAATTATCAGAATCTATAATAAGTAGATATAAAAATGGGAATAGAATACCTAGTGAAAATAATTTAAAAAAAATAAGTAAAGCCTTAGAAAAATTATCAGATTATAAGTATACTAATGTTTTAGATAGATTTTATGAATCTATTGATAAAGATAATATAGATTTTAAAATAGTAATAAATAACATTAATAAAATAATAGATAGTATTAATATTAACGTAAGTGAAGTTGCTAAATATTTAAATTTTGATCCATCTCATCTTTCAAAGATTAGAAAAGGAACTAGAAATCCATCTAATAAGCAAAAATTTGTATGTTCATTTATTGATTATGTTTTAAAAAAATATAATGACAAAGAAAACAAAGTAAAATTAAGTGATGTTCTTAAATGCGATGTAAAAGAAATTACTACAGATAAATTAAAGAGTTGGGTACTTTTTCACATAGAAGATACCAATACTGAAATAAATAGCTTTTTGAAAAAATTAGATGAATTTAATTTAAATGATTATATTAAAGCTATTAAATTTGATGAACTTAAAATTCCCACTATTCCATTTTATAGATGCAAAAGCAAAAATTATTATGGCATTGAAGAAATGAAATGTGGCGAGTTAGATTTTTTCAAAGCTACAGTTATCGGAAAATCAAAAGAAGATATATTTATGTGTAGTGATATGCCTATGGAAGATATGGCCAAAGATATTGATTTTGGCAAAAAATGGATGTTTGCAATAGCAATGAGTTTAAAAAAAGGATTACATCTTAATATTATTCATAATTTAAATAGACCTTTCAATGAGATGATGCTTGGTCTTGAAAGTTGGATTCCTATTTATATGACTGGACAAATATCACCATATTATTTTAAAGATTATAAGGATAAATACTATTGTCATTTAAATTATGTATCGGGAATTTGTGCTCTTGTTGGTGAATGTGTGAAAGGCTATCATAATAAAGGTAAATATTACTTAACTAGTACAAAAAATGAAGTAAGTTTCTACCATGAAAAAGCAAAATTATTATTATCTAAATCTAGTCCATTAATGAATATATATACAAAAAATGAAAAAGAAGAATTTAAAAAGACTATTAGTAATAGTTTTAACGGGCAAAATATAAAAAGAATTTTTTCATCTTTACCGCTTTTTACTATAGAAAATGATACTCTTATAAATATTTTAAAAAGAAATAAGATTAGTATAGAAGATATAAATACTATAATAAACTATAAAAATGAAGAAGAGCAATATATAAAAAATACTTTAGTAAATAGTAAATTAAATGATGTAATATTCAAAGTTAGTAAAAAAGAATTTGATAAAGAGGAAATCTCATTATCACTTGAAAACATTTTTTATGAAAAGAAAATTACATATACATATCTAGAATATGAAAAGCATCTAAAGAATACTATAAATTGGGCAAGTAAATACAGTAATTATACAGTTACTTTTAATGAATATAAAACATTTAAAAATATTAACATTGTAATTATTAAAAATTGTTATGTTAAACTCTCAAAATGTTCTAATCCTACTATTCATTTTATTATAAAACATCCTAAGTTAGTTGAAGCAATTAGTAAATTTGATCCTATTGTAAAAGAATAAAAAAGATCAGGCAGGTTTATGCTTGACTTTTTTATAAGTACCATAATTTTTTATTATTTTTTCTTACCTCTTTTATAATTCCACCGCCAAGGCATACATCTGATAAATACAACACACAGGCTTGACCTGGAGTTACTCTTTTTACACCTTCATAACTAACTAATATTTTATTATCATCCATCCAAGTAAGTTTTACAGGTATATCTTTTTGCCTATATCTAAATTTTGCACAACAATCAGTAACTCTCTCATCACCCAAGTAATTAACATCTTCAATTATACAAGAATCAGATATTAAATAATCATTATCATCACCAAGACATACATATAATATATTTTTATCTAAATCTTTACCAACTACAAACATTCTATCTTTTGTACCACCTATATCCAATCCTCGCCTTTGACCTATAGTATAATACATTAGTCCTATATGTTCTCCTAAAACTTCATTTGTATCTATATTAACTATTTTTCCTGGAGTATTTGGCAGATAGTTTTTTAAAAAATTATTAAAGTTTCTCTCACCAATAAAACAAATACCTGTTGAATCCTTTTTAGAAGCAGTAATCAAATCATATTTTTCGGCTATTTTTCTAACATCAGGTTTAAGCATATCACCTATTGGAAATAATACATTTTTTAATTGTTCTTTTGATACTTGAGATAAAAAGTATGTTTGATCTTTATTTTCATCTATAGCCTTTAATAATTTACCATTTTCTATTCTAGCATAATGACCTGTTGCTATATAATCAGCACCTAATTTTTGTGCTTCTTTTGCAAACATATCAAATTTAATATATTTATTACACATTATATCTGGATTTGGTGTTCTACCTTTTTTTAATTCTTCCAAGAAATATGTAAATACATAATCCCAATATTCTTTTATAAAATCTTTTCTATATAAAGGTATTCCTATCTTATCACAAACCAATTTAGCATCGTTATAATCAACTTCTTGTGGACAAATGCCAACATTAGATACAGGAGCTCCATCTAATTCACCATCTGCAAAAGAATCCCAGTTACGCATAAATAAACCTATTACTTCATATCCTTGTTCTTTTAATCTTATAGCAGCTACTGATGAATCAACCCCACCACTCATACCTATTACAACTTTTTTCATACGTCACCTCAAACCATTTAATATTATATCACATAATATTAAATAACAGTTATATTACTTAAACACTTTTTCTATTTTTATTATCTATATTAATATTTAATTTTTATATTTAAAAAGTACTGATGGTCTATGTCCCTGGCCAGTTTTCATTTTATTTGTCTTTTCTACTTTATTTGCAATTATTCTTCTAAAGGCGGGGTCAAGTAATTTTTTACCTAATATTACTTCATAAACTTGTTGAAGCTCTCCCAATGTAAAATATTCTGGCATCATATTAAATACAATATCTGTATACTCTATCTTATTTTTTAATCTTAATATACCACTAGTAATAACTAGGGCATGATCAAACGCTAGCTTATCGTTTTCAATTACTTCATATTTAAACTTATCTGTTGTCTTTTCTTTTAATACTTTTTTTATTTTATATTTTATAATTTCATTACCATTATCCAAAGTAACATTTATAAATTTTTCATCTTCAAGAGTTATTACATTAAACCAAGATGCATTTTTAGATATATTATACTTTAATTGATTTTTGTCTATTAATGCCATATAAGATGTTGATATAACTCTTGTTCTTGGATCTCTTTTTGGATCACCAAATGTATATAATTGTTCTATATATATGTTTTTAATATTTGCTTCTTCTAGTAATATTCTCTTAGCAGCGTCTTCTATATCTTCATTTAATTTTACAAATCCACCTGGAAGGCACCATTTATTTTTAAACGGATAGTTATCCCTTTTTACTAGAAGTACACTAAAATATTTTTTATTTAATTTCCTATAATTTTCTTGAACTCCATCTGATACACTAAATATTAATATATCTGTAGTTAAAGATAATCTATCAAATATATTTGGATCATAATCATTTAAAAATTCCTCTTCACTCTTATATTCTTTCATAAACACCTCTTATATAAGTCTTTTTCTATTTTTGATTATAACACAATTTTTCATAAACAAAAAGTATTACTAAAATTATAAATGGCCTTCCTTTGTATATTAATAATTATTTTTAATAAATGTAAACTACTACTTTTAAAACTTTACTAATAATTAATAAAGCATTTAAATCAATTATATATTTACAAATTCATCTTTATTCATATTTTTATCTACATTTTCTTTACTAAACTTCTATATTCAGAAATCATATTATTTTTAAAATTCACATATTCTTCTGTACCATCAACATAGTATTCATGTGGCATCTTTTCTCTTTTTATTTCAGGATATAAAGTATGCATTTGTTCATTGCAATATTTTTGTTTTGTAAAGATATATGGGTCATCATAAATTAATTTTCCATTTTTAAATATAGGCTTTTGCAATTCTACAAGTTCAAAATCATTTAGTGTGTTCTTCTTCAATGGATCCATAATGCTTACAATAGTTAATTCTCTTTTGCTTGTTTTCTCACTTCTCCTACACATCACATCAGCTATTGCATATCCTGTTGATTTTGAGTAAACACGATATAATTTTTTATAATCTGGATTTACTATTTTTAATGTATCATTACTTAATTTTATTTTTGGAATGATATTACCGTTTTTATCTATTAAAGCTACTTCTTTATAAACACATCCCATTCTACCATTTGGCTTTGATATATTATCACCAACGCCTAGGCTATCAAATTTTGCACCTTGATTAAATAAAGATTCTATAGTTTCTGCATTTAAACCATTACTTAAACAAATTTTTGCTTGCTTAAATCCTGATTCATCAAGCATTCTTCTAGCCTCTTTTGATAAATATGCTAAATCACCTGAATCTATACGAATCCCAATATTATCAAGAGACATATTATTTTCTTTCATATATTTAAATACTTTTATTGCATTAATTACACCACTTTTTAACGTATCAATTGTATCTACTAAAAGAATACAATTATCTGGATATGCCTTTGCATATGCTAAGAATGCTTCATATTCATTTTCAAATGATTCAATAAAACTATGAGCCATAGTACCCATTGCCTTTATATTTAGCATATCAGCTGCAATTACGTTGCTTGTTCCTACACATCCAGCCATTATTCCGTATATTGATGAATCTATCGCAGCTTCAGAACCATCGGCTCTTCTTGCACCAAACTCCATAACACTTACTTTCCCTTTTGTAGATTCTATTATTCTTCTAGCACTTGTCGCATGTTCCATCGCACCATTTATCATAGACAATATTGCAGTTTCGACTATTTGAGCTTCTATTATTGGTGCTTTTATTGTTATAAGTGGTTCATTTGGAAATACTGGAGTACCATCAACAATTGCATATATATCACCTGTAAATTTAAAATTTTTTAAATGATTTATAAATTTTTCTGAATAACCATTTCTTCTAAAATAATTTAATTCTTTTTCCGTAAATTTTAAATTTTGAATATAAGGAATTACCTTATCAAGTCCAGCCATTATTGCATATCCACCATTATTTGGTATTTTTCTAAAAAAAAGATCAAATACAGCCTCTTCACACTCTTTATTATTACTCAAATATCCATTTGACATTGTAAATTCATATTCATCACTCATTAAAGTATAATTTCTTGGTAATCTTTCATAGCCATTATATATTTTCATTATTTTCACCTATTTTAGAATTAACTTTAATTCTTTTTCCTTTCTTTTTAATTCCTCTATATTAGGAACAATAATAATTCCAGCTTGCATCATAACTTTTTTTGCTATATTCATCCATTCTTCCCTATTATGATCGATAGAGTCATAAGTATCAATTGTATTTTCAACAACAAAAATTTTTGCTCTTTTATTTATTTCATCTAAATATCTTGAAAAAGTTCTAGCAAAATCCATAACACATAAATCTGCACATACTCCTCCAACAACAATTTCATTTAAACTATAATAATTTTTTATGTCATCTTGTAACTTTCTATTAAGCATACCATTAATTGAATTTTTGTAATAAATCTCTGTGTTTTCTTTATCTTGTTCATCTATAAATTGTGGTATTAATTTAGATTCCTCCGTTTCAAGCACACAGTGTGATGGATACGAATCAAATTCTACTGAATTAGTAGTATGTCCTTCTAATACAAAATTTACTAATTGATTTTCTTTTCTAAATTTGTTAATTAACTTTAATTGTTCACTAACTAATTCATTATATTTTGGATTTGCCATATTTCCAAAATTAACAAAGCCATTATTCATATCAATTACAAATAACGCTTTCTTTATATTTTTATATTTTTCTTTTTTTGACATTACGTCCATATTATGCCTTCTTTCTTTTTATCAATTTGTTAATAACAAATGGCAATTCAAAACAGAATTTCATCTGTTATTAACATTTTATTAAAAACAATTAAATTTGTCAACTATTTTTAATAAATTTTGGTTGAGCATTTATAAATAACAGTTTTAAAATTCAATATTATAAAAAATGTCAGCAATTTATCTTGCTAACATTTTTTAATTTAACTATTTATATGATTTGGAATTTTAATCACTTCAAATACTTCAAAGATTACTTTAGTATCTTTATTAAAATTAGGGTCAATTTTATTAAAATAATTCATATGGCTTTCTCGCCATTCATCTAATGTTTTATTTTCTCCTTCCAATTTAGCTAAATCCCAAGATATATTTTTAAATTCAGTAACGAAAAGTTTCATTGTTTTTAAAACGCACACACGATTATCATCTAGATCGGTCAATATTGATATATCACCAATTTTGCAAATATTATCTGACTCATATAAATATGTAGTAGCAGTTTTTTTCCCGTCTAACACAAGATTAACTAATCTATCTGCATCAGCTCCAAAAGTCCATCTATCAAGTTTATTTAATAAAACTGTTATTCTTCGCTTTTTACCTAGTGTATCTGTTCCCAAACGTTCATTAATTTTTTTAAAGCCACACTTTTCATAGCATTTAATTGCTATTGTATTTGTGCTAAAAGGCCTTAAAACAATACAATCACATAAATAATTTTCATAAATATAATTATTAATATAACTAATAATTTGTGATCCGATTCCTCTATACAAATATTCTGATTCACCAATAAATATGTCATATTCAAATATATTATTGCAATTGCATAATTCATATATTTTTTCATCATTATATTTGTATATTTGAACAAAGCCTATTTTTATATTATTATAATTGATAAAAAATAAATATTGTTTTCCATCTAATAATTTGTTCTTATATTTCTTTTCTATTTCATAAAATGACAACTTTTTTTGTTCAAACCATTCATAAACAAATTTTTGATTACACCACTTATACATTAATTCATAATTATATTTTTTATCAGTAAAAGAAGTTAATTGTATTTTACACATTATATCACCACATTTTCATTATAATTATATCATGTATATATTATTTTATATTAAAAAGAAGTCCTTATTTAAAGACTTCTAACCATTTTACACAATATTATTTATAACTTCTACATACCTTTGTATTTATTTTGGAAAGTACCTTGTGCTCACTATGTAACACTGAACAAAAATAACAAACCTTATCTAAGTTCAATTTTTTATAATTTTTAAGTGATTATAATTTTATAGTTTCATTTTTATTAATATTAACTAAAATATTAGTACCATTATTTATATTTTTAATTTTCAATTGACCACTAGAAATTTCATTTATTCCTATAATATATTTAATCTTTTCCAGATTGGCATAATCAAGTGATTTTTTAGTTTTTATTATTCATTTATATCACCATACATTGTTCCTTTTGAATCTAATTGAATTTGATATCCATATTTAAAAACATAAGAAATTGCAAATATTATTAATACCAAAACGTAATTTGTTAATTCAATTTCTATATTAAAATCCAATGAATATATTCCACTAGCAATACCACCCAAAACATCTTGAGATAAAATATATAATAATGTAAATAATGCTATATTTCTAATGTATCCAACATTTTCCATATTAAATGGTGTTTCGTTATCATGAATATTTTTAAATAGCTTTTGAATATTAGAAAACAATCTATTTACTGCATACAGAGCAAATATTAAAGATAATTCTATAAATATTGACAATGATAATCTTACGCCTTTAGACATTTCAAGGACTTTTATGATAGTTTCATTTTGAACTTCTTTATCAAAATCTACTCTATATTCCTTTTTGTTTTCTAATTTTATTTTTAAAGATTTATCCACTACTTCATAATTAATATTCTTTCCACATACAGTAGCAGTATTATTTTTAGTATCAATATTTGTATTAATTAGTATATATGTATTAACAAACGTGATCAATCCAGCAATAACAATCGCAATAATGGAGATATATTTAAAAATATTACTAATCTCATATATTAACTTTGTAATACTTTTCATTTTAATTTGTTCATCTTTTTTAAACTTAGCAACACTCATTTTGATTTCATCATCTAAGAAGTTTATATCAACAAAGTCTTCATGAACCAATTCATTGATTTGACATTTGAATATAGTACATAAAGACATTATATTTTGCATACTTGGATAATTTTCACCTGTTTCCCATTTTGAAACGCTTTGCCTTGACACACCAAGCTTTTCTGCTAATTCCTCCTGTGATATTTTTCTAGATTTTCTAATTAGTTTTAAATTATCACCAAACTTCATTAGATACCACTCCTTTCATGTATCAAGTTTACAAGAAATTATTATTTAATTCTACCAACTTTTAAGTGCAAAATTAAGTAAGTAATATCACACAATAAAAGTGATAACATTACTTATTTTTTTAACCTTATGACTGTTTTTTTATTTTTTGCACACAAATTGCCACATTGTTATCATTATACCATTGTTCTCTAAAAATAGTTTATCACTTTTTACACATAAAATATAGTTTATCTTTTTCTTATTTCTTCTTTAATAAATTTTATGAATTCATTAATTGACACTGGGCAAGTTTCTTCACTTCCATGTACTGTTGATATTTAAATTTCTTTACCTAATTCTTAACAAATTTCTGCAAGCATATTTTCACAAATATCCCAATCTTTTTTGCTACCAATATTCATAATCTCTTACCGATAATGATACCCATAATACATCCATATTAGAATAAAAATTTTTATTAAATTGCACATATTCATTACTTCTCGTTTTACTTGTCCACGAGTACAGAAAGAATAACAATATTCAGAGCAATATCATATTCTCTATATTGTTTATCTGATTCCATATATCAATAGGTTAGAGGTATATATTTGAGTATGATTTGGGCATTGTACTGATTTTAATACATATTTATGTCTTTTTGGTGATCCTATTCTAAATAACACAGCATTAAATTTTATAGCATGACCTGAAGTTTCAAATAACGATATGTCTGCTATGACTTTTACTTAATTTACATAACCAATATTCTCCAGCAATCCATTTCTGGTTCAACATAATAGGTAGTAATTATTAAGTTTATTATTATCTTCCATCAAACAATAACTCTCTATAAAATAAACTCTTAATAATCGTATTTTATATCATAGTATTTGTCTATCTATACTATATAATATTTCATTACTTTTAATTAATGAAATTAAAAAGTCTATTACATTATAGACTCTTAATTCCAATGTTATTTGTATAATATATTTATTAAAGGGCGCTAAAACAAGCAATATTAGTTATTGATTTAGTTGGTGTCGTAGTAGTTGTGGTTGTTAATTGAATGCTTAACATATTAACTTTTCCATTTCAAAAGTATCTAGATAGTACCACTTTATTTTAAATCTGTCGATTGTTTCACTTCATGGCACAAAACACAATATTTTTACTATTTTAATATGCTGTTAATCATAAAAAAAGAAGAATTGAATCTTCTTTATCGCTATACCAATAGAGGATTATAATCAATTAATCTTGCTTTTACAAATTCTAATAATTCTTCATAAGTACAAGTCCCAGATGCAATAGAAACTATGGTATCATACATTTCATCTTGAGTATATACAAAATTAATATCATTTAAATCCAACATTTGTAATAAAACCATTAAACCTGTTCTCTTATTAGCATTAGAAAACACATGTGAAGAAATAATATTATAACATAATCTACAAGATTTTTCTAATATAGTCGGATAAGCGATGTAGTAAACTAGATGTGGGAAAACAAATTTTTAAATAAAAAAGAGAAAACACTCAAAAACTTAAAACTGTTATATAATTAAATTGTAAACAAAATATACACAGACCTTTAATGAACACTCAAAGTGTAAAAGGTTTTAAGGCGTTGTTTTCTCAATGAATATAATATCATTATTTGAATCATTTGTTAATCATTTAAATGAAATTTGTAAAAATAATTCGTTTTTACATGAACTAGAACATAACATTTCAATCTCTACCAATTCTTTTAACTTGGATGTTTTAAGAAATATTTTAGAATCTTTAGATTTAGAATATAAAAATTCTAAAGAAAGAAAATAAAAATACTATATCCAACAAACTAGAGAAAGAACTTTAATTACTTCTCTTGGATTATTAACTTTTAATAAAACTTATTATAAATCTAAAAATATAATAAATGGCAAATATGAATATTATAGTTTTTTAGAAGACTATTTAGGTGTTTCTAAATGGGCTAAACTGACTTTAGCTACTGAAACTAAACTTATTAATAATGCTTTAGATAATGGTTATTCTTGGTACGGTAATAATTCCATTCCTAATTATATTATTTCTAGGCAAACTATTTCTTCTAAAATTAAAGGTATTAATTATAATCATCAAGAAATTATTAAAAAGAAAGAAACCCCTGATGTTATTTATATTGAAGCAGATGAAGTTCACGCTAACCTTCAATCTAGAGAAAAAGAAACCAAAAATAGAATTGTTCCCGTTATCCTTACTCACGAAGGTCACAAAGAAGAATTCGTTAAAAAGAAACAATTAAAAGAACAACATTATATTGCTTCCTCTATTCTTAAAACTGATAAATTATGGGAAGTGGCTTATAAATACCTTGATAATAAATATGATTTAAATAAAAAAACTACAATATTTGTTTCTGGTGACGGTGGTTCTTGGATTAAAGGTTTTGATATTGCTTTTCCTAAAGCAATTTATGTTCTTGATCCATTTCATTATTTCAATAAAAAACTGTCTTACATTTTCAAGAAAGATCCTTTAATTACCTCTATTGCAGATTCTTATTTAAGAAACAGGATGATTAATGAATTTAAATTACTTGTTAGTGCTCAAATAAAAAAATATCCAGAACAAAAGAAAGAAATGATTAAAGTTCAAAATTTTCTTATAGATAATATTGAAGGTATCATTAATCAAAAACACCCATTATATAAATGTCCTTGTTCTATGGAAGGTCATATATCAAATAAATATGCCAAATTTATTACTTCTAGACCACATTCATATTCAGAAGAAGGTTTAGAAAATATTGTTCAATTACTTACTATGAAAGCTAATAGCATTAAACTAACAGATGAAATTTATCACCGATTTAAAACTGGTGAATGTACTTATAAAAATTTAAATTTAGAAAAGTTTATTATAAACTTTAGAAATCAATCAAATAAAATTATCAATAATAATCTAAAATACAATGTTGAACATACTATTGATAATTCTAATTTTAATCTTCAAGATAATTACAGATTAGATTATTTCTTATCTAAAAGATTATAAAAAAAAATACAAATTAATTATATAACTTGTATTTTCTCAATAAATTTTCCAACATTTATTTTACTTCACCTTGCATTTTTTACAAAAAAATTAAAAAATAAGTAAAAAATGCAAGATATAATTATCTTACATTAGTTTTCCTCTACATGAATAATTTTATTTTTTATTTCTGATTCTACTATATATAAATCTTCTTTTGTAATTCTTAGTTCTTCATTCATTACGTCAAACGAAAAAATAAGTTTTTTATAATTCGAAATTGTTTCTTCACTACAACCATTATCATTTTTTTCTAAATCATTAAAATCAATTTCACAATTATTACTTTTTAATTTGTTATTAGCATAATAATATTGTATTTCTTCATTATTAGTTACGATACTAAAGTAATTATTTTGATAATCTTCGTCATCAAAATAGTAAGTATATTTATCACCTGACATAATGGTTTTTGTATAATAATTTCCTTTTTTCTCCCAATTATATCCTTTCAATACCTCATCTAATCTATAATCGGTTTTATTTATCTTCTTATCCAAACAACCTGTACTAAAAAATACAACATAAAATGTTAACAAAAATAACATTGCAATTTTTTTACTTACTTTTTTCATATTTTGTTACCTTTCCACAATCAACACGATACACAATATCACACAATAAATCAATATCTTCTTTTATATGAGAAGCTAATAAAATTAACTTTCCTTTCTTCTTTTCATTTAATATAAGTTCTCTAATATTTTTGACAGAGCTATCATCCAATCCATTAAATGGTTCATCAAAAATTAAAATATCATCATCTTCCATCAAAACCTGAGCAATCCCTAATTTTTGTTTTGTTCCAACTGAATAATTTTTAACTAGTTTTGTCTGATCTGATTCAGAAATAGAAACTTTCCTTAAAATTTCTAATATATCATCTTTAGTTATTTTATTTTTTATTTTAGAAAGTAAAACTAAATTTTCGATTCCTGATAAATCATCCATAAATTTAGGTTTTTCTATTAGTGCGGAAATATTTTTAGGAAAACACCTATCATCATAAATATTTATTCTATTTACTTCTACATATCCACTATCTGGTTCTAAAAAACCACATATAGTTTTAAAAAGTACACTCTTTCCAGAAGCATTTCTTCCTATAATTCCATAAATTTTTCCTTTCTGAAATTCCAGCGAAACATTATTTAATACAATATTATTTTTAAATTTTTTTGTGACATGTTCTATTTTTATCATCATAAATCACCTCTTTAAATATCATCTAATCCAGAAATAATTTTCATTTTTTTACTAATTTGAAAAAAATTTAAAAGTAAAAGAAAATATATAATTATATAGAAAATAATTGATTCTATAATATCCTTACCAATTGATTTAGTAAATCCCAATTGATTTATATATCTACTTATATTAAGCACTGTATTCCCAAAAATTACAGAACTTCCTAAACTAAGATATAAAATAATAATGAGCATGATACATAAAACCATTTTTGTATTTTTTAATTTCATAATTAACAGTAATGATAACATAACCAATAGTAATAGATACAAAAAATATTTTATTACATAAACAAATGACACTATTCCATCATTTGCTAAATATCCCAACTGATTTTTCATATCTTCAGTATGTTCAATTATATTAGCAGATATTCCTATACAAAGTAAGGAACTAATAAAATAGTAAATAACAATTGCAATTGAGGTTGCCAACAAATATGTTCCCAATTCTTTCTTACTACCACTTCTTAAAATCAAAAAATTATTTGTATAAAAGAAATTAAAGCATCGTATAATCAATAATAACAATGGCGGAAATACAAAAATTAGAAAAAAATTTTGGCTTGTTAAACACTTTGTAAATATATAAAAATAGTTCTGCCCTACATTTCCATTAGAAAATACAAAACTTCCAAAAAACACATATAAATTTATAAATAAGACAGTTTTTGTGTTCAAAATTTTTTTTAATGCATACTTAACAATTTCATTATTCATATAAATCAAACACCTTCTGTCTTTTTTTAAATGCAATTACTAATAGTATTGTTGATACCAATAACCAAATAAATAAAGAAATGGCAGTAACAAAATAGTTCATACTAGGAATATAACCCTGAAATATGTTAATACTTTCTGCTATATAAACCAAGTCTATATTTTTTATCAAAGGAGCAATAAGAGTTAATATAAAGTAAATTCCATAATTGATAAACATTAAAATAATAAACATTCTAATAATTGCAATATGTTGTTTTTTAATTCTAGAAAATATGATTAATGAAATATTAACAATAATAATAGAATATATACAATTATACAATATGCTAATCAGTAAATAACTATATTGTCCAAGTGATTCTAAATTTGGCAATCCTAATACTTCCAAAGGAGAATCAACATATAAAATTTTATCTGAAAAAAGAATTTTTCCAATTATGAAAATAATGATTGATGAAAATAGTGTATAACAAATAGCTTTTATATAAGATTTAACAATATTTTTTATGATATATTTTTTGTAACATGATTTTAAAATAATATTCTGATATATACCACTTGAAAGTTCTTTATAGAAAGAAGTCGTAGCAAAAATTGTAATTAAAATGGGGCTAAGAAATAAAAGAATTTCGCCTATATTGGCAGTTCTCACAAAATACCAAAAAGAAAGGGCATTAAGCCCTTTCGTAGAAAATACAGGCACTAGTAAGGATTGATTTATATAGTTATAACAATTGATGCCAAAAAATAATATAGTTAAACATAAAATAAAAATTTCATTTTTATATTTTCTAATCACAAATAACACCATCCTTAATAAACCTTATATTTTACTCATTTCCGGCACTATAAATTGCACTAATAGTTCCATCTGTTAAATGCCAAGAACTTTGTGCTATTCTAGCTCTATAGTCACCTAACATAAGTGCAGGATAAAAACCAGTTACTCCATCTGATGGATAAGTGTAAGTTTTTCCACCAGTCAATTCTCCCCAGTAAGTTGAACCAATTTTCCATTCATTTAATGCCTCATTATAATATTGAAGCATTGTTTTCATCTTAGTTGATTGAGTAATATCAGTTAATGTCTGGTTTCCCTCTTTTACTTTAGTTCTTGCTGCACTAGTATAGACACTAGCATCTGCTCCACCAACTTTTACATTATTGATATGCCATGGGGCAGTATTATAGGCTAATACTCCAGATTTACTCAATGCTAAAGTTACAACAAACGCAAGGGCTAATGCTTTAATGTTTTTCATACTATACACATCCTTTCTAACTAATTTTTGCTTCCATGAACTAGATTTTTATAATATTGCAATACTATAAAAAAATACTACAACATTCATTCTCCACATCTTAATCATATCACTAAATATTCATTTTTACAATAAAAAACAAATAGTAGACTAAAATTTTCTAAAAAAATAACAAAATAAATTTTGTTATCCGTCCCCATAAGAGGACATTTTTGTTATAATGTAGTAAGTGATAAATATGGAACATATGAATATTAACAATTTTAATACTTGGGCTAAAAATCATATTTTAGATGAAAATAAATTTGATAACGATGGTTATATTATTATGGAAAATGATTCTAATTTTAAATCTACTGGCATTATTTCTAAAATTTTTGAAGATCATTGGGATTCTTTTTATTCTAAATATAAAGTTGTTATTGATACTAAACGTTCCAATGCTTCTAAAGAAATTAACAAAATTATTAACTGTTCTAATCATAAACTTGGTGCTTCTGTTTTTGTTTGTCCTAATGATGATGAAGTTTATTTTTGCCATCATACTTGTAAAGGTAAACTTTGCTCTTCTTGTGATATTAAGTCTAAAAAGATTAAAACTCAAAACATTTTAGAAAAATGTATTAATACTAAACATAGACATATTACTTTTACTATTCCTAATGATTTAGTTCTTTACTTTTTTGATGACTTAACTTCTAATAATTTACTTTTTGATTCCGTTTGTGAAACTATTTATTCAGTTATTAATGGTAAAGTTAAAAAAAGGTATAAATATAAATTTATTCCCGGTTTCTTTGCTTTTCTTCATACTTTTGGTAGACCTCTTAATTTTAATCCTCACATTCATGTTATTATTGCTGAAGGTTTAATTGATAAAATGCACAATTTCAAAAAATACAATTATTTTAATTATTATGCTTTATCTAAACGTTTTATGAAAATTCTTTTAGATAAAATGGAATCTTATTTTGGTAAAGATTAATTTAAAGATATTAAAAACAAAATGTATCTTAAATATCCTAATGGTTTTTATGTTAATAACAAATTAGAAGATGATGGTTACAAATTTAATTCTATTGAAGATTTAATAAGATTGTTACTCGATATTGTTCTAGGCCTGTTATTGCTGAATCTCGCATTATTAATTATGATGGTAATAATGTCACTTGGTTTTATTCTGATCATACTCATGAACAATATCATGAAGTTACTAAATCTGCCTTTTCATTTATTTCTAAACTATTGAGACATCTTCTTCCTCCTAACTTTAAATCTATTAGATATTATGGTTTTTATAACAAATCTGCTTCATTATGTGATAAACTTATTTTGTTAGTAAAAAAAGAAAAAAGAAATTTTATGCGTTCTTTACTTAAATGGCATAATTCTATTTCAACTTCTTTTCATAGATTTCCTACCAGATGTCCTAAATGTGGTACTCTTATGGAACTATGCTTTGAAGTTACTTGATTTGGTGGCTTATATATGGGATCTTTTACTAGAAAATATAAAAAAAACATTTAAAATTTGAATTTAGTCATGGCCATTAAATTTAAATGTCCTAAATGTGGTTTTGAAAGATTAGTTCCACAATCTGAATTTAAAAAAATGAATAATAAAACTTTTAAAGACAATAAATTATTTATTTGTGATATATGTAATATCCAAATGAATTCAATTACTGTTGAAGTAGATTATTAAAAATTTATTTATATTTTAAAAACGGACTTAATTGCCGAATTTTTGTTTTACTCTTATCTTTAAACATGAACATATTTTTATTTTTAATATTTAGAAGAGCTTTCCTAATATATAAAAAAAATACAAATTAATTATATAACTTGTATTTTCTCAATAAATTTTCCAACATTTACTTTACTTCACCATTTATGATTTAAATTCTCCATTTACAATGGTCTATCTAAAATATGTACATATTTTTTGTATCATGGACACATTTTGCATACAAAACGTCAATTTTGAATAAAAATTAGATGTTTTTATCAATTTTTCATTTTTTTAAAATCTTAACAATCTTTATAAAACAAGCTACTTTCCACAACATTGCTTATACTTCTTACCAGAGCCGCATGGACAAGGATCATTTCTTCCTATTTTATTAACTCTCTTAGGTGAAGATTTTTTTACTGTAGACTTATCTTCATTTGTAGTCACTTTTTCTGATACTTTTTTTCTTTCACTGTTTTGTCTAATTTCTGCTTTTAATAAATATGTAGTAGTTTGTGCATCTATTCTTGATAATAGATCATCAAACATTGCATATCCTTCAGTCTTGTATTCTCTTAATGGATTGTTTTGTGCATAACTTCTTAAGTGAATTCCTTCTCTTAAATGTGACATTGTATTGATATGTTCCATCCAATAAGTATCTATAACTCTCAACATTATAGCTTTTTCAAATTCGTTAGTTACATCTTTTGGCACTTTTTTAATTTTTGATTCATATTCAAGAGTCAACTTAGTAATTAAATATTCTGCTATCTCACTAGATGACTTGTATTCTATTTCTTCAAAAGTTACTTTTTCTTTTAATAGCTCATTTATTCTTTCAAGTATTTCTGATTTATCGTTTCTTGTTAAATTTTCTTCTTCCTCCAGGTGTGAATAAACGATATCTTCTACATAGTTTTTGAATGTTTCAATTACCATATCATGTATAGATTCACTATCTAATATTTGATTTCTTTTATCATACATTATTACTCTTTGTTCATTTATAACATCATCATATTCTAGTAATGTTTTACGCATATCAAAATTATTGCCTTCAACTCTTTTTTGAGCCGATTCAATTGAATTAGAAAGCATTCTATTTCTTATTGAAACATCTTCACTAAATCCAATTCTTTGAAGCATTAATTTAGCTCTATCTGTTCCAAATCTTACCATTAAATCGTCTTCAAATGAAACGCAAAATTGTGACTCTCCTGGATCTCCTTGTCTTCCAGAACGTCCTCTTAACTGATTATCTATACGTCTTGATTCATGTCTTTCAGTACCTATTACAAATAGACCACCTAATTTTTTTACTTCATCAGATATCTTAATATCTGTACCACGTCCAGCCATATTAGTAGCAATAGTTACTGAGCCCTTTTCTCCTGCTTTAGCAATTATTTCGGCTTCTCTTGCATGATTTTTAGCATTTAATACTTCATGAGGAACTCCTGCCTTCTTTAGTCTTTGACTTATAAGCTCACTTGTTTCAACTGCAACAGTACCAACTAATATAGGTTGACCAGTTTTATGTCTCTCTTTTATTTCATTAACTATAGCTTTATACTTACCTTCTTTAGTTGAAAATAATAAATCTCCGTAATCTTTACGTGCAATAGGCTTATTAGTAGGAATAACAATTACATACATATTATATATATCTCTAAATTCCTCTTCTTCTGTTTTTGCTGTACCAGTCATACCAGACAGTTTTTTATACATTCTAAATAAATTTTGGAAAGTAATAGTTGCAAGAGTTTTAGTTTCTTCATTTATCTGAACACCTTCTTTTGCTTCTATTGCTTGATGAAGACCATCAGAATATGCTCTTCCTTGCATTAATCTTCCAGTAAATGGATCTACTATAACAATTTTTCCATCTTGAACAACATAGTCAACATCATTTTTCATAGCATAATTTGCTTTTAATGCTTGATTTATAAAATGAACCAAGTTAGTATTACTTATATCATATAAGTTATCAACATTAAAGGTTTTCTCAGCTTGCGCTATACCAGTTTGATCTAACGAAACAGCTTTTGTCTTTTCATCATATATATATCCATCATTTTCTTTTAAACTTTTTGCAAACTTATCAGTTTGAATATATAATCCAGCGGATTTCATAAAACCGCCTGATATAATTAAAGGAGTTCTAGCTTCATCTATTAGTACAGAGTCAACTTCATCTATAATAGCAAAGTTATATGGTCTAGCTACTCTATCGCTTGCTTTAACAACCATATTATCCCTCAAATAATCAAAGCCAATTTCATTATTTGTAGAATATAATATATCACAATTATATGCTTCTTTTTTTTCTAATGGTGATAATTCCCTATAGTTAACTCCAACTGTTAAACCTAAAAATCTATATATTTCTCCCATCCAATTAGCATCACGTCCAGCAAGATATTCATTAACAGTAATTATATGAACACCCTCACCACCTAGTGCATTTAGATATGCTGGCATTGTAGACGTTAAGGTCTTACCTTCACCTGTTTTCATTTCTGCTATATTTCCATAATGAATAGCAAGACCACCTAATATTTGAACATAAAATGGTTTCTCACCTATTACACGATATGCAGCTTCTCTTGCAGTAGCAAATGCCTCTACTTTTATATCTTCTAGAGTTTCACCATTTTTTAGTCTTTCCTTAAATTCATTAGTTTTATTTTTTAATTCCTTATCTGACAATTTAGAATATTCATCTTCTAGTTCTATAATCTCATCAGCAATTTTTTTAAATCTTTCTAATTCTTTATATTCATGATTAAATAATTTCTTAAAAAAATTCATGTCTCATTCTCCTTTGTATATATATATATTTTACCAAAAAATATAAGAAAATAATAGTTAAATTATTAATCTATTATATTAATATTAAAAAAATAGGCTAAAAAACCTATTTTATATCCAAAATACCATAATTTCCATCTTTTCTTTTATATAATACATTAACCTCATTAGTAGCAGTATTTCTAAAAGCAAAAAACTCATGACCTAATAATTCCATTTGAAGAATAGCCTCTTCTTCACTCATAGGTTTACTATCAATTGTTTTTCTTTTAACAATAACATTATTATTTTCATCTGGTTCTTCAAAATCAAGAACAAATAAAGGTGCGCTTAAGTCTTTATTAACTTTCTTTTTCATTCTAGTTTTATTTTTTCTTATTTGTCTTTCAATTTTATCAGAAACTTTATCTATAGACGCATATAAATCTTTATGCTCTTCCTCACCACGCAATACAAAGCTATTGGCATTTATTGTTGTCTCAACAACTTGATCATTGCCTCTTAATTTTATTAAAACAGTTGCAGTTATATCATCAGGATTTTCAAAATACTTATCTAGCCTCCCTATTTTTTCTTCGATGTAATTCTTTATTGAATCTGTTACATCTAGTTTTTTACCATGAATATTAAATTTCATATTATCAATCCTTTCTATTTAAATTATATCATATTTAAATATTCTTTCAAGAAGTTATCGAATAATTCATAAAAAAAACACAAAATAAAAATACCACCGGTATTAAAAAGTAAAAAAACTACTATACTAAAGCAGTTTTTATTTCTACTACATTTTTTGCTTGTAAACCTTTATCAGTTCTTACTAAATCAAATTTAACATACTGACCTTCAACTAAAGTTTTATAACCTTCAGATAATATTGCTGAATAATGTACGAAGATATCTTCTTTTTCATTATACTCAATAAAGCCAAAGCCCTTTTCATTGTTAAACCATTTAACTTTGCCTGTGATCACAACTACATCTCCCTTCTATAAATATTGTTTACAACATAAATATATCACAAAACCAACTGCTTTTTTCTGTTCTAAAACTGATATTTATCGCGTCTGTAAAACATCACTCTCGTAGAACAAATTCATTGTATCACAATATTGCCTATAATTTGCGAATTACGTTCGAAAATGAAAGATATATGTATGAAATAGTCACATATGCAAAGAAATAGAACACTTTTAAATTGATTAAACACATAAATCAGCAACTCATACATTTGGCATTACATTTTTTAAAATTTGAAACTATAATGTAAGCAGAAAAAGAAAGTAGTAAAAAGCTTATGAAAAATTTAATTATTAAAAATTGTATGACGTATATCAAAAATAATACAGATTACAATGAAACTAAATTGAAAGAAATAGAATATGGTCTCACAGGATTATATTTAACCATTAGCAAATTTATAGTTATTATAATAATTTCTATATATCTTAGAATATTTAAAGAAATGTTGATATTTATATGTTTGTTTAATGTTATTAGGATGCCAGCATTTGGGCTCCATGCCACAAAGAGTTGGATATGTCTTATATCTTCAATACTTATTTTTATAGGATTACCTATGATATGTATGAGTTTACGTTTAAACAATATATTAAAAGTAGTAATAGGACTTATATGTACGTTGTTAATGTTTAAAAACTCACCAGCTGATACATATAAAAGACCAATAGTAAGTAAAAAAAGAAGAAAAGTTTATAATACTATATCTGTTATTATATCTATCGTATTTAGTATAATATCAGTAAATATTAATAATAATTTTATATCAAATTGCTTAATTTTTGCTTTGATACTAGAAAATTGTTTAATATCTCCATATGTATATAAATTATTCAAGCTACCTTATAATAATTACATAACTTATATAAAAAATCATCCAGATGTAGCAATTTAATTTGGTTTAAACTTTTTATAAAGTTTAAATATAAAAGAATAAAAAGGGAAGGAGGAGTAGTATGTTTTTTGCAAATTTATTAGCACTTTTAGGAATTGGTGTTGCTAATACTGGAAGTCAAGCTTGTTATTTTTGGGTTATTGATGAACCTGAATGCCCAGAATCATTAGTAAAATAATAATAAAAATAAAGCAATTAGTTAAAAACTAATTACTTTTTTATTTGCACTTTAATATTTTGACTAAATATATATTTATTAATTTCTGTTTGTGATGTTATACTTTTATTTGAGTCCAAAATTTGTTTAACAAGTGAAAGTCCATATCCATGACCTTTACCTTTAGTAGTATATCCAACTTGACTTATTTTATTTAAATCTATTTTCTTCCTGTAACTATTGCTAACTTTAATATTTAATAAATCATCATCACAAAACATTTCTATTTCAATTATTCCATCTTTTTGTTTTTCTACTTCTTCTATTGCATTATCTATATAAACACATATTATTTTACACATATCAATCAATGTGTCTGCAGACAGTTCTATTAAATCTACAGTGCTTATCATCTTATCAATACGAAGATTGTAATTAATATTATGATCTTTTATTTTTACTAGTTCAGAATAAATTGTTGCCCTAAGTCCACCAGAAGGAATAACACTTGTTTCAAATAAAAGTTTATCATCTGGTGCATATTTCTTTTCAATTATAGAATCTATATATTTGGGAATATCTGTTTCATTATTTTCAACCATAACTCTTATAGTTGATAGTAAATTTTTATTTTCATGATTAGCAATTCTATATTTATTCATCATTGATTCATAATCGCGTAAACTATTAATCGCTATATTATACTTATCACTTACTTCTTTATACTTATTTTGAGTTTTAAAAAAGAAAAATATAAGTACACAGCAAAATAAAATAACTGATATGTTAAAAAATAGCAAATATATAAAATTAACTTTATAATATATACTCATTGAAAATATATTTGCAATAAGCATTAAAAAAACACTTATAAGCAATAATTGTACATGTTTTGCCTTAGTTGTAAACGTAAGAATTCTTTCATAAAGATTTCTTACAAATTTAAGATTAGAAAGAAATAACGATATTATTGCAATTAAAATATTAGATATCATATTTACAAAAATAGAGTTCATTGTAACATTAATATCTATTTTTAATATATTTATTATAATAGCATAAATAAACTCGGACATCATTATTATTAACTGATAATATATTGGTGTAACAATACATTTATTTGCAGTTTCTTTGAATAGATATCTATAAAATATTACAAATATAAAAGTTACTAAAATAATTCTTATATACTTTTCAACAAATAAATAATTTGCTACTGATAAAATCATAATACAAAAGATAGTTAAATATAGTTTATAATCTTTAAAATTTATTTTTTTATCAGATAACTTATGCCATATATATACCATTGATGATACTAATATAAAATTTTGAAAAAGATGTTTTAATATCAATTCTATCATTTTAATAGTTCCTTCTTAAATTTAACTGATAATAAATCGATTTCTTCACTATTATCAAAATATATTATTCTTTTAGTTCCATCTATTTTGACTACTCTATCATTGTTAATATAACAAGCTCTATGTGTTTGTGAAAATCTGTCATCTAATAATTCAGAAATTTCTGCTAATGGTTTATTAATTTTAAATTCGCTATAATCCGTCTTTATGATTGTCTTTCTCTCAAAACTATCCTTTGTAATATATAATATATCTGCTAAGTCTATTGTATATACCGTATTTCTATCATTAATTCTTATAACACTATTTTTTTCTAATAATTCTAATGCTTTTCTAAGTGAAGCATTTAATCTTCCTTTAACATCATCAAATTTATTTATAAATGAAAGGAACATAATATCATTTTTTAGAACAATACTTCCAAGTTCATCGTGACCTGTTAAGAACATTATTACACTTTTTAAATCTTTTTTTCTTATTTGCCTTGCAATATCAATACCTGATCTTGAAGGTGTTTCAATATCAAGTAAATATATTTTAAATGGCATTTTAGAATCCATTGCATTACTAAATTCTTTATTATAATCACTATATATGTGTAATTTATAATCTATTTTATTTTTGAACATGAATTCTTCAACAAGTATTGCGACATTGTTTCTATCTTTTTCATTATCGTCGCATATAATTACGTTTACCATAATCTTGCCTCCATTATAAATATATCACAAATAGTCCTACTTTTCAATGTTTTTAAAGAATTTAAAAGTAAAAAAGAAGTGCCTATTTGGCATCTTCCTCTACTAATTCTAATATAACCATTAAAGCATCATCACCACGACGTTCAGCTAGTTTTAATATTCTTGTATAACCACCATTACGATTTGCATATTTAGGTGCTAACTCATCAAATACCTTTTTAACTACTGTATTATCATTGTGTAAGAATGCTAATGCTTTTCTTCTTGCAACTAAAGAACCATCTTTTCCGTAAGAAATCATTTTATCAACAAATTTACGAACTTCTTTAGCTCTTGTTTCTGTTGTTTCAATTCTACCGTTCATAATTACGTCTTTAGTTAAATTAGCAAGCATACTTCTTCTATGCTTATTAGTGCGTCCTAATTTTCTATAAGCCATTTGATCCTCCTACTCGTTAATCGTCCTCACGGAATCTAAGTCCCATATCTTTAATTTTTTCTATTACTTCTTTTAAAGATTTTTTACCTAAATTACGTATTTTCATCATTTCAACTTCTGATTTAGAAGTTAAATCACCTAAAGTGTTAACACCAGCTCTCTTTAAGCAATTATATGCTCTAACTGAGAAATCTAAATCATCTATTGATGTTTCTAATTTTTTAAGTTTGCTATCCTCTTGTTTTGCATTCATAATTCCAGTAACATCAGATATCTCACTTAAATCAGTTACTATATTTAGATGTTCTATCATTATTTTTGCTGCAAGAGCCATAGCTTCTTCTGGTCTAATTGATCCATTTGTAAATACTTCCATTATTAGCTTATCATAACTAGCATCTTGTCCAACACGGGCATTATCTATGTCATAACTTACTCTCTCTACTGGAGAATACAATGCATCAATTGGAATGAATCCGATTTTTTGATTTTCAATATATTTTTTGTTTTCAGCTGATGGAACATATCCTCTTCCATTTGAAACTATTAATTCCATATCAAGTTTTCCACCTTTAGCAATATTAGCTATAACTTGATCCTTATTTATAACTTCTACATTTGGATTTTCTTCTATATCAGCAGCTGTTACAGTTCCTTCATGATCTACATATAATTTTAATATTTGATCTTCATCTGAATTGTTTTTAACAACTACATTTTTAAGATTTAAAACTATTGTAGTTACATCTTCATAAACACCAGATAATGTTTGAAATTCATGCATAACGCCGTCAATTTTAACAGCTACTATAGCACTTCCTGGCATACTTGATAGCATTATTCTTCTAAGTGCATTACCTAAAGTAATACCAAATCCTCTTTCAAGTGGTTCTAATTCAAACTTACCATAATTTTTATCTTCAACGTATTCAGTTATTTTATATATTGGTTTTTCAAAATTTAACATATTATCACTCCTTTTCTTATCCACGTGGGCGTTTTGGTGGACGACATCCATTATGTGGAATAGGTGTAACATCAGATATAGATGTAATTTCTAAACCTGCTGTTTGAAGTGAACGGATTGCTGTTTCTTTACCTGATCCTAAACCTTTAACATAAACTTCAACTTTTCTCATACCCATATCGTAAGCTGCTTTTCCTGCTGCTTCAGCACTCATTCCAGCTGCGAATGGAGTAGACTTTTTGCTTCCCTTGAAACCTAATGTTCCAGCTGAAGCCCAACTAATCGCATTACCTTCACTATCAGTGATAGTTACAATGGTATTATTAAATGTTGAATGAATATAAGCTTTTCCTTCTGGTATATTCTTCTTAACTTTTCTTTTTCTTGATTTATAAGCCATAGTTTATCCTCCTTTTTTCACAACTATTTTTTCTTGTTTGCAACAACTTTTCCTTTACCTTTACGAGTACGTGCATTTCTATTTGTTCTTTGACCTCTTACTGGTAAACCTTTTTTATGACGAGTTCCTTGATATGAATTAATTTCCATTTTTGTTTTAATATTCATATTAACTTCACGACGAAGATCTCCCTCAGTCATATATTTATTAACTTCATCACGAATAGCATTTAATTCATCAATTGTTAATTCTCCAGCTCTTTTGTCTGGATTTACTTTAGCGTCTTTTAATATTCTATTTGATAGACTTTTTCCAATTCCATATACATAAGTAAGTGAAATTTCTATTCTTTTATTATCTGGTATATCTACACCTTTAATACGTGCCATTTTAACACCTCCTATTAGCCTTGTCTTTGTTTATGTTTTGGGTTTTCGCAAATTACCATTACTTTACCCTTACGCTTAATAACTTTACATTTTTCACACATTGGTTTTACTGATGGTTTAACTTTCATCTTTCTTACCTCCTATTTTCTGTAGGTTATACGACCACGTGTTAAATCGTAAGTTGATAATTCAACCATTACTGTGTCGCCAGCTAAAATTCGAATCATGTTCATTCGCATTTTACCCGAAACGTGAGCCGTAATTACATGTTTGTTTGCTAGTTCTACTTTAAAAACGTAGCCTGGCAAAACTTCTAATACTTTTCCTTCCATCTCTATTACGTCATCTTTTGCCATTTTATCACCTCTTTGTTAAAATCTCATACCCATCTTTGGTAATTAAAACAGTATGTTCAAAGTGAGCAGATGGTTCTTGGTCTGCTGTTACAACAGTCCAATCATCATCTAATAAATAAACATCTGCAGTTCCTAAATTTATCATAGGTTCAACAGCAATAACCATGCCTTCTTTTAAGATAGGTCCAGTATTTTTTTTACCATAGTTTGGAACATCCGGATCTTCATGAAGTTCATTTCCAACACCGTGACCAACTAGTTCTTTTACCACTCCTAAATTATGAGCAGTTGCATACTTTGATATAGCATATCCTATATCTCCTACATGAGCCCCTGGTTTAATTTGATTTAGTCCCTCATATAATGATTTTAAAGTATGTTCCATTAGATATTGTTTCTCACTTGATATTTTTCCAACAGGATATGTCCAGGCACTATCACCATGATATCCCTTATAGCAAGCACATATATCAAGTGTAACTATATCTCCTTCTTTTAGTTTTCTTTTACCTGGTATTCCATGTACTACCTCATCATTTACTGATATACAAATATTACCAGGGTAGCCATCATAATGATAGCAAGACGGAGTAGCACCTCTTTTTATAATATAATCGCGAGCTAGTGAATCAAGTTCTTTAGTACTAATTCCAGGTTTTATGTATGGAATTAGATATGCATGTGTATCACCAACTATTTCACCAGCTACACGCATTAATTCTATTTCTCTTGGAGTTTTAATGCTAATCATTTAAATCTCCCATTATCTTTAAAACTTGCATTAGTGTGTATTCTTTATCTTTACTACTATCTACTATATATAAACAATTTTTATTTTCATAAAACTTTAATATTTCTTTAGAATTTTCTTCATACACACTAAATCTAACATCAAATGATTTCTCATTGTCATCAGATCTACTCATTAATTCATTACCACATATAGTACACATACCATTTTTAGGTGGCATCATATCTTCTACTTTCGTATTATAAATTTTGCCACACTTACTACAAGTAATTCTACTAAGAGTTCTATCTTTTGCAAGTTCTTTATCTATTGCAAGATTTATTGCAATATAATTTTTTAATACTGTATCCAAAAGTTTTGCTTGAGCTATATTTCTTGGATAACCTTCTATTACAATAGGCTTATCTCCAATTCTATTTAGCTCTTCTTTTAATGCTTCCTTAACAATGTCATCGGGAACGAGCATACCTTTATCTTGTGCTTCAATTATTGTTCTTCCAATCTCAGTATCAGGAGTTCTTGCACTTCTAAGTACTTCACCTATTGAAATTACCTCATATCCTTTCAATTTTAAAGACTCACATAATGTTCCTTTGCCTGCGGCAGGAGGAGCGTATAATACAATATTTTTCATCTTAATCTTCTACCCTTTCTACCTTTTGTATAAGTTCTACTAGCAATTTGACTTTCTAATTGTTTATATGTATCAAGCGCTACACCTACAACGATTAACAATCCAGTTCCACTAATAGTTATAGAAGTAGTTAAATTAGAGAATTTGTCAAATACTATTGGTAAGATAGAAAGTGCAGTTAAAAATGCAGCACCAACAACTGTTATTCTTGTTAATACAGTCTTTACATATTCAATAGTTTCCTTACCAGGTCTAATACCTGGAATATATCCACCATTCTTATTTAAATCATCAGCTAATTCTTTTGGCTTTAATTGCATAAATGTATAAAAGTAAGCAAATGCAAAAATCAATACAATATATATAATTAAACCAATACCCTTTGTATAAGTAAGATATTTTGTAACGAAAAGCGTAAACTTTTCACGTTTTAATACTGATGAAAGAATTTGTGGTACTGAGAATAATGCTGATGCAAAGATAACTGGCATTACACCTGCACTATTTAATTTAAATGGAATATAATTTTGTTTTCCTAACATGCTTGTAGATTTATTAGCATATTGTATAGGTAATCTTCTTTCGGCAGATTCAACATATATAACACCAACTATAATAGCAATAAATACTAAGACAAATGCTATAAATATCATAATGCCTAAAAAACCTTTTGCAAATAATTCTACCCATAAGTTTTTAAACATACCAGGTAATACACTTATTATACCAGCCATTATTATTAATGACATTCCATTTCCTATTCCTTTTTGTGTTATTTGATCAGCTATCCACATAACAAATGCAGTTCCAGCTGTCAAAATTAAAGAATATAACATGTAATCCATAGGACTACCATTTCCTATATATGCATATGAATACATATATCCTTGTAAGAATGCTAATATCATTCCAGCTATTCTAGTAATTTGATCAATTTTTTTTCTACCTACTCCGCCTTGTTTAGATAATTCAGCTAAATAAGGAACGATATCAGCACATAACAATTGAATTACTATTTGAGCTGTAATATATGGTGTCACACCAAGCGCAAATATAGATGCACGTGTAAATGCCCCACCACTCATTGCATTAATTACTTCAAGAAATGACATTCCTGATGTATTTACATTTACTCCAGGAACAATTATTGATGTACCTATTTTAAATACAAATAATGCACCTAAAGTAAAAAGTATTCTTTTTAATAGATCACGATTTTTTGAAGTAAATATTTGCTTAATATTTGCAAACATATTAAATCACCTCGGCTTTTCCACCTATCGCTTCTATTTTTTCTGCGGCTTTTGTTGAGAATTTATTTGCTTTAACTGTTAATTTTTTAGTAAGTTCACCATTTCCTAATACTTTAACACCTGAAAGTTGTTTCTTTAAAATTCCCATTTCTTTTAATAATTCTGGAGTAACAACTGCTCCATCTTCAAATTTTTCTAAATCACTTAAATTTATTGTAGCATATCTAACTTTGAACATTGCATTTGAAAATCCAATCTTAGGTAAGCGTCTAAATAATGGTAATTGTCCACCTTCAAATCCAGGTCTAACTCCTCCACCACTTCTAGCGTTTTGGCCTTTATGACCTTTACCACTTGTTTTTCCTGTTCCAGATGCAACTCCACGTCCAACTCTTTTTGGAGCCTTAAATGCTCCCTCATTAGGTCTTAATTCATGTAGTTTCATATTATCTAATCTCCTCTACTTTTTTTCCACGTAAACGAGCTACTTGTTCTATTGTTTTTTGTGATTTAAGTGCTTCAAGTGTTGCATAAGCCATATTAACTTTTGTACTTGAACCTAATGATTTAGATAAAATATCTTTTACTCCTGCCATTTCTAGTACTGATCTTACTGGACCTCCAGCTTTAACTCCTGTACCTTTATTTGCAGGTTTAAGCATAACACGACTTGCTCCACAAACACCTATTGCTTCATGTGGTATAGTACGTTCATCTACGATTGAAACTTTTACTATATTCTTTTGAGCAGCTTGGCTTGCTTTTTTGATAGCATCTGGTACTTCGTTTGATTTACCAGTACCAAGTCCTACTTTACCTTTTCTATCTCCAACAACTACAACAGCTGAGAAACGGAAATGACGTCCACCTTTAGTTACTTTGGTAACACGTCCAATAGAAATAACTTCTTCTTCGTAAAGTTTAGGTTGTCTTGCTTGACGTGGTTCTCTTTTTTCTCTTGATTTACGAGGTTTTCTATCATTTTTTTCTACTTTTTCAGTAGTTGCTGATTCAACCTTTTCAATTTCTTTTTCCATCACTAACCTCCTATTAGAATTCTAGTCCATTTTCACGTGCTGCATCTGCTAATGCTTTAACACGTCCATGATAAAGGTATCCACCTCTATCAAAAACTACTTTTGATATTTTTGCTTTTTTAGCTCTTTTAGCAAGTAATTCTCCTACTTTAACAGCAGCATCTACATTACCACCATTTTCTAATTTTAGTTCTTTATCTATAGAAGATGCACTTACTAAAGTTTTAGAAGCTTCATCATCAATGATTTGAGCAAAAATATTATTGTTTGATCTGAATACATTTAATCTAGGAACGCTTGATGAACCTGTTATCTTATTTCTTATACGTTCGTGTCTTGATTCACGAGCGCTATTACGGTCTATTTTTTTGATCATAACTTCTCTCCTTTACTCTTAATTATTTAGAAGCTTTCTTTCCTTCTTTACGACGAATATGTTCGTCAGCATAACGTATACCTTTACCTTTATATGGTTCTGGTTTTCTTATTTTTCTTATTGAAGCTGCAAATTCTCCTACTTGCTGCTTATCAATTCCTTTAATAAATAGTTCTGTATTTGATGGACTATCTAGTGTAATTCCATCAGGAATCTTAACAACAACAGGATGTGAATATCCAGCTGTTACAACTAATTCTGTTCCTTTAACTTGAAAACGATAACCAACACCAACTGACTCTAACTTTTTTTCAAATCCATTAGTAACACCTAATATCATATTATTTATGTTTGCATTAGCTGTACCATGGAAATTTTTAAAGTTATCATTTTTTCTTGTAAGTGTTATTTCATTTTCAGAAATATTAACAGTAATATTTTCATTAATTACAGTAGAAAGTTCACCTTTTGGGCCTTTTACAGTAACTACATTACCGTTAACAGATACATTAACACCAGTTGGTATTTCAATTTTTCTATTTCCAACACGACTCATTTAGTTTCTTCCTTTCTACCAAATATAGGCAAGAATCTCTCCACCTAATGAATTTTCTCTAGCTTCTTTATCTGTCATAACACCTTTAGATGTAGATAAAATTGCTATTCCTAATCCATTTAAAACAGATGGAACATCTTCTGCTTTTACATATACACGTAATCCTGGTTTTGATATTCTCTTTAGTCCAGTAATTACGCGTTCTTTTTCAACATATTTTAAAGATAATACTAAAATATCTTGAACATTATTTCTTTTAACTTTATAATCAGCTATAAATCCTGTTTCTTTTAATATTCTAGCTATCTCTTTTTTTATTTTTGAAGCGGGTACTTCAACTTCTTTATATCGCATTTGATTTGCATTACGAATACGTGTTAGCATATCAGCGATTGGATCTGTTACCATACTATCCTCCTTCTTAAATTCTACCAGCTAGATTTTTTCATCCCTGGTATTTGTCCCTTATAAGCTAGCTCACGGAAACAAATTCTGCATATACCATATTTTTTAAGTACAGCGTGTGGACGACCACAACGACTACAACGTGTATATCTACGTACTTCAAATTTAGGTTCGCGACTAGCTTTTATTTTCATACTTTTCTTAGCCATAATTTCCTCCTAAGTTATTAATTCTTAAATGGCATACCGAAACCTTTTAAGAGATCATACGCTTCTTCATTAGTTTTTGCACTTGTTACAAATACTATATCCATACCACGTACTTTAACCACATTATCATATTCGATTTCTGGAAATATTAATTGTTCAGTTAATCCTAATGTGTAATTTCCTCTTCCATCAAAAGCTTTATTAGATATACCTCTAAAGTCTCTTACACGAGGTAATGTAATACTAATTAATTTATCTAAGAAGTTATACATATTCTCCCCACGTAAAGTAACCTTACAGCCAATTGCTTGACCTTGTCTTAATTTGAAACCAGCAATTGATTTTTTTGCTTTAGTAGCAATTGGTTTTTGACCTGTAATAATTTCAAGGTCATTCATTGCTGCTTCTAATAGTTTTGAATTAGTAGTTGCATCACCACAACCAATATTTACTACTATTTTTTCTAGTTTTGGTACTTCCATAATACTTTTATAATTATGTTTACTCATTAAATCGGATACGATTGTTTTGTTATACTTTTCTTTTAGGCGGTTCATATATACCCTCCTTTCAATTAATCAAGACTTGAATTAGATTTTTTTGCAATTCTAATTTTCTTACCGTCTTTGTTTATACTATGTCCTATTCTAGTAGGCTTATTTGTCTTTGGATCTAATATCATCACATTTGAAGCATTAATTGGTGCTTCTACATCTGTAATAGAACCAGGTGTTTGTCCGTTTCCTTTAACATGTTTTTTTACAATGTTAACGCCTTCTATAACAACTCTGTTTTCTTTACGTAATACGTGAGTTATTTTTCCTTCTTTACCTTTATCCTTACCAGAAATGACTCTTACTTTATCTCCAGTTTTAAAGTTCATCTTTCTGCCTCCAAACTTTTATAACACTTCTTTAGCAAGTGATATAATTTTATTAAATCCTAAATCACGTAATTCACGTGCTACTGGTCCAAATACACGAGTTCCAACTGGACTCTTATCATCTTTGATAATAACTGCTGCGTTGTCATCAAATTTGATGTATGATCCATCAGTTCTTCTTAGACCAAATTTACTTCTAACAACTACTGCTTTAACAACTTTTCCTTTGCCAACAGTACCATTAGGTGTTGCTTTTTTTACAGTAGCAACAACTATATCTCCAATATTGCCAAATTTAACTTTTGAGCCACCAAGAACACGAATTACAGATAATTCTTTTGCTCCTGAGTTGTCAGCTACTTTTAAACGGCTTTCTTGTTGAATCATATGTTATCCTCCTTCACTCGTGCAATTATAATATAACTGCTTTTTCTATTATTTTTACTAAACGGAAATGTTTAGTTTTAGATAATGGTCTTGTTTCAGCTATAAGAACCTTATCTCCTTTTTTAGCTTCATTTTTCTCATCATGTACAGTGTATTTTTTTGAATATTTAACTCTTTTATGATATAATCTATCATTTTTGTAAGTTTCAACTAAAACTGTAATTGTCTTATCGTTTACATCGCTTACAACTGTTCCAACTAATTCATGAGTTCTTTTTTCTATCATAATTCCTCCTATTATTTAGTTAGTTCTCTTTCACGTAAAATTGTTTTCATACGTGCAACTAACTTTCTTAATTCATTAATTCTTGAAGGTTTCTCTAAAGACCCTGTTGCTTGTTGGAAACGTAAGTTAAATAATTCTTCTTTTGTTTCGTCTATTTTTTTTAGTATTTCTTCGTTTGATAATTCTCTTATTTCTTTATTAGTCATTAGAATCACCGCTTTCTTTAGTTACGAATTTACATTTGATTGGAAGTTTATGCATAGCAAGTCTTAATGCTTCACGTGCTATATCTTCACTAACTCCACCTATTTCAAACATAACTTTTCCTTTTTTTACAACTGCAACCCATGCATCATGAGAACCTTTACCTTTACCTTGACGAGTTTCAAGTGGTTTTTTTGTTAATGATAAATGAGGAAAAATATTTATCCATACTTTACCTCCACGTTTCATATAACGTGTCATAGCAACTCTGGCTGCTTCGATTTGTCTATCTGTAATCCAAGCGCCTTCCATTGCCATTAAACCATATTCACCAAAGTTTACTTTAATATTTCCTTTTGCTTTCCCATCATAAGGAAGTCTGTGTACGCAACGATGCTTAGTTCTTTTTGGAATTACTGCCATCTTTTATACCTCCCTTATTTTTAGCAGGAAGTATTTCACCTTTGCAAATCCATACTTTTACACCAATTTTTCCATAAGTAGTATTAGCTTCTTTCCAAGCATAATCTATATCAGATCTTAAAGTATGACGTGGAACACTACCTTCAGTATAACCTTCAGTACGAGCCATATCAGCACCACCTAAACGTCCAGATACTGAAGTTGTAATTCCTTTTGCTCCTGCTTTCATTGTATTTCTAATTGCTCTTTTTTGAGCTATTCTGAATGATACACGTCCTTCTATTTGACGTGCAATATTTTCTGCAACAAGTGCAGCATCTAAATCTGGATTTTTAACTTCTTTTATAGAAATTTGAATATTTTCATCAACTAATTTTGATAACTCTTTTTTAATCTTTTCGATTTCATCTCCACCGTGACCAATAACTACTCCAGGTTTAGCTGTATTTATAACAACATTAGTCTTTTTATTGTCTCTTTCAATAAGAATACTTGAAACTGATGCGTCCTTTAGTTTTTTCTCTAACATTTTACGAATCTTATCATCATTTTTAATATACTTAGCATTTAATTTGCCCTCAGCATACCAATTTGATTGCCAAGATTTGTTAACGCCTATTCTAAGTCCTATTGGACTAACTTTTTGACCCACAAGTTTTCCTCCTTTACCTTAGTTTTTTTCACTTACAACGATTGTAATATGACTTGTTCTCTTCTTAATTGGATCTACATGTCCACGAGAACCAAAATTCATTCTTTTTAATGTTTGCCCTTCATCAACGTATGCTTTACTTACATATAATTTAGTCTTATCTAAACCTAAGTTGTTTTCGGCATTCGCTACAGCTGATGTTAAGACTTTTAAAGTTAATCTAGCAGCTGAACTATTATAATTTGTACAAATTTTTTCAGCTTCAATTACGCTTTTACCGCGAATTAAATCGACTACTAGACGAGCTTTACGTGGTGGGATTCTAAGTCCCTTTGCAATTGCTCTTGCTTCCATAATCTTCTTCCTTCCTAGGTTTTTTATTTTTTACCTTTTTCATCACCGTGACCACCGAATTTACGAGTAGCAACGAATTCACCTAATTTATGACCAACCATATCTTCAGTTACATAAACTGGAACAAACTCTTTACCATTATGAACAGCAAATGTGTTACCTATAAATTCAGGAAATATTGTTGAACGGCGTGACCAAGTTTTAATAACTTCTTTTTTTTCTGATTCGTTTACTTTTCTAACCTTTTTTAATAAGCTTTCATCAGCGAAAGGTCCTTTTTTTAAACTTCTAGCCATTATTTACCATCCTTTCCTATTTTTTACGGCGATGTACTATTAAGCCATCTGATTGTTTTTTACCTTTACGAGTCTTATAGCCAAGTGCAGGTTTACCCCAAGGTGTAAGAGGCCCTTTATGTCCAACTGGAGCCTTACCTTCACCACCACCATGTGGGTGATCATTAGGGTTCATAACTGATCCACGAACTGTAGGACGAATTCCCATATGTCTTTTACGACCAGCTTTTCCTAAATTTACTAATTCGTGATCTTCATTTCCTACTTCACCTATAACAGCACGACAAGTACTTAATACTTTACGAACTTCTCCACTAGCTAAACGAAGTAAAGCATATTTTCCTTCAAATCCAAGTATTTGAACACTTGAACCTGCAGAACGAGCCATTTGAGCTCCTTTACCAGATTTTAATTCAACGCAGTGAACCAAAGTTCCTTCTGGTATATTTGCAAGTGGTAAGCAATTTCCAACTTTTATATCTGCATGTTCACCGCTTACAACTTTATCTCCTACTTTTATTCCTTTTGGAGCAATGATGTATGATTTTTCACCATCTACATATTTAATTAATGCAATGTTTGCTGATCTGTTTGGATCATATTCGATAGATGAAACAGTTGCTACTACATCATCTTTTATTCTTTTAAAATCAATTATACGGTATTTTCTCTTAGCTCCTCCGCCTTGATGACGAACAGTTATTTTACCTTGATTATTACGTCCACCGTTTTTCTTTAATGTTACAAGTAATGATTTCTCAGGTGCTACTTTAGTTAATCCACTATTATCTAAAGTAGTCATACCACGTCTACCATTAGTTGTTGATTTATAACTTTTGATTGCCATTGTATTTCCTCCCTTAGATTAATTTAGTTCAATAGAACTTCCTTCTTTTAATTTAACTATTGCTTTTTTCTTTCTATTTGCAAGACCTGTATAACGTCCAACTCTCTTTGTTTTTGGTTTTACATTAATTGTATTTACGCTTTCAACTTTAACGTTGAATATTTTTTCAACAGCTTGTTTTATTTGTGTTTTATTTGCTTTAGGATCAACACTAAAAGTTACGATGTTTCCATTTTCACTTAATGATGCTGATTTTTCAGTAATAATCGGAGCTTTTATTATATCTCTATAATTATTCATTATGCTAAAGCCTCCTCTATTTTCTTAATAGCTGCTTCTTCAACTATAACTAAATTAGCTGAAACTAAATCTAACACATTTACTTCATTTGCTTCAAGTAATAAAACATTATTTAAATTACGTGTTGCAAGAATTAAATTATCAGTTAGTTCTGAAACAATTATTAATACATTTCTTTCAACTTTAAAATTCTTTAAAATATTCTTCATATCTTTAGTTTTATTAGTTTCTAAACCAATTGAATCAACTACTACTAATTCACTATTAATTAATTTATAAGATAGAGCTGATTTAAGTGCAAGTGCTCTTTCTTTTTTGTTTTGTTTTACTTCATAGTTTCTAACTTGTTGCCCGAAAGCCCAAGCACCATGATACCAATGTGGAGCTCTTGTAGATCCTTGACGAGCACGTCCAGTTCCTTTTTGTTTCCATGGCTTTCTTCCTCCACCTGAAACATCAGAACGTCCTTTTACTCCTCTTGTTCCTTGACGAGCATTATTTTGAGCTAATTTAATTGCATCATATAATACAGCATCATTTGGTTCAATACTAAAAATTTCTTTATTTAATGTAATATCTTTAACTTTTACACCATTTGTATTTAATACATCTATTTTACTCATATGTATCCTCCCTACTAATTTTCTTCCTTAGTAGTTTCTGTTGCTTCTTTCGCAACTTCTTCAACCACTGGTGTTTCTTCTGTAACTGGAGCTTCAACTTCATAAGAAACTAAATTTTCAATTTCATTTACTTTTCCGTTTGCTTTAACTCCACTTTTAATTAACACTAAGCCTTTTTTTGGTCCAGGTATATTTCCACTTATTAATATTACATTATTTAAAGTATCTACAGCAACTATTTCTAAGTTTTGAATTGTTACTGTAAGCACACCCATATGTCCTGCTAGTTTTTTACCTTTAAAAACACGCATTGGTCTCATTGTTCCCATTGAACCTGGTCTTCTGTGATAATGTGAGCCATGTCCCATAGGTCCTCTTGATTGTCCATGTCTTTTAATGACACCTTGGAACCCTTTTCCTTTTGAAGTTCCAGTAACGTCAACTACTTCCCCTGGTTCAAAAATATCAGCTGATATTTCTTGTCCTAAAGAATATGAATTGACATCTACACCTTTTATTTCTCTAAAGAAGCGCTTAGGTGTAGTTTTTGCTTTTGCAGCATGACCTGCTAAAGCCTTAGTCGCTAACTTTTCTCTTTGTTCACCAAATCCAAGTTGAATTGCATCATAACCATCGTTTTCTTTTGTTTTTATTTGAGTTACAACATTTTTCTCAACTTCAACAACAGTTACAGGAATTAACTTACCAGATTCAGTAAATACTTGAGTCATTCCAATTTTACGACCTAAGATTCCTTTCATATATATCCTCCTTATTTAATTATTTTGATATCAACACCACTTGGAATTTCTAAATGTGCTAAAGCATCAATAGTTTCCTTTTCAGGATTAATGATATCTATTAATCTCTTGTGTGTTCTTCTTTCAAATTGCTCACGTGAATCTTTATATTTATGAACAGCTCTTAAAATAGTAACTTTTTCAACTTCTGTTGGTAGTGGTACTGGACCAACTACTAATCCACCATTTCTTTTTACTGTCTCAACAATTTTAGCGCAAGCTTTGTCTAAACTTTTGTGTTCAAACGATTTTAATTTGATACGAATCTTTGTTTTTGACATTTTGTATCCTCCCTTCGCCTATATCTTGTATAGACTTGCTCCGTGCAAAAACCCAATACAACATTTGTTTTGTTTTACAACTTAACCTGGCGTATCAGCAACCTCACACATCCTCGCATGTCACACACATACAAGATTATAACCGAAAAGCCTTTAAAAATCAATAGTTTTTTAGATTTTTTTTTTATTTTTATAAATTCAATTTATGGGAATAGTTTATACATTTTGACTTATAATATTTTTGTACACATATTTTTTATTTTTTTAGCACTTACTATTGACAAGTGCTAAAAAAGTGGTATAATAATGTGTAGTAAAGAAAGGAAGCGATAATATGTTACCTAGTAGAATATTTTTTGATAATTTTCTTGATGACTTTGAAACTCCAAAAAAGTTTGATAAAATGATGAAATGTGATATTTACGAAGATGGTGACAATTATATCATCGAAGTAGATGTACCGGGAGTAAAAAAGGAAGATATCTCTATGGATATTTCTAACGGATATTTAAAAGTTGCTGTTGAGATGAAAGAAGAAAATAAAGAGAATAAAAAATACATTCATCGTGAAAGACACAGCTACACAAAATGTGAAAGATCTTTCTATGTTGGGAATATTGATGAAGAAAGCATTAAAGCAAAATTTAATAATGGTATATTAAAAATATCTGTTCCAATGAAAGAAATTGAACATAAAAATAAAAAGACTATTATGATAGAAGACTAATAGTCTTTTTTTTATTTTAATTAATATATTTTAATAGGTGTTTTAATGAAAATTGTACCAAACATTTCTGCTCAAGCATATACAATTTCTGCTTTTGCCATTGGACTTATTTTGTGTGATGACCTAACTCCAGCAGAGCAAAACTCTCTTGGAAATTGGTTTATGTTAGTTGGTCAAGCATTATGTACCAATTCTGCACAGCAACAAGTACTAAACAATAGAAATAAAACATCTAATGAAAGTAACAGACATATTATAAATGATGATAGCTTAGAAAAATATGCTAATAATATTAAAGACAATATAAATAATGTTTTTAATTATTACAAAAAAGACACTTCATAGTTGAAGAGTCTTTATTTAACAAATGGTATAAGTGCCATATGTCTTGCATATTTAACTTGAGTAGCAATGTGTCTTTGATGTTTTGCACAAGCACCTGTTATTCTTCTTGGTAAGATTTTACCTTTATCTTGACTTATATATTTTTTTATAACATCTACATTTTTGTAGTCAACATCTTTTCCAGCACACATTTGACAAACTTTTTTCTTTTTTCTAAAAAATTCAGCCATATATATCCTCCTATTATTCTAGGAAATTATCATCTATAGACACACTCTCGCCAAATTCTGCAAATGGATCATTCTCAACATTTACTGATTGGCTTGGTGCTGATGGAGTATTTTGATAGTCATATGGTGTTGGTTCAATTGAATTTGATGCTGCATCTCTTGCAGCTTTGCTTTCTACAAATTCAAAATTATCTAAAGCAACATCAACTGTATATCTTTTATTTCCATCTTTATCATCATAACTTCCAGTTTGTAATCTACCTTCAATAGCAATTAAATTGCCTTTATCAAAATATCTTGAAATAGTTTCAGCTTGTTTTCTCCAAGCTATTACATTAATAAAATCAGCATCTCTTCTACCGTCTGCATTAGTAAAATTTCTATTTACAGCAACACTAAATCTAGTATATGCAGTATTGGATGCTGTGTATCTCAATTCTGGTTTAGCAGTTAATCTACCTACTAATACTACTTTATTCATGAGTCACCTCTTAGTCTTCCTTACTTATTATTAAGTGTCTAATAATATCATTACTAATTAAAGCTAAACGATCAAATTCTTTTACTGCTTCATCATTATTTGATTCAATATTAACTACAAAGTAATATCCACTTTTGTAAGTATTGTTTCCTACTTTAATTGTATAAGCTAAAGTTCTTTGTCCCCAAGCATCAACTGCTGTAACTTTAGCACCATTATTTTCTAAAACTTTTTGAAAATTAGAAGCTACCTTTTTGATTTCTTCTTCTGCTAAAGTAGGCTTTACAATAAACATAATTTCATAATTTCTCATTTTTACACCTCCTTATGGTCTTTGGCTCGTTAGAGCAAGGAGTAAATTTCTTACTCGCCTAAGATTATAACAAACTTTTTAATATTTGTAAACAATTATTGTAAATATTATTATATTTTCTGGGTAAAATATTATTGGTGAATTTTATGTACTACATAAATTATTTTTTTATTTTTTCTATTATTGGGCATTTAGTAGAATCAGTACTTTTTAAAGAAAGCGGAATTTTATTTGGGTATTGGACTCCTGTATATGGTTTTGGAGCTGTTATTATACTTATCATAAATAAAATGTTAAAAAATATTAAAGCAAGTACATTTAAAAAAATATTATTACTATTTTTTAGTTGTTTTATTTTTTTATCTTTAATAGAAGCAATAGGTGGATACCTAATTAAATGGATATTTAATGCTGAACTTTGGGATTATTCAAAATTAAAATTTCATATTGGAAAATATGTTTCTTTAGAAATCGCTACTATTTGGGGATTATGTTCTATATTATTAATTTACATACTAAAACCTATATTTGATAAAATAGTAAAAAAAATACCCAATTTTATTACTGGTATTTTTATAATATTATTTTTAATTGATAATATTTATACTTTAATATTAAAATAATAAATTTTTATATTATAAATATTATTTTAAAAATTAAACATTAAATCTAAAATAGCAAATATCTCCATCTTGCATTGTATAATCTTTACCTTCTAATCTCATTTTTCCTGCTTCACGAACTTGTTTTTCACTACCGAGTTCTTCTAAATCGCATACACTCATTACTTCGGCTTTAATAAATCCCTTTTGAAAATCAGTATGAATAATACCAGCACATTCAGGTGCTTTCATTCCATCCTTAAACGTCCAAGCCCTAACTTCATCACTACCTGCAGTAAAAAAAGTTTTCAGTCCTAGAATATTATAAGATACACTTATAAGCTTATCAATTCCACTTTCTTTTACGCCTAGCTCATTTAAAAATTGAGTTTTTTCTGCTTCTTCCATATCACATAAATCTGATTCAACTTTTGCACACACAACTACTACAGTAGCATTCTCTTCTTTTGCAAAGTTTCTAACTATATCAACATATTTATTGTTATTTTCTAGCAAATCTTCTTCTGATATATTTGCAACATATATAATTGGTTTATTAGTAAGTAAATTAAATGGTTTAATATATTTCTTTTCTTCTTCTGTTAAATCAAGCCTTCTTATTGGAATGTTTTTTAAAAGAGCTTCTTTAAGTTTTGTAAGAATTAATGCTTCCTTTTGAACATCTTTATCTTTAGATAATGATGCTTTTTTACCTATTTTATTAAATCTATTTTCAATTACTTCCAAATCTGCAAGAATAAGTTCAACCGATATTATTTCAATATCTCTTAGTGGATCCACTTTGTTTTCTACATGTATTATATTTTCATTTTCAAAGCATCGTACAACTTCACATATAGCATCCACCTCTCTTATATGTGATAAAAACTTATTTCCTAAACCTTCACCTAAGGACGCTCCCTTTACTAAACCTGCAATGTCAGTAAATTCAAATGTTGTTGGAACTAAACTTGCTGGTTTATATAAATTATTTAAAAACTCTAATCTTTTATCTGGTACAATTACCATACCAACATTAGGCTCTATCGTAGCAAATGGATAATTAGCTGCTAATATATTTTGTTTTGTTATTGCATTAAATAATGTACTTTTACCTACATTAGGTAACCCCACTATACCTGCTGTTAAACCCATAATATCCCTCATTTCTTCTATATTTTACTACAATTAAATTAAAAAGACAACAAAAAAAATATCACTTATAATGTGATATTTTAACCCTTTCATTCTTTAATAGAACTACTCTTCGTAATCTCTATTATCGACATTACAATTTTATTATATTAAAGGTTTCTTTAAGGGTCAATTGTTTTTTTATTTTTCAGATTTTTAAAATGTAAATGAATGTAAATGAATGTAAATTAAAGTGTAATTGAAGAACTAATACCCATTGGAAGTCCTAATAAATACCATCCAACAATTATTACTAGCCATACCAATGATAAAATAAGTATATATGGCATCATAGTTTTCATAGTACCAATAATGCTATTATCATCTTCTTTATCATACTTATATATTAGTCCCACTGTAACTATTAAATATACATATATTGGAGATAACAACTTTCCAACCGAATCAGCAGCAACAAATATTGTTTGCACAAATGACGGAGATATATTTGCTCTCATAAGTAAAGGTATATATATTGGAGAAATTAAATTCCATTTTACAATTGTAGATGGGATTAATGTAGATATAATTACTATTGACAAGAATGTAATAATTATTAATAACACTCCTGATAAATTGCTTTTACCTATGAAATCCACTAAATTTGTCGTTATAACTGTAGATAGGTTTGACCAATCCAATATTAGATAAACTATTGATATAAAAAATAATAGTACAAATATAGGACCTGTTCCTTCAAAAGTTTTTGTTAATGCTTTACTATAATCCTGACTGTTTTTTATATTTCTTGATATTATTCCATATATAAAACCGCAAACCATTAATATAATCATAATTAATAGTATTAATCCTTGACTAAATATTGAATTAGATCCAAATAGTTTTTCTACATAGGTAGGAGCTGTTCTATCTATTAATAGTCCAGAATGTGGTAAGCCTGGTATTATACAATAAACTAAAACTAATATCATTATAATAAATGCTATAAGGGTAGTTTTAGCGGCTTTTTTTGATATAACTAAATTATCAGTATATTCATTTCTAGAGAATTTTTTTGAAAAGAAATTTAAAGCTATCATTCCTATTATAGTAAGCATAACAGTAGAACTTAATAAAATAAATATATTTGAAAGCAATTCATAATTATAATTTGAAATTATACTACTTGCTGATAATTCTGTTATATTGCCTAATTCATAAGCCTTATAATCATATATTAGTCCAGTACCATAACCAATTGTAATTGCTATAAACATAGTCATAATACCAAGTCTTGAATCTTTACCTATATACTTATATAAAATTCCAGCTAATGGTAATAAAAGTGCATAACTATAATCGCCTATTATTGTTGATATAATTCCAGTAAACATAACAATCATAGTTACAGTACTTGGTTTAAATTTTTTTAATGAAGTAAATAAATGTTTTAATAATCCACTTGCTTCTAACACTGATACAGATATCAATGATAATATTATCATTACCAAAGGTTCTAAATCTTTAAAATTATATATAGCTTTACTTAAAATTGTTTTTATACCATCTTTGCTAAATACATTTTTTACTACAACTAAAGTAGTTTCGAAAGTACCAGCTTCTGTTTTATAACCACTTACCCCTATAAGATTAAATAAAAAGCAGACAAAGGAAAGAAATAATATAAATATTATTATTTCTACAATAGGTCCTAAAGGTCGCTTTTTTATTTTTTTAGTCTTATCCTTCACAAACTTCCTCCTAAAACTTTACTATCTTTTTTAGTTTTTTATTAAAATCAATCCTAGGTATCATTATAAATCTACCACAATGTACGCACTTTATTTTAATATCAGCACCTACGCGAGTAATTTCCCATTCATTATATCCACAAGGATGATTTTTTTTCATATTAACTATACTACCAATTTTATATTCTTTATCCATTATGAACCACCACCTGTTTATATGGAATATTTACACTATTTTTTGTTATTTCTTCTAATATTTCTTTTTTTATTATTCTTGAAAATTTAAGTTGATCTAAATAGTTCACATCTAAAGCAAGTCTATAAGTAATAGAACTTGTAGTTAATGTTTCTATACCAAGATAAGTGAAATCTTTAAACTTATATTTATCTTTAAGCTTATTACATAAACTACGAAGTAATTCTTCTACTTTAGTCGAACTGAAGTTATAATCTACATCTATATCAATAAGTAATTTAGTTTTAGATAACGTATAATTAACAATTTCAGAAATATTTCTATTAGATATTATTTTAATTTCACCAGTGTATGCTTTTATTTTTGTAGTCCTTAAATTAGAAGGTAAAACTTCACCTTTAAATCCATTTATAGTTACCCAATCTCCTATTGCATATTGACCTTCAAATACAATAGAAATGCCTGCTATAAAATCTTTTAGTATGTCTTGTATAGAAAGACCTATAACAACTCCAACCACACTTAAAGATGCTACTATCGATTTTGTATCAATACCAAATATTTCTAGTATTATTAAAACACATATAATTATAATAAGAAAAATTATAATATTTGATATTAAATTTATTATAGTTTTTTTCCTTCTATCTAATTGCTTAGACTTCATTCCAAATATTTTCTTTATTAATGTCTTCGATAATTTACATAATAATATACAAATTATCAAAGTTATAACTGGCGCTATTACTTCCTTTTTTAATATATATTTCATATTATTCCTTTATATTTAATATTTCTAATATTCTATTTAAATCAGCATTATTAGTAAAAGATATTTCTATTTTTCTTTCTTTTATCTTAACTTTTGTATCTAATTTATCTTTTAATAATTCTTCTACAAATTTATATTCACTATTTACTTGATTAGAATGTCTTTCTATTTTATTTTTTTTCTCTTCCGAAGATGAAGAAAACTCAAGCTCTCTTACTGGCATACCTTCATTTACTATTTTATTTGCAAGCTCTATTATCTTATTATTATCTTCTAATTTACTAAGTACTCTTGCATGTGCCATAGTAAGTTTATTACTAGCGATCATTTCTTGTACTTCTTCTGGCAATCTTAAAAGTCCAAGTATATTTGTTATATGACTTCTGCTTTTTCCTACTTTTTTTGCTAATTCTTCTTGTGTTAAAGACAAGCTATCTATCATTTTTCTATATGCAATTGCTTCCTCTATTGAACTTAAATTTTCCCTTTGAAGATTTTCAAGCAATGCAATTTCCATCATTTGTTCATCATCTAAATTTCTTATAATTGCTGGTATTTTTTCAAGACCTGCTAATTTTGATGCTCTTACTCTTCTTTCACCTGCAATTATTTCATATCCTTTAATACTTTTTTTTACTATTATTGGTTGAAATACACCGTGTTCCTTTATTGATAAAGCTAAATCTTTTAATGCTTCACTATCGAATATTTTTCTTGGCTGATATGGATTTGCACGTAATTCGTCAATTCTAAGTTCTATTATTTCTTCGTTAGTTGCAGTCTCATATACTTTTTTTTCAAAATTATCTAAATCAAAATTTTCTGTGTTAAATAATTGTTCTAATCCTTTTCCTAAGGCTCTTTTTTTAGTTTCCATTTCTTTCTATCACCTCTTTGGCTAAATTTATATATGCTTCTGTTCCTCTACTTCTAGGATCATACGCATGTATTGGTTTTCCATGGCTTGGAGCTTCTGATAATCTAACTAATCTTGGGATAATCGTATCATAAACCTTTTCTTTAAAATAGCTTTTAATTTCTTCTACTACTTCTAGTCCTAAATTTGTTCTATTATCAAGCATCGTTAATAACACGCCCTCTATATCCAAGCTCGGATTCAGTTTTTTTTGAGCAATCATTATTGAATTTAATAATTGCATAATTCCTTCAAGTGCAAAGAATTCACATTGTACAGGAATTATTACTGAATTTGAAGCGGCAAGAGCATTTGTAGTTATTAAACCAAGTGATGGTGGACAATCTAGTATAATATAATCAAAGACATCCCTTATTTCATTTAAATGTTTTTTTAGTTGTAATTGAGCTATAAATTCCGGATTTAATTTAGACATTTCCATAAGTTCCATATCTACACCTGCTAAGTTTATAGAAGCTGGTATTATGTATAAATTTTTAAATTTAGTTTTTACTACAACTTTCTTTGATTCTGCTCTATCTACTAATAATTCATATACACTACTTTCAAGTTCACCTTTATTAACGCCCACCCCTGTTGTACTATTTCCTTGAGGATCCAAATCTACTAATAGTGTTTTTTTTCCTAAAAGTCCTAGGGAAGCTGCTAAATTTATACTAGATGTAGTTTTGCCTACACCACCTTTTTGATTTACAAATGCTATTATTTTTCCCATAAAATCACCTTTTTAATTTTTCCTTAATATATATAATAATAGTTTATCACAAATTTAAAAATAAATCTATCTTTTGTAATAATTTGAACATTATGATTTATTAATTACATAAAATATATTGGTGATATTGTGAAAAAAGTTTTAATTATGTTTGGTGGTAATTCACCTGAACATAATGTATCAGTAAAATCTGTTAAATTTATTTTAAATAATATTAATAAAAAAAAGTATTATTATGAAGTAATTGGAATTACTAAAAAGGGTGAATGGATAAAGATAAGTAATACTGAAAATATTACTGATAACTGGGAAATAAAAGAAGTAACCAATATTGATAATATAATTTCATATTTGAAAAAATTTGATATTGTTTTACCAATAATACATGGTAATACCTGCGAGGATGGCAAAATACAAAGTATGTTGGAGCTTTTTAATATAAAGTATGTTGGATCTAATTCATATAGTAGTATTGTGAGTTATGACAAAATTTTAACAAAATTAATTTTAGATAAATATAACATACCACAAGTACCATATATTATATATAATGATAAATTAAATATAAACAATATACATTATCCTGTTATAGTAAAACCTGCAAAATGTGGCTCTTCAATTGGAATAAGCATAGCAAATAATAAAAATGAATTAAAAAAAAGTATAAATATTGCAAAAAAATATGATACTAATATTGTAATAGAAAAATATATAACAAATAGACGTGAATTGGAATGTGCAATTATTAATAAAAATGGAAAAATAATTGTATCAAATATAGGAGAAATAATAACAAAAGAAAATACTTGGTATAATTATAATTCCAAATATGAAAGAAATACTTCTACTAATATAATTAGTGAAAACACTTTACTTGAAAGAAAAATTAAAGAATATTCAAAAAATATATTTAAAATACTTGGATGTAAGGGATTAGCTAGAGTAGACTTTTTAGTTGATAATGATAAAAATATGCTTTATTTTAATGAAATAAATACCATTCCTGGATTAACAAATATCAGTATGTTTCCAAAATTATTGAATAATATAAATATAAGTAATAGCGAAATAATTGACCTGTTAATTTCTTTATAGATTACTCGTCTATAATATTTTTCTTTATTATATTATAAAATTAAATTGGTGGTAGTATGACATTGAAAAAGAAATCAGACATATATAATGTTATTGGTAAAAACATTAAGAAGTATAGAATCAAAAAAGGACTTAAACAAAGAGAATTGGCTGAAGCCTTATATCTTAGTGATAGTTTTATAGCTAAGCTTGAATCAGTAACGCATCAAACTATCTCAATTGATACATTAGAAGAAATTGCTAATGTACTAGATTGTGATATTAGAGACTTTTTTGATAAAAATGTTGATTTAAATAACATTAAAACAAAAAAATAGCAACTAAGCTATTTTTTTTGCATCTTGTTTTTTTCTTAACTCTGTATTAAGTATTTTTTTTCTCATTCTATAATTTATTGGAGTTACTTCAACTAATTCATCCTCATTTATGTAATCTAAACATACTTCTAGACTCATTTGTTTTGGTCTTTTTAATACTACAGTATGATCTTTACTTGATGTACGCGTATTAGTTAAATTTTTGCCTTTTACAACATTTACAGCTAAATCATTATCATGATTATTCTCACCAACTATCATACCCTCGTATACTTCTACGCCAGGTTCTATAAACATAACACCTCTATCTTCTAACTGACCAAGTGCATAAGCAGTTGATTTACCACTTTCTATTGAAACTAAAACTCCTGTTTTTCTTGTTCCAACATGAGATCCAACTAAAGGTTTATATGAATCAAAAGTATGATTTATTATACCATAACCCTTAGTCATAGTCATAAATTCTGTCATAAATCCAATAAGTCCACGAGTAGGCACTAAATAATGAAGTCTTGTTTGATTATTTTCATTACCCATATTTAACATTTCGCCTTCCCTGTTACCTAAAGCTTCTATAACGGATCCGACATATTCATCTGGTACATCTATTTGTACTTCTTCAAATGGTTCACAAGTTACTCCGTCTATTTCTTTTTTTATTATAGCTGGTTTTGAAACTTGAAGCTCAAATCCTTCTCTTCTCATATTTTCTATTAATATTGATAAATGAAGTTCTCCTCTTCCTGATACAATAAATGCTTCTGAATTGTCTGGTACTGGTCGTACTTTTAAAGACACATCCCTTTCAGTTTCTTTCATTAATCTTTCTTCTATTTTTCTTGCTGTAACAATTTTTCCTTCTCTACCGCAAAATGGGCTGGTATTTACCCCAAATGTCATTTGTAAAGTTGGTTCGTCTATTCTTAAAAGAGGTAATGCTTCTTCTTTTCCTATCTCACATATTGTTTCACCAACTGATATGTCTGGAAGACCTGCTATAGCAACTATATCACCTGCTTCAGCATTTGATATTTCAACACGTTTTAATCCCACGTATCCAAATATTTTTGCTACCCTAAATTGCTTAATTGAGCCATCTATTCTAACGCAACTAACCATTTCACCTGTTTTGATTTTTCCTCTTTTTACAAGTCCAACACCAATTCTACCTACGAAGTCATTATAATCTAAAAGAGCTGGTTGAAACTGCAATCCATCAGTAACATTATCTGATGCTTCTTTAATATTTTCTACTATTAGATCTAATACCTTTGACATACCTTTTTCCTGAGTTGATACATCAGGTGAATAACTTGACGTTCCATTAATTGCTGAAGTATATACTATTGGAAAGTTCAAATCTTCTATATCTGCACCTAATTCTATAAATAAATCCATTACTTCATCTATTACTTCTTTTGGGCGAGCTGATTCTTTATCTATCTTATTTACTACTACAATTGGTTTTACCCCTGCTTCTATAGCTTTCTTTAACACAAATCTTGTTTGAGGCATAGTACCTTCATATGCATCTACAACAAGTAAAACGCCATCCACCATATTCATAATTCTTTCAACTTCGCCACCAAAATCAGCATGGCCTGGTGTATCTAATATATTGATATGGCATCCCTTATAATCTATAGATGTGGGTTTAGCTAATATAGTTATTCCACGTTCTCTTTCTATTTCATTTGAATCCATAACTCTTTCTTGAACTTCTTCATTTTCTCTAAATGTTCCACTTGCTTGCAATAATTTATCTACTAGTGTAGTTTTACCATGGTCGACATGGGCTATAATTGCTACATTTCTCTTACTCATTTAAAACACTTCCTTCAAAAACACTTTATCAATTATAACACAATATAAAAAAAAGCAAATTACTTTTTTTAAGGTTTTATATTTATAGTATTTAATACAATACTGATGATCTTTTAAAAAGACTATTTATTTTTTTTTATCATTTCAAAGACTTTATCTTTTGTCTTTCTCTCATCACCAAACTTAGTTAGTATATACTTTAACTTATATAATTCAATTTCAGTCCTAGTAACTTCTTTTCTTTCACCATCTTTTAAAACCTTTGATAGTGGAAATAAATACCCTACTGATAGATACCTATCAGAATTTACATCAAAAGTCTCTCTTACTATATTATTTTTTAAACTTATATACTTATCTTCTTCTATTTTCTCAAAAGATTCAACTCCTGTAAAGTAGTATCCATCAGGCGTATTAAAAAAAACATTTCCAAAATATATTAAATCACTATTATAAGTTTTCATAAAATCACTTCCTTGTTTTAGTATTATACCACATCATATTCATATTTCCAATATTAAATACAATATATTTGAAATAAATTTAAAAATACTAAAGTGCATTAACAAAACTTACTATATATAATAAATATAGAAATGTTAATAATTAAAATTAATCTGATAATTTACTTTTACCAGTTTTATAATCTATTTTAATTCCTGTTTGGACGTTATATACAAAAACATTAAATTTAACGCCTTCACCACTATCTTCTATAGAATATGCTTCCATTAAAACTCCATTAGCTAAAAGATTGTCTCCATTATATATAGGTATCACTCTATATAATACATGGTTATCCGTATTTTTAATATAATCGGCAACCATATTTTCAAAATATAACATTCCTTTGGTATTCATATATCGAGTACAAGTAATTAAATTCTTTTTATTTGCATTTTCACCTGTCAATTGATATCCAATTAAGTGACACCTATTATATAAATATTTACCATCTATTATATCATACTTAATAGTGTGCCATCCACTTGGTTTAATATTTCCTATACTGCCTCTTTTTTCATCTGGCATTGTATTTAGACTTACATTAGCAAACGCCATGGTTGCTCTTCCTAAATTATCAAGTGCATTATATATCTCAAAAGTTTCTGTATTCTTATATTTATCTTCAAAATTAGGAATATTATTATTAATTACTACATATGGCTTCCCACTATATTCTGGAATGTTTGTTATCTGTATTAAATTACTCTCACTACTATTTATTTTAATATTTTTATTATAATACTTATCTAAAGTAAATGATATCAATACTACTATTAATATTAATAATGATGTTACATACTTTTTATTTGATTTTTTCATTTTATTATATTTCTTAATATATAGTCCATAGTAATTTTAATATCTGGAAAACAATCTATATAATTAAGCTCATCTCTAGTAAACCAAGCTATATCATCACTTTCTTCCTTGTTTAAAATACATTTAGTATTTTCATTTGGAATAGCTGCATATATAATATCTATATGCATATGAGTTTCTACATCATTTAATGTTCTTATGTTTTTTTGTATTCCAAGAGGTCTTATAAAATCATCTTCTCTTGGAAATCTTTCACCTAATAATCTTATATGTAATCCTGTTTCTTCATATGCTTCTCTAAGTGCTGCTTCTTCAGGTGTTTCATCTTGCTCTATATGTCCACCAGGTTGTGTCCATCTCTTATTTTTTTTATGTTTTACTAAAAGAATTTCTTTAGTGTTAGGATTTATTATAAACGCAGATGCGCAAAAATGTCTTCTCATAATATCACCAATTATACTATAGCAGATATTTTTATATTCGGCAGTTTTTTTAAATTAAACTTAATTAATTTTACATTTTTTTACACATTATTCTAAAACATCAACCGATTTTTCAGAAAGATTTCTTTCAAATACAGTTATTTTTTCATTATTATCAAGAGTAGCTAGTAATATTTTGCTTAAATCACTATATCCTTTAATTTTTAATTCTTTTTTTAACCATTTTTCATCTTTTTTACACATTTTTAAATTATTATGCATTATTTTAGAATCAATTATTATATTTGCACATAAACCTTCATTTGTTATATTTAGATTCATATCTTTTGGAGTTAATGGTCGATACTCAGATTTTGGAAGTATACTAAGTTTACCATTCGCCTCCATTAATGCATATTCAACTTGAGATAAATCAAAATATCCGTTGCTTCTTATTTCTTCTAACATATCATTTATATCGAATTTTACTTTTCTTAAATTTTTTTCTAATATTTTACCATTTTGAATTATTACAGTCGGAGTACCCATAAAAAATCTTCTCATAGTCATACTCTTCATAGTTAAATATGATACTAAGTATGCAAATAGACCAAATAATACGACAGCCCATATACCATTAATTTCATTTGATTCAAGATTAATAGTCATTTCTGCCGCAAAATTTCCTATTGATATTCCTATTACATAATCAAATAATGATAATTGCGACACTTGCTTTTTTCCAAGCATTTTTGTAATTAAAAAAAGAGTTATTAGAGAGGAAATTGCTCTAATAGTCACATCAAGAAGCTCTGCAAAATTTAATTTCATTTACTATCACCAATTTTAGTATTTACAGATATTTTGTTTATTATGTAAATGAGATTCTATTTTTTTAACTTTATATTTATTAAATAATTAATTAATTTAAAAAGAAGCATATTATTTTGCTTCTTTAGTAAATCCATATTTACGATTAAACTTTTCTACACGTCCAGTTCTTGAAACTGATACTGCATCTTTTCCACCTTTATAAAATGGATGACATTCATTACATACTTCTACATGCATTTCTTTTTTATTTGATTTAACAGTAAAAGTATTACCACATGAACAATTTACTTTTGTATCAATATATTCTGGATGAATTGATTTTTTCATTTTTTCTCTCCTCCCGCCATGACTACATAAGTCATAGAAATTCAATTACTTACATAGTTTATCAAATAATTTGAATAAATGCAAGTAAATTATGATTTTTATTAGTTTTTTAGAAAAAAACTGATTATATATCAGTTTAATCGTTTCGTTTTCCAAATAATTGTAACAATCTTAAGAAAATATTAATAAAGTCTAAATATAATTGAAATGCTCCATATATGGCTAAATTTTCCTCATTTGGTATATCATATAAATTTTTCTTAACTACTTGGATATCATAAGCTATATAGCAAATAAATACTATCAATGATACTATAGTCAATGCTAAATCAAATGATTCACTTTTAACAAACATATTTATTATTAAGCAAATTATAATTCCAAATAAGATCATTGCTAAATATGTTCCAAATTTAGTTAAATCGATTTTAGTTTTTTGACCAATTATCGAAAATAACAAACATATTATTGACGTTATTCCAAATACATAAACTATAGATGTAATTTTATAAACTACAAAAACAGATGAAAATGTAAGACCAGTTAAGAATGAATATAAAGAGAATAATACTTTAGCTGTAGTAGGATTCATCTTTCGTATTCTCAAACTAAGCCATATAACAACAGCAAACTCAGCTATAATTAAAAATATGTAACATTTGGAAAAGACATTGTATAACATGTTTTGATTTATGGAAACATAGTAACCAACTCCAAATGTGATTGCTAATCCTATAAACATCCACATGAATACTTTTGAAAATATTTTATTTTCTTCTAACATTTTTATCACCCACTTTAATTATATAATATTTTTTTTATTTAGTAAAGTTTAATATTTGATTACTTATATACGTATATCCATCATTTGTTGGATACCTATCTTTTAATATATATTTGTCTAAGTTGCTTATATCTACATAGACGACTTTATTTTGATTACATATTTTATTTAGTTTTAAATTAGCATAGTTAATTAATTCTAAGTCATCAATAATATTATAAAAACCTAATACATATATCTTATCCTTATTATATTTTCTAATTAAGACAAGCAGTTTTTCTATATCATTTAAAAGCTCATCTGTATAATCATATATATTATTAGAATATTCTATTTTGTATAACAAATCATTCATACCAATAGAAATAGTTATTAAATTAGCTTTGATTAACAAGTTTTGGATATTATATTCTTTATTTTCAAATTTTATTTTTTTATTTGAAGTTATATCATTATATAAATCCATTACTCTATAATCATCTAATACTGAATAATTTACATAGTTTTCTAAATTATCTTTATAATACTCTCTTAAATTATTACTATATGTATTATTAACTATTTTATTATTATTTATTCCATATGATAAATAATCTCCTAGTGATAAATAATAAACCTTTTTATTTATATTAAATGAATAAATTAAAAAAACAATAACAAATATAAATAACGCAAATAAAATTTTTTTCATATTTACCTCACAAAAAAAGTAGTTATCTACTACTTAATTATATTTCTTCTATAGATATTTTAGCACCTACATTTGTTAATTTTTCTATTATATTTTCATATCCTCTAAGAACGTGTTCTATATTTTTTATTGTAGTTTTACCTTCTGCTATAAGTCCTGCTAAAACTAGGCAAGCTCCTGCTCTTAGATCAGTTGCTACTACTACATTTCCACTTAATTTAGATTTACCTTTTATCTTTAATCTTTTTCCGCATATTTCTATATCTGCACCCATTTCTTTTAAATATGGTACATTTTGAAACCTATTTTCATATATAGTTTCCTCAAGTTTAGATGTACCATTACATTGTGTTAAAAGGGTTGTTATAGGTTGTTGTAAATCTGTAGGAAATCCTGGATAACCTTGTGTTTTAAGAGAAATTGCTTTTAAATTATCTGATGAATTTAGTATTACATAATCACTACCCATTTCAAGTTTAACACCCATTTCTTTTAATTTAAGTGTTAATGCCTCTACGTGATCTGGAATAATGTTTTCTACTTTTAAGTTTTCACCTAAAAGGGCTCCTGCTATCATATAAGTTCCTGTTTCTATTCTATCGGGTATCACTTCTGAAAAACATCCTGTTAATTTAGAAACACCTTTAATTTTTATTTCACTAGTACCTGCACCTGTTATTTTTGCACCCATGTTATTTAAAAATGTAGCCACATTTACAATTTCTGGTTCTTTCGCGGCATTTTCTATTATAGTTATACCTTCTGCTTTTACCGCAACCAGCATCGTATTAATGGTTGCACCCACACTAGGCATATCTAGATATACATGGCTACCTGTTAATTTAGAGGCACTAATAATAAATTTATTATCTTCTTCTTTTACATCAGCACCCAAGGCTTTAAATCCTTTTAATGTTTGATCTATAGGTCTTGCGCCTATTTTACAACCTCCAGGAAAATACATTTCAACATGTTTATATTTTCCTAATAATGCTGACATAAAATAATATGACGCCCTAAGTTTACTTGATACTTTCTCAGGAATATCTTTATTTTTAATATTTCTTGGATCAATAGTTATCATTCCATTTTCTAGGGATACCTTAGCTCCAAGAAATTCTAATATTTCGTTTAATGCATCTATATCTGATATATTTGGTATATTATCGATTTTAACTATGTCTTCGGCCAATATAGAAGCTGGAATAAGTGCTACTGCACTATTCTTTGCACCGCTTATTTTAATTGTACCAGATAATTTTTGATTACCAATTATATTAATTTGTTTCATTTTACCTCCATGCTATTATATATTATGTTTTTGCCTAAAATCTGTTAATAATAGCATGATAATTATAACATGATTATAAAAAGTTGTAAATTAAATCTAATTAACTATAGCGTAAATACTATTCCTAATATTATTAAACTTATACCTCCTATCAAAGTAGCTAAATTTCCAATAATCTTACTAAGTTTTTTTCCAAGTATTAATCCAGTATATGTAAAAATAAAACTTGATATAGAAAAAGATAAAAAACATAAAAAACAATTATTGCTTATACTATTAATACTTACACCTATAGAAAAACTATCAATGCTTACTGCTAATCCAAATAATAGCATATCCCTTATTTTCATCTTATTTATTTTTTGCTCACTTTTAAAACTTTCGATTATCATATTTATACCTATATAGGCAAAAATAATTAGTGTAATTAAATCTCCATTTACATATTTCATTACTATATTACCTACGAGCATACCAATTAAAGGCATAAAAAAATGATATATTCCTACAACAATTGATAATGTATTTATTTCTTTTTTTGTTAGAGAAAGCATTCCATAAGATAGTGATAAGGAAAATGCATCCATACTTAAACTTATTGCAACTAAAATAATAAGTATTACATTCATAGGATCACCTATAAAATAATACTCATTATTTTTAAAAATATTTATCAATTATGGATTTTACCATTGTTGTATATTCTAAATCAGTGGATTCTTCTGCTTCAATCATGCATAAAGGTGGAAATAAAACGCACCACCAATTATCTCCTAAGCCAGAACCTAATGTTACAACGACTGATTCATAATAACCTTCTTTATATACAATACCTTTAAATTCTTTCTTAGGAAAATAATTAAATCCAAAATTAACATTGAATGGTAAATCATAATCATTTTTTTGTAAAGTCTTTGATATGTTATCTTGTATTCCATCTAAATTATTTTTAATAATATTTCTAGCATCATCTATATTCTTCACATTTGTTAACAAGTTTTTCATATCATTTTGTATTGTCTCTTTTACTTTATATTTTATACTTTGATCATATTCACTATTAGAATTAGGTATGATTCTAATTCTAATTGCATCATCTGGTATTATATTATTTGCAACAACAACATTGCCTATTATTACATAAGTAATTATAATTGAAATTATTATAAATAATGTCTTTTTCATTGTATCACCTATTTAATTGTGAACAGTATATATTTTTTTATTCAAAAAAATGAAATAAATTACCACTTTATTTCATTTTTATTCATTTGTCTTAAATAGTTATTCGCCTTACTAAATGGCTTACTACCAAAAAATCCCCTGTGTGCAGATAAAGGAGATGGATGAGCAGATTCTATTATTTTATGTTTAGGATTTGTAATTAATACTTTTTTACTACGTGCATAACTTCCCCATAAAATAAATATTACTGGATCTGATCTATCATTCAAAGCTTTAATTATATTATCAGTAAATATTTCCCAACCTTTATCTTTGTGTGATAGTGGTTTATCTTTTTCTACCGTCATTATTGAATTAAGTAATAAGACTCCTTCTTTGGCCCAATCTGTTAAATCACTATCTGTTCTCTTTACATTTAAATCAGTGTATAATTCTTTAAATATGTTTTGTAAAGATGGTGGCATTCTTACTCCTTTTTTTACTGAAAAGGAAAGACCATGTGCTTCACCTAATCCATGATATGGATCTTGTCCTAAAATAACCACTTTTACTTCATCATAATCAGTAAATCTCAAAGCATCAAATATGTTTTCATATGGGGGAAATATTACTTTATGTTTATATTCTGATTTTACAAATATTCCTAATTTTTTAAAATATTCTAATTTAAATTGTGGTTCTAAAACTTTGTCCCATGCTTTATTTATCATTTCTGTACTCCTTAAATGAATTTATAAATAATAATATACCTAATACAAGCATAATTATAGATACTATTTGTGCTACTTTGAAGTCAAAAAACATAAGGCTATCTTGTCGCAAAGATTCTATAAAAAATCTTACTATTCCATACAAAATTAAATATATGCCTATTATTTTTCCTCTGCGTTTCTTAATACTTTTTCTTAATACTATTAATATTATAAATATAATTAAACAACTTATTGATTCATAATAAAAGGTTGGATGATGATAATTAGAATTAATATACATACCATCTATTATAAAATTTGGTATATTTAATTTTTTTAAAGTTTCTAATGTTGTAATAGGACCGTATGCCTCTGAATTAAAGAAGTTTCCCCATCTTCCTATTGCTTGACCTATTGCAAGTGCAGGTGCAAAAATATCAAGTAAATTTATTAAATCAATTTTGTTCTTTTTAGTATATATATATATATATATAAATCCTCCAATAATTCCGCCGTGGATTGCAAGACCACCTTCCCAAACCTTGACTATATCAAGTAGATTACTTTTATAATAATCAATATTGAATAAGCAATAATAAATTCTAGCACCAAGCAAACTAAAAATAATAAGATAGAAACACATATCTGATATTTTTGTTAAAGGTATACCTTGTTTCTTACATTCTTTAATTACTAAAAAATATCCTAATGCAAAAGCAAATAAAATTAATACTGAATAAAATTTTATTTGAATTATACCATTATTTATTATATAAGAATTCATGCTTTACCTTTCTTAAAAAATGTATTTATTATTATATTATCCATAATAGCATTCATAATAGATATTATAATAGATACTATGAAAACAAAGAATGTACCATGTATATCAAAATGATTACCTAATATAAAATCAGTTATTTTTAATATTAATATATTAATTAACGGATAAAATAAACCTAAAGTTACAGCAGTAAGAGGTAAAGTTAACCATACGAGTAATGGTTTTATAGTTTTATTTAATATAAATATTATTATAACTGCTATTAATCCCCATAATCCAAAATATGAATTATCTATATATATAGTTTTAGGAAAAATTATTGAAACTGTTATTAAAATTAATGCATATCCTATCATATGTAAAAATAAATCTATATATTTATTATATTTCATCTTATCACCTTTTTTAATTATATACCTATTCTGATTTTAATTCAAATAAAATATCTCTAAGTTCCATAGCTCTTTCAAAGTCTAAATTTTTTGCAGCTTCCTTCATCTCAGTTTCTAATTTATTTATTAAATTTATTTTTTCTTTTTTAGACATTTTTTCTTTATTACTTTCTTTTGAAACTATTTCATTAGATACTACTTCATTTATTTGCTTAATTATTGTTTTAGGTATTATATTATTGTCTTTATTATATTTTTCTTGAATCAAACGTCTTCTATTTGTTTCTTTAATTGCTATATCCATTGAGTCGCTTATAATATCAGCATACATTATTACTCTTCCATTTGCATTTCTTGCAGCTCTACCTATTGTTTGAATTAGACTTCTTTCACTTCTTAAAAATCCTTGTTTATCCGCATCCATTATAGCTACTAAACTTACTTCTGGTATATCTAAGCCTTCCCTTAATAAATTTATACCTACTAATACATCATATTTTCCTTTTCGTAAATCATTAATTATTCTTAAGCGTTCTAAAGTTTTTATTTCAGAGTGAAGATATGCAACTTTTATATCTAAGCCTTTCAAGTATTGAGTTAGCTCTTCAGACATTCTTATAGTAAGAGTTGTTATTAAAACTTTTTCTTTGTTTAAAATAGTCTTATTTATTTCATTTATTAAATCATCTATTTGATTTTTTGTTGAGTGAACTTCTATTTTTGGATCTAAAAGACCTGTTGGACGTATGATCTGTTCAACTACTTTTTGAGTTTTTGAAAGTTCATAATCTCCTGGTGTTGCCGATACATAAATAACTTGATTTACTTTTTTTTCAAATTCTGAAAATTTTAATGGCCTATTATCTAATGCACTAGGCAATCTGAACCCATAGTCTACTAAAACTTCTTTTCGCGCTCTGTCACCATTATACATTCCCCTGATTTGTGGAATAGTAACATGAGATTCATCTATAAACAAAAGAAAATCTTTCTTAAAAAAGTCTATTAAAGTGGTTGGCGTTTCTCCTTCTTCTTTTAGTGCTAAATGTCTAGAATAATTTTCAACACCTCTACAAAATCCAGTCTCTTCTAACATTTCTAGATCATAATTTGTTCTTTCACTTAATCTTTGATACTCTAATAATTTATTTTCTTTTTTAAAATATGTTAATCTTTCTTCTAATTCTTTCCTTATATTATTAATCGCAAGTTTTAATTTTTCTGGACTTGTTACAAAATGACTTGCTGGAAATATAGAAATAGATTTTTTATTTGAAGTAATACTTGATGTTACGGGATCAAATTCCTTTATTGATTCTATTTCATCTCCAAATAATTCTATTCTTATACCCTTCGTATGTTCATTTATTGGAATAATATCTATATTATCACCTTTAGCCCGAAATGTACCTCTCTTAAAATCAACATCATTTCTTTCATAAAGCATATCTATTAATTTTTCTAATATAACATCCCTATCAATTACTTGTCCAACTTCTAAAGTAAGCATTTTCTTTTGATATTCTTCCATTTCTCCTATTCCATATATACATGAAACAGAAGCAACTACTATTACATCTTTATAATTTAGTAAAGAGGCTGTCGCTGCATGTCTTAATTCATCAATTTCATCATTTATAGAGGCATCTTTTTCTATATATGTATCAGTTTTAGCTACATATGCTTCTGGTTGATAATAATCATAATATGAAACAAAATAACATACATGATTTTCTGGAAACAACTCCTTAAATTCTGCATATAATTGTCCAGCAAGTGTTTTGTTATGCGCCAAAACTAAGGTCGGCTTATTTATTTCCTTTATAACATTAGCCATCGTAAAAGTTTTTCCGGAGCCTGTAACGCCTTGTAAAACTTGATGTTTTTCTCCATTTTTTACACCTTCAACTAATTTCTTTATTGCTTGTGGTTGATCTCCAGTTGGTGAAAAATTAGAATACATTTTAAACATTTTATAACCTCCATTACATTAATATGTTAATAAAAACTTTTTACTTTATTTATGTCTAGTATTTAAAGCCGATACAATTAACTGAAAAATTGTTGGACAATTGATTAATTTTACTGCTTATATTTTATCATCTTATATAAATTTAAACAAGATAATTATTCTAACTTGAAGTATCTTACTAAATTTTTTTATTAAAAAAACTCCGTTAAAAAACGGAATTTAGTATAAAATTTACACTCTTTTTTATTCATTAATTTGAAAATAATACACGTTTTTCTCTATTTGATTGCTTTGCTATATCATTACATATAACTGCTTGTAATAATGATTCTTTAACTTATTATATAATCATTTATTTTAAGATTTTGATAATATTCTAACATAATAATTTTTTAAAATTTGATCTATAATACTCGTCAAATTAATTATAAGTTTTAAAAGAAAATAATCAATTATTTATGGAATTGAGCGTTTTCCAGTTGAATTTGATTATAATAATTATCTATTTTTTGTAATAACATACTATTTTCTTTTGAAAAAGTCGATATATTATCTAATTGGTCAAATTTATATCCATCTTTATAATATCTAGTTGAAACAAAATCAGAAATTAAATTTTTATACAAATTGGGATATTTGTTTAATATAAATTTTACAGATTCCATTCGACCTTCTTTTAATATATTCATTAATAAAATTTTAACTTCATCATTAGATAATCCTTTATCATCAAAAGTTTTTTGTGTACCTAATAAGACCATATAGCCTTTTCTAGTGGCTAGTTCATTTGTTTTGATTACATTTTTTAATAATTCCTTTTCTATTTGCTCAAAGCTAAGACTTGAAATATAGTCTCTTGCACTACCATTACTTGTAAATCCAAATGTATATCCTTCAATTAATAACTTTAATAAAGCATTAGTAATGTGCTTTTCGGTCGAAAATTCTCCACCTTTTTCCATTGTTTTTAGACAAGCATAATCAATGCATTGTAATTCATAACTCTTCATACACATCCTCCTGTTGCTAGGATATCATAAAAATCTTTAAAAGTAAACTTATATAGTTCCTACTTGTAATAATTTTTACTGTACAATTGTAAATGATATGATACTAAAAAATCAGAAAAAATATGAAATATAGATCAAAAAGAGTCTTTTTGATCTATAAAAAATGAAGAGAGACTCTTCATTTTTTGAAAATCATTCATATTTCTACTTTTCAATTTTAAATACAACTTGATATATATTTTCTAAATCATATTCTTCTAAATCTAATTTATATCCACTTTTTTCTATTTCTGCCGAACAATTTCTTAAAATGTTAATAATTTCTTTAAAATCCACCTTGTTTATCACTGGTTCTTCATTAAATGGCATAACTGGATCATATTGCTTCGTATAATCTGTAACAATTATTGGACCTTGATTAGATGTCGACTGTATATTATCATTTTCTATATAAGTTGGTGGCAATGCTGTATCTTCTTCTTTTGGTTTACTTGAAGTATCTAAGCTTTCTGTATTATCTATTATTGGATTAGTTTTTGGTATTTCAAACATTGATTTTTGCTCTTGAGTATTCATTGTATTTTGATTATTTAAAATGTCTTTTGGTTCATTATAAAGATTATCAAAACTAAATGAAGGTGCCTCAACTTGTGAGTTACTATTTTGAATTTGTTGAGATTCTAATGTTGACATACTTCCTATATTAGGCGTTTCATTATCCATACTACTCATACTTGGCATTTCTGTTTGTGGTGTACTCACTGGTGGAGTATTTAAATTAAACATTCCACTATCTATACTACTCATACTTGGTATTTCTGTTTGTGGTACACTCACTGGTGGAGTATTTAAATTAAACATTCCACTATCTATACTACTCATACTTGGTATTTCTGTTTGTGGTGTACTCACTGGTGGAGTATTTAAATTAAACATTCCACTATCTATACTACTCATACTTGGCATTTCTGTTTGTGATGTACTCACTGGTGGAGTTGCATTAAACGTTGGTACCTCAACTGTAGTTGAATTAAAAGAATTCATTGCTGGAATTTCAACTGAAGTATTTTCCGTTCCAGATGAATTAAGTATATTATTTACATTATTCATATTATTGTCCCCTTTTATTACTTTATTTATTTCTTCATCGGTTTGTCTTACCGTTAGTCTTTCATTTATAATCTTTTCTAACATATTATTTTGTAATTTTTCTGTTGATAGCTTTAATAGCGAACGAGCATGACGTTCTGATATTTTATTTTCAAGTAATGCATTTTGAACATCATCTGACAAATTTAATAATCTTAACTTATTTGCTACTGCAGACTGACTCTTTCCTATTTTTTCCGCTAGTTCACCTTGTGTAATATTTCCCATATCAAGGCGTTTTTTTATTGAAAGTGCTTCTTCTATAGGTGATAAGCTTTTCCTTTGTACATTTTCAATTAAAGCAATTTCCGCACATTCCTTATCATCTAAATCTCTTATTACGACAGGAACTGTTTCCTTTCCAGCTAAAACACAGGCTTTATAGCGTCTTTCACCAGCAATTATTTCATATTTATCTCCTATAGGGCGTACAAGTAAAGGATGTATTACTCCGTGTTCTTTTATAGAATCAGATAATTCCAAAATTTCATCTTCATCAAATTGAATTCTAGGCTGAAATCTATTTGGTAAAATATCATTTGTATCTACTTCTATTACCCTTAATGAATTATCTGTCATATTTACCTCCTTTTTATTCTTCTTTATTATTTTACAATATTTTAATAAATAAAACAATATGTTTATATACAATTATATTCATTTTTTATAAAATTAATTATATATAAATATATCTCAACATAAAAAAATAAGTATAGTTTTATACTTATCATAAAGGTTTTGATATTATATCTTTATATTTTCTTGGGTAAGATTTATTAATATTTTTTAATTTTTCTATTTTTACTAAACATCTGTCACTATTTTCTATAGGTAATTTGAATTTAATTAAGTCTATTTGTCTACATGATAATTTGTTTAAGGCATTTATATAGTCTGGTTCTTTTTCCATATTTCCTTTCATAAAAACAAAATATTTATTTACTTTTACCAAATTAATACCAAGTTCTAATAAAATGTTAATTGAAGAAACTGCTCTTGCAGTTACAACATCGAATTGTTCAGATTTAGTTTTAGCATAATCTTCTATTCTACTATGAATAGCTACAATATTCTCTAGATTTAATTCTTTTATCACTTCATTTAAAAATTTTACTCTTTTATTTAATGAATCAATTAAAGTTATTTTTAAATTTGGATAAAAAATCTTTAAAACTATTCCAGGAAAACCAGCACCACTACCAAGATCACAAAGATTATTAATACTGTTTAAATCAATTATTTTAGATATAGTAAGTGAGTCATAAAAGTGCTTTAAATAAACTTGTTCTTTTTCTGTTATGCCCGTTAAATTCATAACTTTATTATATTTTATTAGAATATTATAATATTTATCAAGTTGATTCAATTGAAATTCTGTTATTGTTAAACCTAATTTTTTTACTTCCTCTATAAATTTATTTTGATTCATAAAAATATTCCTTTTTTATATATACCATTATTAAGGACACATCAACGGGATTAACCCCACTTATTCTTAATGCTTGTCCTATTGAAGTAGGACGAATTTGATTCAATTTTTGCTTTGCCTCACTTGCTAAATTATGAATTTTATTGTAATCAATATCATCAGGTATTTTTTTATTATCAAGGTCTAACATTTTTTTTGCCTCTTCTAATTCTTTTTTTATATATCCCTCATATTTAACATTTATTTCTACTTGTTCCATTACTTCATCTGAAAATTCTAAAGCAATATATTTTTTTAAATTTAAAATTGTTATCTCAGGACGCTTTAATAAATTATAAAGAGTTATTGAATCTTTTATATCAGGACTATTGTTATTTCTTAAAAATTCTAAATCCTCTTTTTTTGGAGTTAATTTTATATTTTTTAACATTTCAGTTAATTGCTCTATTTGCTTTTGTTTTAATAAAAATCTTTCATAGCTTTCATCACTTACTAATCCTACGTCATGCCCATATTTTCTAAGACGGGTATCAGCATTATCATGTCTTAACAATAATCTATATTCTGCTCTTGATGTTAATAATCTATATGGATCAATTATTCCTTTAGTAACTAAGTCATCTATAAGTACACCTATATATGCTTCATTTCTTTTTAAAATTAATGGTTCTCTTTTTTCTAATTTTAATACGGCATTTATTCCTGCCATCAATCCCTGACAAGCAGCTTCTTCATATCCACTAGTACCATTTATTTGACCAGCAGTAAATAAATTCTTTATAACTTTTGTTTCTAAAGATAAAGTTAATTGCTTTGAATCTATTGCATCATATTCTATTGCATATGCATATTTATTAATAATTGCATGTTCTAATCCAGGTAAAGAATGAACCATTTCATCTTGAATATTCTTAGGCATACTAGTTGAAAATCCTTGAATATATATATCATCATAATATAAACTTTCTGGTTCTAAAAATAGTTGATGTTTATCTTTCGTTGAAAATCTTACAATTTTATCTTCTATTGATGGACAATACCTAGGACCTATACCTTTTATATCTTTAAGACCACCATACATACTAGATTTAGTTAAATTTTCTTTTATTATTTTATGGGTTAATGGTTGAGTATATATTAAATGGCAAGGTACTTGTTTATCCTTATCATAATATATCTTATTATCAAAGCTAAATGTCCAATACTTATCATCACCACATTCAACTTTTGTTTTAGAAAAATCAATTGAACCTTTTTCTATCCTTTGTGGAGTTCCTGTTTTTAGTCTTATTATATTAAAACCATATTCTTTTAATTTATCGCTCAAATGATTACTTGGCTTTTCACCATGAGGACCTTGTCTTGTTCTTGTATCACCTACCAATATATCAGATTTCAAATATGTTCCAGTAGTAAGTATTACACATTCTGAAAATATTTTTTCTCCATTTGATAAAACAATTCCTTTTACTTTATCATCTTCAATTATTAAATCTTCTACTAATGCTTCTTTTATTGTTAAATTATTAGTCGATGTTAATGTTTTTAACATATTTTTAGGATATGTTATCTTATCAGCTTGAGCTCTTAGTGCTCGAACTGCTGGACCTTTTGCACTATTCAACATTTTAATTTGTAATAAACTTTTGTCTGCATTTCTACCCATTTCTCCACCAAGTGCGTCTATTTCCCTTACGACAATTCCTTTAGCACTTCCACCTATTGATGGATTACATGGCATATCTGCTATATTTTTAATATTTCCCGTTATAAGTAAGGTATTATGTCCCATTCTAGCACTTGCTAATGAGGCCTCACATCCTGCATGTCCGCCTCCTACTACAATTATTTCATATTTCATAAAATCACATTCCTCGTTTTGAATCAATAGTATACTATTAATTTTTATTTTTTACAATTACTTTCCAAGACAAAATTGACTAAATAATTGATCAATTAACTCATCTTTATACGTCTCACCTATTATTTCACCTAAAACATTCCATACATTTTTTAAATCTATTTCCACCATATCAATAGGCATATTGTCTTTTATCGCTTGACGTACTGCTTCTAAGCTAGTCAATGCATTTTTCAATAATGAAATTGATCTTGCACTACTCAAATATGTAAAATCATCCTGTTCTATCTTATCAAAATTAAATACTTCTTTTATTTTATCTTTTAAATTATCTATTCCTATATCATCTTTAATAGATATTTCTACATAATTATTTATTTTATTCTTATCTAGCTTAGTTTCTAAATCTATTTTATTTATTACAATTATATAATTTTTATTTTTTATTCTTTCTATTACTTCGAAGTCTTCTTTTTGTAATGGTTCATTATTGTTTAAAACATAAAGTATTAAATCAGCATCATTTATTAAATCTAGACTTTTTTTAACTCCTATACTTTCTACTACATCAGAAGTTTCTCTTATTCCTGCCGTATCTATTATATTAAATAATATTCCATCTATTGATATACTTCCTTCTACTATATCTCTAGTTGTTCCGGCTATATTTGTCACAATAGCTTTATCTTCATTTAATAATTTATTTAATATACTACTTTTTCCTACATTTGGACTTCCTATAATTATAGTTTTTATTCCTTCTTTTATAATTTTTCCATTTAAAGATTTATTTAAAATCTCTTTAAGTTTAATTTCTATCATATCAGTCTTAGATTTTATCATATCAACTGTCATTTCTTCTATGTCTTCATATTCTGGATAATCTATATTTACTTCTATATTTGCTAAAATCTCTATTATTTCTTGTCTTAAATTTTTGATTAATTTTGATACATCACCATTAATCTGATTTATAGCTAATTTTCGTGATTTTTCCGTTTTTGCATTTATTAAATCCATTACTCCTTCTGCTTCTATTAAATCAATTCTTCCATTTAAAAAAGCTCTTTTAGTAAACTCTCCTGGAGATGCCAAACGACAACCGTTTACAAGAAGCAATTCTAATACTTTGTTTGTTATTGCAATACCACCGTGTGTATTTATTTCTACAATATCTTCTCTTGTAAATGTTTGTGGCGCTCTCATTACACTTACAAGAACTTCATCTATTATTTTATTGTTATCTACTATATGCCCATAATTTATTGTGTGAGTATCAACATTTTCTAAATTTTTACCTTTAAAAATCTTATTTACTATCTTTATTGAGTCATTTCCACTTACTCTTATTATAGAAATAGCGCCTACTCCAAGTGCAGTTGATATAGCAGCTATTGTATCATTCATTTTATCATCCCATTTCTATGATATTTTATCACATTTTAAAAAATAATACCATTAAAGTATTATTTTTCTATATATCTTATAACAACATATCTATTTGGTTCTTCTCCAAAACTTTCTGTTTCAATGTTATAGTAATCTGAAGCTATTGAATGAACTAGTCTTCTTGTATAAGAATTCATTGGATCTAGCTTAGTTTCAACTTTATTTTTTATTACATCATTTATTATATCTTTTATATTTCTTTCAAAATATTTTTCTTTTCTTTGTTTATAATTTGATGCATCTAAGTTAACCTTTACATTAAACATTATTTTATTACTTAAAGTTTGTCTTATTAATATTTGAAGTGCATTTAATGTTCTTCCGTCTTTACCTATTAATATTGGATTACTATCTGAATACATTTTTACATTAAATATTCCATCTTCTTCTATTATATTAATTTTAGCATCTATTCCCATTTGTTTTGTAATTTCTGTCAAGTATTCATTTATAAATTCTGATACATCTGATTTTTTTACTACTTCCATAACATAATTATTATCTTCTTCATATTCTTTAGAAAGTAATTCATTACTATAAGCATCTAAATCATCCAAGCATTTTAATCTGCATTTTTCTTCTGTTTCATCTTTATATGTATGTACTTCTATCATAATTATTTACTCCTTTTAACTATTACATTTTGAATTACTGTAAATAAACTGTTTGTAATCCAATAAATTATAATTGACGTTGACATACTAAATGATGTTATAAAAATCATAACTATCATTATATTAAACATCATACCCATTTGTTTTTTTTGTTCCTCACTAATTGAGCCTTTATTCATTTTAAATGAAAAGTATGTAACGAGTCCAACTAAGACTGGTAATATTAAATAATAATATTCGCCCTTACCTGCACCAGCAAGTGGAGTCATTCCCATATGGAAACATAAGAATTTTCCTTCAAATAATAATGGTAACCTATATAGAGCTTCATAGAAAGCAAAGAATAACGGAATTTGAATAAATCCAAGTAGACAACCACTTACAGGATTAATTTTATATTCTTTATATACCGCCATCATTTCACTAGATTTCATCATCATTGATTCTTGATCTGTTTTGTTAGCGTATTTTTTTTCTATTTTATTTATTTTAGGTTGAGCTTTTTGCATATTCTCTGATTGCTTTAATGTTTTAATACTAAATGGTAATAATATCAATTTTATTAAAATAGTTACTAATATAATAGATATTCCATATTGATTTCCAATTATTTTTCCAAGATTTACTATAAGCCAAGCTAAAGGTTTAACAAATACGCTTGTCCATAATGTTTCGTATTTATCAAATACTTTAATATCTGTACATTTTGGTAACTTGCTTATATCTAATATATTAGATACATTTTTTTTATATTCTTTCTTACTTAAATCACCAGCATCGAATTTTTTCTTATAATCAATTTTCTTTTTTTCTATCGCTTTTTTATATTCATCATTTAACTCCACTGGTTTACATAAAATATTTTCAACTAAAACTTGATTTGTTGAAGTTGATTTAATAACTTTTTTATCTGCATCTTTTAACTGTTTAGTACATCCTGTTAATGTAAGTAAAAGCACAAACAACAGGATTATTTTGTTTTTTTTGTTTTTCATTCTATTTCTCCTTTATTAAATTTAAATTTTTTAAGGCAATTAATAAATTATTTTTACGCTCCAAAAAATTTTTTTCATTTATTCCCTTACCAACTATTATAATACAATTAAAGTTATTTTGATAGTATTTTTGATCAATTATATATTTAATTTGCCTTTTAACTTTATTTCTTCTAACAGCATTTCCTATTTTTTTTCCAACTGAAATGCCAAATTTATAAGCACAATTTGTATTATATTCAACAAAAATTATATAATCCTTATATTTATATGCTTTATTATTTTTGATTATTCTATCAAAATCTTTGCTTTCTTTTATTATGTTTATTTTCTTCATATACAATTAAGAATATTTTTTTATATTCTTTTCCTTTCATATAGACTTAATTATATCATTTATTGTTATAATTTTCAAATAATAATAAAAAAACACTGAACGAATCAGTGAATGTTAATGAGATAAAACTTTACGTCCTTTTTTTCTTCTTCTATTTATAATTTTAGTTTTCATACGTGCCATGAATCCTAATTTTTTACTTTTTCTATGGTTATTTGGTTGATAAGTTCTTTTCATTTTTACACCTCCATCAATTTAATTTTTTCGCTTGCTTTATAAATTATATATATTTTTTTTAGTTTTGTCAATTATTTTTCTAAAAATCAATTTATTTGTTTATACAATATCTATTGTTGAGAAATATTTTTTTGTGTTTTATTACCCGGGAAATATTTTAATATATAGTTATGCACATTAATATTAACTTATAAACATTAATTAGTAAATGTTCACATGTTTTGTGGATAAAGTTATGCACATTTTTGTGCACAAGCCTATATTGTTCTTTTTTTTCGACATTTTTTTACATTCTATTTAATGTGTATAAGTCAATATTTATTTTGTTCATATCTTTTTAAGTAAAAAATTATGTGCATAACTGAAATAAATATCTAATTTTGAAGAATTCTTTATAATTAAAAGTATTTTTATTGTTTTTAATAAAAAAATATTGTAAAATATATGTGTATAAGTTTCAAGGAGGTGTGGTATGGATTTAAACAACATATGGAAATCATTTTTAGAAAAAATCAAAACGCAAGTATCAGATATTACTTATGATACCTGGTTTTCTGAAACAAGATTAATAAATTTAAACAATGGGGTTGCTACCATTGTAGTTCCTTACCATATTCATAAAAAAAATTTAAGTGAAAATTATAGTGATTTAATTGAAGAAACATTTACTGAAATAACTGGAACAAATTTTAAATTTAATTATATTATTGAAGAAGAAGTAGAAAATAATTTATCTGATAATAACTTAATTATTGGGGTTCCTAATAATAATGATATATATGAATCCAATTTAGATCCTAAATATACTTTTGAAAATTTTATGATTGGACCTAGTAATAAATTTGCCGCAACTAGCGCACTTGCTGTTGCAGAACAACCAGGCAAAATGTATAATCCATTATTTATATATGGATCTAGTGGGTTAGGTAAAACTCATTTAATGCATTCAATAGGAAACTATATTGTTAAAAATAGTAATAAAAAAGTTTTATACATAACTTGCGACAATTTTGTCTCTGATTTTGTTGATATATGTAGAAAAAATAATGGATCTAATAATATGGATGCAATAAAGCAGTTCAAAAACAAATATAGAGATATTGACGTATTAATGATTGATGATATACACAATTTAGTGGGCGCAACTAGCGCGCAACAAGAGTTTTTCAACACTTTTAATGAATTATATAATAATGAAAAACAAATAATAATATCATCAGATAGATCTCCAGATGACATAAAAAAACTTGAAGAGAGATTAAAGACAAGATTTAATTGGGGACTACAAGTTAATATATTACCTCCTGATTTTAAACTTAGAATGTCTATTTTGAACAAAAAAATAGAAAATAATGAATTATCCGGTATTGTACCACTTGATGTTAAAGAATATATAGCAAGTAATTGTGTAGGGGATGTAAGAAAACTTGAAGGAGCTATTACACGTGTTTTTGCTTATGCAACAATGATGAATGGATCATCTATTACACTAGATCTAGCTATTGATGCATTAAAGGATTACTTTGTTAAAACTATTGTATCTAAAAATAAAATGGATCAAGTGGTTCAAATAATTTGTGATCATTATAATCTTACATATGAAGAATTAATGAGCAAAAAAAGAAGTAATGAAGTTGCAATTCCAAGACAGGTTGCTATGTATATATGTAGAGTATATTTAGATGAAAATTTAACTAAAATAGGAATTCAATTTGGTGGAAAAAACCATACAACAGTTATGCATGCTGTTGATAAAATTAAAAAAGAAATATTAAAAGATGATATTTTAAACTCTGAAATTCAAAAAATGATAAACCAAATTAGATAAATGTGTATAAAAATAAATTATAAACTAGTTATGCACATACTTAAATTAGTTTAAAATAAAAGAGATATAATAGTTATGAACATTATAAACATTAATAAAAATAATAATTATATAAGAAAGAAGGAAAAATATGAAATTATCAATAAAACAAAAAGTATTAATGGAACATTTAAATTATGTAATTAAAGGAATTTCTAATAAGAATTTAATTCCTATATTAAATTGTATAAAGTTTGAATTAACAGATGATGGATTATATTTATTAAGCACAGATAACGAAATTGCTATAAAATCTTTTATTCCTAGTAAAGATATAGATCTTATAGACATAAAAGGTGAAATAGTTATTTCCGGAAGATATATATATGATATAGTTAGAAAATTAACTAATGAGATTATAAATATAGAAGAAATAATTGATTCACAAGTGTTAATTACAACTAATTCATCATCATTTAAATTAAATTGTAATAATGCAGATGAATTTCCTAATATTGATTTAGAATTTACATCAACGCCAGTTTTAATTAGTGAAAAAGAATTTAAATCGGCTATAAATCAAACTATCTTTGCTACATCACAACAAGAAAGTAGACCAACATTAACTGGTGTTAATTTTAAATTAAATAAAAATTTAATGGAAGTAACAGCAACAGATTCATACAGATTATCGAAGAAAGTTATCAAATTAAATACACATATAACTGAAAATTTAGATATAATTATTCCAAGTAAAAACTTATATGAAATAATTAAATTAGTTAGTGAAGATGATAGTATGTTAGAAATGCACATTTTTGCTAATAAAGTAATATTTAAAATTAAAGATATAATAATCATGACAAGGCTTATAAATGGTAATTATCCTGATACTAATAAGCTTATTCCAGAAACTAGTGATTTAAAAATAAAACTAGATTTAAATAATTTCTATAATGCTATAGATAGAGCATCATTATTAACAAATACTGAAGAAAAAAATATAATAAAATTAGAAACAAAAGGTAATATAATGATAATTTCATCTAATATACCAGAAATAGGAAATGTTGAAGAAAAAATAATGATAGAAAAAAATCAAGATAAGGATATTAAAATTTCATTTAGTTCAAAATATATGATGGATGCAATTAAAACTTTTGAAAGTGATAAAATTGAATTACATTTTAGTGGGGAGATAAGACCTATTATATTAAATTATGTAGATTCTAAGGAACTTACGCAATTAATTTTACCAATTAGGACATATTAAAAATTAAAAAATTCACTCTAAAAAGTGCTTTTTTTTTGATTTTTTTAATCTCGTCGACAAAATTCATCATATATCGACATTTGAGTGATGTATAAGAGATACCAAGAAAGGGGGATTTCATGAATCAATATGAGATAGGATCATCAACATTAGCTATTATACCTATAAGCGATAAGATATCAAAAGTATATGAAGAAGAAACAGAATATATAGTTAATAAATCTGCAAATAGTATAATAAAAGATAGTTGTGAATTTTACGGTAGTTCATATGAAGGAAGATGTATAGGTACAAAAAGATTAACAGGTATAAAAACAAAATTTCCGATAATAGTTGAGGAAAGTAGAAATATAATATTTTTTCCAACAAAATCTTCTAGAACAGGTCAAAGTTCTTGGGTAGCACTTAATAAAATAAAAAGCTATAGTAAAAGTAAAGAAAATTCGAAAATTTTATTTTTAAATGAAAAAGATATAAATGTAGATATATCATTTTATTCTTTGGAAAATCAAATATGTAGAGCAACAATATTAAAATCTAAATTATATGAAAGAAAATTAGAAGAAAAATCAAAATAAAACTTGATTTTTCTTTTTAAATCGATTATTTTATGGTATAATTATACATGTGTATAGGGATACTAATTTACTATAAAGTTAAATTAAGGGGGATTTATTATGAAAAGAGTGCCTATATGTATATAAAAAAAATAAAATTATCAAATTTTAGAAATTATCAAAAATTAAATTTTAGTTTAACAAAGGGTATTAATATTGTTTATGGAGAAAATGCTCAAGGAAAAACAAATTTACTTGAAAGTATTTATGTACTTGGATTTACCAAATCTCATAGAAGCTTTATAGATAATAGTCTAATAACAGATGGAAAAAATTTTTTATCTATTGAAGGAATATATTCAGATAATAAATTTGATAATAAATTAAATATATATATTGATGCTAAATCAAAAGTATTAAAATATAATGATAATTTAATAAAAAAAGTAAGTGATTATATTTCATTATTAAATATAATTATTTTTTATCCAGATGATTTAGAAATAATTAAAGGTTCTCCACAAATAAGAAGAAAATATATAGATCTAGAATTGTCCCAATTATATAGTAATTATTATATATTATTAAATGAGTATAATAAGATCTTAAAAATTAGAAATGATTATTTAAAAAAAATATCTAAGGGAAATAAAGTTGATATATCATATTTTGATATAATCACTAGTTATTTGATTGAAAAATCAATACAAATATATAAATTAAGATATAAATACATATCAAAAATAAATGAAAATTGTTGTAATATATTTAAATCAATTACTGGATTAGATGGTTTTAAAATCATTTATAAACCTAGTATTAACTTTAACTTATATGATGATAATATAGTAGAAAAATTACTAAAAGAATACAAAAGTAAATTAAATAATGATATTAAAAATTTATCCACAAGTATAGGTCCCCATAAAGATGATATAGAATTTTACTTAGAAAATAAAAATTTAAAACTATATGGATCTCAAGGTCAACAAAGAATAGCAGTATTAGCTTTTAAACTATCTGAAATAGAAATTATTAAAAAATATAAGGGAACAACGCCTATATTGTTATTGGATGATATTTTTAGTGAATTAGATGATTCAAAGAAAAATAAATTATTAAAATATATAAGTAAGGATATTCAAACAATTATAACGACAACTGATTTAAATAGTTTAGATTTGAAATTAATAAAGAAATCTAAGTTATTTAATATAAAAAATGGCAACATAATTAAAATCAAAGAGGTGATATAGATGAATGAAGAAATAAATCATTATGATGCATCAGATATTCAAGTGTTAGAGGGATTAGAAGCAGTACGTAAAAGACCTGGTATGTATATTGGAACGACAGATGTTAAAGGATTACATCATTTAGTATGGGAGATTGTAGATAATTCTATAGATGAATCCTTAGCGGGCTATTGTAAAAATATTGAAGTAGTAATAAATAAAGATAATTCTATTACAGTAAAAGATGATGGTCGTGGTATTCCAGTAGATATTCATCCAAAAACAAAAATATCAACTGTTGAAACTGTTTATACAGTACTTCATGCAGGTGGTAAATTCGGTGGTGGCGGATATAAAGTATCTGGTGGTTTGCACGGAGTAGGTGCAAGTGTTGTTAATGCCTTGTCAAAATGGGTTGAAGTAAAAGTATATAAAAATTCTAAAATTTATTATATAAGATTCGAAAATGGAGGGCATACCGTTGAACCATTAAAGGTAATAGGTGAATGTGCTTCTAACAGAACAGGTACAGTTGTCACTTTTAAACCAGATCCAGATATATTTGACACAGATATATTTGATTATAATACTCTTATGATAAGAATAAGGGAGTTAGCTTTTTTAAATAGGGGACTTAGACTTACATTAAGAGACGATAGAGATATGGAAGATACCACTGGAGAAACTTTTATGTATGAGGGCGGTATAAGTGAGTATGTAAGATTTATAAACAAGGAAAAGACCGTAATTCATGATAAAATTATTCATTTAGATGGAGAAGAAGATGGAGTATTCTTTGAAGTAGCAATGCAGTATAATACAGGATATAATGATAATATTTATTCATTTGTTAATAATATAAACACTCATGATGGTGGAACTCATGAGGATGGTGTAAAAAGAGCTTTAACAAGAGTAATAAATAATTATGCCAGAAAAACAAATTTATTAAAAGAAAAAGATGAATCGTTAACTGGTGATGATGTTAAAGAAGGACTTACAATGATTATATCTTGTAAACATCCAAACCCACAATTTGAAGGTCAAACAAAGGGAAGACTCGGAAATTCAGAGGTAAGAAAGCTAGCTGATAACGTTTTTAGTCAAGGATTTGAAAAGTTTTTACTTGAAAATCCAACAGAAGCAAAAATAATAGTTGAAAAGTGTATGTTAGCTTGTAGAGCTAGAAATGCTGCAAAAAAGGCACGTGAAATAACTAGAAAAAGCGAAATGCAAACAACAAATTTTTTTGGAAAGCTTTCAGATTGTAAAAGTAAAGATCCAAAGGTATCAGAAATATTTATAGTCGAGGGAGATTCTGCCGGAGGAAGTGCTAAAAAAGGTAGAGACTCAATAACTCAAGCAATATTGCCACTTAGAGGTAAAATATTAAATGTAGAAAAAAATAGATTAGATAGAGCGTTAGGAAATGAAGAAATAAGATCTATTATAACAGCTTTTGGTACTGGTATAGGCGAAGAATTTAATTTGGAAAAATTAAGATATGATAAAATAATCATAATGACCGATGCGGATGTTGATGGCGCACATATACGTGTATTATTACTAACTCTTTTCTATAGATTTTTTAGACCTATAGTGGAAGCTGGTCATGTTTATGCAGCTCAACCACCTTTGTTTAGAATAAGACATGGAAAAGTTCGTAAGTATGTGCTTACAGAGCAAGAAAAAAATTCTTATTTGAATACTTTACCAGAGAATATAAAAGTACGTGCTGAAATAACTAGAATGAAGGGTTTAGGTGAAATGGATCCAGAGGAATTAAATGAAACAACTATGGACATAGAAAAACGTGTACTAAGAAAAATAACTGTAAGTGATTGTATGACTGCAGATCAAGTATTTTCTAAATTAATGGGTGATGAAGTAGAACCTAGACGTAAATTTATAGAAGAAAATGCAAAATATGTACAGAATTTGGATATATAGGAGGTATACATGAAAGAAGAAAATAATGATATTAGATCAACTGATACAAATGAAATAGAATCAAATGAAAATACTTCTGAATTCACGGATACTTTTCATGAAAAAGATAAATTAACAGAAAACAACATTGTAAAAGAAGTAGAGGACTCGTTTCTAGACTATTCAATGAGTGTTATTACATCCCGTGCAATACCTGATTTAAGGGATGGATTAAAACCTGTACATAGACGTATTTTATGGTCAATGTATGAAGAAGGAAATACACCAGATAAACCCCATAAAAAAAGCGCTACAACCGTAGGTTATGTTATGGGTCATTATCATCCACATGGTGATTCTTCAATATATGAAGCTATGGTTCGTTTAGCACAAGATTTTAATGAAAGATATATGCTTGTAGATGGACATGGTAATTTTGGTAACATAGAAGGTGATGGCGCGGCTGCTTATCGTTATACTGAGGCACGCTTATCTAAAATTTCACTTGAATTATTACGCGATATCAACAAAAATACAGTTGATATGGATGATAATTATACTCAAACTGAAAAAGAGCCAAAAGTTCTTCCAAGTAGATTTCCTAATATTTTAGTAAATGGATCAATGGGAATTGCAGTTGGTATGGCTACAAATATTCCTCCCCATAATCTTGGAGAGGTTATTGATGGATGTATTGCATACATTGATAATCCGTTAATAGATACTATTGGTTTAATGCAATACATTAAGGGTCCTGATTTCCCAACAGGTGGTATAATTTTAGGAAATTCAGGTATTAGAAAAGCTTATGAAACAGGTAGAGGTTCAATTACCATAAGAAGTAAAGCTGAAATAGAGGAAAAAAATGGCCATAGCTCAATCATAATCACAGAAGTTCCTTATGGCGTTAGTACTATGGATTTAAAAACAAAGGTAGCCGAACTTGTACATAACAAAACATTAGAAGGAATTGCTGATTATCATACTGATTTAAAAAATGGTGTTAAGATTACAATAACTTTAAAAAGAGATGCAAATCCACAAGTAGTTTTAAATAATTTGTATAAGCATACATCTTTTCAAACTAGTTACGGTATTATTTTCTTAATGTTAGATCAAGGAACGCCAAGAACGCTTGGATTAAAAGATATTATTTCTAAATATATAGATCATCAAAAAGAAATAATAATTAGAAGAACTAGATTTGATTTAAATAAATCAGAAGCAAAGGTTCATATATTAGAGGGCTTTAAAATAGCTTTGGATAATATAGATGAAGTAATTAAAATAATAAAAGAATCTGAAACAGATTTAGAAGCAAAAAAAATATTAATGTCAAGATTTGGTCTATCTGAAATACAATCTGATAATATTTTGGAATTAAAATTAAGAAGATTAACTGGAATGGAAAGGTCAAAAATTGAAGAAGAATTGGCTAATCTATTAAAGGTAATAGAAGAGTTGCGCTCAATTTTAGCAAGCGATCAAAAAGTATTAAACATTATAAAAGAAGAATTATTGGATATCAAACATAAGTTCGCTGATGAAAGAAAAACTTCAATTGATATGACTGCTATTGATTATATTGATGATGAATCATTAATTCCAGTAGAAAATTTAGTTATAACTTTAACAAATAAAGGTTATATAAAGAGAGTTGCTATCGATACTTATAAATCTCAAAATAGAGGTGGAGTGGGAATAAAAGGAATGTCAACGAATGAAGAAGATTTTGTTGAAAATATTATTTCTATGACAACTCATGACCATTTAATGTTCTTTACTAATAAAGGTAAAGTATATAGAATGAAGGGTTATGAAGTTCCTTTATTTAGTAGGCAATCAAAAGGACTTCCAATAATTAATTTATTACCTTTGGATAAAGATGAAAAAGTAAATGCAATGTTGAAAATAACAGAATCTAATGAAAATGGTTATATCGTGTTATGTACTAAATTAGGTGTTATAAAAAGGACAAGTTTAAAAGAATTTGAAAACATACGTTCTAATGGTAAAATATGTATAACATTAAAAGAAACTGATGAATTAATTTCAGCAAAAGCAACAGATGGGGAATCTGAAATATTAATAGCTTCATCTAATGGTAGAATGATCAGATTTAATGAAAAAGAAATTCGTGTAATGGGAAGAACTGCTTCTGGAGTAAAAGGTATAGATATAGAAAATTCATTGGCTGTTGGAATGGAAGTAGCAAGTAAAGATTCTGAGGTTTTAGTAGTTACTGAAAACGGTTATGGTAAAAAAACAACTATAGATCAATATAGAATTACACATCGTGGTAGTAAAGGCGTTAAAGCGTTAAATATTACTGAGAAAAATGGTAATATTATTGCTTTCAAAATAGTAGAAGGAACAGAAGATTTAATGATTATTACTGATAGTGGAATTATTATAAGGTTGTCATTAAATCAAGTATCTTCAACAGGAAGAGTAGCTCAAGGTGTAAAATTAATTAATCTAAAGGATGAACAAAAAGTAAGTACAATAGCTGTTATTGAACATGAGGAATCAGAAAATTCGGATGATTTATTAGAAAATTAATAAAGCAAAAATCAATGTTTCACGTGAAACATTGATTTTTTTATAAATTTATAGAAATTTCTTGATAAAGTTGTAAAAATATATTATATTTATATTGCACAACATTTATGTTTGAACCAGGTCAGAGAAGAAATTCAGCAGCCTTAAGAATCTCTAAATGTGTGTGCTTTTTTTGTATTTATTTAATAATGTTTCACGTGAAACATTATTAAATAAATTATATTAAAAAATATATATTAATATTTTCATGTTTCACGTGAAATATGAAAAACTTATATTTATGTTTCACGTGAAACATGGAGGTAAATATGAATGAATATCACATGAGTTTGGCTATAGAAGAAGCAAAAAAAGCAATAAAACACAATGAAGTGCCTGTTGGTGCAATAATTGTATATAAAAATAAAGTAATTGCTAAAGCATATAACAAAATTGAAAAGAAAAATAATGCATTGCAACATGCTGAATTAATAGTTATAAATAAAGCAAGCAAAAAACTTAAAAATTGGAGGTTAGATACTTGTACTTTATATGTAACCATGGAACCGTGTATGATGTGCTGCGGTGCAATAATTCAATCTAGAATAAAAAAAGTGGTTTATGGCATTGAAAATGGTAAATTTGGCTGTAGTAAATTGTTAAAAAATATAACAGTAGAAAAGAATGTCTTATCCAAAGAATGTTTATCCTTAATTCAATCCTTTTTTAAAAATAAAAGAATTACTAATGTTTCACGTGAAACATTAACTAAAAATAAATTTATTTTATAGAATATGTTTCACGTGAAACATGTTTTATAAACTTTTATTTTAGTATTATAAAGTGTATAATATTAAATGAATAGAGGTGAAATATGTATCAAGCATTATATAGAAAATATAGACCAAGAAAGTTTTCAGAAGTGGTTGGACAGAAAGCCATCATTAAAACTCTTTCAAACAGCATTTTAAATAATAAAGTTAGTCATGCTTATTTATTTACAGGTCCAAGAGGTACAGGTAAAACAAGTACAGCTAAAATATTCGCGCAAACAGTAAATTGTTTGAATTTGAATGGAGTAATTCCATGTGATACTTGTGAAAGCTGCACGCAAATAATTAATAAGCAAAATACAGATATAATAGAAATAGATGCTGCATCAAATAATGGAGTAGATGAAATTCGTGAATTACGTGATAAAGTAAATTTAGTGCCTTCGTATGGAAAATATAAAATATATATAATAGATGAAGTACATATGTTAACAACAGCAGCTTTTAATGCATTGTTAAAAACACTAGAAGAACCTCCAGCACATATAATATTTATACTTGCAACTACGGAGCCTCATAAAATACCTGAAACTATATTATCAAGGTGCCAAAGATATGATTTTAAAAAGCTAACTCCAAATGAAATAGAAGATAGGCTTAAATATGTTTCTACTCAAGAAAAAATAAACATTTCAGAGAAAGCTATAAATATGATTTCATTCTTGTCTGATGGGGGTATGAGAGATGCACTAAGTCTTTTAGATCAATTAAACTCATATTGCGAAAACAAAATAGAAATAGAAGATGTACATGAAATATATGGAACAATAACTAACGAACAAATATACGCATTTATAAAGGAATTAATAAATTGTGATTTATCAAATTTAAGTAAATTAATACAAAAATATGATAATTCTGGTAAAAATTTTAAAAAAATAGTAGAACTAATTATTCAATTTTTAAAAAATTGCTTAATATATTATAATGATTCAATGTATTTTGAAAGTGAAAAAGAAAAACAAATGTTTGGCGAAATAATTAAAGAAGTTACAGAAGAAAAAATTTACAGTATAATTGAAATATACTTAGAATGCTTAAATAATATAAAATTAAATAGTAATTCTAAATTATTATTTGAATTGGCATCACTTAAAGCATTGCAAATAAATAAAAACAAAGAAACTAAAGAAAAAGATAAAGTGGTAGTAGAAAAAGAGTCATTAAATAGTAGCATAAAGCAATCTCCTCAGATAAATAAAATATCTGACTCTTTAAAAAAAATTCGAATAAATAATACTTTAGCACGTAACAGTCGTAAGGAACTGAATGACTTTAGATTAGAAATTTCAAAACTTGAAATACTTAGATCAGATATAAATTATGGGTCAATTACATCTCTTATTTTAGATGGAGAGATTAAAGCAAAGGGTGGAACAAATTTAATATATGTGTATAAAACAAAAAAATTAGAAGAATATTTTAATTCTTCACTAAAAGCTATAGAAAAAATATTAAATTTAATTTATAATATAGATTACAAACCTATTGCCGTTTGCTTAGAAGAGTGGGAAATAATTAAAAATAAATATAATATGACAAAAAATAAAAATGATTATATTTACGTTGAAGAAATGAAAAAAATAGAAAAACCAAAAGTTTTAAATGAACAAAATTCATCATCAAATAAAATAGAGGAATTGTTTGATAATGAAATAATTTATAATTAGAAAGAAGGAATTAATATGAATATGCAAGCTATGCTAAAACAAGCTCAAAAAATGCAACAAGATATGTTAAAAAAACAAGAGGAAATTAATAATACAATATATACAGGTAAATCTTCTATCGTAACCGTAAAAATAAATGGTAAAAGGGAAATGGTAGACTTTAATATTGATGCTAAAAGTTTAGATGCAGATGATATTGATATGCTTAAAGATATGATTATGGTAGCATATAATGATGCTTCTAAACAAATAGATAAAGAACAAGAAGAAAAATTAGGCTCTTATGCTAAAGGAATACCAGGATTATTTTAATGAAATATCCACAAACTATATTAGATTTGATAGAATGTTTTAAAAAACTTCCAGGTATAGGAGAGAAAACTGCCGAAAGATTAGCACTTTCATTAATTAATGCAGATGAAAATTATATTAATCTATTTTCGGAATCATTAAAGAATATAAAACTAAAAATAAAAAAATGTAAAATATGTAATAATTTTTCAGAGGATGAATTATGTTTAGTCTGCAAAGATAAAAACAGAAATAAAAAAGTTTTATGTGTAGTAGAGGAGCCTAAAAATATTAATTTATTTGAAAAATTAAATATATTTGATGGATATTATCATGTGCTTGGGGGTCTAATTTCTCCAATAGATGGCATTAATCCAGAAGATATTGATGTTAATAATTTAATAGAACGAGTAAAAGAAAACAAAGTAGAGGAAGTTATAATGGCATTAAAACCAAGTATAGAGGGTGAAACAACTTCACTTTATATATCTAAATTGTTGGAACCATTTAATGTAAATATATCAAAAATTGCATATGGTATTCCTATGGGTGCTGAAATTGACTATGTTGATTCCTTAACCCTTGAAATGGCTTTAGAAAATAGAATGAAAATCTCAAGCAAAAAATCATAATGTCTAGTTTTAATCATAATATAAATTGGGTGAATAGATATGTTAAAAAATGTGCTTAAGTTGTTGAAACGTATTATAATTTATTCTTTTTTACTTTATGGTTATAATATAATAATTGAACCATTAAATTTATATATACCGATTAATTTTATTACAGTAGGTGCGCTATCCATATTAGGAGTTCCAGCACTTTTTTGCTTAATTTTTATATTAATATTTATTTATTGAAGGAGTAGAGTATGCTTTTTGAATATAGGGAAGAACAAAATATAGCTTATAAAATAATATCAAATGAGTTAGAAAAAGATTTAATTTCTCATGCTTATATTATAGAATCTAATGGTTACCCAAAAGCTTATGATTTTTCTGTTGCACTAGCAAAAAGCATATTATGCCCAGTACATTCGACAAAAAAAGAAAATTGTTTATCTGAATGTAGTCAGTGCAAAAAAATAGATGCATGTGAATTTATCGAGTTGAAGAGAATAGATCCAGTAGGTTCATGGATAAAAAAATCTCAGTTAGATGAATTGCAAATTAACTTTTCGGAAAAACCATTAATTGGTAATAAGAGAGTTTATATAATAACTGAAGCAGATAAAATGAATACATCATCAGCAAATTCTATTTTAAAGTTTTTAGAAGAACCAGAACCAGGCATAGTAGCAATTTTAGTTGTTGATAATGTTAATCAATTATTAGACACTATAATTTCAAGATGTCAAGTTATCTCTTTAAAACATCAAGAAAATTTTAATACAAGTAGTACGGTTCAAATAGTAGCTAACGCAATATATAATAAACAGGAAGAAGTAAAAAATTTTATTATTCAAGAAGAAGAAAATAAAAGCATTTTTAATGTATTGGAATTTTTAAAAAGATATGAACAAGAAAAAAGTAAAGTTTTATTATATATTAATAAGTATTTTTTTGATTTTTTTAAGACTAGAGAGGATGTATATAATGCATTTTATATAATGCTTCTATTTTATAAAGACGTTTTAAATCAAAAGATAACCAATGAAATAAAAATATTTAAGGATTATCAAGAATATGTATCCTTTATTTCGAAAATTGATGAAATAGATGTTATTGTAAATAAAATAAATATAATAAATGAATTGATTACAAATATAAAATTTAATGTTAATTTGAATATGCTTATGGACAAGCTAATTATATCACTAGAAGGATGTGAAAATAATGATTGAAGTTATTGGAGTATCATTTAAAAATAATAGAAAAATTTATTATTTTTCTCCAAATAGTTTAAAAATAGAAAAAGGTAAAAATGTTATAGTTACAACAGAAAGAGGATTACAATATGGTACAGTTGAATTAAGTAATTTCTATATAAATGAACAAAATTTAGTATCTAAATTAACTAATGTAATTCGTATATGTAATAAAAATGATGATCTGAAAAATTCTAAAAATATAAGTGATTCAAAGGAAGCATTAGATAAATGTAAAGACCTGGTAAAAAAAGAAAAGCTAAATATGATTGTCTTAGATGCAAGTTATACTTTTGACAGAGGACAACTTTTATTTACTTTTTTATCGGATAATAGAGTCGATTTTAGAAATTTAGCAAAGAGTTTAGCTGCACTTTATAAAACCAGGATTGAACTTAAGCAAATAGGTGTTAGAGATAAAGCAAAAGAAGTTGGAGGATATGGCTGTTGTGGTAGGGAATTATGTTGCTCTAAATTTCTTTGCGATTTTGATTCAGTATCTATAAATATGGCTAAAAATCAAAATATAGCTTTAAATCCAAATAAAATAAATGGTTGTTGTGGCAGACTACTATGTTGTCTTAAATATGAAGATGAAACATATAAAGAACTTAATAAAACAATGCCTAAAATAGGTAAAAAAGTAACTACACCTCAAGGTGAAGGTAAGGTTATAAGTATAGATCCTATAAAGCAAAGATATAGAGTAAACGTTAAAGATTATGGTGTAGTGGATGTGGATTTAAATGAAAGTAATTAATTATCTATTAGGATATAAAAATTTAAAAATTGTGCAGGATAATGATATGTTTAATTTTTCACTTGATTCGGTTTTGCTTCCAAACTTTGTAACTTTAAATAAAAATATTACAAAAATCTTAGATATTGGATGTGGAAATGCACCAATACCTCTAATACTATCAACTAAAACAAAAGCAAATATTGTGGGTGTAGAAATACAAAAAAAAGTATATGAAATGGCTGTTGAATCAGTAAATATTAATAATTTAAGCGATCAAATTAAAATTATTAATATGGATATTAATGAATTTTATAAAATAGAAGAGACGGATAAGTATGATGTGATAACTTGTAATCCTCCTTTCTTCAAATATACAGAAGATTCTAATATAAATGAAAGTGAATATAAAACTATAGCAAGACATGAAATAAAATTGAACTTACAAGAATTATTTAAAATAGCTAAAAAATTATTAAAAAATAATGGTGTTATTGGAATTGTTCATAGACCAGAAAGACTTTTAGAAATATTAGAAGAAATGAGAAAAAATAATATACAGCCTAAGAAGATTCAATTTGTGTATCCTAGAGAAAATCAAAATGCAAATATTGTATTAGTAGAAGGAAGTAAAAACGGAAATCCTGGGATAAAAATTTTACCTCCTTTATTTACACATAATGTAGATGGATCATATACAAAAAAAATAAAAGAATATTTTGAATAGAGGTGAAAAAATGTCTCAAAAAAGCTATGATAATACCCCAACATTATATTTAATTCCAACACCAATAGGAAATATGGAAGATATAACTATTAGAGCAATTAATACTTTAAAACTAGTAGATGTAATTTTTTGCGAAGATACAAGAGTTACAGGTCAATTATTATCATATTATAATATAAATAAAAAATTAATATCTAGTCATAATTTTAATGAATCAAAAAATATTTCAAAGTTATTAGAGTATTTAAATAATGGTTTAAATATTGGACTTGTAAGTGATAGAGGAACACCAATAATAAGTGATCCTGGCTTTGAACTTGCAAGAAGTGCAATTGATTCAGGCTATAATGTTGTAAGTTTACCTGGAGCAACCGCGCTAATTCCGGCTTTAACATCATCCGGCATTAATCCCAAGCCATTTTATTACTATGGTTTTTTAAGTAATAAGGATAGTGCTAGAAAAAAAGAATTAGAAAGTTTAAAAAATATATCAGCTACGTTAGTTATATATGAGGCTCCGCATAGGATAAAAAAGACTTTAAATGATTTGGGAAATATTTTGGGAAATAATAGAAAAATAAGTATTTCCCGGGAAATAAGCAAAAAGTACGAGGAAATATACCGCGGAACAATCTGGGAAATAATTGAACAAGAAAATGAATATAAGGGTGAGTTAGTAATAGTAGTAGAAGGAAATCATGAAAAACATGAATATAATAATATATCAATAGTAGAACATGTTGACTTATATTTAAATGATGGTTATAGCGTGATGGATGCAATAAAGACTGTTGCAAAAGAACGTGGCGTAAAAAAAAGTGATGTATATAATTCATATCATAACATCAAAAAGGAGTAATATATGAAACTTATTGTAGGTTTAGGAAATCCAGGTAATGCATATAATAATACTAGACATAACGTAGGATTTATGTGTATAGATGAACTTGCTAGATATTTTAGCGTATCTTTAGATTTAACTAAATTTAATGGAAAATATGTTAAGTTTGATTATAATGGTGAAAAAATAATATTATTAAAACCATGTAAATTTATGAATTTATCAGGTGAAGTTGTAAGAGAATTTGTAAATTATTTTAAAATAGATATACAAGATATCCTTATAATTTGCGATGATTTGGATACAAAAGTTGGTAGATACAGATTAAGATATAAAGGCTCAAGCGGGGGTCACAATGGACTTAAAAATATTGAACTTAATTTATCTACACAACAGTATAAAAGAATTAAAATTGGTATATCAAACGATAAGTTAATGGATACTAAAGATTATGTGCTTGGAAAATTTAATAATGAAGACTTAAAAGAAATAAAAGAAATCATAAAAATAATGCCAAATATAATAAAAGACTATTTAAGTATGTCATTTGACAATTTAATGAATAAATATAATAAATGATACGTAGTGTATCATTTTCTGCGTGAGGGGATTAGTTATGAATTTTTATAATAATATATTAACAAATTTAAATGCTGATATAATATGTGGATTGACCTGTGAATTAAAGGCTTTATTTTTATATAAAAAATTTGTTTATGAAGAAAAACCAATAATATGTATTACTTCATCAATATATGAAGCTAATAAAATATATCAATCATTATTAAATTATACTCAAAAAGTTTCTTTTTTTCCAATGGATGATTTTTTAACTAGTGAAGCTTTGGCTATAAGTCCAGAATTTAAATTTACAAGGCTTGATTCACTAAATAATATAATATTGGAACCTAGAATAATAATAACTAATTTAATGGGCTTTTTAAGATTTTTGCCTAAATTAGAAGTATATAAAAAATCATTTATATCAATTAATGTTAAAAATGAATATAATATAAATAGTATATTAGAAAATTTATATAAAATTGGTTATAAACGTGAATCGATAGTTACTAAAACTGGAGAAATTGCTGTACGTGGATTTATTATTGATATATTTCCAATAAATTATAATAATCCAGTAAGGATAGAATTTTGGGGCGACGAAATTGAAAGAATTAGTTTATTTGATATTGATACCCAAATGTCTAAAAAATCCTTAACAGAAGTTTCAATAAAGCCAGTTACTGAATTCATTGTAAATGATTCTATTAATTTAGAAGATATTAAGTATAGAGATATAGTAAAATTTACTGAAGTTTGTTCTATTCTTGATTACTTAGATAATCCAATAATTTTTTATGATGATAAAGATTCAATAAATTCAAATTATAAAATATTAGTAGAAGAAATGCACAATTATAAAGTAAATAATAATATTCCTTTAGATACTAAATTTATGTTTGATTTAAAGGATACTTATCCATATCCTTCTATAGAATTTGAATCATTCGATAATTTAAATTTAAAAAAGAATGTAATTAATTATAAATCTTATGAACTTGAAAATTTTAATGGCGGTATTGAATCTATCAAAAAAGCATTAATCAAATATATAGCTGAAAAAAATACTGTAATAATTTGTTTAAGTGATAGATACAAAGTTCAAAAATTAGAAGAAGAGTTAAACAGTAAAATGGTAGTTATAACCAATATTAATAATATAATTGAAAATAAAATTAACATAGTTACATTAAAAATTAATGCTGGTTATATAATTGATAAATATATAGTAATATCAGAAAAAGAATTATTTAATAAAAAAGATCTTGCAGTATCTTATAAATCTAATTTTAAAATTGGATCTAAAGTAAGAGATATAAATAAGTTAAATGTAGGTGATTATGTTGTACATGTTAGTCATGGTATTGGTGTATATACTGGAATAAAAACATTATTAAAAAATGGTCTAAAAAAAGATTATTTGACTATAGAATATCAAGGCGATGATAAACTTTATATTCCGGTTGAAAAATTAGAGCTAATAAGCAAATATTCTTCCAACGAAGGTATAAAACCCAAAATAAACAAACTAGGTGGAACTGATTGGAAGAAAACAAAATTAAGAATAGAGAAAAAAATAGAGGATATGGCTTTAGACTTGTTAAAACTATATTCAGAACGTGAAACTTCTATAGGATATGCATTTAAAAAAGATGATGAAGATCAATTAGAGTTTGAAAAGCAATTTCCTTATGTAGAAACTAAAGATCAATTAAAAGTTACTTCTGAAATAAAACATGACATGGAAAGAAGTGTCCCTATGGATAGACTTCTTTGTGGTGATGTTGGATATGGTAAAACTGAGGTAGCATTTAGAGCTATTTTTAAAGCAGTAATGTCAAATAAACAAGTTTTGTTTTTGTGTCCAACTACTATACTATCAAGTCAACATTATAAAAATGCTATAGAAAGATTTAAAGAATTTCCTGTTAGAATAGAACTACTTAATAGATTTGTCCCTAAAAAAAATCAAAATAAAATACTTGAAGATTTATCTAATGGTAAAATAGATGTTTTAATAGGTACACATAGGATTTTAAGTGATGATATTTCTCCAAAAAGGCTTGGTTTACTTGTAATAGATGAGGAACAACGTTTTGGAGTTAAACACAAAGAAAAAATAAAATCGTATAAAAATAATATAGATGTATTAACGTTATCAGCAACACCAATTCCTAGGACTTTACAAATGTCACTTGCAGGCATAAGAAGCTTATCATTAATTGAAACACCACCAATTGATAGGTATCCAATTCAAACTTATGTGCTAGAAGAAAATCCAAATGTAATAAAAGATGCTATATATAAAGAATTAGCACGTGGCGGTCAGGTTTTCATTTTGTATAACGATATTGTAAGTATGGAAGCTAAAAAAAATGAAATTCAGAATTTAGTTAAAGATGCAAAAATAATATGTGGACATGGAAAGATGAGTCGTGATGAGTTAGAAGAAGTTATGTATAAGTTTATGAATCATGAATATGACGTTCTTCTTTGTACAACAATTATAGAAACAGGCATAGATATACCAAATGTTAATACTTTAATAATAATAGATGCTGATAAATACGGTTTATCGCAATTATATCAAATTAGAGGTAGAGTAGGACGATCTAATAAAATAGCATATTCATATCTTATGTATAATAGAGGTAAAGTTTTAACTGAAATAGCTAAAAAAAGATTAAATGTAATAAAGGAATTTACTGAATTAGGAAGCGGTTTTAGTATTGCTATGAGGGATTTATCTATAAGGGGTGCTGGAGATATTCTAGGAAAAGAACAATCTGGTTTTATAGATGCAATAGGAGTAGAGTTATTTCTTGATATGTTAAATGATGAAGTTAACAAATTAAAAGGCATACCTATAAACGAAAAAAATGTAGACGGAAATCCTTATATACAGGTTGAAACTACAATAGATGATAAATACGCGCAAGAAGAAGAAATAAAAATTGAAATTCATAAGAAAATTAATAGTATTGACTCTATAGAAAACTTGGAAAAGACAAAACAAGAATTACAAGATAGATTCGGAACTTTGGATGAAAGTATAATCATTTATATGTATGAAGAATTACTTGAGAAAAAGTTACAAAGTATTGAGGTAAAGAAGGTAAATCAAACAAAGAATTTTATTTCAATTATGCTTACTAAGCAATTTACAAAAAAATTGGATGGCGAAAAGCTATTTATAGATGTACTTACATTATCTAGAAAATTTAGATTTTCAATGAAAGATGGAGAACTTATTATTACTTTAGATACAGTAGGACTAGATAAACATTTTATATATTATTTAAGTGATATGATTGATATATTAAAAGAAGCAATTAAAAAATAAAAATTTAATTGCTTTTTTTGTAAATTTATGTTAATTTTTTTAAAATGAACTATAATTCTGTTGATTTAGACAAAAATATTTTATATACTTAATTTAAAGAATGGAGGAATATATGAATAAAATAAAATTTGTTCAAATAGGTTGTGGAAAAATGTCTATATATACTATGAAATATGCAATAGAAAATGGATATGAAATAGTAGGTGCTGTTGACATTAATCCTAATGTAGTAGGTAAGGATATAGGATTTGTAATGGGCTGTGAAGATAAAGGGGTAGTAATTTGTGATGTTAATGAATTAGAGTCAATACTAAATACTACAAAGCCAGATATAGCAATAGTTACTACTATGAGTTTAATGAAAGATGTAGGAGATGTTTTATTAACTTGCGCTAAATGTGGAGTAAATGCTATTACTACTTGTGAAGAAGCATTCTATCCATTTAATTCATCTCCAAAATTAACAGAAGAAATTTCAAAATTAGCTAAAGAAAATAATTGTACTATAACAGGAAGTGGATATCAAGATGCGTTTTGGGGTAATTTAATAGCAACTTTAGCTGGCGCTACGCATAATATTACTAAAATAAAAGGAAGCTCTTCTTATAATGTAGAAGATTATGGAATTGCTTTAGCAAAAGCACATGGTGCAGGTTTAACGTTAGAGGAGTTTGATAAAGAAGTTGCAAGTGTAGATAGAATTTCAGATGAACAACGTCAAGCATTAATAGATGCAGGTGAATATTTACCAAGCTATATGTGGAATACAAATGGATGGTTATGCGATAAATTAGGCTTAACCGTAATATCTCAAAAGCAAAAATGTGTACCACAAACTCATGATTCAGATATTAATTCATCAACGTTAAATATGACTGTTAAAGCAGGAATGGCAACGGGTATGAGTGCTGTTGTAACAACAACTACAAAAGAAGGAATAACAATAGAAAGTGAATGTATTGGAAAGGTATATTCTAAAGAGGATTGCGATAAAAATGAATGGACAATTTATGGAGATCCAAACACTACTATAGTTATAACAAGACCACAAACAGTTGAACTTACATGTGCCTCAATAGTAAATAGAATTCCTGATGTACTAAAGGCTGAACCTGGATTTGTACCAACATCTAAAATGGGAGAATTAAAATATACAAAAATGGTTAAATAATTGTTAATATCAATGATATTAGTATTCTTAGTAAAAAAAATAAATAGGACAAAAACCTATTTATTTTATTATAAATTTATTATTAATTACATCAATAATAATATTTTCACCAAATTTAATATTATCTTCAATAATGTTATTAGCAAGTAAAGATTCAATGTTTTTACTTACAAATCTTTTCATTGGTCTAGCACCATATTTTTCATCGAAAGAATTGTCTATAATATATTTTTTAGCTTCATCTGTTAATGTAATTGAAATATGCATATTTATAAGCCTTTTTTCAATATTTTTGATTAGATTATCAAGTATACTATATAGTACTTCTTTATTTAATGGATTAAATATAATTATTTCATCAATTCTGTTTATGAATTCTGGTTTAAATGTATGTCTTAATTCCTCCATAATTAATTTGTTAGAATTTTCATTGTTTTCAAGGATATATTCACTACCTAAATTTGATGTCATAATAATTATTGTGTTTTTGAAATCTACAGTTCTACCTTGAGAATCCGTAATTCTACCATCATCTAATATTTGAAGTAAAATATTAAATACATCTTTATGAGCTTTTTCAATTTCATCAAATAAAACTATGCTATAAGGATTTCTTCTAACAGCCTCAGTTAACTGACCACCTTCATCATATCCAACATATCCTGGAGGAGCTCCTACTAATCTAGAAACTGAATGTGCTTCCATATATTCACTCATATCAATTCTAACAATGTGTTTTTCATCATCAAATAATTCGCTAGCTAATGTACGCGCAACTTCAGTCTTACCGACTCCAGTAGGTCCTAAAAATATAAATGAACCAATAGGTCTATTTGGATCCTTAATACCAGCACGTGCTCTTTTAATAGCTTCAGAAATAAGTTCAAGTGCTTTATCTTGACCTTTCACTCTTTTTTGCATATTTTCTTTTAAATGCAGCAATTTTTCTTTTTCACCACCGACTAACTTACTTACAGGTATATTAGTCCATTTTGAAACGATTGCTGCGATAGATTCATCATCAACAGTATCACTAAGAATTTCATTCTTATTTTTTTCGTTAAGTTCTTCTAATTCTTTTCTTAATTTTGGTAATGTTCCATGTCTTAATATTGCCGCTTTTTCATAATCATAATTGTCTTCTGCTTTTTCAAGATCAAAAGATGCTTTCTCTATTTCTTCTTTTTTCTTATTTATTTTGTTATTTATATCTTTTTCATCTTCCCAGTCAGATCTTAATTTAGATTCTTTTTTCTTTAATGTTTCTAATTTTGTATCTATTTCATTAATTCTATTTTTAGATAGTTCGTCTTTTTCTTTCTTTAAGGCTTCTTTTTCTATTTGAAGCTGCATAATTTCTCTAGTTAAACTATCAAGTTCTACTGGTACAGATTCCATTTGTACCTTAATTGTTGCACAAGCTTCATCAACTAAATCAATTGCTTTATCTGGTAAAAATCTATCAGTAATATATCTATCAGAAAGGGTAGCAGCAGCTATAAGAGCCTTATCTTTTATAGTAACTCCATGATATACTTCAAATCTTGATTTTAAACCTCTTAGTATTGTAATAGTATCTTGAACTGTTGGAGCATTTACTAATACTTTTTGAAATCTACGTTCAAGAGCCCCATCTTTTTCAATATATTTTCTATATTCATTTAAAGTAGTAGCACCTATACATAGAATTTCTCCACGTGCAAGCATTGGTTTAAGTAAATTTCCAGCATCCATAGCTCCTTCAAGAGCTCCAGCACCGACAATTAAATGTATTTCATCTATAAATAATATAATTTTACCATCAGAATCTTTAATTTCTTTTAATACAGCTTTAAGTCTTTCTTCAAATTCTCCACGATATTTAGCACCTGCAATAAGCGCACCCATATCAAGTTCCCAAATAGTTTTATCTTTTAAACTGTTTGGAACATCCCCTTTAACAATACGTAATGCAAGTCCTTCCACAATTGCAGTTTTACCAACACCAGGTTCTCCGATTAAGACAGGGTTATTTTTAGTTTTTCTTGATAAGATACGTGTAATATTACGAATTTCTTCATCTCTACCAATAACAGGATCTATTTTACCGTCCTTAGCAGCTTTAACAATATCGCGTCCGTATTTTTCAAGCACATTTTTTAAATTTTCTTCATAACCATTATTATTCATATAATCATCTCCCTAGTTATAAATTATATCACTTTTTTAGCACTTGTCAAGTAAGAGTGCTAATTTTTATAAAAAATATTTTATTTTTAAAATAAATGCTACTAATAAAATATCATTATTTTTATAATTTTTTTGTAGAATAATAAATTATTTTTAACACATATTAACGATAGGAGGATTATATGAAAGCAACTGGTATAATAAGAAGAATTGATGACTTGGGTCGTGTTGTAATCCCAAAAGAAATAAGAAAAAACTTAAGAATAAAAGAAGGCGATAATTTAGAAATATTTGTAGAAAATGAAGAAATTATATTTAAAAAGTTTTCTATGATGAATAAAATAAATGATTTAGCAAATGAACTTACTGATTCAATATATACTTTTATGAAACATAATATACTTATTATGGATACAGATGTAATAGTAGCTATTAGTGGCCCATTAAAAAAAGAATTATTAAATAAAAATATAAGTGAGCAATTAGTAGAATCAATTAAAAGAAGGGATAAAATGATTGAAGGTCATTTTAAGGAATTAAATGTAACAGACAATAAAACAATCACTTGTAGTTATGTTATTAATACGATACTTGTAAATGGAGAAGCTGTTGGATTAATATTAATATTAAATGAAGATGAAAAATTAGGTGAAAGTGAAATGCAAATGGCAAACATAGCTTCATCTTTTATGACAAAATATCTTGAACAATAAAAAAAAATATGTTATGATATGTGCATAAGAAGCGATGAAGGAAAGAAGAATATCAAGGTATTTAAAGAGAGTTTGATAAGGTGAAAGCAAATAATACTGAAATATTTTAAATGGGTCTGGAGCTAATTCGGTAATGCGTTATAATTTAAGGTGCTTTATGCATGAATTAAGGTGGTACCACGTAAAATCACGTCCTTATGTTGGATGTGATTTTTTTTTAAATAGGAGAAGTAGTATGAGAAAATTTGAAAAAATAAGTTTTGAGCAATTTAAAAAAGATGTAAAAGATGATATAAATTTTTATAAACAATATCGAATGCCTGAGAGAAGCACTAAATCATCCGCTGGTTATGACATTTTTAGTATAGAAGAAGGAATAATAAAAAAAGGTGAATCCAAAGCTTTTAAAACTGGATTAAAAGTTTGCATGAACCCAGATGAAGTCTTATTTTTATGTTCTAGAAGTTCTCAAGGATATAAGTATGACGTTTGTTTAACAAATTGTGTAGGTGTAATTGATTCGGATTTTTATAATAATGAAACTAATGAAGGTCATTTTCAAATAAAACTTTCAAATAATGGTAAACAGGATTATGTAGTTAATATAGGTGACAAAATAGCGCAAGGTATATTTGTTAAGTACTTAACTGTAGATTCAGAAGAAGAAATAGAAAATGTAAGAAAAGGTGGAATAGGTTCTACCTTAAAGTAAGAAAGAGGAGATAATTATGAATAATAAAAAGTATTATATATCAACTGCAATTGCTTATACTTCTGGTAAACCACACATTGGTAATACATATGAAATAGTATTAGCAGATTCAATTGCAAGATTTAAAAGATTAGAAGGTTATGATGTATATTTTCAAACAGGTACAGATGAACATGGTGAAAAGATAGAATTAAAAGCATCTGCTCAAGGAAAAACGCCTAAGCAATTTGTAGATGACGTCGCTTTAGAAATAAAAAGAATATGGGATATAATGAATACTTCTTATGATAAATTTGTAAGGACAACTGATGAAGTACATGAAAAAGAAGTACAAAAAATATTCAAAAAAATGTATGATAAAGGCGATATATATTTAGGTGAGTATAAGGGATTATACTGTACACCTTGTGAATCATTTTGGACAGAATCCCAACTAGTAGATGGTAAATGTCCTGATTGTCAAAGAGAAGTATCAGAAAAGTGTGAAGAAGCATATTTCTTTAAATTATCAAAATATCAAGAAAGATTAGAAAAATATATAGAAGAGCATCCTGATTTTATTGAGCCAGAAAGTAGAAAAAACGAAATGCTTAATAATTTTATCAAACCAGGTCTTCAAGATTTGTGTGTTTCGCGTACATCATTTAGTTGGGGAATTCCTGTAGATTTTGATAGTAAACATGTTATATATGTATGGCTAGATGCACTTACAAATTATATTACAAACATAGGATATGATACAGAAAATCCAACAGAAGAATTTAAAAAGTGGTGGCCAGCTGATTTACATTTAATAGGGAAAGATATAGTAAGATTTCATAGTATTTATTGGCCAGCATTTTTATGGAGTTTAGATCTTCCATTACCAAAAAAAATTTTTGGGCATCCATGGCTTTTAACTAACAATGATAAGATAGGAAAAAGTAGAGGAAATGCAATATATGCAGATGATTTGGTAGAAAAATATGGTGTAGATGCTGTAAGATATTATGTATTGCACGAAATACCATTCGCAAACGATGGAAATTTAACTTATGAATTATTAGAAGAAAGATATAATTCTGATTTAGCTAATATATTAGGAAATCTTGTAAATAGAACAATATCAATGAATAAGAAATATTTTGATAATGTTATTTCAAATAGTGATAGCGAATTAGATATTGATAAAGAATTAATTGACACAGTTATGAATGCAAGAGAAAAAGTAGAAAAATGTATGGATGAATTACGTATAGCAGATGCTATAGATGAGGTGTTTAGTATATTTAAAAGATGTAATAAATATATTGATGAAACTACTCCTTGGTTACTTGCAAAAGAAGGTTCTACTGATAGATTAAAAAAAGTTTTGTATAATTTACTTGAGTCAATTAGAATAGGTGCAGTTTTATTATCACCATATTTACCATCAACAAGTGAGGAAATATTTAGACAGTTAAATACAAAAGAGACATCTTATGATTCAATAAAGAATTTTGGTAAACTTAAAGTTGGTGATAAATTAGAAGATCCAACTCCACTTTTTGTAAGAATAGAGAAGATATAATATAAAAAATCTTCTTTTTTAGTTGAAAAAAACTTAAAAAAATGGTATTCTTATACTATAAGGTAAGGTGATTGTATGGAAGATAAGGATATATTTTTTGATTATGTAGATACAGATGGAACATTAAAAAAGGCAGAAGTTTTAACATTATTTAATGTCGAAGGATATGATAAAACATATGCTATGTGTAGTATCCCATCAAATGATGGAAATTATGAAATAACAGCTTTTATTGTCAATGATAAAAATCCAGATGGTTCAATATCATTTGATGATATTGTTGATCAAACAGAATTAAGCGTTGTAACAAAGTCAGTTAATGGCATTGCAAGGTGAGTTTATGGAAGATAAAAAAATTGTAATTATAGATTCTAATATTTTAGATGGCAAAAAAATTAATACAAAAATATCCAACAAAAAAATTGCAATGTTAGTTCTTTCAGCAGAAATGCATACTTTATTAAAGCAAGAATTAAAAATAGCTAAAAATACAGTTGGGTTTCAAAACATAATGTCCCAAATAAAGCTTCATGGACTAGAATATGCTAACAATATATTAAGTAAGACTGTTATATTAAAAGAAAATGTAAATAATGTAAAAGAAAAATTAATAGATAAGTCAACTCTTGCAAAAGAACGCATTAATTTAAAAGTAGCACATGCTAAAAATATTTTAATAAGAAAACCAGCAATGGAGATTGCGCTAATAAAAAAATC